>JAZJXT010000001.1:0-274923 GCA_040390725.1 Patescibacteria group bacterium
ATTATCCTTTAGAAAAAGTTAGAAATTTTGGAATTATCGCGCACATTGATGCGGGTAAAACGACGACTACAGAGCGTGTGCTTTATTATACCGGTGTGTCCCACAAAATCGGGGAAGTGCACAATGGAGAAACCACTACAGACTGGATGGAACAAGAAAGAGAAAGAGGTATCACTATCACATCTGCGGCTGTCACTTGTTTCTGGACGCCGACTTACGCTTTGACTGACAAAAATAAAAAGTGCCGTTTTAATATTATTGATACACCGGGGCACATCGACTTTACTGTGGAAGTGAAGCGTTCTCTTCGCGTGCTCGACGGTGCTGTCGTCGTATTCGATGGAGTTGCCGGAGTGGAACCTCAATCCGAAACAAACTGGCGCTACGCTGACGAGGCCAATGTTCCTCGTATTTGTTTTGTGAATAAATTGGACCGCACGGGAGCTTCTTTTGAACATTCATTCAAAACTATTTTAGACCGCCTTACAAAAAAAGCGGTACGAATGCAAATCCCTATCGGCCTTGAGGAAAAACACGAAGGTGTCATCGATCTTTTGAACATGAAAGCATTTTATTTCGAAGGTGAGATGGGAAACAAAGTTATCGAAAAGGAAATTCCAGAAGATTACCGATCCGAAGCGGAAGCTTTCCACAATGAACTTATCGAAAAAATAGTTGAGACTGATGACAAATTAATGACGGAATATTTGGATGGAAAAATTCCTGATACTGCGACCTTAAAAAAGACTCTTCGCAAAGCTGTTATCGCGAATGAAATTTTCCCAGTTTTTGCGGGTTCTGCTTTGAAAAATAAAGGAGTTCAGCTCGTACTCGATGCTGTTGTTGACTATTTGCCTGCGCCGACTGACATTCCTCCTATTCCTGGAATTAACCCTGACAATGATGAACCGATAGTTCGTAATGCATCTGACACTGAGCCTTTCTCCGCGCTTGCTTTCAAAGTCGCTACTGACCCATTCGTAGGACAAATTATTTTCTTCCGTGTTTATTCCGGTACGCTGACAGCGGGAAGTTATGTTTACAACCCTCGTACACGAAATAAAGAACGCATCGGACGTATCCTACGAATGCACGCGAACGACCGTGAAGAAGTGAAAAAAGTTTACGCCGGAGAAATAGCCGCCGCTGTGGGATTGAAAGACACTATCACTTCCGATACTCTTTGTGATGAAGCAAGTCCTGTAGAATTAAACAGAATTGTTTTCCCTGAGCCTGTTATCTCTTTGCGTATCGAACCAAAAACAAAAGCTGACCAAGAAAAAATGGGTATGGCTTTGAATCGTCTTGCGCAAGAAGACCCGACATTTAAAGTGACGACTGACCAAGAAACAGGGGAGACTATCATCGCCGGAATGGGAGAATTGCATTTGGAAATTATCGTTGATCGTATGAAGAGAGAGTTCACTGTGGAAGCAAATGTCGGTAAACCTCAAGTAGCATACCGAGAAACTATCAATGGCACATCGGATGCAGAAGGAAAATACATCAAGCAATCCGGAGGACGTGGTAACTACGGTCACGTTAAAATTAAAGTTAAAAGAATGGCTGATCTTAATAAAGAAGAAATCGCTGACTTGCCGAAAAATGTCAAACACTATAATGACTTTGAATTTATCAACTCCATCAAAGGAGGTGTCATCCCTCAAGAATACATCGCTCCTTGTGAAAAAGGATTTAAAGAAGGTCTCGACCGCGGTATTCTTGCAGGGTTCAAAATGGTCAATGTTTCCGTTGAGCTTTGGGATGGAAGTTATCACGAAGTTGACTCCAACGAAATGGCTTTCAAAATCGCAGCCTCTATGGCGGTGCAGGATGCTTGTAAGAGAGCGAACCCTGTTATCCTCGAGCCAATGATGCGCGTAGAAGTCGTTACTCCGGATAAATTCATGGGAGATGTTACTGGAAACCTTTCTTCAAAACGAGGACTTATCGAAGGTATGGAAGAGCGCGGAATGAACAAAGTCATCAAAGCTGTCGTTCCTCTTTCTGAAATGTTCGGATATATGACAGGACTTCGCTCTATGACCGAAGGCCGTGCATCATTCACTATGGAATTCTTGCGCTACGACATCGTGCCAAACAATGTGGCTGAGACTATTATTGCAGCTAGGAAATAGATATTCCACACATGTCCGACATGTGGAAAATAATAAATTTCACTTTAGACTTAAATTAAAAATACCGAATGAAGAAGGAATTTTTGAAGAAAAAATTTCCTACGTGATACTTTCTCAGTTACGTTTACTTAGCTCAAAAAGAATGATTCGTCGGTTAGCGCACATAAATGATAATGTCTTTAAAGAGGTTGAAGAAAAATTAATACTTTTAATTAAAGGGAACGAAAACGGACCCCTTTCGGGGTCCTCGGGTGCCTAACGGCAATTTGTATACACAGTATAGCATAGCGGAAGACTTATGCAAGTAAAAGTATTATAGATTCTTTAATTTATAAAAAAAATCTAAAACCCTTACAGAATAAGGGTTTTGTTGTTTTAAGAGCTAATTTGGGGCAACTTTAGCTTGCTTGATTTATCCATAGAGAGTACTATAGAGTATGTCGCTTAGAAATAATTTAATTTTTAGAATTACATGGGATTTAGAGAAAATATGGTTCCACTCGGTGCCTTACATAGAGTAGATGAGGACGAACAACAACCAGAATATATATTAGGAGGCGGACAAATAGAGAATCCAGAAGGAAAATTTATCAGTAAAGAAATTCTCGAAAACATAAACAAGATGGGTAACTTTTACGTGTCCAAGTACAATTCTTTTTTAGTGAATCTTCCAGATAAACTTTATGTTCCTTCTTTTCGGGAGGTACTTTATAAAGCAGGAATGACTGAAGCAGAAACTATAAAGGGTTATGAGTCAAAATTTTATACTGAGGACGAAGCACGAGGTCTTGTTGCTTGGCTTTTAGAAAATAAAAAGAACGGAACTGTTTGGTATAACAACAATGAAGGTAGGCGTTGCCGTGCGTTCGTGTACGACTATGGTCAGTTTGTGCGTGTCCACGAGTTCAACGGTGGTCACAAGTGGAATGCTGACAGTTCTTCTTTCTTTTACCCTTGATAAGTTTACAAATTTGCATTTTAAATTTTTTAATGTTTTATTTTCTCCCTAAACTTTTTTCAACTTCTATAATATTGAGTGAAGCTTTTAGGACTGTGTCAGGGTTAATAGAGATGGAGTCTATGCCTTCGCGGACTAGGAACTCGGCAAAGTCGGGGAAGTCGGAAGGGCCTTGTCCGCAGATGCCGACTTTTTTGCCTTTTTGATGAGCGACTTTTATCAATTCTTTTATGAGTTTTCGGACGGATGTATTTCTCTCACTGCCGATATGCGCGATGAGTTTTGAGTCGCGGTCGAGTCCCAAAGTTAATTGTGTCAGGTCATTTGAGCCTATTGAGAAAGCATCAAAAATATCTGCGAATTCATCAGCCTGCAAAACATTCGCGGGGATTTCCGCCATCACATATATTTCAAGTCCGGATTTTATTTGCACTTTTTCCGGAGCGCAATTTGCGCGGTTCACGATGACAGTTTCAATTTTATTTTCTTTCGCAGATTTTCTTTTCAGTCCGTATTTTTCCATGAGTGCCACTACCTTTTTTCCTTCTTCCGGAGTTCGGCAGAAGGGAACCATCACTTTCAAATTCCAAAGTCCGAGTTCTTCACGAACTTGTTTTACAGCTTCACATTCCAAAGAAAACGCTTTGGTAAAATTTGGGTCGTAATATCGTGAAGCTCCGCGCCATCCGAGCATCGGGTTTTCTTCGAGTGGTTCATACAAATTTCCACCGATAAGATTGCGGTATTCATTACTTTTGAAATCAGAAAAGCGAAGCACGACTTCATAAGGATAAAATGCGGCGGCAATAGTAGCGATGCCGAATTTTAATTTTTCCACGTAGAATTTTACTTTATCATCGTAGCCTTTGGTGAGCTCGTCTATTTTTGCTTTTAGTTTTTTGTCGGTTAGTTTGTTGTAATCAATCAACGCATTCGGGTGGATTTTAATAAAGTTAGAAATAATAAATTCTTCGCGAGCGAGCCCTACGCCTTTGTTTGGAATAGAGCAATGCGCGAGTGCGAGCTGTGGATCAGCTACGATCATTTTCACCGGAGTTTGCGGAGGCACAAAATTTTTCAAATCGTGTTTTGTATTTTTGAATTTTAATAAACCGTTAAATATTTTACCGACTTCGCCCTCAGCGCAGGAGACCGTGACGGCTTGTCCGTTTTTTAATACTTTTGTCGCATTGCCTGTGCCGACGACTGCTGGTATACCGAGCTCGCGGGAGACTATTGCCGCGTGGCTAGTTCGTCCTCCGGCATCGGTGACTATAGCAGAAGCTATTTTCATTATTGGTTCCCAGTCTGGGTCAGTGATTTCTGTTACTAGGACTTCGCCTTTTTTAAAGCTTGATAACTGTGTAGCATCTTTAATAAAATGCACTTTGCCTTGACCTATTTTCGCGCCGACGGCTGCACCCTGTGCGAGCAACGTGCCTTTTTCCAATAGTTTATATTCTTCCAAAACCGCTCCGCTCTTGCCGGACTCTACTGTTTCCGGGCGAGCTTGTACTATGAAAAGCTGTTTTGTTTGCGTGTCATAAGCCCATTCTATGTCCATCGGGCGTTTATAATGTTTCTCAATCATCGCGCCCCAGCGAGCGAGTTGTAATATCTGCGTGTCATTTAAAACAAATCTTGCTCGGTCCGCATTTGATACGGGCATTTCTTTTGTCACTTCTTTTCCTTTTGTATTGTAGACTAATTTTTTTTCTTTACTGCCGAGTTTTTTTCCGATTATAGAATTAAAACCTTTTTCCAATGCCGGCTTGAAGACTACATATTCGTCCGGAGTGACTATTCCTTTCACGACATATTCACCGAGCCCCCAAGAAGCATTTATTAAAATCACATCTTTGAAACCGCTTTCTGTGTCGAGAGTAAACAATACTCCGCTCGCTCCGCGGTCACTGCGCGCCATTCTCTGCACAGCGACAGAAAGCAAAACATTGAAATGGTCATAGCCGGTGTGGTGCCTATAAGAAATAGCGCGGTTGGTGAAAAGGGAAGAGAATGCTTTTTTAATATTTTCCAAAACTTCTTTTTCTCCGCGGACATTCAGGTATGATTCTTGTTGTCCGGCAAAAGATGCGTCCGGCAAATCTTCGGCTGTCGCTGATGAACGCACTGCAACATCCAAATCTCGAGGATTTATTTTTTGATGTTTTGCGAGTTTTCTATAAGCTCCACATATTTCGTCTTCAAGATTTTTTGGGAATTTTGCTTTGAGGATTGATTCACGAACGAGGTGTCCACATTTTTCAAGATTTTTTATATTTTTTGTGTCGAGGCCTTTCAGTATGTCTTTTATTTTTTGGTCGAGATTATTTTGTTCAATAAAGTATCGGTAGCTTTCTGCTGTGACAGCGAAACCGTAAGGGACCTGTATAGTCTCAGTTTTTTCTTCGCCCTTAATATTCTGATTTATTTCTTTGCCAGCCTTGGTCAAATTCTGATACATTTCACCCAAGTTTGCATTTTTACCTCCCACGATACCCACATCATTTTTACCTATCTCATCAAACCATAAAATAAAAGCTTTATTTCGCGCACTTGTTGCTGTTTTCATTTAAATAATAAAAAATAATTAATAATTGCCCCTAGTATAGCATAAAATTTAATCCACAACATTGCTCTAAAAAAGAAATAATTGTATTATTAGTATATTATGGAAACAATGGTAAATTTAGTGAAAGAGCAATTAACTGGTCAATATAGAAAGGAAAAACAGGAATTCTGGGCTTTATCAAAAATGAACAAGCCCATGGAAGAGCAGTTAAAAGCACTAATAAGACTTCAAAAGTCTGTAGATCCAAAAAATGAAGACACGAACTTCGAAAGTGCAAACTCAAAAGATTTTGAAAACTTATTAAATTCTATACGAAAAGATAATGAACCCTTAAATAATGTATTTAAAAATTGGATTAGTAAAGAACTAGAAGGATTGTTATTAGAAGCTAATTTTACTAAAAAAAGAGAGCAGCCAGAAATGTTATTTATGGCAAATAGTGTATTTGATAAAGATCAAGAAATAATACCAGCGGAAATTGATCAAAAAAAATTAATATCACAGAAGGATCTTCTGACAAAGAAACTAAAAGAAGAAAAAAGGAGAAGAACATATGAAAGTCGTTTTACAAAACCTAGAGTATGATAGTGCCGATTAAAATTTCTTAAAAACTTAAAATAGAGCTATCGCAGAAATTTAAGTTTTTTAATTTTTAATTATTTCAATAATTTTTTCAATTACTTCCTCAATCTTACTATCTTTTACACTTCCTACTTTATAAAGAATAAGACTTTTGTCAGTTGTAAAAATTCTATTTGGTCTGATGTTGCTGTTGATTGAAAGATTGCCGTCAGAAAAATCCTCTTTTTTAAGCATAATAGAGTATTTGTCTTTTATTGTTTGACTTGTTATTTGGCAAAGAATTATATCGTCTCCTGTAATTTTATTCACAACAAAAGCCGGCCTCTTTTTTATTTGAGATAAGTCAGAAAAAGGAAAGGGAACAACTACGACGTCTCCTTTTATAAATTCTGCCATGTTTTTTCTTCTTCCGGTCGCAACCAGTCTTTA
Source organism: Patescibacteria group bacterium (assembly GCA_040390725.1). GTDB lineage: Bacteria > Patescibacteriota > Minisyncoccia > Phycocordibacterales > UBA9973 > UBA9973. Next base: position 6,680 of record JAZJXT010000001.1, read on the forward strand.
GATAAACTAGATTCACTGGAAAGAGTCGAAAAATTTATTTTTTTAACAACTTTTGTTTTTTCAATATCTAACAATAAATTTTTAGAGTTTATTTTACTTAACATTTTTGTTATCTTTTCATATATATATAAAGGCAATAAAACCATTGGCTTGTCGTCCAAATTTATATAATTATTTGTTTTTAATGTTGAATAATTCATACTCTAAATTATATATAAAAAAGTATTTTTTAGCAATATTTTGCAAAGTTTATTAGTATTGCGTTAATCTTGACATTAATTGGGGTTTTCGTCTGTGGATAACTTTGCTTGCCAAATGCCTGAGGGGGGGGGGTATTATATAGATGTCGGTTTAGAAATAGTTTAATTAACATAAAATATATGGGTAAAGGAATGGAGAAAGGATATCATGCGGATTTAAATGAAAGAACAGAAAAAGTACAGGCAAAAATAAGAGCTGGTGGGGACGAGGCGCTTAGTGCTCAATCTGAACTTGGCAAAATTCAAAATGAAGCCAATGAAAACCTTATGGGCGAAGCATCGCTGGAGCTAAAAGATAGAGAAGAAAGAGAAAATGTTATATCTGAACTTACTGAAAAATATGGTTGGGAAAAATCCGGGGAAAAATCCGAATCACTCAGTAAATTACTTAAATACGGAGGTGAGGAAGCTAAAATATTAGGGAATAGATGGAGTGCCGCCTACAATCGTTTTTTTAATGATAGTGGGGGAAATAAAAATTTTGTTGATAATTTTAAATTAAAAACCCCTGAAGCTAGGCAGTACGAAAGAGAACATTATAATCAAGCTTTTAATAGTTTTAATCTTTCTAATTATGATTGTAAATTTCTTTATAATAGATTTATGAATCAGCTAACAATGGAAGAGCTAAAACTTTTAGAGAAAATAGCAGAAATAAAAGATGTTTTTTTTGAAGGACATGTGGGTGAAGATTGTCGCTTAAGAATTGATCTTTCTACTCCTAAATATGAAACTTCGGCAGATTAATTTCTATTGATTTTTGCCGGACGTCCAACGTCCGGCAATTTTTGGTTTACTTAAAATAGAGTGATCGCAGAAATTTAAGTTTTGCAAAGTTTATTAGTCTTGCTATAATGTCAAAATGCAAACACCAAAAGTATCAAACAGGGGAGTTAACGTCATAGCTTCGCCACTTCGCAAGTTCTTGCCCTTCGTGCAGGATGCGGAGAATAGGGGGATAAAAGTCTATAAATTAAATACAGGGGATCCGGATCTAGATACACCGGCGGAGTTTTTTAATGAGATTAAGAATTATAAAAGCAAGAATTTGCCTTATGCGCCGAGCCCGGGGATTTCCGAGCATATGACTGCTTGGCAGAAATACTACAAACAATTCGGCGTGGAGCTAGAAAAATCAGAAATGATTCCAACTGTCGGTTGTGCTGAAGCGATACTGCTTGCGTTAATGGCGGCTGCCGATGTCGGTGATGATGTTTTAGTTTTCGAACCTTTATATGTGAGCTATAAATCTTTTGCAGTGATGCTAGGCATTAACCTCGTGCCTATTACCTTAAAAACTTCTGAGAATTTTGTTTTACCAACAGAGGAAGAAATACAAAATAAAATAACCCCGAAAACTCGCGCGATAGTCATCATCAACCCTGACAACCCTACCGGCAAGCTTTGGACCGACGAAGAACTTTCCAAAATTTTAAATATTGCGAAAAAGAATAATATTTTTGTAATTGCGGATGAGACTTATCGCGAGATACGTTTCAAAGGCGAGCCGTCTTGTTTATTAACTCAAAAAGAATACAGTGAAAATATTATTTTGGTGGATAGTGTTTCCAAAAGATTTTCAATGCCCGGCGCACGCGTCGGCTGTGTGGCTTCTTATAATAAAGAGGTTATGAATGCTGTTTTGAAATTTGCGCAGGCACGCCTTTCAGTCGGAACACTCGAACAATACGGGCTCATTCCGCTTCTTGAGAATTCTAAAAAATACACCGACCCGGTAAAAGTAGAATATGAAAAAAGATGCGAAGTAGTTTATCAATCTTTGGCGAATGTTCCCGGCGTAGTGGTGAACAGGCCTTTCGGAGCATTTTATATTTATGCCGGTTTGCCTGTAGACTCTGCAGAAGAATTCGTAAAGTTTTTGATAAGAGATTTTTCTGACAACAACGAAACGGTGATGATCTCCCCAATGCCTGATTTTTATATCACACCTGGGCTAGGTAAGAACGAAATCCGCATCGCCTATGTCCTCGAATCAGACAAATTAAAACGTGCAATGGAAATCTTGGTTAAAGGATTGAATGCTTATTTAAAAAGATAGAATTTGACATTATTTTTTAATTTGCTAGTATATGACCTAACTGCACTTTTGGCAGTTTTTATATTGGTTTTTTTAAAAATTATTAGTTTAATTAAGTTAGTGACTAGGCCTTAGCAACTGGTTCTCGTATGCTGAGTTTTAGCCATTAAATAATAAATATATGGCAGAAGAATTTAAGAGAGACAAGCCGCACGTAAACGTCGGCACCATCGGTCACGTTGACCATGGAAAGACTACATTAACAGCAGCTATTTTGAACGTTCTTAACCTCGCTGGTAAGACTGTTCGCTTGAGAGGTGTTGATCAGATCGACAACGCTCCTGAAGAAAAAGCTCGTGGAATCACTATTAACATCTCCCACAACGAGTACGCTACTGATGCTCGCCACTACGCGCACATCGATGCTCCTGGACACGCCGACTACATCAAGAACATGATCACAGGTGCCGCTCAAATGGACGGTGCTATTCTTGTTGTTGCTGCTACTGACGGTGCTATGCCACAAACTCGTGAACACGTTTTGCTTGCAAAACAAGTTGGTGTTCCAAGAATCATTGTTTTCTTAAACAAGTGCGATATGGTTGATGACAAAGACATGATCGACATGGTTGAAGAAGAAATCCGTGAATTACTTACAAAGCAAGGTTTCGATGGCGCAAATGCTCCTGTCATCCGTGGTTCTGCATTGAAAGGCCTAGAAGCTACAGATGTAAACGATGAATGGGCAAAGAAAATTCTTGACCTTACAAACGCGCTTGATACTTACATCCCAGTTCCTGAACGAGATACAGCAAAGCCATTCCTTATGCCAGTAGAAGACATCTTCTCTATCGAAGGACGTGGAACAGTTGTAACAGGAAAGATTGAAAGAGGTATCGTGAAAGTTGGTGAAGATATCGAAATAGTCGGTATTAAAGCTACTCAAAAGTCTACAGTTACAGGTATTGAAATGTTTAATAAGAATTTGCAAGAAGGTATGGCTGGCGACAATGCTGGTATCCTTCTCCGAGGTCTTAAGAAAGAAGACATCACTCGTGGACAAGTTCTTTGCAAGCCAGGCACTACTACTCCACACGATAACTTTACTTGTGAAGTTTACATTTTGAAAAAAGAAGAAGGTGGAAGACACACTCCTTTCTTCAAAGGTTACAAGCCTCAATTCTATATCCGAACTACTGACGTGACTGGTGAAGTTACATTAGCAGAAGGAAAAGAAATGGTTATGCCGGGAGACACAGTTACATTTACAGTTAAATTGGTTACTCCAGTAGCACTTGAGGAATCACAGAGATTCGCTATCCGTGAAGGAGGCAAGACTGTCGGTGCCGGAGTCGTCACAAAGATTATTGCTTAGTTCGGTTAGGCCCGATGTCGGACATATGTCCGACATCGGGACAAATTTATGACAACAGAAGAAACAAAAATAAAAAAAGTGAAAACAGCAAAGGCAAAGTCTTCTTCTAAAAAAGAAAAGACTGGCGATGAGGGAGCAGTTGTTCTTCGCATCAGAGTTCGTGCTTACGAGAGCAAGATCTTGGATGCGTCGGTAAAGCAAATCATCGACACGGCTATGCGTTATGATGCAAAGATTGTAGGACCAGTACCTCTTCCGACTGAGATAAAAAAATACACGGTGAACCGCGCTTCTTTTATTTACAAAAATGCGCGAGAACAATTCGAAATGCGAATACACAAAAGAGTTATCGACATTTTGAATCCCGGAGCAAAGACAATCGAGGCGCTTACCAATTTATCTTTACCTTCCGGTGTTGATATTGACGTAAAGATGCTATAAAAAATATATGAAATTCATTCTTGGAACAAAAGAAAATATGACGGAGTATTTCTCTGAAGACGGCACAGTTATTCCTGTGACTATTATTTCAGCTGGCCCTGTGATTGTGACTCGTGTTTTTGAGGCGTCTAAGGACGGATACAATGCAGTGCAGGTAGGCTTTGGAACTCAAAAAGACAGCAGAATTGCAAAAGCTCAAAAGGGTGAGAAGGCTCAAATGAAAGGTGGACTTTACAGAACTTTGAAAGAATTCAGATTAAAACCTACTGATACTAATGATGCAAAAGAAGGCGATGTTATTGATGTTTCCGCTTTTGCTCCGGGTGATAAATTACAAGTTTCCGGTGTTTCAAAAGGTAAAGGTTTTCAAGGTGTTGTCAAAAGACACGGTTTCGGGGGAGGTCCTCGTACACACGGTCAAAAGCACTCTGAAAGAGAGCCGGGAAGTATCGGAGGAGGTCTTCGTACACACGTGCCAAAAGGCATGCGTATGGCTGGTAGAATGGGTTCCGATAGAATTACTTACAAGAATTTGAAAGTTGTTTACGTTGATCAAGAAAATAACGTTATGCTTATCAAAGGCGCATTACCAGGAAAGAGAGGTACTTTAATTGAAATAGTTTCAAGATAATAATATGGAAGCAAAAATATACAATCAGAAAGGGGTAGAAGCAGGGAAGATAACTCTTCCGGCAAAAGTTTTTTCCGCAAAATGGCGCGCTGACTTGGTGCACCAAGTTGTAGAAGGAATGCGTTCAAACAAGCGCGCTGGCACAGCTGACACAAAAGGACGCGGTGAAGTTCGTGGAGGAGGCAAGAAGCCTTGGAAACAAAAAGGTACAGGACGCGCTCGTCACGGATCTTCTCGTTCACCTATCTGGGTGGGTGGAGGTGTCACACACGGTCCTTTGGCTGAGAAAAATTACAAGAGAAAAATCACTCGCAGTATGCGCGCGCAAGCATTGTTCTCAGTGCTTTCCAAGAAATTCAAAGACGGCGAAATTATTTTTGTTGATACTCTGGCACCATCTGACATTAAGACAAAAACAGCTTTGGAAACAATGAAGAATTTATCAAAAGCAACAGGCGCAAAGCCATTGGCAAATTCAAAGAAGCCTAGAGTTTTGGTGGCATTGGGAGGACGCAGTGAAAAGACTGAAAAAAGTTACCGCAATTTGCCTCAGCTCGAAATAGCTTTTCTTAAAAATATAAACCCGTTAGACGTTTTGAATTATCAATATCTTTTAATCGAGAATCCGGAAGAATCCGTAAAGTTTTTGGAGGCCCGCGGTTAATTTTTAAATTTTTATGTCAAAAATAATTTCAATGAAAATAATAAATAAGCCGAGAGTTACCGAGAAGTCTTCTATGTTAGCAGAAGCGAATATTTACAGTTTCAATGTTGCAAAGAGTACCACAAAAAGTGAAATCAAAAAGGCAATTTTTGAACTTTACAAAGTAAAGCCTGTCAAAGTAAATACGATTTCATTTGCCGGAAAGAAGATAACAGTACGCGGTAAAAAAGGAGTAAAAGCGGGAGGCAAGAAAGCTTTCGTTTATTTGAAAAAAGGGGATAAGATAGAAGTAATTTAAATTAAAATAAGATGAAAACATACAAACCTACAAGTAAATCAAGAAGACAAATGACCAACGTCACTTATCGTGGTGTTCTGACAAAAACAGAACCTACGAAATCTTTGACGCACGGTTTCCGCCGATCAGTCGGACGCAATAGCCAAGGACGCATTACCACTCGCCACAAAGGTGCAGGACACAAGCGTTTGTATCGCGATGTTGATTTCTTATACGATAAAAAAGATATTCCTGCGAAGATAACATCCGTAGAATACGATCCAAACCGTTCCGCATTCATCGGACTCGCTGTTTATGCTGATGGTGAAAAGAGATATGTAGTTCTTCCTAAGTCAGTAAGACCTGGAGACAAATTTCTAGTTTCCGAAAAAGCAGAAGTTTCCACAGCAAACAGATTACCTTTGAAAAATATTCCTGTCGGTACTTTTGTTTACAATGTTGAGATAAAGCCTCGCGGTGGAGCAAAGATAGGCCGTTCAGCGGGAATCTTCGCGCAAGTTGTGGCAAATGCTGACGGTTATACAAACTTGAAAATGCCTTCTACTGAAGTTCGCAAAGTTTCTGAGAATTGTTGGGCATGCGTAGGTACAGTTTCAAACGAAGAACATCATTTGGAAAATTACGGTAAAGCGGGACGTTCTCGATGGAAAGGTATTCGTCCGACAGTTCGTGGTACTGCTATGAACCCTGTGGATCACCCATACGGAGGAGGTGAAGGCCGACAAGGACGCGGAACAAAGCGACCAAAAACAATGTGGGGTAAAGTTACCGGAGGACGCAAGACCAGAACTCCAAAGAAATATTCAAACGTATTCATCGTCTCTCGCCGAAAGACAGGCAAGTCTCGAAAATCTCAATAACATCCATAAAAAGCGCCGATTGGCGCTTTTTAGTTAACTATATTTTATTTATTGCCTATTGCAAAAGATTATATAAAATAATATAATTGAAAGATGAGTGAACAATTGGGCATGAGTAATAATTCAAAACCACTAGAAAAATCAAATGATTTATCATTTGATCCATTTAACCTTAACCTTGCCCCAATACAAATAGGAACTTCACAAGTTAATGGTAATAAACTATTTCAAGATCACGTTGTAATAGCATACAGAATGCTTGCATCAGGAGATAAAAAAATAACTTATAAGTCAATTGTTGAAAAAATTATAGAACTTTACCACTACCCTAATGATAAACTTTTACACGACTCAATAGGGAAAATTTTTAGTAAATTAGATCTCGATACTAATAAAGTGCTTAGGTATAATGATTTAGAAGATAAATTCAAACCATTTAGTTAGATAGAAACTTTCAAGGATAGTCCTTTAGAAAGAAAATTACTTAAAACAGAGCGATCGCAGAAAATTAAGTTCTTTGCGTGTTTTTAGTTTTTATTTGGTGGTTTTTTGCTTGTGTGATATAATGTTGGAATGATAACTGATTTTGTATTGAAACAATTAAATAAAGCTAAATACAAGACATTAGCAGACGGCACTTGTTTTGCTTCTATTCTCGGAATTAAAGGTGTTTGGGCAAATGCAAAGAATAAAAAACTTTGCCAAAAAGAACTACAAGAAGTACTTTCAGAATTCTCTCAATAATAATATCCCTAAAAAGCGCCAATTGGCGCTTTTTAGCTTTTTGTGTTATATTTAAAGGGCTTTTATGGAAACACAGAAAAATATAGTGATAATAGGCGGTGGAGTGATGGGCGAATGTATCGCTTCAGCTATTTTGAGTGCAAAAAATAATTGGAAGGTTGGTGTTATTGGAAGAAATGACAATAAAACAAAAATTCAAAATGCGGACGTGATTATTTTAGCTGTAAAGCCTCAGTCATTTTTAGAATTGGCAAAAGAAATAAAAGGGTTCGTGCCGAAGAATGCTTTATGTATTTCTGTGATGGTAGGTATAACTTTGGCGAGTATCAAAAAAGAATTGGGAGTTGAGAGGGTTATCCGCTCAATGCCGAACTTGGGCGCGCGGATTTTAGAATCAATGACCGTCTGGACTGGGACAAAAAATTTAACAAAAATAGATAAAACTTTTGCCGAGGAACTTTTTTCACTATTAGGGAAAAATGTTTATGTGAAAAATGAAGATATGGTGGACAAGGCTACAGCAGTAAACGGCAGTGGTCCGGGTTTTATGTTTTCATTTATTGAAAGTTACATCGAGGGTGCAGTAAAGCTCGGTTTTTCTAAAAAAGACGCGACCATTTTTGCTAAGCAAGTTTTGAAAGCTACAAATACTTTATTGCAAGAAAAAAATACAGATGTAAAAACTTTGCGCGAACAAGTGACTTCAAAAGGAGGCACGACAGAAGCAGGATTAAAAATATTAATGGATAAATCTTTTAAAAATAAAATTTCCGGTGCTTTAGAAAAAGCATATAAACGTGCGAAAGAATTATCAAAATAAATTTATGCGATTAGTAATAAAAATAGGAACATATGCAATATTTAACGAGAAAGGTCTCGATCTTTCTCGTATTAAACAGATAACGAGTGAGATAGCTGAACTAATGAAAATGGGACATGAAGTTATTTTGGTTAGTTCTGGTGCTGCTGGATACGGAATGCATAAAATTCCAGAGCTCGGTCCTCCATTCAGGAAAAAAATTTGGGCATCAGTCGGTCAGCCTATGATATTTAATAGTTATATGCGTGAAGCCGAAGAACATGGTTTTTCTGTCGGGCAAATGCTTTTACTTCGCGATGATTTTACTAATCGTGAAAGTTTTTCTAACATGACCGGTGTCATCGAATCAATGCTCGCATTTAAAATTTTACCAATACTAAATGAAAATGATGTTTTAAAAACTGAAGATTTAACGGTGGGGGACAATGATATTTTATCTGCAATGGTGGCCATAGCTTTGTCTGCTGATAAGCTAATAATAATAACCAATAAAGATGGGCTATTTAGTGATAACCCAGACAAGAATAAAGATGCGGAATTAATAAAAGTTGTTTCCGATATTGATTTCGAAATCGAGAAATTTTGTTCAAAAGAAAAATCAAATCTCGGTACGGGCGGAATGCTTTCGAAAGTTCGCGCCGCGAAGCATGCAGTTTCTTCCGGGGTGGAAGTACTCTTAGGTAACGGTACAAAAAAAGGAATAATTTTATCTACTTTGGAAAAAGATTTTTATGGTACGAGGTTTGTACCTAGTGAAAAAATTTCTATGAATGAAGCAAAGAGGTGGATGATGGCGACAAAAGGTGTAGGGCTGTTGGCTATTGATGACGGTGCGATAGAGGCTTTGCGTGGGGGCAAGAGTTTGCTTTTACCGGGGCTTATTTCCGCTAAGGGAGAATTTTCTGCGGGAGAGATAGTGGAAGTTGTTTCAAAATTCGGGCAAGCGGTAGCATATGGCAGAGTTAATTATCCTGCAAATGAAATAAAAAAAGCTATAATTACTCAGAAAAAATCACTAGAGAAAGGCGTGAGAATTTTAGAAAAAGAAATAATTCATCGTGATTATATGGTAATCTTAAAGAAGTAAATTGAAATAGAATTATGGATAAAAAACTTTTAAAACAATTACAGAATGCAAAAACTGCTTCAGCAGAGCTCGGGCTTCTTTCTGGTGCGAAAAGAAATTTAATTTTAAAAAACTTGGCGCAACTTTTACGCAAGAATAAAAAATTAATTATTTCTGCCAATCAAAAAGACGCAAAGAATTTTGACATTAATAACCCGATGCGCGATAGGTTGCTCTTAAATGATGAACGCATCGAAGGCATGGCAAAAGAAATCGAAGGCATTATTGCATTGCCTGACCCAATAGGCGAGCTTTTTGATTGCAGAGAAAGAGGTGAGTTAAATATTTGCAGGAAACGAGTACCGCTTGGCGTAGTTGGAATTATCTACGAATCTCGCCCAAATGTGACGACGGATGTCTCGGCTATTTGTATCAAGTCTGGCAATGCAGCTGTATTAAAAGGCGGAAAAGAAGCTCGAAATAGCTATATTGTTTTACATAATTTAATTAAAAAAGCATTTGTTTCTGCTGGTGCAAATCCTGATGCGATACAATTTATTGACCCGAAAGACAGGGAAATAGTAAATCAAATTATCAAAGCTAATGATTATATAGATATGATAATTCCTCGTGGAAGTCATCGCTTGATAAGTTTCGTTCGTGATAATGCCACAGTGCCTATGATAGAAACAGGCGCTGGAGTTTGCCACACATTTGTGGATGAAAGTGCGAAATTAATTCCTTCAGCAAAAATAATTTTCAATGCCAAAACTCAAAGACCCAGCGTGTGCAATGCGTTGGATACTTTGCTCGTGCATAAAAAAATAGCTGAAAAGTTTTTGCCAATGACTGCGAAACTTCTAGCTGAAAAAGAAGTGGAGATTTTTGCCGATGCTGAGAGTTTTAAAATTTTGAAAAATGTTTATCCTAATAATCTTTTGAAAAAAGCAGTAGAGGCTGACTTTGGTAGGGAATTCTTGAGTCAAAAAATGTCTGTAAAAATTGTCTCCGGTGTGGATGAAGCTATAAAACACATTAGTAAATTTTCTTCCAAACATTCCGAAGCCATTCTTTCTGAAAATAAACAAAATTGCCAAAAGTTTTTGGATAAAATAGATTCTGCTGTTGTATATGTAAATGCTTCCACTCGTTTTTCTGATGGGGCGGTTTTTGGATTGGGTTCTGAAATAGGGAATTCCACTTCCAAGCTTCACGCTCGTGGCCCGATGGGCCCGAAAGAGATAACCACTTACAAATGGATTGTAAAAGGTAAATATTCTACGAGAAAATAAAAAATGCAAAACAAAAATTGCCAAAATTGTAAAAAAGATTTTACTGTAGACCAGGAAGATTTTAATTTTTACGAAAAAATGAAAGTTCCAGTTCCGACATTTTGTCCTATGTGCAGGGTGCAGAGGAGGTTTACATTTAGGAATGAACGCGTGCTTTACAAGAGGAAATGTGATTTTTCTGGTGAGGAAATTTTTTCAATGTATGCATCGGATTCTCCAGTAAAAATTTATGAACGAGATATTTGGCTTTCTGATAAATGGGATGCATTGGACTATGGCAGAGACATTGATTGGTCCAGGCCGTTTTTGTCTCAGCTCTATGAACTCATGCTTCAGGTGCCTTTTAAATCAAATAATGTTATTCGTGGAGTAAATAGTAATTATTCTAACAATGCCACTGACCCAAAAAATTGTTATTTAGTTTTTAATACTACTAGTCCGGAGGATTGTATGTATTCAAATGGTGTAAATTTCTCACGGGACTGTGTGGACGTGTCACATGTTTCCAAGGCGGAAGGTTGTTACCAGAGTTTTTGGCTCAGTGGATGTTTTAAGACTCACTACTCTTCTCAGTGTGCAGAGTCCAGTGATTTATGGTTTTGTAAAGATTGCCAGGGATGCATGAGTTGTTTTGGTTGTGTTGATTTAGTTAATAAAAATTATTATTTTTTTAATCAAAAATGTAGTAAAGAAGAATATGAAAAAAAAGTAAAAGAATATAATCTTCACACCAGAGAGGGGATTAAAAAAGCACAAGACGAGGCACTCGCTTTTTGGAAGAAATTCCCTAATAAGAATTTTCAAGGCGTAAAGAATTTAAATTGTACTGGTTCTTATGTGACTAACTCTAAAAATGTACATGACTCTTTTCTCGTACGTGAAGGAGAAAATCTACGATACTGCCAATATTTACAAGAAATGCCAGCTCCAAAAGATTGTTATGATTATTCGGGCTGGGGTTCAGGTGCTGAAATGGTATACGAAGCAGTGTCCACTGGATCAAATGCTCAAAATGTAAAATTTACGTGGCTAACTCAAGAGAATGTGCATGATATGGAATATACAATGGCTTGTTCAAACGGCTCTCAAAATTTATTTGGCTGTGTGGGATTACGCCATAAAGAGTATTGTATTTTAAATAAAAAATATACAAAAGAGGAATATGAAATTTTAATTGAAAAAATAAAAAAACATATGGATGAGATGCCTTATGTGGATAAAGTTGGTCGTGTATATAAATACGGAGAGTTTTATCCTGCTGAAATGAGTCCTTGGGCATACAATGAAACTATTGCATATGAATATTTTCCTTTAACTAAAGAGGAAGCTCTCGCGAAAGGCTACAGATGGCGTGATCCAGATGCAAAAGATTATACGCCTACAATTTTAGCAGAAAATATACCGGTAGATATCATAAAGGTAGATGACTCAATCACGGGAGAGGTATTTGAATGTGCCCACAAGAGGGAATGCAATCATAATTGTACAAAAGCATTTCGGATTATTCCAAATGAATTAAATTTTTATAGAAAAATAGGTGTTCCTTTGCCTACTTTGTGTCCCGCTTGTCGTACAATGGAGAGGTTAAAAATGCGTTTAGGTGTAGAACTTTATGATAGGAATTGCATGTGTACTGGAGAATTTTCAGAAGATAAAGAATATAAAAATTCAGTTTCTCATACTCACGGCAACAGTCATTGTGAAAACAAATTTAAAACAGGATACAATCCGACAAAGAAGGATATAGTCTACTGTGAGCAGTGTTATCAGCAAGAGGTATATTAATTAGTTGCTTTAAATATAATTATTCTAGCGTGTAGTCAATAAATATGTTAAATTAAGTTTATGGGAATAATAATTTTAGACAAACAAATAGGAATGGACGAAGTGAAAGAACTCGCAAAAAGCTGGTATGGCACAATGATAAAAGGTGCGGTTGATATTATGGACGGGCGGGTAGCTCTAGGCGGGGATTATCATATTGAAGACTCTGAAATGCTTACAAGCACAGGTTCAAAATTTGAAAATGTTTGGGGCTTTAATATAAGATTTGAAGAAAATGAAAACGGTGTTTTAGAATTTGATTCTATGGTAAATATCAAGCCAAATCTCGGCAATCGTTCTCGAAATATCAGTGACCCGGAAGTTATAAAAAAAGGCGAAGAAATAATTTACAAACTTATTAAATTTGTCAGTTAGTTTTTTTTGTAATTTTATGGAGAAAAATTCTTTATTTTACATGGCAAATCTTTACCCAGAAATAGGGCGACTTTTTTCTTTTTATGATTCTGGGAAAAATGAAGCGGCAGAAAATGCAAAGACCAGGGCGTTAGGCATAGTTGATCAAATATTATCTTTTCGAGATATTATCCCTGCTGGACGTGAAGAATGGAGTGTTATTAAAAATTTTATTTTAGGTTATCAAAACCTTGATTCATACGAACGAAGAATTTTGGAAAAATACGCCGAGCCGTTTTCCTATAAATTTATGAATCAGTATTCTTCGGTATAAAAAATTAAACTTTAAATATAATTCCAACCAGGTATCCTACAAAAGCGGAGAGCATTCCTATCAAGAGCATTTTTATAGCTTCTTTCATGAAATTTCTGCCTAGGGTGACTTTTGCTTTATAGTATCCCGCTGCGAATAAAACTCCCGCCGCTAAAATCAAACTAAAAATAGTGGCATATGTAATAGGAAGGAAAAAGTAAGCGGTCAGTGGAATAAATGATCCGATAAGAGCAGAAATGCCGACAAGGAAACCGGAAGGCAATGCTTGCTTGCGGTCTACACGCTGGAGTTTTAATTCTTGTTCCATCATTATTTTTAGCCAAATATCTTTATCACTCGTTATTTTTTTCACTATGTCTTCCAAGATTTCTCCTTCAAAACCATAATCTCGATATAGAACTCGGATTTCTTCCACTTCACCTTCGGGCGCATTTTCTATTTCCCATTTTTCTCGTTCCATTTCGGATTGATAATAATCCGCTTCGGCGAGCTTGGATGTATAAGCAACTGCCGCCATCGAGACACTTTCGGCAAATGTCGCGGCCAGTCCGGCGACGATGACGACTTTTGAAGAAGCTGTCGCGGCGGCGACACCTAGAATAACTCCCAAAACATTTACCAAACCGTCCTGCCCGCCCAATATTATTTCCGGAAGGTTAAAACCTACAAGATGTTTTTCTTTATGTTCCGCATCTTTGTCCACAACATTTTTTAAATGAGAAGCTTTTAATTTATTAATATCTTTTTCTAAATATGCTTTTCGGGCATCTTGTATCCTTGTCATGGTTGGATTATAACATATTATTGTTTTGTTCTACTTCTCATGAAGCCATAAATTTGACATTTTAGCTGTATTTGCTAGTATGGGTATCAGCTCGATTTCGGGCTTTTTATTTAATAGAAATGACAAGATCAATCAAAAAAGGAATAAATGTCGACGAAAAATTGCTAAAGAAAATAGCGGGTAAAAACCCATTGGAAACAGCAATGATCAAGACATGGAAAAGAGCTTGTCAGATAGCCCCTGAGATGGTTGGTTTCGTTTTTGGTGTTTACAATGGCAAGGTTCATATCGAAGTATTAGTTACTGAAGACATGGTAGGACACAGATTGGGTGAATTTTCTCCTACAAAGAAATTCTTGAAACACGGAGGAAAGATGCAAAAGGAAATGGAGCAGAAAAAGAAAGAAGCTGAAATAACAGCAGCTAAAGGAGCGACAGCAGCCGCAGCTGACACAAAGAAGAAATAAAATAATCATATGAAAGCCTTTTTGAAAAATTATAGACAGTCCCCAAGAAAAGTCCGCCTTGTAGCGGGTCTTGTTCGTGGTAAAGACGTTTCTGAAGCTTTGGTAGAATTGGATTTCTTGGCGAAGCGCGCAGGTGAACCGATTCAGAAATTGATTAAATCCGCAGTTGCAAATGCAAAACAAATCGGTTTAGACGCTGAGAATTTATTTATAAAAGAAATTACAGTTGATAAAGGGATAGTCATGAAAAGAATGATGCCTGCAGCCATGGGTTCCGGACACAGAATAAACAAGAGAACGAGCCACATCAATGTAGTGCTCGCAGAAAGAGTTGCAAAAGTTAAAAAAGTAAAAACAGTTAAAGCAAAAGTCGCAACAAAAAAAGTAGTTACAAAAAAAGCAAAATAATTTTATGTCAAAAATAGTACACCCATATGCGCATAGATTAGTAATTCTCCGAGACTGGAAGTCTCGCTGGTTTGCTGAGCCTAAAAAATATTGTGATTTCTTAAAAGGGGATGTGCTTATTCGCGAGTACTTGGAAAAGAAATTGCGAGGAATGTATCTTTCTTCTATTGAAATAGAAAGAAGTCAAAAGGCGACTCGTTTTATGATCAAGACTTCACGACCTGGTTTGATAATCGGCAGAAATGGTGAAGGCGCGACAAAACTAAAAGAAGAAATTTTGAAGAAAATGCAAAAGTTGAAACTTTCCAAGCCGGAAGAATTCAAATTGGAAATAATCGAAGTTACAAATCCTGAATCTGATGCTGCTATCGTGGCTTATATGATCGCTGAAGGATTGGAAAAAAGAATGCCATATCGCCGAGTTATCAAGCAAGTTTTGGAAAAAGTTATGACTGCTCGTGGCGTAGAAGGTGCCCGAGTTACTCTTTCCGGACGTCTTGGTGGAGCTGAAATTGCTCGTACGGAAGATTTGAAACGAGGTTCTATCCCGCTTCAGACTTTCCGCGCGGATATTGATTTCAAGCGAGAAAAAGCGCATTTGCCTTATGGTGATGTGGGTATAAAAGTTTGGATTTACCGAGGTAAGATTTTTTCTGAAAAGAAAAAGCAAGAAGTAGTAAATAATTAATATAAATATATGTTAGTACCAAAAAAAGTAAAATTTAGAAAGTGGCAGACAGGACGCATGAACAAAAAGGCGATGACTGCAGATACCCGCGGAACAAAATTAGCCTTCGGTTCTTTCGGATTGAAAGCCGAGACTCAAGCTCGCGTCAAATCAAATCAAATAGAATCCGCCCGCAAGGCAATGTCTCGCGCACTTACAAAAGCCGGCAAATATTGGATCCGTATTTTTCCTGACAGACCTTATACAGCAAAAGCCGCAGAAGTAGGTATGGGAAAGGGAAAGGGTGATCCGCAAGGGTATTGTTTTGAGGTTTTTCCTGGACGCATAATTTTCGAAGTTGATGGAATAGATGAAAAAATAGCACGTGAAGCCTTGAGAAAAGCTGGTACAAAATTGCCGATCAAGTTTAGAATAGTTTCCAGAGTTAAAAAACAATAATAAAATTATATGGCAAAAAAAGTTGAAAATTTAAAAGGAATGAAAAAAGCGGAACTCGAGTCTACTCTCGCTACTTTACGAGAAAATGTACGAGGAATAATGTTTAAGGCTGAAGGTTCAAAATCAAAAAATGTGAAAGAATTAGCAACCTTAAAAAAACAAATCGCCCGAGTAATGACAGAGTTAAACAAAAAGAAATAATTTATGAAAAAAGCAACAACAAAAACAAATACAGAAAGTACGGAAAACAAAGGCACAGTTTTAAAAGGTACAGTTGTTTCCGACAAGATGAACAAGACAATTGTCGTTTCCGTTTCTCGTTTTATCAAGCACCCTAAATACGGCAAGTTTTATCAGAAGAATAAAAAGTACAAGGTGCATGATGAAAATAACACATACAAAGTAGGTGATAAAGTAGAAATAATAGAAACACGACCAATTTCAAAAGATAAAAAGTTTAAAGTTTTAGAAAAGAATTAGAAAATTTAATTTAAATTTATGATACAACCAGAAACATTAGTAAAAATAACAGACAATGCCGGAGGCACTATCGGAAAAGTGTTCAAGGTTTTAGGCAGTGCTCACAAGAGATACGCTACTCTAGGCGAGCTTGTTATTATTTCCGTCAAAGTCGCTTCACCTCGTAAGGGAGTTAAGAAGAAAGATGTGCATCAGGCAGTCGTTGTACGTACTCGCAATGCTTATCGCCGAAAGGACGGTTCATACATTCGTTTTGATGACAACGCTGTAGTTATTTTGGAAAAAGGAAAGAAAGATCCAAAAGCAGGACGCGTATTCGGACCTATCCCTCGTGAGCTCGCTGAGAAAGGTTTTCAGAAGATTATTTCTTTGGCACCGGAAGTTATTTAAAAATAGCCCCGATGTCGGACATATGGAAACCATATGTCCGACATCGGGACAAAAGAAAAACATATGAAATTAAAAAAAGGAGACAATATAATAATCATCACAGGAAAAGACAAAGGCAAGAAAGGTAAAATTACCAAAGTTTTTCCTGATTTAAACAAAGTCGTAGTAGAAGGCGCAAATACAATGAAGAAGCACCAACGTCCTAGAAAGTCCGGCGAAAAAGGCCAGATGGTTTCCATTTCTATGCCGATGCATGCTTCCAATGTAATGATTGCAGATCCAAAATCAGGCAAGCCTTCCAAGATCGGCAAGAAAAAAGTAGGCGATAAAATGGTCAGAATCGCCCGAAAAAGTAAACAAGAAATTTAAAAAATATGAAACACTTAACCGTAAAAGAAAAAGAAGCAGAGGCATTTTCAAAAATGAAAGGTACTTTTGGTTACAAGAATGCAATGTCTGCGCCAAGATTAAAAAAGATAGTTATCAACGTAGGCACAGGCACCGCTGTTAAAAAAGATAAAAACAAAAATACTGCAATTGCAGAACGTTTAACAAAAATAACAGGCCAGAAGCCAGCTCTTCGCGGAGCAAAGCAATCTATTGCATCTTTCAAAATCCGTCAGGGCGACCCTGTAGGTATCGTGGTTACTCTTCGTGGCAAGAGAATGTATGCTTTCTTGGAAAAATTAATTAACGTATCTCTTCCTCGTACAAAAGACTTCCGTGGTATCAATCGCACAACTGTGGACAGTATTGGAAACCTTACTCTCGGCATCAAGGAACACACTATTTTCCCTGAAACAGCTGATGAAGACATCAAAGACGTATTCGGTATGGCTATCACCATGGTATCCTCGGCAAAAACTAAACCCGAAGGTTTCGCATTTTTCGAATTGCTAGGTATTCCTTTTAAAAAGGAAGAGGCAGGTAAGAAAAAATAAATTCTATTTTTCTATTTTTCTATTTTTTATTTCTTTTTTAGGTTTTTTATGCTACGATAGCCAGATGCAAATGCAGAATTTTTTTAATCAAAAAGACCAGAAAAATATGGGTATGCCAAAGAAAAAAGGGGAGAAAGAGCCAAAGTTTGCGGGCAGTATTGCCGGCGCTATTTTATTTTTTATGCTTTTGACAGGGCTTTATTTGGTTATTTCTGATAATTCCGCAAAACCGACAACGGAAGTTTCTATTTCAGATTTGGCAAAAAGCGTGTCAGCAGGGGAAGTGAAAGGTATTACTGTGGAGACTGACAAACTTTCTATTGAGTATAAAAATGGTGACAAAAAAACAGCAAAAAAAGAAATTGAAAGTTCTTTGTCGCAGACTTTATTTAATTACGGTGTAAAACCAGAAGCAGTACAGGCTACTGAAATAACTGTGAAAGATGACAGCGGGTTTATTTTTTGGGCGGGGAATATCATTCCATTTCTTTTGCCGGTTTTGTTTGTTATTTTTTTCTTTTGGTATCTTTCAAAACAAGTAAAGGGTGCGGGGATGCAAGCATTTTCCTTTGGGCAATCAAAAGCGCGCATCACCGACCCAAATGACAATAATAACAAAGTGACATTTAAAGACGTCGCCGGAAATAAAGAAGCGAAAGAAGAATTGACGGAGATTGTGGATTTTTTGAAAGCTCCGAAAAAGTTTTTAGATATCGGTGCTAGAATTCCTAAGGGAGTTATTTTAACAGGTTCGCCGGGTACAGGGAAGACATTGCTCGCGAGGGCAGTAGCGGGGGAGGCCGGCGTGCCATTCTTTCATCTTTCTGGTTCGGAATTCGTGGAGATGTTCGTAGGTGTTGGGGCGAGTCGTGTGCGCGACCTTTTCAAAATGGCAAAGAAAGCCGCGCCGGCTATTATCTTCGTGGATGAACTCGATGCTATCGGACGCACTCGCGGGGGAGGTTTTGGCGGAGGCAATGATGAACGCGAGCAAACTTTAAACCAAATTCTTGTGGAGATGGATGGTTTTGAACCGGCAGATAAAGTAATAGTAATGGCTGCGACGAATCGCGCGGATGTCCTCGACCCTGCTCTCGTGCGACCGGGGCGTTTCGACAGAAAAGTAATTCTTGATTTGCCTGACCGCGCTGACCGTGAAGAAATTTTGAAAATTCACGCAGTGAAAAAACCTTTGGCGGAAGATATTAATTTGAAATTAATTGCCGAGAGGACACCTGGTTTTTCCGGAGCGGATTTATCATCGCTCATGAACGAAGGCGCAATATTGGCAGCACGAGAAAATAGAAAAAAAGTTTTCCAATTTGACCTCATTCGTTCTATCGAAAAAGTGATGATGGGTCCTGAGCGCAAGAGTCATTTACTGACGAAAAAAGAAAAAGAAATAACTGCATATCACGAAGCCGGACACGCACTTGTGGCTTCTGTTCTTCCGCACGCTGACCCGGTACACAAAGTTTCCATTGTTGCTCGTGGACGAGCCGGTGGATACACTATGAAGCTTCCACTCGAAGAAAGAAAATTGCAATCTAAAAAAGAATTTATCGATGACATAGCGATGTCTCTAGGCGGATATGTCGCGGAGAAAATGATTTTCGGAGACATCACTACCGGACCTTCGAGTGATTTGCAAGTGGCGACTAACCTCGCGCGCGCGATGGTGACGAGATGGGGGATGTCGGATGTTATCGGACCGATTGCTTTAAATGGAGAAGGAGGAAAATCTGCTTGGGGTATGCCGGAAGAAAAAGAATATTCCGAAGCAATGTCTGAAAAAATAGATGAGGAAGTTTCTAAAATAATAAACAACGGAATAAAATCCGCGGAGAAAGTTTTGACCGAACACAAAAAAGCTTTGGCTTCTATCGCGAACAAGCTTATCGAAGTCGAGACATTGGAAAAAGACGAATATGAAAAAATAATTATAGCACATGGTATTTTGCCAAAGAAGATTGAAGGATAATTTGTTTTATTGTCCGCCCTCTTGGATTCGAACCAAGGACCCCAGAGGTATAAGCTCTGTGCTCTAACCAACTGAGCTAAGGGCGGATATTTACTTATCGCCTAACCAAAACAGTTAAAAACGGATTACTTACTTATCGCCTAACCAAAACAGCTAAGGGTGGATTACTAATTTTTTAACTATATAGAATATAATAGTTTATGCGACATTTTGCAAGCTATTCAATTTAAGAAATTCCTCTTTTCCCTTTGAAACTTTCTCGGTGAGTGATACAATATATGTATATGAAGCTGGGAGTGAGTAGCACCAAGTTTAAATTTTTTGCAATTTTTGCTGTTGCTTTTTTTTGTTTCTTTTTTTCTGCGCATAGCGCGAGCGCTACGGCGAAGTTTGCCGTAGCTTCTGGAAACTGGAGCGCTACTTCTGGCGTTTGGGCGCTTACATCTTGCGCGACTGGCGCCGGAAATAATGTGCCGACTAGTAGTGATGCAGTGACTATTTGTAATGGAGTTACAGTTACAGTGGACGGTGCTGACGTTGCTTCTAGTATTACGGTTAATGCACCTACCACCGCAAATGGAATTACAATTAGCGGAACGAATACTCTCACTGTTACAAATGCGATTACCATGAATGCTCCGACGGCGGGAGTAAATGATACAATCGCTGTCGGCGCTGGGACTCTTTCTTCCGTAGGTATTACTATTAATGGAGGAGGTTCTTCAGGGTTTAATTCAATTTTAAGTTTAAGTACGGGAACTATTACAACTACGGGTGGAATATCTTTTGGTGGTACAGTTGCTCAAGCACAATTGACGACGACCGACGTGGCGACGATAAATCTGACTGGTACGATTTCTTCCGGCGGGACTCTCAGTATAAATTCCGGTACGCTTTTGAAAGCCACAGGTAGCAGTACTATAAACATTAGTAGCTCTTCTACTAATTGGGGCAAGGTTCAAGTTAATACGGGTACTCTCGGGTTGGGTGCTGCATTTACTGTGGCGACAGGTTTGCAAATTGATTCCGGCGCAACCTTGTCAGCAGGAGCAAATCTTGTAACTGATAAATGTGCGAGTACGGGATTGTCAGGGTTTACTATTAACGGAACATTATCCGGATCTGGCGGAGTAACTTTAGATACGGCGAGTTGTACTTTGGATGGTACCGGGTCAGTGACGAATACTGGCACATTTACTATGACAAATGATAAAACTATAGCTGGGACTGCGAGTTTGACTGTGGGGGGCAGTGCTAGCGCTTCTACAATTTCTGCAGGTACAACAATAACAAATAATGGAACTTTTATTTTTGCAGGCACAGGGGCAGTGACGGGTGGTAATGCCACGACTACTATTTGGATTAACGCAGCGAATTCAACTTTGAAAATAGCAGGTACTGCTTTTTTGGCAACAGGAGTTTTAACAGCGACAGCGAGTGGTAATACTGTGGACTATAATAATAGTGCAGGGGTAGCAACAACACAAACACTTTTTAATACCACTTATTATAATTTTAATTTCGGAGGTACTAGCACGAAAGCTCTTCCTGCCGGCGGTATACAAGTTACTAATACTCTTTCTGTCAGTTCCGGTATTACGGCTACACTTAGTACTGGTGATTTTTTGACTACTAATTTAACTGTGACGGGCAGTGGAATATTTACTGGTACTGGTAGGACTATAACAATGAACGGAAATGGCGTTGGTACAGCAGGTAGATGGTTACATACTACAGGGGCAGGACAAATACGAACTAATTTAACTTTTAACTCGGCGGGAAATATTACTTTAGGAGATGGCACTACGGGATCAGCGGGTACAGTATTATGGGGGAATTTTGGTTCTACTTTAACATGGACTGCTGGTACCATGATAACTACAAACTCTACATTAAATTTACATATGGATAATGCCCCTACAATATCTACAAATGGAATGAAGTGGAACAATGTAACCTTGCTTAATACTGGTGGTGGAACACTTACATTGGGAAGTGACTTAGATATCGGGGGTAATTTAACTTGGCCTACTACTTCTACTGCGACTACTTTTGTCGGGGCAAATCGTATTATTACGTTACAAGGTAATTTAGTGATGGGAACTTCTTCTGCTGCAACTAACGCAGTGGCATCCGGAGCTTCTACTCAGACTATAAAAATGAATGCTAGTTCCGGTGCTCAAACTTGGTCAGGTCAACAAGCAATATCTGCAATCAGATTAACAGTAATACAGACAGGTTCGGCTTCATTCGCAATTAGCGGTACAGTGACACTTGCCACTACTGGATTTACTATTACTAGTGTTGGTTCTGGAGGATTTTCAGCAGCCGGAAGTACCTTAAATTCATATAACAATGTTATTTTTAATACGAGTGGTTCAACATACCCCCTCTATAATGTGACTACTTGGGATGGTGGCAATACTATTCCTTTGAGTAGTAACTTATATATGACGGGAAATCTCGTTATGAATGGTAATACAAATGGTAGTAATGCTACTACTACATGGACTGGTCCATATTCAGTTACTGTTGGTGGTAACTTAACGCAAAGTTCAACTTCACTTAATATTACTGGTTCCACTAGCGGTGGTAATGTATTTCTTGGAATTATTATGAATGGCACTGGTACTTGGTCTAATGCTGCAGGTGCAACGAGCGTGATGACGGTGCCTTTGACATTTAATACTTCTGGTACGATTACTATCGGTAGTAGTGTGTATTATAGTACGGGAACTTTGTTGTATACTTTAGGCACAATTGATACATCTGCAAATAGTTCGACACTTAACATCGCAGGCTCGGCAACTTTAAATACTCCTACGGCAAGTATGAGTTGGTATAATTTAAACCAATCTACTACGGGAACTTTAACCTTGACGAGTGCAATAACCATTTCAAATACTCTTTCTGTCGCAAGTGGAGTGACTGAAACTATTGCAACCAGTAATATAACAACAGTCAATTTAACCGTAACTAATACTGGTGTATTTTCTGGTAATGGAAGAACGATAACAGTAAGTGGAAGGTGGAGTCACACACAAGCCGGCTCAGGGAAAATAAGGTGCAATATAACTTTAACAAGCACTGCAACAATATCAGGAACAGTGTATTTTACAGGTGATAGTTTTCCAGTAACATTAACAGGCGCAAGTGGAGTCACTACAACTGGAAGTATATTGGATATTGATGCTAGTGTCACATTAAATACTTCTACGATGTCATTCCAAGATATAACCCATGTTGGTTCTATCGGAACGTTAACTCTTACAAGTGACTTAAACATAAATGGAAATTGGACAATGTTAGCAGGGGCAGCTGGTCTCGCAGGTGCAAATACAAATATATATTTAAAAGGTAATCTTAATATGGCTGCATCTGGTAGTGTTCAAGGACTTAGTACTCAAATATTATATATGAATGCAAGTTCTGGTACACAGACTTGGTCTGGCGCACAAACTTGGAAATTTACAAAATTTATTGTCATTCAAACTGGGACAGCAGCATTTACAATGTCAGGCAGTCTCGCTCTTGATGGTGGCACATTCACTTTTACCTCTGTTGGAAGTGGAGGATTTACTAACACATCTACTGTCACAATGCTTGCCTCTTCAGGAAATATTTCATTAAGTTCCGCTAGTTCTTCTTATTCATTTAATAATGTGACAATGACTCTTTCAGCAAATAACATAACACTTCTAACAGATATTTATATTCTTGGAAATTTGGCTATAAATGGAACTGCCTCAACTCCAACAATAGGAGCATTCACCCTTTATGTAGCTGGTAATCTTTCTCAAGGTGGAACATCAACTAATGTTACCGGTACCGTAGGAATTGTAATGAATGGATCGGGAACTTGGAGTAATACCGTAGGTGCAACGAGTGTGATGCAGGTGCCTTTGACATTTAATACCTCGGGGACGATAACACTTTCCGGAAACCTATACTATAGTACCGGAACTTTGACATACACAGCAGGCACATTATCTCCTGGCAGTTCTACTTTGAATATTCCGGCGAATACTACTTTTGCCGGAGGAATGAGTGGTAGTAATGCATTTAATAATATTGCAGTGTCAGCAGGAACTTTGACGAATAATGCGACGGCTGGTACGACAGGTTTAGCCATCACAGGAAATCTTACCGGCGCCGGGGCATTAACTCAAGGAACTAATTCTATTTTAACTTTAGGTGGAACTTCGACAATTACAACTTTGACGGCAAACACAACAGGGAATACTGTAATTTATAATGGTACGGCGGGGCAGACGGTAAAAGTACCCGCGAGTTCTACTTATATGAATTTAACTATTAACGATAGTGGACAAACAGCGACTCTTGGCGGAGCTATTACTGTGAGTGGGAATTTAGCAATCAATACTGGAACACTGGATGATAATGGAACACAGATTACAGGTAATGCTACAAATAATTTAACGATGGCATCAGGTACGACTTTGAAAATTGGTATTGCCGGTACGGCGACGACTTTTCCTACGCTTTACACGACAGGACATACGACATTAAATTCTGCTTCGACCGTCATATATAATGCAGGAGTAACTCAAACTATTTCGTCGACGCCTGCTTATGGCAATTTGCAACTCTCTCGCGCATCCGGTACCCCGACGAAATCTTTGAATGGTACAACGACAATAAATGGATCTTTGACTATTGACGCGAGCAATACGCTCTCTGCCGGAGCAAATCAAATAGCGCTCGGCGGAAATTATTCTAACAGTGGAACATTCACTGCAGGTACTGGAACATTTTTATTATCTGGGTCAGTGGCGCAAACTTTGTCGGGGACGATGACTAGCGGTTCGGCATTTTACGATCTAACAATTACGAATTCTTCCGGTGCTTCAGCTAGTGATTGTGGACTCACAGGATTCACTGCTGGAATTATTTTCGGAGGATCAGCGACATCAACACATAACTATGTTATTACTACTGCTAATGTGCGAGTGACTTATAATGCCGGGTCAACTTATACTTTTGCAAATATAAATTGGAGCGGACAAGCCAGCGGAACAAAAATTTATTTTAGGTCTTCGAGTGCAGGGTCCGCTTGGAATTTAAATGTTTCCGGCACACAGACTGCGGTGTCATATATAGATGTGTCTGATTCGGATGCTCACACAGGAAGCTCTATAAATAGTGATACTACTGTGACCGATTGTAATAATAATACAAATTGGGTTTTTATTATGACGATTTCTGGTACGGCAAATGGTAATGATGGGGGCACAGTAAAGGTTGCTTTTAATAATTCTATTGATGCACACACTACTACTATTTCGGGTGGAGCTTGGACTATCAGTAATATTACGAAGCCAGCTGCGGGAGTTATTGTGACTGTTTTTGTTGATGGTGCTACTCTTGATTCAAATGAAACTACCGCTATTACAAAATACAGTTCAGGTGTTATTTCCGGTATGGTTTTGAATACAAATGTTTTAACAATTGGAAGTAATCAAAATACAAGTTTGACTACGACTAACCTCGGTCAATATACTTCTAGTAATGACGAAGACGTAATGCAATCAGTTTCCAGCGGAGCATTATCAGTGCAGGGAACAAGTAATACATATGTAAATCCAATTCTTGCTGTTCTTAATAATAATACTCTTACTGTAGATAGCGCTTCTACTGAAAGCATAACGACTGGTCAGTTGTATATATATGGTAGCGCTACTTTGACTGCTACCGGTACGCCGACTATTACTTTGAATGGAACTTCCGGAACATTATTTACAAACTCAGGTACATTTACTCCAGCAACTTCTACTGTTACGCTTTCTGGCAATGGAGATGCTACTATAAATTCCGGAGCGATAACATTTTACAATTTAACTTCAAGCGGGACGGGAGTGAAAAGTGTAGATGCTTCTTCTGCATTAACATTTGCAACTTCTGGAACACTGACAGTTTCTGGGGGGACTTTTGATCCGGTGACAGCTCTCGTCGCAAGTGGTTCAAATACTTTAACTGCTTCGGCTGTACTTCGTGTTGAAGCATCTACTTTTGCCGGATCGTATCCTGCAGGTTTCGGCACTTTGAATTTAAATTCCGGTTCTACTGTTGATTATCATTCCAGTGGAGCGCAAACAATTTCCAGCACAATTTCACCATATTATAATTTAACAACTTCGACAGGTGGGACAAAAACTTTAGGAGGTAATGTGACTATTTCAAATGTTTTAACAATCGGTGCTAGCTCAACACTTTCTGCAAGTTCTAATAATATTACATTATCAGGAACTACGGGAACACCTTTTATAGATTCTGGAACATTTTCTTCCGGCACGGGGACAGTTTCTTATACTGGAAATAATGGTTCGGGAAATACTACGGTCTTGCCGGAAACTTATCACGATTTAACTTTAAATAATGCGAGTGAGACTTATGTATTAGGCGGAGCTACGACCATAAATAATTTATTAACTATTACCGACGGAACACTCGATACTGATAGCACGAATCATTACAACTTTTCTACGAGTGATATTTTGATTGACACATCCGGCACGCTTTTGGGACGTGCTTCAAATATTACAGTCACAGAAAACTGGGTAAATACTGGGACATTTACCCGAGGCACTTCTACGGTGTTATTGAACGGAGACATTACGGATAACATAGCTGGAGATACTAATTTTAATAATTTAACTATTTCTAGCACTGTCGCAAAAACTGTTTACTTTACGACTACTGGCACTACTAGTGTTTATGGCATTTTTACTGTGACAGGGCATAATAGCCAGTTAATAAGTTTACTTCCAGAGCTTGCTCACCCAACAACTCAATTTCCTTTTCGGGTAATATCGCCTGGTACAGCTAGTATTAGTTATATAAATGTTTCTTATGGAGGATGCGCGGCTACCGCTATAAATATGTCACCCGTTAATTCTGTTGATGGTGGAAATAATGACACTTGTTGGTCTTTTGGAATTGCGATTTCCGGAACAGCAAATGGCAATGATGGAGAGACTGTAAAAATTGCAATCAATGGCACGGCGGATAGTCACACTACTACGATATCGAGCGGAGCGTGGTCCTTTACAACTATTACTCAACCATCTTCCGGTGATATTGTTACTGTTTGGGTTGAAGGTGCTTCTGCTCCAAATAAAACAACTGCTATCACAAAATATTCTTCTGGCTCAGTTTCTGGAATGGTTTTGGATACAAATACACTGACTGTCGGGGATGCAGGTGGAGTGAGTTTGGCTGTTTCTGATTTTTCACATTATACTTCTGCTGATGACAGTTATGTGATGCATTCATATTCGAGCGGAGATTTGTCAGTGGCAGGGACTAATCCGACTTTGAAAATTTTATCTGGAAATACTTTAACTGCTTCTACTGGAGAAAGTGTAACAACAGGGAAAATTGATAATGCTGGCACTATTACTGTTACAGCTTCCAACACTCCGAGTTTTACTTTGAACGGAACTTCGGGAACTTTGTTTACTAACTCTGGCACATTTACACCGGCGAGTTCTACGGTCACACTTTCCGGTAATGGCGATGCGACTGTGAATTCCGGCGCTATTACTTTTTACAATTTAACAAATTCTGGCACGGGAGTGAAATCTTTGGGTGATGCGAATATTACTGTGAACCACAACATGACAGTTTCTGGCGGTACTTTTGATCCGACTGCTTCTCGTACTATTACAGGGTCCGGCACAAATACTCTGGCTGTTTCTAGTGGAGCTACTATTCGCGCGGAGCATTCTTTATTTTCCGGTGATTGGATTTCTTTTGAAATTACGACTTTGAGTTCCGGCTCGACGGTGGATTATTATTTAAATAATGCTCAAACTATAGACAACACTCTTTCATATTCTAATTTAAATTTATCAAATAGTGGTACGAAAACTTTGGGAGGGGACACAACCATTGCAAATGTTTTGACTGTCGGCAGTAGTGCGACTCTTGATGGTAGCTCACATACTTTGACTCTTTCTGGGGCAACCGGTACGCCGTTTGTAGATTCTGGTACATTTACTTCCAGCACGGGAACTGTTTCTTATACGGGGAATTATGCGAGCGGTAATACGACGGTCTTGCCGGAAACTTACCACAATTTAACTTTAAATAATGCAAGCGAGACTTATGTTTTGAATGGAACGACGCCAATAAATAATTTATTGACTATCACCGCAGGTACACTCGACACTGTCAGTCATAATTTTTCTACAAGTGATATCACCATTGGCGCTTCCGGCATGCTTAATGCAAATGCTTCCATTGCAACTGTCACAGAAAATTGGACAAACAATGGCACATTTAATTCTGGTACTTCTACCGTGTTGATGAATGGTGATAATGCTCACGATCTAGTCGCTGGGACTACGAGTTTTTATAATCTTACTATCACCACTACCACTCCAAGCGTTGCCAAGGAAGTGGATTTTCCATCTACCACTACCACAGTGATGAATGCTTTTAATGTTACAGGACATGGAGGCGCATTGATTAGTTTGTACTCTACGCCTTCTCCGACCAAGTGGAATTTTTATCCGATGTTGGGTACTAACAATAGCGTGCGTTATGCAAAAATAAAAGATGGAGGCTGCGCTAATAATGCTATTGCTATTCGCCCGGCTAATTCCGTGGACGATGGCAACAATGATTCCTGTTGGGTTTTTTCTCCTTATGTTTACAAGCTCACAAATGCCAACACAGTAGAAGTTTACAATGATACAAATACTTCCAATCCTTCTCCGGTAAAAACTATTCAATTTTCAGATGACTATGCTTTGCCTACAAATAGTTTAGTAAAGCTAACAAGCTTGGCAGTCGATACTCACTTCAACAGACTTTATGTGACGACAGATGATCCATCAGCTGGTCTGAAAGTTGTCGATATTAGTAATCCTTCTCCTTCCAGTTGGGTATGTTGTGCTAGTACTGTAGTTCTCTCTGATAATAGTGTGAATTTCCCCGGGCGTGATGTATATGTAGACAGTGCTGGTGTGCCTACAGTGTTGGGAGCTACGAGTTCCAAGGGCGGAATTTTTGTAATAAATCCAAGCACTCTCGGTATTGCTTATTCAAATGTTCATAATGTTTCCGATCCTTCAGATGTCGCTCTCATTGTTCATGAACATGCCGGAATATATGACAACACTGCTACCGGATTTATTTATGAATCAAATTATCACACATCACAACTTTATATTTATCCTTATAGCAATGTGACTCCGAGCGTAATCAGAGAAACTACAAATGATATTTCGTCTTACGGTAAACCCACTGCTATTTCAGTGCATAGTATCAGTAATGGAAATACTTATTTTATGTTAGCCAATAATTCCCAAGTCGTGCATTTCTTCCCGGTTGATTATTCCACATCAAGTATTGCGGATTTAGTTTCTGCGCATGATTCTTCTTCGGTCGGTACAAATGTGATAAATGATTTGGCTTCGGCTTTGAATGATTATTTATATATCGCAGGAGGAACCGGGATTTATAAAATAGGTATTCCGTCTTCATCGCCTGCTTCTTCGTTTTATGTATTAGCGGATGGTTTTTCAAGTGTTGCGCAGGCTTCCGCCTCCGGACTCATCTTTGGCGTATCAAATGGAAATAGTACATTGTATCCTTTTACTCCATAATGATAAATTATGAAAATAAAAATGTTAAATAAAATTATAAATAAAAAATCAGGTTTTACTCTCATCGAGCTTGTTTTATATGTGAGCTTGGTGTCAGTGTTGGTGCTGGGTGTAGCTTCTTTTTGGAATGTGATAAGGAGTATTGGATTAAAAAATAAATCAGTGTCTGCTGTCGAAGAGCAGGGGGCATTTGTTTCTGATATTATGAATGAGCGTATTCGCCAAGCGACGCACGTATGCACTCCGACGAGCGCTGGTGACACTGCACACACTCTCGACCTCGATACCAATTGTACTGTGCACACCGGCAGTGAAGTGAGTCTTGCGTTAGACATTCATGGGATTTTAATTCTGACAGAGGGAGGGCAGGATTATTCATTGACTGATGAGAGGGTCAGCATGCCTTCGAGTTCTATTAATTTTACCAAAGCGCAAGACACAGTGCATGGAGGAGCAGAGAGCGTGAATTATACTTTTGTAATGCAGTCGAAAGATTATTCTTCCAGTTCTCCTTTTAGTTATGAGAAAACATTTTCCGGCGGGGGAGTATTGAGAGTTTATTAAAATTTATGAAAATAAAAAAACAAAAAGGATATGTGACTCTCATGATGATGATTATCATCGGAGCTCTGACTGCGGGCATAGTTTATACTATTATGTCCGACAGTATCAGTAGTTTGCAGATGGGGGTTTCTTTTAGTCAGACTTATAAAGCACGAAGCTATGCGAATGCTTGCGCCGAAGAGGCTTTATTTAGAATTCATAATGGCGACATAACTGCACATGAAGACAATACAAGCTCACCGATTTCTTTTGGCACAAATGAAACTTGCACTTATGATGCGACAGTGTCAGGTGGAAATGTTACAATAACTGTGACAGGTAATGCAAAAAGGGCGATTGTTTCTGAAACGGTAAACGGCACTGTTTCAGGTGGTGCTGTACACATTACAAGTTGGCAATAATTTTTAAAATTAAAAATGAAAAAACAAAATTCGGGTTCGATAATAATTTTTGGAATAGTTTTTCTTTTAATCCTTACCGGTTTTTATTTTGGTTACAAAAAAGGACTTTTCTCTCCGACAAAAGAGCCCGCTATCAAAACTTTGATTCCTGCTCCGGTTGTTATTCCGGCATCAGACATAACTCCAGCACCAAAACCAACCGTAGTAGCTCCGAAAAAAACTTCTACCACTACAACAGTTAAAAAAACAACCGCCCCTGTCGTAAAAGTCACAACTCCTCCTGCGCCCACAGCACCACTTCCGCCTCCTTTACCAAAGATTGTTTCTGCTACTGCCACGAATCCGGGGACTTCTACGATTATAATAACTTGGAAAACAAACGTGCCTACCGTAGGGCAAATTCTTTACGGCGAACAAAGCTCTTTGACTGGGACATATCCGTTATCGACTAATCAGGAAAATGTTTTATCTACGGATCACACGTATACATTTTCTGACCTTATCCCGGAAAAAAAATATTATTATAAAATTTATGTGACGGATGCATCAGGGAATAAAACCAATTCTTCAGAAAATTCTTTTGTACCGGCATTGGCCACTATATCCGGGGTAAAAACTGACAATATTTCTGCTACCGGAGCGACTATTTCTTGGACAACAAATTTTAAGACAAAAGGGCAGGTAGTTTATAGTACAGAAAGTTCGTCTACCGGAGTTTATTCTTTTAGTACTCCTTTGACCAACACTTTTGAAACATCTCATAGTGTTGACCTTTCCAATCTTACTTATAATACAAAATATTACTATCGAGTTATTTTTGTTGATGCGGCTGGCATTAAAGTTTCTTCTCAGGAATATTCTTTTTCTTCTTCTATTATTTATAACGTTTCTTATAGCAAGAGCTACTCAGGGATTTCTGGAGTTATTATTTCTTGGAGTACCAGTGTTCCGACTAAGACAGAAATAAGATATGGCACCCAAAGATCAACTGCCGGCATTTATCCTTTTAGCGCTACCGACAGTAGTCTTTTGATGTATCACAATATGACACTTTATAATTTGGATATAAATGCAACTTATTATTATAGGATTATTACCACTGACGCCAATAATAAAAAAACCACTTCTGTGGAGTATAGTTTCAATGCATAGTGGCATGAGGATGAGTGCTTGCTTATTTTTTAGCATAGATTATAATTGGGGTATTACAATTTTTAGAAAATTTTTAATCAAATAAATATATGCGAAATTTTGGGAATAAGAACAAAAAATTATCAAAGGGTTTTACATTACTTGAACTCCTCTTGGTTATAGCCGGTATTGGTATCTTGGCGACTATCGTTTTCGTGGTTTTGGACCCGGCAACAACTATTACTAAAACTAACAATGCAAAAAGGTTGAGTGATGTTCAGGGTATTTTATCCGCGATGGAATTGTATTCTTTTGATCATGATGGCAACAGAGCTGGAACAAGCTGGGATACTGTTACTTATGACTATGAGCCTATTTGTTATGGTACGACAAACGACATGCCTATTACTTGCACATCCGGTTCTATAGATTTAA
Source organism: Patescibacteria group bacterium (assembly GCA_040390725.1). GTDB lineage: Bacteria > Patescibacteriota > Minisyncoccia > Phycocordibacterales > UBA9973 > UBA9973. Next base: position 38,421 of record JAZJXT010000001.1, read on the forward strand.
CCGCTCATCTTTTGACTGATGCAAAATATTTGTCAGCAGTTCCGTTTGATCCTTCATTAATATCAACTCCGCCTTCAGTTGGAGGTGATAGCGGATATGAAGCCAAAGTACTTGCTACCGGAGTCGTGACTATTCGCTCTGAGACCAATACTGCAGCATCAGTGACTGCTAAATTTAATCCGTAAATGGAGCCGAATAAAAAATTAAAAAAAATAAATCCTATTTTAACTGCAACTGTTGTTTTGGTTTTATCTCTTTTTGTGACTGTGGCGATGTTTTTGTATGAAAAGAATATTTTTGAATCAGCCAATTCTGCAGATGTTACCAAGGTTTTAGTTTCAAGTTTCCCTGAGTATATTGCGCTATTTGGTTTTGCCGGGTCTCTTGCTTTGTTTGGAATAATTTTATCATTACTTACAGCACGCAGTCGCGCGGTGGACTTGGCAGACATCATGACGGCTTCTTTGAAAAAACGCACGGAAGAACTCGAATACGCGAAAGATAAAATTGAAAATGAAAAAAGAAAATTGAGCACGATTCTTTCTTCGATGGGGGAATGCTTAATAGCTGTGTCTGACGCAGGTGAAATAGTTTTGATGAATCAAATGGCTCAGGCTACCCTGGGCAGGGCAGAGGCAGATTCTACCGGAGAAAAAATCGAAGATGTTTTGACTCTTGTGAAAGATGGAAAATTAATACCGCAAAGGAGTCATCCCGTTTATAAAGCTATCAAGGGCAAAGATATTGCGCGTGTTTCTTTGAATGACAATGTTTCTATTAAAGATAAATCCGGGCGAGTTTTTCCCGTTGTTCTTTCTGCTGTTTCTACTTTGGGTAAAGTTGATGATGGGGAAGTTTCAGTTATTATAGTTTTCCGTGATGTATCTACGGAGAAAGCCGTGGACGAAGCAAAAACAGAATTCGTTTCTCTCGCTGCGCATCAGTTACGTATGCCACTTACTTCTATTCGATGGTATTCCGAAATGCTTATTTCCGGTGATGCGGGAGTTCTTAATCCTGATCAAAAATCATATCTTGATGAAATTTATCAGAATAATAAACGCATGGTGAACCTAGTCAATCAGCTTCTTTCTGTTTCTCGTATTCGCCTCGGTACTTTTAAAATAGAACCTGTGCCGACCGATATGAATGAAATAGTGGAAAGTGTTTTAGGAGAATTAAAACCTGATATCACTAAAAAAAATATGCAGGTGGTAAAAAATTATACAAAAGATTTGGAAAAAATGAATGCTGATCCGGGGCTCTTGCGAGTGGTTTTGCAAAACCTTATTTCAAATGCGATAAAGTATACTCCGGAAAAGGGAACTATAACCATAGCTATCGAAGAAGGCAAAGAATTTTCAATAAAAGTTTCTGATACGGGCTACGGTATTCCGGAAGCTGACTCAGGAAAAATATTTTCCCAACTTTTCCGCGCGGAAAATATAAAAGGCAAAGATGTCGAAGGCACAGGCTTAGGACTTTATATGGTAAAAACAATCGTCGAACAAGTCGGCGGAGCCATTAGTTTCCATTCCGAAGAAAACAAAGGCACCACTTTCCGTGTAACTTTCCCAAAAATTGGAATGAAAGCCAAAAAAGGGGCTACGACGCTAGGATAGTATTTTGAGTTTGCATTTTACTTAAAAATTGGTACAATATAAATATGAAATTGCCAATGCAAAAATTTACTGCTGTATATAAAAAATCAGGCAAGTGGTACTCCGCTTGGATTGAAGAAATTCCCGGTGTAAATAGTCAGGGCAAAACACTATCCGAAGCTAAGCAAAATCTAAAAGAAGCATTGATGCTTATTCTTGAAACTAATCGTTTCTTATCTAGAAAATCCGAAGGACGCTCTTCTTTTATTCGAAGAGAAAGTCTATCGGTTTTCGCTTAATTATTTATGAAGCAAATTGACCTTATTAAACATATCAGAAAATATGGTTGTATGTTTGTGCGGGAAGGCGGTTCACATAGTGTTTGGTATAATAGCCTGACAGGCAGGACTTCTACAATACCGAGACATAGTGAAATAAATAATCACACAGGTAAAAAGATTTGCGAAGACTTAGGAGTGCCGATAATTAAAAAGCGGTAATAACTTTTTTTGAGTTTTGCTTAAAAATTGAATATATGTTCAAAAAACTAGACATTTTTATGTGTGGATAACTGCACTTGCTAAAAGGCTACGGGGGGGGGGTATTATATATATGTCGTTTACCAGTAGCTTAATTTTAATTAATATATGAAAGAAGGATTACCAAAGGCAGTAGAAAATAGTGGGGTAGAATCAAAAGGAATAAAAGGTTTTTTGGGGGATATAAAAGAATTAGGTAGAAAAGGATTGCTTGCCATTGGAACAGTGGTCGCATTTACGGCACTTTTTTCTTCAGATGCATCTGCTCAGACAATTGAAAAAGAAGTTAGGCAATATCTTCCAGAGAATCCAGTTCTATTAAAGGCATCTGAGGTGCAGGCTATTAGAACCGTAGCTAGCGGGGATGCATTTTTAGATCATTTAAAAAAAAGTGGAGCAAAATTTACTACAGAAAAGACGAAATCAGGTGTTTCAGCAATGAAGTCAGGAGATGTTTCTTATATTTCGCTTTCCGAAGATCACGCAATCTTGGAATTACATAAAGATACCAGTGAAAATTCTGATAACTTTATGCTAGCTAAATTAGGGGAACATCATCACGTTGTTAGTGGGAAACATGGAGATACCACTGAAATTTTTAATGCAACATTTGATCCACATGCAGACGGTGACGGGGTTTTAACATTTACTCATTTAGTTAAGATTGGAGACAAGCTCGTGAGTGATGTACAAATAACTAATCCACTTAATGTTGAACTAGTAGAATATACTTCACTTTTATCTAAAATTGAGGCTGATATTGCAGAAAGAGAAGCGAAACTTTCTAAGTCTCAATCCGGCGTAAAAAAATAAAAACTAAAATCTTATTGTTGCGAACTATAACACTTATTGTCTTTTCTAGTTCGTATTTGTTATAATAAACTGATGGAATTTAGTAAGAGAAATATAATACTTTGGGTTGTGGTAGTCATAGTTTTGATTGTCAGTGTTTATTCTTTTTTGCATTTTAACAATTCAAATGAAATTGGAATACCGGCAAGTAAAAAAGTGAACCCTGTAGCTAAGCCTGTTCTGACGGGAGCATTGCCGTTAGACACTAGCACTTTGTCTGCCGCTGATAAAAAAGCATATGATGAACTTGCAAAATGGGTGGATATAAAAATTACCAATCAGCCTACTGTTTCTAAAAATCCTCAAACTGTAAAACTTCCAGCGGATTGGACTGCTCGAGAAGATTATTTGCTGACCGTGGTTCCGTCAAAAATGCCCGCGAATATTCGCAATTTTCGTTCGGTTATTATGCGTCCTTCCAGATTTAAAATTTTATCTCGCGAAGATGCCATATACAGCGTCCCTGATGCCACGGATCCATATTTCAAAGACCACTGCCATGCCGGCACAGTTATTGTTTGTTATGGAGGGAAGAATCCCGAGGTCAAGCATGTTTTTGATTTGATGTTTTATTTTAATAAGTAATTAGGATTTGTGATACAATAAATTATAAGAAATTATGGAAGAAAAAAAGAAAAAAATTTTAGTATGTGATGATGAACAAGCTATTAATCATGCTCTCCGATTAAAATTAGGCCATGAAGGCTTTGATGTTTCTTCGGCGCTTGACGGTGATGAATGCGTCGCAGCGTTAAATAAAGATAATTATGATCTTCTTTTGTTGGATTTAATTTTACCAAAGAAAGATGGTTTTGAAGTTTTAGCAGAAATGAAAAATATGGCATACAAAGTTCCCGTGGTTATCGTTTCGAATTTGGGACAAGAAGAAGATATTGCGCGAGTCAAACATCTCGGTGTGAGTGATTATTTAATAAAATCCAATACTTCTATTTCCGATATGGTTGCAAAAGTAAAAGAAGTTTTAAGTAAATAAAAGTAATAATAAAAAATAGTAAAAATAATTATGACAAATGAAGAAATAAAAAAAATACTCATAGATGGAAATTACGCAACTCCGGAAGATATAACAAAAGTCGAAGATGAGATGAATCGCGCTGATTCTTTGTCTGATGCATTGATAAGGGAAGGCATAGTCACTAGCACTATCTTGGGGCAAGCCATCGCCGAGTTTTATGGAGTTCCTTTTGCAGATTTGAATTCACATCCTCCATTTCGTGAAAGTGTTTTGAAAATACCTGAAGATACGGCTCGAAAATATCGGCTTATTGCAGTGAGTGAAGACCAAGACGGGGTGACGATAGCCACTGACAATCCAAAACAAGAAGATTTAATAAAAATTCTACCTACTCTCTTTAAAGATGTAAAAATTTATTTGGTTTATTCTACATCAGAACAAATCGATGAACAATTTTCTGCTTACCAAAAATCCCTCGAGACAAGATTTTCAAAAATCATAAAAGAAAACAGTCGTGTTGCTCCGGAAATTATCGACCAAATTATCGGTGATGCTCTCGGCCTTCATTCTTCCGATGTGCACTTTGAACCGATAGGGGAAGATGTGGTGATTCGTTTTCGTATAGACGGGGTGATGCATGAAGCTGGAAAATTCAAAAAACTTTTTTATGAAAATATTTTAAACCGTGTGAAAGTTCAGGCAAAGCTGCGTATTGACGAGCATTATGCCGCGCAAGACGGATCTATTCGTTATCAAAAAGACGGACATTTTATTGACTTGCGTGTATCTATCGTGCCGACAGTCGATGGAGAAAAAATAGTTATTAGAATTTTGGGTGAATATGTGCGTGGTTTTACTTTGGGAGATTTAGGTCTTTCAAAAGAAGATGAAACAATTATCCGTGAAGCTGCAGACAAGCCATTCGGCATGATACTTGTCGCAGGTCCGACAGGTTCCGGAAAAACTACGACACTTTATGCACTCATTCGTTTATTAAATAGTCCAAAAGTGAATATTACTACTATTGAGGATCCTGTGGAATATCATTTGGCAGGTATAAATCAAATTCAGGTGAATCCCGCTACTGATCTTACTTTTGCAAAAGGTTTGCGTTCGATTGTGCGTCAGGATCCGGATGTAGTATTGGTAGGTGAAATACGCGACAGGGAAACAGCTGAGATAGCCGTGAATGCGGCATTGACCGGGCACCTTTTGCTCTCTACTTTTCACGCCAATGATTCCGCGACGGTTATCCCTAGACTTTTAAATATGGGCATCGAGCCATTTCTGCTTTCTTCTACATTCGAACTTATTATTTCTCAGCGCTTGGTGCGAAAGATTTGCATGCAATGCAGATACGGCGTGGAGTATACCGACACCAAGCTTGTTGAAAAATTTAAACAAGCAAAAACATTTTTCTCGGAAAAGAAAATAACTTTATATGAAGGCAAGGGTTGTGATGCTTGCAATCATACGGGCTTTACCGGACGCAGTGCTATTTTTGAATTTATTAAAATTTCTCCGGGTATAGAGGATTTGATTATAAAGAATCCTTCCTCGGGGCAGATCTGGGAATTGGCGCGCAAGGAAGGCGCTATATCAATGTTTGAAGACGGTATTAGAAAAGTAAAAAATGGCATCACTACTATAGATGAACTCTTGCGTGTCGCCGAGCCTCCGCGAGATATTATTTAATAAATTATGGAACCTAAAAAGAAAAAAATATCAAAAAGTTCTTTTGGAATATATTTGGGACTGGCCAAAGAAAAAGAATATTTAATGGAAAATTTGAGTTTTCTTATTTCTTCCGGAATGCCGATAGGGGAAGCGCTTCGCTCTATTCAGGTCGAACTCAAAAGCAATTTTATGAAAAAAATTGTCGAGCAAGCAGTGGAAGACGTCGAAAATGGCGTACCACTTTATCGGGCGCTCGACGATACCGGGCTTTTCGGAATGCATGAAATTTCCTTGATAAAAAATGGAGAAGAGTCCGGACTCCTGGTGGGGAATTTAAAAGTAATCTCTGAGCAGGCTGCCAAGAATCGTATTTTCAGATCTCGTTTGTCTTCGGCTTTGATGTATCCGACGCTTATATTGTCTGTCACCTTTTTGGTGGGTACAGGGGTGGCTTGGTTTATTTTACCCAGATTAGCGACGATGTTTTCTCAGCTTCATATAAAGCTCCCGCTTATCACTCAGATTTTTATTTCTGTCGGTATTTTTTTGAGTAAATACGGTTCTATATTTTTCCCTTTTTTAATTGCTTTTGTTGTTTTGGCCATTTACTTGCTTTTTTATTTTCCAAAGACACGTATAGCCGGGCAGTATCTTTTATTTTCGATTCCGGGCATCAGCAGATTGATTCAAGAATTGGAAATTTCCAGAATGGGATATCTTTTAGGATCACTTAATAATGCCGGATTGCCTTTACTGCAAGCTATCGGCTCGCTTCGCGAATCTACACTTTCTCCTTTTTATGCGAAGTTTTATGATTTCTTATATATAAAAATAGAAGAAGGTTTTTCTTTTGAGGAAAGTTTTAAAGCATACAAAAATATTCGCAAGATATTGCCTTTATCCATTCAGCAAATAATAACTATCGGAGAACAATCAGGCAATCTTTCGACTGCTCTTTTGAAAATAGGCCAAGCTTATGAAGAAAAAACAGAAGTCACCAGTAAAAATATTTCTATTGCCCTCGAGCCTATTTTGCTTGTGATAGTTTGGGGGGGAGTGATGTTGGTGGCTATCGCTGTTATTTTGCCTATTTATAGTTTGGTTGGCGGAATAGGAAAGTAAAATGAAATTAAAAAATAATAAATTTTTTAATAGGGGCTTCACTTTATTTGAGCTTTTGCTCGTGGTGGCGGCATTCGCTACTATCGCGCTCATCGTCGGTCCTTTTTCCAGCTCGTCGGTAATACGCAGTAATTTAGATGTAGCATCTCGCAATGTGGAATCTTCTTTGCATCGGGCGTATACTTATGCCAGATCAGGAGAAAATAATTCTGATTGGGGAGTGCATATTACCAGCACTGATGTGATTGTATTTTCCGGCTCAACTTATTCTGGACGAGATGCTGACCTTGATGAAGATGCAAAGATTGCTTCTTCGGTTACCTTGGGTGGATTAAGCGATGTTATCTTTATGCAAAAAACCGGCACTCCGACCAATGACAGTATCGGCGAGATTACTTTGGAGTCAGATCAAGTTACAAAACATATTAATATAAATGGAGCGGGTGCGGTGACTGTAAATTAAAATGCAAAATAAAATTAAAAATAAATATAATAAAAAAAGTACCGGTTTTTCAATTATTGAAATTATTTTATCTATTTCTTTATTTTCTATAATAACTCTGGGTGCTATATCTTCCGCCTTATACGGAGAAAGTGCGCAAATACAATCCGGCGCTCGCAAGCGTGCGACCCTCATCGCGGATCAGACAGTAGAAATTCTCCGTGCAATTCGTGATTCCTCTTCGAGGGGTTTTGGAGCTATTACTATTTCCGGCAGGCATCAAGGCTTGGGCATGCACAATGGCGCATGGACATTGATAGCGGACCCGGATACTGTTGATGATTATTTTTTACGCACTGTGGATGTCACCTTAGCTGATGATGGTATTGCAAAAAAAATCACCACCACTGTTTGTTGGCCGGCTACTGATTGCCCCAGTGCCGGGGATTCTGTTTCTATAGTTACATATTTGACCGACTGGCGCAGTGGCGGGACGGGAACTGCAGGAGGAATAAAAGTTGCGGTCGCTGGTGATGGACAACATGCTTATATGATTACTGATCACAACAGTCTCGAAGTTTTTAATATCACTAATCCGGCTCTTAACTCTTGGACACCAATGGGCACAGCGTCACTAGGAGGGGATATCAACGGACTTCCTACCAATCTTTTTTATAGTGCTTATGGTGGTCAAAAATTTGTTTACGTGTCATCGAGTAATCCTTCAGCTGGATTTCAAATTGTAAATGTTTCCGATCCTACTTCACCGCAAGTTTACGGCACTGCGTATGTCACGGTAGAAGGGGATAGTAATTCTACTGTTGATTCTGTCTGGGCTGATACGCAAACAGGGGAAGCATTTTTACTCGCGCACAATAGTGACAGCAGTGTCAGTGAAATTTTTATGGTTGATGCTAGGGATCCTTCGGCTCCTAATATAATTTTACTTCCTACGGCGACATATTCGGTCGCGAATCAAGTCATAGGAGGTCTAGCCGTCGGAGATATTTCTTCACAACCTAAAATGTGCACGACCGCAGGAGGATCGGTAGCTACAGGTTATTCCTTGTATTGTTATGATTACAATTTTGATTTTTCTAATCCTACACCAGCGCCTTCTCTGGCTGAAGATGGTGTTTTGAGTACTTCGCATGGTTCTTGGGCTCCATCTCATACGATTGCTATTTATAATAATGATTATTACACGACTCCTGGAGGACAAATAAGTAAAAATGATTCCACTCCTGTGACTATTTCCAGCAATGATATTTATGATATGTCGTTGACCACTCGCGAGGGCAGGCCTTATGCATATTTGGCTGTGCCTAGTGACACGACTGGCTTTAAAGAAGTTGATATTTTTGATATTAATAATCCTGTAATTATAACTGCTAGGAATACTGTCGGTGCACTTTACGGTGTTGTTTATGATAGTACTACAAGTACTCCATATGCTTTTGGTTCGGATTCCATCGATGGTTTTGTTTCTTTTTTGCCGACTACTGTAGGAATAAACATGACGCCTTTTGATGGCATAGATGCGACGACGATAAAAGGTTCAGATTTTGTGCATTGTCTGCCTGTTGTTTCACCGAGTACTGATCATGGTTGTCCGGTAACTTATAGATTAACAAATGTCAGTAGTGGAAATTTAGCTTATACAATATCTTCGGACGAGTCATGGGTAGTTCTTTCTGGTTCAGGTAATACTCTTTCACCTACTGATCATGACGATATTATTGCATCTGTGGATGTTGCAGAAGTTAATACTGCTAATTTGAGTGAAGGCACTCATTCTGCCACTATTACTTTGACTTATGGTTCCACGCACATTACTCGTACGGTTTCTTTAATAGTGAATCCTGCAGTAGGAACAAAAGTCCGCGCGCAGTAAAATGCAGATTGGGTAAAAAAATAACCATTCACGATTGTAAATGGTTATAATGCCGAATCTCGGCAAAAAAATTATCTGTGGTGCATGCCACCATGACCACCTGATGGTCCTTGGGTAGCATTACCTTGATGTATTCCAGGGCTCCCGTGCACTCCAGGGTTTCCTTGATGATTAACTCCAACATTGGTATTAGCACGAGGAATTGTTACAATCCCTGTACTTTTTACACCCGTCGTGTTTTGGTGCCACTGCATCGTCTGGTTGTTGGGCTGAGTAATTTGCCCATTGCCACGACTAGGTGTAGTGGTAGTAGTGATCAAGCCCTTATTATTAGTTACAGGATTTGTAACTGCTGCAGGGCGAGACTTACTTTCCTCATAGCGCTTAGCGGCTTCTGTTGTTGTGGGTGTGCGGTTGGCAACATTGTTGGGCGAAGAAACTTTTGTATAATTTCTTGTACCATTTGTGTTGCCGGATCTTCCGGTAGAAGAGTTTCGGTTTGGGTTGTTAGCGAACAATGTGGTCGTTCGGTGTCCATGATTCCCGCTAATGGTATTAGAAAAAATACCATTCCCTTTGGAAAACATTCCACTATTCCGATAAAATCCATTAATACCATACATGCCATAATAGCCCATACCGTAATAACCTCCCATAAATCCATACCCCATACCAACTCCCCAGCCATAGCCGAAGAATCCTAGGTATGGTAAACCAAATCCGTATCCCATCATGCCATATCCATACCCCATGTACGGATAACTCCATACATTATTTAGGCCTTGATAATTGCCTATGTTGTTCGTATGGAAAACGACTTCATGCACGGTGTGCACAGTTGTTGTGGTTTTTCTACCACAAGAAACTAGGGCCATCATCACGATGGCGAACGAAATCAAAACTGAGTTTTTCATAAGTGAAATATTAAAAGTTTTTTAGATTCAAAGTTAAAATACACGAACCAAATTTTATTTTAGTTGTTGTATTTTAACTTCAAAATCTTTAAAACTCATATTTTCAAGGAACTAAAGACCTCGATAAGTATACACCTTTCATTCAAAAATGTCAAGGTCATAAACCCCGATGTCGGACATATGGAAAAGCCTTATTTATAAGCTTTATTCGAAATGAAACTCGCCAGCTTTTGATTTTACTGTTTGTTTTAAGAGGGGATATTTTATAAGTTCCGGATCTTCATAAATAAGTCGCACGGCTTCATTGCGGGCTGCTTCAACCATTTTTATATTTTTTATCGCTTCCATGCCGAGGTCGGTGATGCCCCATTGTTTTCCGCCGGAAAGCTCGCCGGCTCCGCGCAAAGTCAAATCAAGCTCTGCCAGTTCAAAACCATTTTTGGCATTTTTCAAAGCTTTTAACCTTTGCAAAGTTTTATCAGTTTTAGCATCAGCAAAAACATAACAGTAGGCTTGGTGTGAACTGCGGATGACGCGTCCACGGAGCTGGTGGAGTTGTGCTAGGCCGAATCTTTCCGCGCCCTCTATTATTATTACTGTGGCATTTGGTACATTCACTCCGACTTCAACCACAGACGTGGCGCACAAAATATTTATTTTGCCATTTGTAAAATCTTCCATTACTTCTTCTTTTTTTTGCTTGGACATTTTTGAATGAAGCACGCCGATTTCATATTCCGGGAAAATTTCTTTTTTTAATCTTTTTGCTTCTGATGTTACGGATTTTAGGTCAAGCTTCACCCCTTGAAATTTTTCCACCTTGCGCCCTTCCCGGAGTACCGGTTGGGACCCTCGGGCAGGAAAAATTTCAAGGGATTCAGCTTCTTGGTCTTCGAAAATCCTCGGACAAATAACATAAAGCTGTCTGCCTTTTTTCATTTCTTCTTTTATTTTTTCATAAGTTTCATTTCTTTTATCCGGCGTGATTATCTCGGTAATTATTTGTTTTCTACCAGCGGGCATTTCTTCGAGTAGTGATAAATCCAAATCGCCATAAATTGTGAGGGCGAGTGTGCGGGGGATAGGCGTCGCTGTCATGGATAGTAGATGTGGCGCAACGCCATCTTTCCTGGTTAATTTTCTTCTTTGCATTGTGCCAAAGCGATGCTGTTCATCTATCACAACTAATGCCAAGTTTTTAAATTTAACGGATTTTTGGATCAGGGCGTGCGTGCCTATTAAAATAGGTATTTCGCCATTTGCTGTCCATTTTAAAAGTTGTGCGCGGGAAATGTCAGTCCAGCCCGAAGGGTTTACTTTTGATGGGAATTTTTTACATCCCGATCCGGTAATAAGCCCTATGCTTATACCGGTGTTAACAAAATATTTTATAAATGATTCGAAATGTTGTGATGCTAATATTTCTGTCGGAGCCATGTAGCCCACTTGTAAATTACCGAATTTTTGTCCATCGGGTCTTTGCATAACCGTAGCATAAGTCGCTGTCGCGGCGACGGCTGTTTTACCGGACCCGACATCACCCTCGAGGAGCCGAGACATGGGGAAATTTTTCCCAATGTCTTCCAGAATTGTTTTTATGGATTTTTCTTGGGAATTAGTCGGCATGAAGGGGAACTTAGAAATAAAATTCTCAACATTTTTTTTATCCGGAGTAATTTGGAATGATTTATTTTTTCTGTATATAAATTTATCATGCTGGCGTTCAAGCTGGATGCAAAAAACTTCTTCAAAAGCGAAACGCTTGCGCGCCACCTCGGCATCATTTTTATTTTTTGGTTTATGCACCCAGACTAGTGCTGTTTTTAGGGTTGGTAAATTATATTTTTTTAAAATCTCTGCCGGAATGTAGTCTATGATATCATCCAAAGTTTTATCATTTAATATTTTTACAATCGCGTGATAGAACCATTTGCTCGTGATGCCTCGGGTTTCCGGATAAACAGGATAAGAGAAGCCTTCATTTTTTATGCCTTCTTTGGCAAATAAATTATCATGTGAATCTATCGGCATATTTGGTATTTTTACAAATTCAGGATTGGCTAAATATACTCCATTTTTTCCTTCTGTTATTTTCCCTGTGAGCATCACGGTGTCGCCTTCATGTATCATTTTTGCCAGGTAGGCCTGGTGGAACCATGTAATTTTTATTTTTCCTGAGAGGTCTTCGACTTCACCTTCGCCCATCGGTATCTTGGAATGAAAACTTTTTTTGGTTTTTAGTTTTGAAATTTTTCCACAAACTGTGGCAGTTTCACTCGGTATGAGTTCTGATATTTTTTTTATTTGGCTGATATCTGAATACCTGACAGGGAAGTGAAAAAGTAAGTCGTGCACCGAAAAAAGGTTGAGCTTGCGCAGGGCTTTTTTCTGATTTTCGTCCAAGCGGAATTTAGATTCAAGCTTGTCGTGTAGTTCCATATTGAAGTTTTAAACTAGGATCCGATCAGACCTTTAATTTTAGTTGCCAGTTCATCTAGAGTAAAATTAGACTTTACCATGAATTCACTGATACCGAGCTTTTGAGCGCGCTTGATGTCTTTTTCTTCGGATAGGTTTGAGAATACAATAACAGGAATAGTTAGGAATTCTTTATTTTGTCTGATTCTTTCTAGGATCATAAAACCGTCTACTTCGGGGAGCAAAAGGTCGAGAAGTATGAGGTCTAGCTTGTTCTTTGGGTCGTCTATTATTTTAAATGCTTCTACGCTATTGCCCGCAGCTAAAACATCGTAGCCTTCCTTTTTTAGCTTTGTAGCTTCGAGTCCTTGCAAGAAATTGTCATCTTCTATTATAAGTATTATTTTTGCCATGTTTTTATTATGCTATTGATACATTACTATTATATTACTACTGAAAATAAATGCAACCATTAAATTTGGGCTTGTTTAAATTCCGGTATTTTAAAGAAAAATGTAGTGCCTGCTTCTTTTTCACTTTCAAACCAGATTTTCCCTCCATGATCCTCAACTATTTTTTTAATAGTAAAAAGCCCTATACCTGAACCGATGATTTCTTTTTTTTGAGCTTCCGGGTCGCGATAAAACTTTTCAAAAAGTTTCTTTTTTCCGTCTTCTGATATACCTATACCGGTGTCTTTGACGGAAATTTCCATAAATCCGTCGCCGTCTTTTCTGATAGTTATAAAAACTTTTCCGTGATCGTTGCTGTACTTTATCGCATTCTCTAAAATATTTTGAAACACTACTCTGATTTTTTCTTTGTCTGCCCTTAATGCGGGCATTTTTTCTTCGGGTTTTAAGAATATTATTTCAATGCCTTTATTGTAAGCTTCTCCGGAAAAGTCGAAAATAGAGTGCTCGATTATTTCTGCCATATCTACAGATTCGAAAACATATTTTTTTTCTGTGGTATTTTCTGTTTTATTTGCTAAAAGTAGTTCATTGACTATGCCTATCGCTCGGTCATTGCCTTCATAAGCTTTACGCATTAAATTTTCTTGTTCGGGTGTAGCCTTACCCAAGTCACCATCAAGGAACATTTTAATAATCCATTTCAATGCGGAAAGGGAAGTACGTATCTGATGCGCGCTGATAGAAACGATATCAGACTTTACTGAAAGTGATTGCTTTAATTTATCATTTTCCTCCTGCAGATTTTTTATTTCATTTTCATCCATGATTATATTGTAGCATTTCTTATATAAAACTAGAAATAAACTAAAATTTATGTTAAGTTGTTATATATGATTCTATTTTTTATAGCAATAGCGACTGCTTTATCTACTTTTTTTGGCGGGTTGTTTGCTCTTAAGTTTAAAGATAAAACACATTTAATAGTTGGTTTTTCGGCTGGTGCTGTGATAGGTGTGGCGTTTTTTGATTTACTTCCGGAGGCACTTGAGCTTAGTTCTTCTTATGTTATTTCAATAGTCACTGGAGTCGTAGCTCTGGGTTTTGTTACATATTTAATTTTAGACAGAATGTTGGGTTTGCATGCTCACACTGAAAGCATTTGTGAAGATGAAGAAAATCACGTCCATGAACATATGCACAGGGGAATATTGCGAGCGAGCAGTTTGTCAGTGCATAGCTTTTTGGACGGGCTTGGTATAGGGTTGGCATTTAAAGTTTCTCCGGCACTTGGCGTCGTCGTTGCCGTAGCAGTACTCGCTCATGATTTTTCCGATGGTATAAACACTGTGACTGCTATTTTTAAATCCGGCGGAAATAAAGCTCGCGCATTCAAATGGCTTTTAGTTGATGCAATTACTCCGGTTTTGGGAATTATTTTTTCTTTATTTATTACAGTTAAAGAATCAACCCTAGGTTTGATTCTCGCTCTTTTTGCCGGTTTCTTTTTTTACATTGGCGCTTCTGACCTGGTGCCCGAGAGTTATCACGCACACCCTACAAAATGGACAACCATTGCCACTGTTTTAGGAATAGCGTTTATTTTTGTCGTTATAAATTTAGCGCAATAATAAATAAATTTTACTTTTCTATTTCTTTAGTTTCTAAAGTTTTTAAAACATATTTACTGATAAAAACTATTAGCATTGTTAAAATAATTGCGTATAAAAACTTTGCTGTTATGGAATTTTGATTGAGAGGGAAAAGGTATTCGATCGATGAGCGGATGGCATCATTCCAAGCTAGACCCACCACCAACCCAAGTGCTGTCAAAATATACCCGAAAGTTTGTCTTTGTATATCTCTATTTACTTTTGCAATTTTTTTGATTACCTCTTCTTTCATTGGTTTATTATAGCATTTTTAGTGTTTAATTTTAGTTTGACAAGTAGAATTATTTACATTAGTATGCTGTTTAGATTTATAACCTTTGTTCGGTTAAAAAATCCCGCAAATTCTCGAATTTTTAACTTTTTAAAACTGAATAATGAAAGCAAAAACTTTAGTTAAGACACAGCCCTTTAAGGTTGTGTTAAATGGAGGCAGTGACATAATGGAATCTGCAACCATTCCGGTGACTTTTTTCTTTGATGATTCTATCATTGAAAAAGAACCGCATTTTATCCTAGTGATTGAGCAGAGTGAAAAAGAATCAAAGCTCGATGATGGCAATGCTCCTACTCAAGGGCATAGGCAAATCGTGAAAGTTGAAGATGGAGTAATCCATATTCAATTTTTGTCATCCGGATGGCATAGGATTGTTTTTATTGTGGTGGGTGATATTGATTCCGACACAAGAAAAAAATTCCTTAAAAAAGTTGATCGTAAAAATTATGATTACAATTTGCCATGGCAAGACATGACTTCGACTTCGTTGTCTGAAAAGTGGTCTAATTATCATTTTCTAACTTCTACTGTTGCAGAACCAGAGGTGCCTAAAGAATTATTCTCTAAAAAAGGAGGTGGCACGGTTCTCGGAAAAGCTTTTTATGATTACGTAAATCGTTGGTACGAAGTTGAAACCAAAGATCCATGCAAGCTAAGAAGAAGAATACCGTTTACTCTTTTTGTCCAAACGCCATTGATACTTTTAGGCAGAATTTTTACTTTTATTGCAGCCTCGATCATTTTTTTATTTCTTTTTATTTGCCGTGTTGTAATGTCTTTTCTTGGATTTATGCCTGCAGGACTTACTGATACAAACAAGGTTTTATGGAGAGATTTATTTTGGCGAGGAATGCTGAAAAGCTCAGAAAAAATCGAAAATGTTTGCAAGTTTCCATTTGATTTGGAAAATTACAGGAGATTTACTAATGAAAAAAGACATTCTAATTTGGAATATGTTCCGACTACTCCGCTTGAACTGTCCATTATTGGCGGTTTAATTTATTTCTTAGTTTATGACTTTAAGAATATAAACTGGCTGGAGTGGGGATGGTGGATTCCGGAATGTTGTGGTATTGTTATGTTTCTTTCAAGTATAGTAAGTCGTATTCTAAAAATGAAAAACGAAGCAAGATGGGGTACTCGAGTTATCGGCACGGGTATTCTTTTCGCCTTGTGGTTTCTGATGTGGTTTGTTCTCAATACCTGGAAACCAACTCTTTGGTTCTTTGGTAAGATTGGAGAATTTTTTGGTTATATTTGGGAGGCTCTTTTTTCAGCCACTTATCGTGTTCCTCAAATAGACACACACCAAGTTGTTCAATCTTTTGATTTTCCTTGGATGAATGTTTTACTGGTTCTTTTTTCAGTTGTTTTGATCGTTTCTGTATTTAAAAAATACAGTTTATGGGAGAAGCTTACTCAGGCATGGAATAAATGGCTCGAGCAGATGAAGGAAAAAAATGCCTTAATAAGGATCGAAAGACAGAAAACTCTTGATGCTAAAAATAAATTAAAGAGAGAAGCAAGAGAGGAAAGAAAAAGAAGACAGAATACAACTTATAAGGAATGGCTTTCAGGGTTTCATATTAAGAATGCTACCGAAAAAGTTGAACTTTCCAAGATTCCGGTTCCAATGGAAACAACAAGACAAGTTGTGCAAAAATTTAAAGTTGCATTTTGGTTCACAAAGGCTCGCATTTGCAAGCCTTATGAGGAGTAATTGATTTGATACCGTTGTGATTTTCGAAAGGAAACGCACGGTATTTTTTTTTGCCTATTTATTTGTTATACTTGCACAATGCACGAAGAGTTATATAAAAAAGCGTTGGAGATGCATGCGAAATATCACGGCAAGATAGAGACTGTGAGCAAAGCAAAGCTCGATTCTTTGGATACTCTTTCGTGGGCATATACTCCGGGAGTGGCGGAAGTTTGCAGGGAAATAGTTCGTGATCCTAGCCTCGCACGTGAGTATACTTTGAAAAGAAATACTGTGGCTATCGTTACTGACGGCTCAGCTGTTTTGGGCTTGGGGAATCTTGGCGCTCTTGCATCAATACCGGTGATGGAAGGCAAGGCTGCTATTTTTAAAGAATTCGCCGGCGTGGACGCATTTCCAATTTGCTTGGATACGCAAGACATAGAAGAAATTATAAAAGCTGTAAAACAAATTGCTCCTGTTTTCGGCGGGATAAATTTAGAAGATATTTCCGCGCCGAGGTGTTTTGAAATTGAAGAAAGATTGAGGAAGGAATTAAATATTCCCGTAATGCATGATGACCAGTGGGGTGCGGCGACTGTCGCCCTCGCGGGGATGATAAATTCTTTAAAACTTTCCGGACTGGAAAAAGAAAATGCACGTGTGGTGATAAATGGCGTCGGAGCGGCGGGTGTCGCTACTGCGAGATTATTTTTCGCATATGGAGTTAAAAATATTATTTTCTGCGACAGGCATGGCATCATTCACCATGGCGAAGAAGGGCTGACAATTCAGAAAAAAGAATTATTGGAAAAAAGTTCTTGGGCGCATGAGGCAGGCACATTGGCTGATGCGGTAAAAGGCGCAAATGTTTTCATTGGCCTTTCTGTGCCGAATGTTTTGACGGGGGAGATGGTGCGCACTATGGCGGACAAGCCGATAATTTTCGCACTTGCAAACCCTACACCTGAAATAATGCCTGACGAGGCGCGTGAGGCTGGCGCATTTATAGTCGCCACCGGGAGGAGTGATTTCCCGAATCAATTAAATAATTCTCTCGTTTTCCCCGGTGCATTCAAGGGTATGCTTGAAAATAATATATCGCAATTTAAAACTGAAATGTTTTTGGATATTGCCGAAGCTTTGGCGAACTCTGTTACTGACCTATCTCCGCAGAAAATTTTGCCTTCTATGTTTGATAAAGAAGTGGTGAAAATTGTTTCAGAAGTTGTGAAGAAATTTAAATAAAATGTGCTGGCGGAAGCGGTGAGAATTTCTCCCTCGACTAAATTTTTTGTCGTCACAAAAAATTTGTCTGGTCACCGACTCATGGATTTTTTCTATTGAAAAAATCACATTCCGTCGTTCTCATCTCACTCAAAAGCCAAGCAGTTGGCTTTCTCGCTTCCGCAGTTTTTCACTGCGTTTAAAACTGCGGAAGCGGTGAGATTCGAACTCACGGTCCGGTTAGGGACGACGGTTTAGTAAACCGTTGATTTAAGCCACTCATCCACGCTTCCAATATACAGTTGTCAGGATTCCGCGGATGAGTGGCTCTCTCGCTTTGCTCGCGGGTGAAAGCAAAGTAGTTTGCTTTCACCCCATCTCATCCACGCTTCCAATACTTAATTTTTTTCGGATTTTTAAACTTAAAAATCCGATTGCGGGACACTCGAGTTAAGTACCCACGCGTTCAACTACCGTAAGGGTATTCTAGCATATTTTATGGTGGCAAAACTAGGCACTCGGGTCGCTAGGCGGTTTTTCAAAATGAGACAAATGAGACACTAAATGTGTTTTTTGTGTTTGTGTCTCATTTTTGTCTAGGCAAAAACTTACCCACTTAATTATTTGACTATAATATCTTTTATTTGTTATCATTAAACTATTATAATTTTAAAAAAAGTTAATAATCTCCTCCCAGAGTCGATTTAGGGACCATCTTCATTAAGACCGGAGGTGCGCTATCAGGGGTCGGGGATCCCTGCCAGGTAGGTATCATTGGGAAGCTACCATTTCATCTTACATTCAATTGATCAATCAATCCATGTAGGTTGCGATGGTAGCATTCTAGAGCTTCTTCGCAAACTGCAATTCGTAAGAGTGCAGTTTTTTTTATTACTAATTTTCTAATAAATGTATGAAACATGAAAACATAAAAATTGTTGAAGTTCCAATCAATGAACTTCGAGAGTCGGAATATAATCCTCGCCAGCATTCCAAAGAGCAGAGTGACCAGCTCAAAGAATCAATTAAAAGATTTGGTCTAGTCGATCCCATAATATGCAATGATGCGTCAGGTCGTGAGAATGTAATTATCGGCGGACATTTCAGAGCTGAAGTGGCGAAAGAAATGGGCATGGCAACTGTGCCGGTGGTGTATGTAAAAGTTGAAGAGTTAGAAAAAGAAAAAGAGTTAAACATTCGTCTTAATAAAAACCAAGGTGAATTTGACCTAGATCTTTTGGCTAGTTTTGATGAATCTTTTTTGTCTGATATTGGATTCGATTCAGAAGAAATTGATGAAATTTTTTTAGAAGATGCAATCGAAGAGCAGTTTGATTTAACCAAAGAGTTAGACAAACTAGACATTAAAAGTATTTCGGTAAAGAAAGGAGATGTCTATGAAATTAATGGGTCGAGGTTGTGCTGTGGGGATTCAACCATTGAGGCAGACGTACTAAGGTTAATGGGAGAAGAAAAAGCAGACATGGTATTTACTGATCCACCATATATTCTCGACTATCTTCACGGAAAAACAAGGAAAGGAAAAGCTACTGAAGGTTTTGGTTCAAAAAAGAACAGAAGGTATCTTGAAACAGAATCTCTGCCTGATAATTTTACAGATCTTTGGATGGCTAATGTTGCCAAAGTTCAGAAACCCGATTTCTCTATTATTGTTTTTGAGAATCCAAAAAATCTTAGAATTATTTGGAATGAGTTAGAAAAATATTGGAAATACAGAAATACAATTACATGGCATGTTCCAAACCGTGTCCAAGGATTTTCAGCAAAATATAAATTGTTTAATAAACATGATATTGCTGTGGTTGGAACTGGCGGAAATGTTGCATTAAACCTTGAGGAAGAAGATGAGTTGTTTCAAAATGAATATGAAAATGCCATTCTTGCAACGTCGGGCAAGCCACATTGGGAAGGTTATGGAAAAAATAAAAAATATTGCCCAACTGATTTTATAGAACACATTGCCGCTGATGAAAAAAGTTCAGGTCAAGGGATTATTTTTGGAACTAAACCGTTAGAACTACTTATTCCGTACATTAAGGTGTTAACAAAGAGAAATGACTTAATTTTGGAGCCATTTGGTGGATCCGGAAGTACTTTAATTGCAAGCATTAAAATGGGTCGAAGGTGTTTTCTGATGGAAAAATCGACTGTATATACTCAGGTTATTCTGAAACGCTGGGAGAAAGAAACTAATCAAAAAGCGATAAAAATAAAATGAGAGATATAGAAGACAAAAAGAGACTCATAGAAATACTTTCTGAGGTTCCATATATTATATATGCTTGCAAAAAAATTGGTATTGCAAGAGCCACTTTTTACCGTTGGTGCTCGGAAGATGAAGACTTTCACCAAGCTGTTTTAAAGGCTATGAAGTATAGCAGACAGGATGAATCAGAAAAGATAGAAATGAAAATGGCAAAAAGAGCCAAAGAAGGAGATTTTAATTCTGGAAAATTTTTCCTTGAACATAATGATGACAGATATAGGAAATACAAGCCAGAAAGAAATCCATATGATTTTGACCCGGTGCCTCTTTTAGAGTATTGTATTCCATACTTGGAATTTATGTTTGGACCGAATTTTGATCACAGTGCGATGCTTAAAAAAATTGAAACGATTGATATATCAGATCCAGAAGATAATCCGTCAAAGAAAAGCCTAAGATATGAAGTAAAGTAAAATATCTTTAATTGTTGCCAACTTTTCTAATTAGGTCAGCAATTTCGTAAGAATCTTTAATGGCTTGCTGGTCTTTTTTAGAGAGGGTTATATCTTTTAATCCTGACCCACCAGTAAATCTGACTTTAATAATTGCGTCACCGCTTTCCGCAATAGCTTTTATTATTCCATTATCTCTACCATTTGTATAAAGAATTTTTTCCCATACACTACCGCTTCCATTGTTCTCAAGGTTATTAGGATCAGATATTGAAATATTTTCGGTTTCATAAACAGTGTCACCAATTTTAACTTGAACTCTAGTATGGAAAATCCAATCTTCACCAAAGTAATTACTTTCAAGGCATAAATTACCGTCTGACCCTACTGTCACTGATAAATAATTTCTGTTATATGAGTTATCTGTTGTTTGATTTTTATGTATATACAAACCATCTTTTTCAAATTCATCATAGTCATAGTTGAAATTTCTTTTTAGGATTTCAAGTCTTTCCTTGTATGCTTTTAAAGTTGCAGGATCTAGTGGAGCAGAGTGTTGTAGAATTTTATTTTCACTCAATGTCTGATTTCTTAGAGATATGGTTTTACGAATTATAGGTACGAGAATGAATATGAATAAAATAATTATAATTATGTAATATTTCTTTAAAAAGTTTTTCATTTTAGTTTTTTTGTTCGATACGTTTATTTTTTCGACCAAGATAAACTAATACATATGCTCCTTCAATTATCATAGGCAAACCTACGAGCAATGCTTGACCCATTTCTTTGCCATTACTTTCTGTTAAAAGCGGAAGTGATTCCAAAACCCCTATAATTAATATTAAGATAGACCAGACCTGTAAAAATCTTTTCATATTTTTTCTATTGCGTTTTATTAGTAAGCCCTTGAGTAGGACGCAAAAAGCCCACCACAGGTAGAGACCGAAGTCTCTCGTATCCGTTTCCAGATACGGCGTATGAAGCACCCCATGATGGGTTCTTTATGCTTCATACGACTTTTGACCATATCCTTTGGAAATCCAAAGGGGTTAGGTCTTCTATTAATTTGTCTAATAATTCTAGCACATTTTTAGTGCTTTTGGCATCCTAGCTTAGATCAAAGGATTTGTGTAGTCGAGTTATCAACAGTTAGTAAATACAAGTAAACTCACTTTAATTGTAATTTTTATTATATAATTTAAATATGATAATCAGATTATTAAAAAAGAAAGATATAAAAAGCGCATCTGTTATTGCTCGATTAAATTATTCCAAAAAAGAAGAAAAGCTTGCAAAGATAGAGTTAAAAGAAATGTTTACAAAAGGACCATTTCGACCTGTATTTTATGTTGCCGAAGAACAAGGAAAAATATTTGGCTTTGCCGGATATGCTCAAGCGTGGATGGAATACAGTGTATATCAAATCTTTTGGGTGAATGTTGCTCCCAACGAAAAAGGTAAAGGCGTAGGCAAAGCTCTTATATCAAAAGTCATTACTGAAATAAAAAAGAAGAAAAATGCAGACTTGATTTTAATCAGTGCCGACGAAAATGCAAAAAATCACGAATACTACAAAAAGCATTTCGGATTTAAAACTTTGGATTTATTTAACAAAAAAAGATATCATTTGATGTCGCTTAAGGTTTAATTACAAATACCTATTAATTATGCTATTATCTTAATATGAAAGAATGGGCGCCACAGCTTAAATACCGAAAGGAAGACACAGAACCAAAGCCTAACTTCGGCGTGCTAGCTTCCCCGGAGGGGGGGGCAACAATAAAGAATTTGAAGGAGAAAAATGAAGCGCTGGAAGCTCTTATTAAGGAAGCTATTGTGAAACTTATACCCATACTTGAAAAACATAATCCTGATAAATTTGGTACTGGATTTATTACTAAATACTTAAGGTATAATTATAATAAGCTAGTAAAAAATCTTCCTGGGAATAAGGAAAATAAAACGGACTGGATGCCATTTGACAGTCAGTTGCCAAAGAAATGGCAAGAAAGGTTTTATCTTCCGGAAAAAAGGTTAAAATTTTTTGCGGCTAAAATTGTTTCAATTTTAGAAAAAGAAAAGCCAGAATTTTTTACTCCGGGTTCAATAAAAAAAATGGATCCAAGTATCTATATGATATTGACACAGATGCTACCGAGGGATGAAGAAGATAATATTGACTATAAACCCTTTGAAGAAGAATTACCGGAGGAATGGAAAAACAAATTTGAATATGGGAATATTTCTTTTCCGTATGTTGTCTTGAAATTTGTTTTATTACTTGAAAAAGAAAAACCTGAAGAGTTTAATGTGACTTATATAAGAGATTACGCACCTGACATTTATGGCATGCTAGATCGGATTTTGCCAAAAAATCAAAAAGGTGAGCCTGATTGGT
Source organism: Patescibacteria group bacterium (assembly GCA_040390725.1). Classification (GTDB taxonomy): domain Bacteria; phylum Patescibacteriota; class Minisyncoccia; order Phycocordibacterales; family UBA9973; genus UBA9973. The sequence continues at coordinate 61,222 of JAZJXT010000001.1, forward strand.
TATACTTTAAAAGCCAATTGCCGGAAAAATGGCAAGAAAGGTTTACATATGAGGAAAAAAAACGTTTATCTTTCGAAGAATGTGTTTCAAAAGTAGTTGAAAAGTTAAACGAAAAAAAGCCGGAGCAATTTGGACCTATTTGGATTAAAGAAAATTGCGGGGATATTGTATATAATGAACTGCGTAGAATTTTACCAAGAAAGGATAACCAAGATGACCAAATTGATTGGCAACCCTTTCTTGATAAGTTACCTAAGGAGTGGCTAGCAAAGTGGAAACATAAAAAAGATCCATATTACAAGCATCTAAAAGAGTTCCCGAGTAAGAAAGAATTAAGGCAGATATTATTAAAATACAAAAATTATGGAGATGCACATGAAAATAAACTTTATGTTTTGCCTTATTATCCGAATCTTTCAAAAGATGACAGGATAATTGCCAATAAAATTGTAGGGGAAATAATAAAGTTGGCACAGAAAGGCAGTAGTGCCGCACGAGAAATGCTCGAGTTAGACTTAAATTTTGTCTGTGAGGAATGGATACAAAAATACCCCGGATACCCTTTTGAATTGAAGCCGTGGAAGGATAAACCGGAACAGTTAAAGAAACTTATACGGGGCTGTATTTATAATTATCAGAATAAGGGATCATTCTTTTCATACTTGTTTACGGCTTTAAAAATGGGCAGACCAACTTCAATTAAAATGGTAGAATTTGATGAGGGCTACATGAAAAAATTAAATGATTCAATGATGGAAGGGTTTGAGGATCAGTTATAAGATTTATTATTTTATTTCCCCTTAAGTTTTAAAACCAAAACCCCCGCTAAAACCCCAGCCACAGCACAAGACAAAATCGCAATAAGAATTTCGTTAGTTGTAAATACAAAATTCGGATGAACTAAATATGATGCCCCGACATAGAAAATAACAGCCGAGAGAATGCCCATTATCAAACCTTTAATAACTAAATTAAATTTTGGAATAGTTTCGACTACGATTGCCGGCAGAATGTAGGAGAAAAGGAAAAGCCAAAATGGAGGATTAAAGAATTCATTTATCATTACTCCCGGAGCAGGGTGAATGAGGGTAGCCGGACCGACGGAAGAAATGAAAGCGTAAAAGATTGTCGTTAAAAGAATTGATTCTGATTTTTTCTTTTGTTGTCCTAAATACAGCATCACGGCAATCCAGGCAAATACTACTATTCCCGCTCCCCAGAATCCCATTACTCTGTATGCCCCCAAAGGGAAAAATGGCAAAGTAAAAATGAGAATGTATCCTAAGAATGTCGCCCAAAGTCCGCAATCCAAAAGCCAATCAACAGTATGGTCAGAGCCGAGTTTAGCTATTTTTCTAGAAAATAAAGTCAGGGTAATAAGTGAGCCGAGGATTAAAAGATGCGGAGGCGACCAGACTACGATAGGGCTTAGTAAGTTCTCAGTGCCGAAAACAGAGTGCCAAGCTTGGTCCAAGACTCCGGTGATAGGAAAAAGCAAACTCACCCAAAAGGCATTTCTGTATATTTTATTTTTCGTTTTTCTCCAAGCTACAAATGAACATATTATGACGACACTAAGACAAAGATACAAAGCAGTATGCGGAGGAATAAAAAATTGATCCCTGCCTATGGCCACATGCCACCAAGCATCCCACAATAATGCCGTAGCCATGCAAATGCTCATAAAGGGAATAAGTCGTGTGTAAATTTTGTTGTGCATAGGGGAATTATAGCAAGAAATGCTAGAGATTAGTAAGAGTTGAATGTACCCAAAAAAAGCTTGACAAATAGGTATTAAATGTGCTATACTTTCATTGGTCTTTGTTCGTTGAAAAATATTGATTTTTAAGAGGTGAATTGAAAAGTTGTTATATAAAAACATACTTTGTATAATAGCTTTTCAATTTTTCTCACTATTAATCATTTATTTAAACTCAGTATTATGAACTTTTTATCTTCAATCTCGAAAGTTTCGCATTTTTCTGTAAAAAATGGCGTTGGACAAGTTTTATGCTTTGTCGCTACATTTATAGCTGGCTTTGCATTTGCAAACAATATAATGGAGAAAGAGATAGTTTCTCCAAGCGACAGATTGTTTTTCTTTCTTATTGCCATATTTGTTTTTGGAATAGGTATGATAGTAAGATACAAGGCCTATTTTTGGCCAAACAAGTTGTTGGGTGAAAATATGATTCACGGCTCTGGATTTTTTTTGGGGATTTGGTATTTAGGTACATTAATGAGTACCACTTCCTTCTCACCAGTCGAGCAGTTGGTAGAAACAATGCCCGATGATTTTCTGTGGATGATGGCAGGAATGTCATTTGCCCTTGGAGTTATTTTTCGCATTCTTGGGCGTAAACCCAAGATAGCGAAGACGTGTCTCGAAATTGGGTAACCCACTAACCTTAATAGTGGAAAAAAGAATCGATTGCACGGCTTTATGTCTGCTCTCGATTCTTTTTAATTTTGGCAGGTAAATTTATCCATACTAAGGCGAATCTATTTTGTAAAAGGTTATACTATTAAAAATACATCAATAGCTAAATGATCCGAAATCCTATCGGGAAGTAATTTACAGTTTACTTTTAAATTTTGTGTTATAAATTTATTTACATAAATATGGTCAGTTTTTAATTTCACAGATATTCCTATTGACGCAAAAAAGTTTGCAATTTTTGTTATAAAAAATGGTGTTTGTTCGGTATATCTACTGTCGAGAGTAGGACCTAATGTTTTGTTAATTCTTGAAAATTCCGGAGAAAGTATTTTTTCTTGGTTAGTAATTTCAAAAGGAAATCCAGTATTGAAGTCCCCGCCGATAACTATAGGATTATTTAAATTTTCTTCTAAAATTTTTGCTTTTATAATTTCCAACTGCTTTAATCGTTTGTGCGGTCTTAGCCCCGGGTGCAGGTGAATTGTACTTATAAATATTACCTCATTGTCTTTTGTAAATTTTCCACCAACAAAACCCCAACCTCTGCGTGGCGAGTCAGTATTTAATATTGCAAATGACAAAAAAGTATCGTCAGTTAAAACAAATTCTTTTTTGTATAAAATACACACACCTGTATTTTCTCCTAAATTAGAATCGTAAGAGTTAAGTATTTTATAATTTTGAGAAGCGTTTTTTATTAAAACAATAATTTGTTCCGTTATCTCTTGTAAAAGTAAAAAATCATATTTTTCTTCTTTTAAAATATGAATAATAAAGTTTTCAAAATTTGGTTGGTATGCTTTTTGGCAATTGAGGGTGAAAATTTTCATTTTTTAATTAGAAACTTCTTTTGAAGTAAAATACTGATAAACATAAATAAAAGCTGGCACGCCAAATAGTATCCACGATAACTCTTCTATGGGAAAACTAAGATCTCCAATATGGACCATTCCCAAATACTGACTACCGAGAAATCCCCATTGATGTGTTGCTAACGCGGAAAGTTCTATGATAAAAAGCATCATGCTGAACGGTAAACATTGTAGCCAAAGCTTACAAAAGCGCTTAGCTGATTTAAGAAGTCCAATAATGGTGGGTGTACAGAAGAAGATAAGAACAAACCATAGATAAAAATACGGAATTGTTAGTAATTTACTGTTTGTGTAAAGTATGAAAATTTCAACAAAAAGAACGGTGAATAAAATAATTACAAATTTATTAAATCGAGGTAGAATTTTTATTTGCAAATTTTGTTCAGTAAAAAAGTAATTATATAAAGACACAATTAAATATACATAGACAACTGCCCATATAACTGTTTCAAACGGAATTAAATTAAAAATTCGTCTAGGAAAAACAGATGTCTCCCACCAGGCATTATTAAACAAAGCGAGACTGTCAGTCAAAAGAACAAATGGTAAACCCGTAAGCAATGCGAACTTTGCGGTGGATTTAAATAAACTAGGACGACGAAATGTTATGTAAATTGAGGGAACCAAAAAATAAAGACCGGTAGAAATTAAATAATTCAGTTTAAAAGTAATAGTAAAGTAAGCAATAATAGCTGTATAAATGACTACTCCAATCAGCTCAATTATTTTTTTATTAGACCTAGGTATTGGAAACATATTTTTATGATAGCCTATAAAAGTAATGAATTCAAGCTATAGTCTTAGATTAGATAAAAAGATTTGTGCAGTTGAGTTACAATAGTTTTTTACCTGCTTAAATATCTTCTTATAATTCTTTCTTTTGATTCTTGTTGCTTTGTTTTAGTTAGCATCTTTTCCCAGTCCCAAATCTTTCCACTGGGACCAAAAGCTTTGAGATAATATTCAAGATAAATTTTAGGATTTATAAAAATAACATCATCTATTTTTTTCCAACCCAAAGCCATTTTATAATCATAGCCAATTCTGTGACCAATTGATCCTATCCATTGATGAGCAAGAACGTTTCTCCAGTCGTGGATTGACTTGGCAATGGTGGAAAACTTAGTATCAGCAGTATCACCATCAACAAACTTTTTAAGAAATAACTTATATCCTTTTAAACTAGTTTTATTAAACAATCCTTCAGAAATAGTAAGTGCCACCGAATGGACACCAAGAAACAGTAAAGACGTCTGATAGTTATCTTGTTGAGCTGTTAGGGTAATTTCATTATTAAAGAAATTTGCTATTGAGTTAAGTAGGGTTGCAATAATTTCATATGGTGGACCGTTCTGAAATCTTTCTAGGCGTTTTTCTTTTGTTTCTCCGTGGGAATTATTTTTCATTTCATTTAAAATTAAAGTAGGTTTTCTTTCTTAGGAAGAAAACGACTTTCCATCGTATTAAGTACTTGGATGCATTTTATGAGAATATCTTCAAAAACTACCCAAAGGTCTTTACTATCTATGTCAAAGAATTTTTTAATCTTTTCATAATTACTACCTTTTAGATGAGCAACGCTTGTCGAACGCAAAGTTTGTAGGTTTCTAAAAAATTCAATCATTTTAGGCGCAGAAAATCCATGAGCCATAGAAAAAGCTTCAAACTTATCTATGCCTTTAGGATTAACTTTACTAATGGTTAACCCTTTTTTAAGTTCTTTTTCGTTGAGTGAGTCGATCATAATTTTTGTTATTGATGCTACCTGATCATCAAACTCTTTTTGCTCATTTGTCGTCGGAACATGAAGTGATTTCATGTGATGCGTATCACCAATAGATAGCGGTTTAAATAGATACCATCCAAATTGTTTATTCCATGCCTCTTGAAAAATTTCAAATTTCTCTTTGAAATAAAGTTCTGGATGTTCAGAGTCTGCAAAATTACCTTCAATATTTCGTGTAAAATCTGCATGACTAATTTTTCTCCTACTTGGAGTGAGGTTAAAAGCTTTCCAGTGAGTCTGTTCCTTGTATGGCAAGGATTTTAAGTCTCCCAACCATATTACCACGTGATCCCTATGATTAATCATAGCCCTTAAGCCCCAGAAACCTTCAAATTTTATATATCCATCTTCAACAGAATATTTACCTGGATTATCATAGTATTTTTTGAGTACCTCTCGCTTAAAAAAGACTGGTGTTAGAAAACCAGGACTGGACTGATAATCAGTATTACAACTATAATTAACTTCTTTTCCATTTTCATCTACTCCAATTATAAATTCTTCAAACTTTTCATCAGCTCTCGTTTGCCAAATAGTTGGATTAAAGTCTTTTAGTCCTGCAATCAATTTTTTACCAAGCAACCATCCCTGAGATTTATTATCACCTAAATTAAGACTTCGAATGCATAGTGAATAGGTATAATTATCTCCCTTTTTAATTTCGTCGATTTTTTGCTGATTTAATTCCTCGAGTGTTTTGTCTAAAAATCTCATGGCTTCAAAATAAATTGCGAGATGCATTTGTTTTGCTGATAAAAACTCTTTTATAAATTTTAATTTGATTTCTACCTTATTCTTACTAATTTGAACAACTTCGTCTTCATCTCCATAGTCGTTAGTATAAGTAAATATTTTTTTATCATCGATGATTTTTTCAAAGAGATTAAAATACAACCGAAATTCTTCTGAGACCTCAAGACAGGCTTTTTCTTTACCACTAAATGATCTCCAATATACTAATGACTCTATACCTTCATCGGAAAAACGATAATATTCAGTTTTTGATTTCCCCGCCAGATAGTGGGTCATAAAACCTGGACGTCCTCCATCGATTCGTAAATCCCAGTCGTATTTTTCCAAAACCTCTTTTACTTTATTATCAGCTATCAGTGCAGAAAAATAGGTACCCCTATCAATGTCAACGGAATCTAAAAATTCAAAAACTGTGACCCATTCCGTTTTTCCTAGATCACCTTCAATGTTTTTTATTAAATCGGTAAATTTTAAATCTTTTGTATTCATTCTATATTTTTATAATAGCATTTTTTGCTAGAAAATAAAGAGTTTTTTATGAATATTAGTTACCAACACTCTACCAACTGGGTCGCACTAGACTCCTGGAGCAAGTTGCGTCATTCATTAGGTATATGAATAACACAATATCAATACCAATTGGGACAATGGTAAAAGAAGTAGTCCCCGTAAGAGTAAAGTACTGTTTGTATGCAAGAAAATCAACGGAATCGGAAGAACGCCAAGTCCTATCAATCGATAGCCAAATAAAGGAAATGTTGCAGATGGCAGAAAGAGAAGGGCTTGAGATTGTAACAATGAAAAGAGAAAGTCACTCCGCCAAAGAAACAGGACAGCGACCAATCTTTAATGAAATAATAGAAGAACTAAGGCAAGAGAAATTTAACGGAATACTAACTTGGGCACCGGATAGAATAAGTAGAAATGCAGGCGACCTTGGTAAAATAGTAGATTTGATGGATTCAGGAAAACTTCATGAGATACGAACTTTTGGACAAAGATTTACAAACAGTCCAAGTGAAAAATTCTTGTTAATGATTTTAGGAAGTCAGGCAAAACTTGAAAATGACAACCGAGGAATAAATGTAAAAAGAGGATTACGCACACGAGCCGAGATGGGGCTATGGGCAGGAATGGCACCATTGGGATATTTAAATCAAAATCGAATGGACAAGAAGTGTCAGGTAATAATTGATCCATTAAGAGGTCCGGTAATTAAAAGAATGTTTGAAAAAGTCGCATATGAAAAGTATTCAGGAAGAAGGATATATAACTGGTTAAAATTTGAATTGAATTTTTACACAAGAGGAAATAAACCACTTACCCTGAGTGGAATATACCGACTACTGGAAAACCCTTTTTACTACGGAGTGTTTGAAAAACCATTAAAGAGTGGAAATTGGTATCAAGGTAAACACGAACCTCTAATAACTCAAGAATTATTTGAAAAATCCAAAGCACAACTGAAGAGAGACAACATACAAAGAGAAAACAAAGAATTTGCATTTACCAAATTATTCACTTGTGGGTACTGCGGAAGTGGAATATCCGCAGAAGAAAAATGGAAACAACTTAAGAACGGAACAGATGCAAGATATATTTACTATTCTTGTAGTAGGGCAAGAGATAGGAATTGTAAAAACAAATATATACGAGAAGAAGAATTAATAACTGAATTGCTTAAAATTATAGACAAGGTAAATATTAATGAGCTTGGAATGAGGCAAAAACTCGAAGATGAAATTGCACGATTTAATATTTTTCAAAGGTCAGTATTGGGCAGTACGGATAAAATTAAAAATAATCAGGAGACGGACATACGAAATTATGCTAAATATATTCTCAAAGAAGGTTCGACGAGTGAGAAAAGAGAATTGCTTGGGAATTTGAGGAGTAGGATAGTTTATAAGGATAAGATACTTACATTACTAAATTAAGAATATTTGTTTTTATATTTATACTTTTTCTTTTGTAAATTTAAATGATATTGGTGAAATTTATCGTCGTCCTTTTCTGGATCTAAGCTCATTGCTTGAAATGACCTTCCTCTTCTGTGTGGACCAAATAAATGAGCAAATTCACCCTTGAACCAATTAAGAGTTCTATGCTCACTGTAAGTATTTGTTTCTTTGTTATAATCTGGATCTTCAGGTACTCTTCCGTATTCATCCATTGATCCTCCTGGTCCAGGCCCACCACCCCAGAATATTTCTCCTCCCAGGTGTATGGGGCGAGGGTCAGGCATTAATAAATAACCTTCACCGTATTTATTCCAATTTGATTTTGAAACATATTTTTCTGGATATAACCAATCTTTTTTTGCTCCAGCAATATGACGGAAAGCCCTATTTTTTATAATGAAATTTATTTCACGTACCTCTTGCTCATTTAAATGACGCATAGTTTGTATATCAGTAAATTTAAAAATTGCGTTGCGAAATAAGTTTGAATTTGGTCGAGGCTTAGTAGCGGATTGATATGGGTTTCGTACCCATGAAAGATTTGTAAGTATTAGTATCTTGTCTAAAGACAAAGGAAATATAGTATGACTACCTTGAAGAAATATATCAGGATCATTCGCATTTCGACATTGCTGGGACCTTGGTCCGCATTCACGATTATATATAGTTATTGGATGGTCAGAAATAATAAATTTGGTTTCTGAATTAGAAGCATCAGCAATTAACCATACTGATTCGGTCCATATTGCACAATTCATTCTTCCAAGTGTTGTCATTGATGACAGTATATTATATTTATTATCAGTATTTAACTTGTCTTTAAGCCACGTCAAACCTTTTGGGGTTCTTAACTTTTGAGTACTCATATAGATCATAATATCCTCAAAGTACGTTTTCCAGTCTTTGAGTGGATAAGCAAATTTTTCAAAATATTCCACAGCTTCTTGTCCTTTTCGGTCTATTTTTCCGAAAAAGTATTTTTCAATATCTTTAGATTCAATAGACTGAATTTTTGTTGTATATAAATCCTTTTCCACAAAACATTTTTTAGATCCTTGTTTTATAAGGGCTTTACTGTGGTACGGTATTTTATCAGGACTCATGAAAGTATTTGGTTTCATATCTAAGTAAAAAAGTTCCGACTCACTGGGTAACATAAACTTTTTTTGGTACCATTGAGGCACATAATGATGATTTTTATATTCTTCAGGCATTAACCTAATTTAGCATGATTTATAGAAAATGTTTATAAAATATTCTTTAACAGTATGGTATATTTAATCAATGAAATATATATTTATTGGTTTTCTTGGGTGGCCAGAACCCGCAATGAAACAAGACGAAAGAATCTATGAAATAGATAATGGCTTTGAATGTTGGAATTTGACTAAATTTTCTGCTACAGAATTTGTAGAAGCTATAAAAATTAAGATACCACCTTTTAATGATAATATTCTCAGAAATTATATAAATAATGGAAAAGATTTTTATGGAATAAGTGAGGAGCAGTACGGTAAATGTCTTTGGGGTATTTTAGTTCCAGACCCAGATGAATTTTTTGTTGTGTATAAAGAAGTACTTTCTATTTTAAATCTTTTTTCAACAAAATATATGCATCCTGCTTTTTTTATTACAAACACAGGGATAAATAAAGGGGAAGAGTTTAATCAAAATTATGTTTTACCGAACGATTATCAAGGCTACGAATATTTTAAAACTTTAAGTTTTGTTTCTTTCTTTAAGACCATGGCTGATCAAATGAAGTACTTTGCTTGGGTTAGAAATAGAGTTACAAGTTGGGGAAAAGAAGACTGGCGACTATTTATGGCTTGTGGTTTTTATGAAGGGTTAGAAGAATACGAAAGATCAAAAACATCTTACACATGGCAAAGAGAATCTGCTGATATGGCTGTTTTATTAGAGACATTATTTACAGCGGGTGACACTCAAAATGAAGAAATAGGATATAGACTAAGAAAAAGAATTGCTTCATTAATTCAGTGGAAGTTTCCTGATATTGAAAAGGAAATAAAAGTCTTATATAACGATCGCAGTGAGTTCATTCATGGTAGTTTTTATAAAAAAATTATAAAAGGAATGAAGAGTAATAAAAATGATGATGCTATGCCACCCCTTCCTGATTTCCAAAAGTTACACCAAACGAAAGAGCGTGTTAGATTTATTTTAGTAGCGTACTTATTTTTACATAAAGTAATGACTTCTAAGTCAGAGTCACCTTTTAGTGCTTATGAAAATGTTCAACAGATGTTAGAGGAAGCAGTTATTAATATTGAATTAAGACAAAAAATAATTGAAACAATTAAACCAATTATAGAATTATTACCTATGGTTTAAAAACAAAAAGACACGAGCTTATTCGTGTCTTTTTTTATGTACCCAATTTAGGTACTTGGGTCACTCCGATACTAAATTGTCTTGGCGGAGACGGACGGATTCGAACCGTCGAGGGGTTTTGAAGCCCCTGCCTCTTTAGCAAAGAGGTACGTTAGACCACTCTGACACGTCTCCATTTTTTCAGTATGTCAGAAAAACGTTTTTATTTCAAATTTTCTTTATTTTTAGCGGCTTTTTCTTTTTTAGTTAAGGTACGTCCGTAATGTGCTACCTCTTTCATTTCTTCTTCAGTTAAAGGAAATTCACGTAAATTATTATATAAAAGAATTTTTGAAAATCTTTGACCTGAAGCATCAGGATCAGGAAACTTCGACTTTTTTTCGGTACTTTCTTTTTTGGGGTTATATTCTGGTGTTTTCATATTAAATTCATTATACCAAATATTTACCCATATACAAATCTAATGCGCGACTGTAAATGCAATGACTTTTTTAGCTCCTGCTTGTTTTAGCATCTTTTTAGCTTCATTTAGTGTTGCTCCAGTGGTGGTGACATCGTCTATTAGGATAATATTTCTGTTTTTTATTTTTTCTAAGTTTTGGACGGCAAAAGAGCCGATAATATTTTTCAGTCTTTTACTGCGGTCAGTTATGCGGGCTTGATGTTCGTTATTGTTTTTTATTTTTATTAAAATATTTGTTTCTAGTGTGAAGTTTTTATTTATCTTATTATTTTCTTCAAAATTTATTAAATTTTTACAAATCAATTCGGCTTGATTGAAACCTCTTTCATTTTTGCGTTTAGTGGAAAGGGGAATAGGGATGAGTATAGGCTCGCGAAAATTTTCGAATATTTCTAGGTCGGCGAGTTCTTCCAAGATTCTGCCGTACAGGACTTTGGCGAAAATTTTCGCGAGCCCTCTTTTGCCTTTATACTTCAGCAACCAAACTGCTTTTTTTACCGGTGGATGTCTATAATCAAAAAGAGGAAAAATCCACCTCGCGCATTCGCGCTCGGCTTCGGGGGATTCCGCCAAGCATTCCACGCACAAATCTTCGCCATTTTTCCCGCACAGAACGCAATTCACAGGATAGACCAAATTTAATATAGTTTCCAGTAAGTTCATGTGATATAATACTAGCACAATATTTATGGACAATCCGTTAAAAGCTTTATTTGGAAATATAAAAATATTCGGGGGTGGTTCCAGTGGTAGCGCTGTCGGTATCGACATCGGTTCTTCATCTATCAAAGTTGTAGAAATAAAAAAAAGAGGAGGCAAGGCAGTACTTGAGACTTATGGCGCTATAGCCCTAGGTCCTTATGCTGAGCTTGACCTAGGGAAGGTTACCAATTTACCCATTGAAAAAATAACCGAAGCTTTAAAAGAAGTATTAAAAGATTCCGGAGTGACGACAAAGTCCGCAGCTTTTGCCATCCCAGTCCAGTCCAGTCTTATTTTTAATCTAGAGCTTCCTGCACAAGTAAAAGAAAGTGAATTGGCGTCCATCGTTCCCACGGAAGCGCGCAAATATATTCCTGTGCCGATAAATGAAGTCGCATTGGATTATTTTGTAATTCCAAAACAAGAAGAATCATTCGAAGGACTTTATAATCAAGATCTTCCCTCGACTCCGCCTCCAAAGATAGAAGTTTTAGTAGTAGCCATTCAAAATGATGCGATTTCCAAGTACCGCTCTTTGGCCAGCCAGTGTAATATAGAATCAGACTTTTTTGAAATTGAAATATTTTCTTCTATTCGCGCAAATTTCGAACATGAACTCTCTCCGGTATTATTGATGGACTTAGGCGCGTCTCGTACCAAGCTTTCTATTGTTGAATTCGGCTCTGTGAAAAGTTTTCATATGGTTAATCGCGGAGGGGCTGATATTACGGAAGCCATTTCCCAGTCTTTTAGTATTCCATTTTCCAAAGCGGAAGAAATGAAGAAAGAATTCGGACTTTTCGGCAATCCGGCGGAGGCAAAATTAGTCGATATTATAAAAGTGCATATTGACTATATCTTTTCAGAAACAAATAATGTATTATTAGGGTATGAGAAGAAGTACGGACGCACTATCAGTAAAGTTATTTTAACGGGAGGAGGATCTATGATGAAAGGCATTGTTGAAATCGCAGTAAATAATTTCCGCGCAGAAATGGAAATAGGGCATCCTTTTACAAAAGTCGGTGCGCCGGTGTTTTTGGAAAAAGTTTTAGAGGTGACTGGCCCCGAGTTTGCAGTTGCATTGGGTTTGGCATTGCGTAAATTACAATAAGTGAGATAATAGAATATATATGGATCAAAATTTTCAAACATCATTCATACCAAAGAAGCCGATGGTGGAAGAGCGAGCTGTAGCATCGCGTCCCGTAGGATTGTTGACTATTCTTTCTGTTTTTATTTTTTTTACAATGGTGTTAGCCGGGGGAGGATTGTATTTTTATAAAACTGTTTTGACAAAGAACATTGCGCAAATGGAAATAGATTTAAATGTCGCCAAGGAACGCTTTGAACCCAAGAAATTAAATCAGATTCAGATTTTAGATAAGCGCTTGCAAGCAGCAAATGAAGTCTTGGATAAACACGTCGCCATATCTCCTATATTTGATACTCTTTCGAAAGTTACTTTAAAGACTGTCCGTTATACAAAATTCAGCTATGAGCTCGGTGCCGATAATTCCTCCAAAGTTGATGTAAAGATGAGCGGTCAGGCCATAGGGTATCGTTCCATAGCATTGCAGTCTGATCTTTTTACCAAAGACAAATACATTATTGATCCTATTTTTTCCAATCTTTCACTGGACGACAAAGGCAATGTTCTTTTTGATTTAGAATTTTTTGTTGATCCATCATTTGTAGATTACAAGCAAACGCTCGGCAGTACGGGTGATAATTTGCCAAATTAACATGCTTAGATTTATTTTTCCAACCATTTTAATAGGAGTCGCCATCGCAGGGTTTTTCATGTTTGTTAGTCCTTATTATTCAGATATAGGCGCGATGAAAGATAAAGTTTCTTCTTATAATGAAGCCTTGAATAATTCCAAAGCTCTCGAGTCCGAGCGTGACAAATTGACTGCGAAGTACAATCAAATCTCCACTGAAAATATGGATAAATTACAAAAATTAATTCCTGACAATGTGGACAATATCCGTTTAATTTTAGAAATTGAAAAAATAGCTTCACCTTATGGCATGGTTTTGAAAGATGTAAAATACGATACTCTCGACAAGACTATAGCGCCCGCTCCGACTCAAGCACCCGTCAGACCTGGAGCACTGGCTCCGGTAAATAAAGATTACGGCACATGGGATTTAGAGTTTTCTACGCAAGGGACTTATAATAATTTTATAAATTTCATAAAAGACATGGAGAGCAATTTGCGCATAGTTGATATTTCTTCAATTCAATTTTCTTCAGACACAGGTGCCGGACTCGGCGTCGCGCAGTCTTCGGGTTCTTATAAATACAGCTTTAAAATAAAAACTTACTGGTTAAAACATTAAAAATATCATGCCAAAAACAAGAAACATTATAATATTCGCAGTCATCGCAGTGGCCATCACGTTCATTTATATTCTTTTTTTTAAGCCATCTGCGCCTGCTACGCCGGCATTGACTTCATCTTTTCAAAATACAAAAGTCACCACTACTTCCGCCGGCACAGCTGCAAATCCTGCTATCGGTGGGGATTTCCTTTCTTTATTGCTTAGCGTAAAAAGTATAAAACTTGATGATTCTATATTTACTGATCCGGCATTTTTATCATTGCATGATTCAAGCATTGAAATAGTTTCTGACGGCAGTCAGGGCAGGTCTAATCCATTTGCTCCTCTTGGGGCTGATGTCTTGAGTCCTCAACCTACTACTGTAAATAGTCCTAGCACAACCAGCACAACAGTTAATTCTTTATTAAATATTCCTAATACGACAAATACAGCGCCGGCTCCTGCTACTGTTTCTCCATCTACCGCTCCAGCTTCAAACAATACTACCCCAGCACCAAAAACACCTTAATAATTATGAGTTTTTTAGAAGAATTAGCTCAAAAAGGTTTGATCAGTGAGGGCCAAATAGGCGAGATAAAGAACCGTGCTCGCGACAAGCATGACGGTGATGTTGACCAAGCTTTGCTCGAGTCCGGTATTTCAGAAGAACAAATTTTAGAAACAAAAGGAGAATATTTTGCTTTGCCTATTAAAAAAATAGATGCTCGAAAACTTTCTTTTGATGCTCTTAAATATATTCCTGAAGATTCAGCCAATCATTATAATTTTGCTCCGCTTAGTTTAAAAGATGGCATACTCGAAGTCGGTATTATAGATCCGGAAAATATTCAAGCACTTGATGCTTTGCAATTTATCTCTGCGAAGCTCGGCATTCCATTTAAAATTTTCCTAATTACAAAGACTGACTACAAAGCCGTGATGGATAATTATAAAGGTATTACCAGTCAAGTAGATGAAGCGCTCGGGGAATTGAAAGATGAACAAGCTTTGGATTCAAAAAGTTTGAATGAAGTCGAGCAATTAAGCAAAGACATAAAAGCTGTAAAAGACGGCGAAGAAAACAAAATCGTAGAAGATGCGCCGGTTATAAAAATAGTGGCAGTGATATTGAGAAATGCCATAGAAGGGAATGCTTCAGATATACACATCGAACATACCGGAGAAAAAATAAAAGTGCGTTATCGCGTGGATGGAACTTTACACACGACTCTTGTTTTACCGCCAAATGTTCATAGTAGCATTGTCGCTCGTATTAAAATTCTCGCAAAGCTGCGCCTCGATGAAAAGAGAAAACCTCAAGATGGATCTTTTTCGACGACGATAGATAATAGAAAGATAGATTTTCGTGTTTCTACTATGCCTGCTTTTTATGGAGAAAAAGTTGTGATGCGTATATTGGACGCAGAACAAGGAGTAAAACCCCTCGACCAGCTCGGTCTTTCAAAAAGAAATTTAGAAATGATACGTGAAGCAATAAATAAACCTTACGGACTTATCCTTATTACCGGGCCGACTGGTTCCGGTAAATCCACCACGCTTTATTCTATGATGAATGAACTTGATAAAGAAAGAATAAATATAGTTTCCCTTGAAGACCCTGTCGAATACCACATGCCGGACATCAACCAATCCCAAATGATGCCGGAAATAGGTTATACTTTTGCATCCGGACTTCGTTCTATCCTTCGCCAGGACCCTGATGTGATAATGGTGGGAGAAATTCGTGATAAAGAAACTGCTCAGCTCGCTATTCAAGCTGCTTTGACGGGGCATCTTGTTCTTTCGACTTTGCACACAAACAATGCCATAGGTGCAGTACCTAGACTTGTCGACATGGGAGTGGATCCATACCTTATTGCACCCACATTAGTTCTCTCTATTGCTCAGCGTTTGGCGCGACTCTCTTGTCTTTCTGCCAGGAAGCTTGTTCCTACTGATCCGAGTATTAAAATGCAAATCGAAGATCAAATAAAAGATTTGCCGGCAGAATTTAAAAAAGAAATTGAAATTAAAAGTGAAATGTATGAGACGGGGACTTCAGCGGAATGCCCATCAGGTACTCGCGGACGTATTGCTGTTTTTGAAATGTTTAAAGTGGATAAAGAAATGCAAAATGTTATTTTGAAAAATCCTGTTGATTCTGAGATTTATAAAGTTGCTCGTAAAAATGGAATGCTCTTGATGCGTGAAGACGCGATGCTCAAGGCCGTCGACGGTATCATCCCATTTCAAGAAGTCTATAATTTTAGTAATGAGAATGAATAGGGGATTGCTCGTGCGTACTTTGACAAAATTATATTGAAATACTATACTAAGGCAAAATTCATTACACAATTCAATGTCTTAAACACTTAAACACATGTAGTATGAAGCCAACCTTGGAAAGATTCCCGATTGATTCTTTGATTTTCTTTTTTATTGGCAAGGCCAATGAAGAGGGGGATAAGAAGGCATTGCAAGATGATGCCATTAAAATTATTAATTTTCTCTATGGCAAAGGCACTGACTTGGCTACGGCAGAAAATTATCATTGGGCTAGGCCCATAGCAGTCTCAATGTTTTTGAGTCACTTCATTTTTCATGGACGACAGTCTGAAATGCCGATTGGTCTTGCAGTAATTAAAAAGCTGGAAGAGTTAATTTTGGTAATGAAGGGCCATGAAATTAAATTAGGGTATTTAATTTCAAACTTTTTTAGCTTTAAAAAGCAATATGACAAAGAGGTACTTTTATCTCAAGATAAAATAATGGCAGATTTTTGGAAAAAATCTCTGGAATTGACCATAAAACATAATTCTTTGCACCTTGTGCTCAGGGCCACCACGGATTCAGGTGCCATTAGTTCTATCATTGAAGTCATGAAGGAGAATGCGAAAAATGTTGAGAAATTTTTTCACATGCTGGCAACTATTGTTTTTACATACGAGCATGCTGATGTGACAGTACAAAAAGACTCAGATGAACTTCTTGTTTTCAACAACTGGAAACACAGGCTCAATGTAAGTATTTTGTAAGTATTTTATCTTAATTTTTAATGCCCCATTATTTATGGGGTTATTTTTTTGACAAAATAAATTTATTATGATATCCTTTTAACAAAGTTATTTATAAATTAGTTTTATTGGGTGAACTTAGGAGATTTATTTTAAGTCTATTGAGTTCACTTTTCAATAAAACATTATTTCTATGAAAAAAAATACTTTTAATTGTATATTATTTATTATATTCTTTTTTGCTTTGGCAACTTGTGAGATATGGTATGCCCTTGAGCATAAGGGTGACATAATCGCTGCTGCTAAGCGACAAGAAGCAAGATTAAAAGCTGACACTTTGAAAAAAGTTGTTAGGTTGAGGTAAGCTCGTTTTAAAACATTGGTAGTTAAAAAACACGCAGGACTTCGGTTCCCGTGTTTTATTTTTGTCAATTTGAGTTATACACAGGTATGTATTGTCATGCTGTTGTAAAAGCTTTTTTTGTTATATAATTGAGGTACGTATTATGGAAGGAGAAAAAAGAAAAATTTTAATAGTGGATGATGATAGTTTTTTGCTCGACATGTATGCGCTAAAATTTAGCCAGAATAATTTCGATGTTTTTACGGCGCAGAGCGGAGTGCAAGCCTTAGAAAAGCTCCAAGGCGGACTCCAACCGGATATTCTTTTGACAGACATAATCATGCCCGAGATGGACGGTTTTACTATGCTTGAAAAAATAAAAGATGGAAAATTGTCAGAAAATTCCGTAAAAGTAATACTTTCAAACAAAGGCCAGCAGGCAGACATCGACAGAGGCAGAGAGCTCGGCGCAGAAGGTTTCGTCGTAAAAGCAAATTCAACACCGGCGGAAGTTATTGATCAGGTTATAGGCATTTTATCCAAAAAAGTTTTAGCAAATCAATAAAAAATGATAGATTATAAAAAAGAACTTCAAGATCTTGTTTTGACTGTGATTCGTGAAAACGGATCTGATTTGCATTTAGGTGTAGGGCGAGTGCCTGCGATGCGTATAAATGGCGAACTTATTTTTCTAGTAAAGCACCCGGAGATGACCAAGGAAGGCATTCTAGGTATTCTAAATGTAGTACTCGATAAAAGTAGAATGGAAAAATTTACGGAACAGCAAGAGATCGATTTCTCTTATGCTTTTGAGGGTGATGCTCGATTGCGAGGCAATGCTTTTTTTCAAAAAGGAAATATCAGTATTGCTTTTCGCTTGATTCCAAAAGTTAAACCTCTTTCAGAATTGCGCCTACCTCAGATTATTTCTGACTTGGCTCAAAAAAAACAAGGATTCTTTTTAGTGGTGGGTCCTGTCGGGCATGGCAAGTCCACTACTTTATCAGCCATGATAAATATTATAAATGAAAAGCAAGCTCGACATATTTTGACTATCGAGGACCCTATCGAGCATGTATATATTCCTGATAAATCCATCATTGATCAACGTGAAGTCAGCGTCGATACTGCTGATTTTCATATTGCACTCAAGTCTGCTTTTCGTGAAGATGTGAATGTCATCATGATAGGCGAAATGCGAAATCCGGAAACTATCTCCACTGCTGTCACTGCCGCAGAGACGGGGCATTTGGTATTTTCAACTCTACACACAAACAATGCTTCACAAACTATCGACAGAATTATCGATAGTTTCCCCGGTGCTCAACAAGACCAGATTCGTGTTCAGTTGGCATCTTCACTTTTGGGTATTTTCTCACAAAGACTTGTCCCTAGGGTTGCCGGTGGACTTATCCCTGCTTATGAATTACTTTTAAACAATAATGCTGTTTCAAATTTAATCCGAGAAAAACGCACTCATGAAATAGATGTAGTCATAGAAACAGGCACAGAGAGCGGCATGGTAGACCTCAATCGTTCATTGCTCGAGCTCGTGCGAGCGGGGGAGATATCCATAGAGAGCGCTTATCAATATTCATTAAATCCAAAAGGCTTGGAGCGTTTATTATAAAATTTTATGCTTTTTAATTACAAAGTTGTAGATGAACAGGGTGCAAGCAAAGAAGGCTCTATCGATGCGCCAAATAAAGACATAGCTATTAGCGGTCTTCAACGTCGTGGGCTTATTATTGTTTCCATAAAAGAAGAAGGACAGAAAGGTTCTATTTTCCAGATGACTCTTTTTGAAAGAGTGCCGATGAAAGATATCGTTATTTTATCTCGTCAGATTTCTACTTTATTTGATGCTCAAGTTTCTGCGCTCAAGGCTTTTACAATGCTAGCATCCAACTCTGAAAATAAACTTTTAGGTAGGAAGCTCACTCAGATAGGTGATGACTTGCAAGCCGGTGTTTCTATCTCCGGAGCTTTATCAAAACACCCGGATGTATTTTCAGATTTCTATGTGAACATGGTTAAATCCGGCGAAGAGACGGGGAAATTAAATCAAACTTTCGCGCACTTGGCGGAATATTTAGACAGACAATACGCCATCACTTCTAAAACCAAAAACGCGCTCATTTATCCGGCTTTTGTTATTTTTACATTTTTTATCGTGATGGCTTTGATGTTTGTGGTAGTTATTCCGAAATTGTCCGCTATTATTTTAGATTCCGGACAAGCAGTACCTTTTTATACCAAGGTTATCATAGCTCTTTCTGATTTCTTTGTTCACTATGGTTTTTTGGTTATTATATTTTTAATTCTTTTTGGTATTTGGATTTGGTACCTTGCTCGTACGGAAAAAGGCAAATCAACTCTCGATGGTTTGCGTCTTTCGACTCCTGCCATAGGCAACTTATACAAAAAACTTTATTTGTCACGTATTGCGGACAACATGGACACGATGTTGACTTCGGGTATTCCGATAGTGCGCGCCATAGATATTACTTCCGAAGTTGTGGGTAGTCGTATTTACAAAGAAGTTTTAAAAGAAGCTGCTGATGGTGTAAAGTCCGGTCTTGCTTTGTCGGCTGCCTTAGAAAAACATTCCGATATGGTTCCGGGCATTATGGTGCAGATGGTAAAAGTCGGAGAAGAGACGGGCTCACTCGGGCAGATTTTAAAAACGCTTGCGGAATTTTATAAAAGGGAAGTAGATGATGCTGTGGACACATTGGTCGGGCTCATCGAGCCGGTGATGATAGTTGTTCTCGGTCTCGGTGTTGGTTTGCTTTTGGTTTCCGTGCTTATGCCTATTTATAATATAGCGGGGGGAATAAGTTAGCCCATCCCCCGACCCCTTCCCAAAGGGAAGGGAGATACGAATTTTTCCTCCCCTTTGGGGAGGTTAGGAGGGGCTGTGGATAACTTTTTGCATAAAAAATAGTTGTGATATAATAGGTGTATTAAAATAAGTCGAAAAAATTATAAATAAATTATTATAAATAAATAAAAATTATGAAAATGAATTTAAAGAAGGGTTTCACATTGATAGAACTTTTGGTCGTTGTTGCGATCATCGGTATCTTGGCGTCTGTCGTTTTGGCGTCTCTTAACAGCGCTCGTTCAAAAGGAGCTGATGCTGCTATTAAAGCAAACATTAATAATGCTCGTGCACAAGCTGAATTGTATTTTGACAATCAGAATCCTACTACTTATGTAGGTGTTTGTACTGCTACGGGTGGTATTGGTGCTATGAAAACCGGGGCAACAACTGCGGGCGGTACAAATGTGGAATGTCACGAAGCTGCTGATGCTTGGGCTATGTCAGCTACTTTAAAGACTTCAGGGGCAGGATCTTATTGTGTTGATTCAACAGGAAAAGTGACTGCATTTGGGCTCAGTACCACTTCAACTGTTGTTATTTGTCCTACAAGCTAAAAGATAAATAATTTACTTTTTTGCTTAAAAACCACCTCATATTATGTTGGGGTGGTTTTTGTTTTATATGGATATGATATAATAAAGATATGAAAAAAAATATAAAAAATAATGGGGGTTTTACGTTGATAGAACTTTTAGTCGTCGTAGCTATTATTGGTATTTTAGTCGCTGTTGTTTTAGTTGCATTGAATGATGCCAGGTCTAGAGGTTCGGATGCCGGTATAAAATCTGATTTGTTGAGCGCTCGCAGTCAAGCTGAACTTTACTATCTTGCAAATGGTAATAGTTATAACGATGTATGCAGTGATGTCCCTCCGGTCAATAATGTTATTTCCAGTTATTCTTTTGTTTTGTCCGCTGCCAAGGTCGCCGGCTTTTCCGGTTTTAATGTAAACGGTGATCCGAATACTTTTTCCGCTGATTGTAATTATGGCAGTAATGAATGGGCATCTGATGTAGGGCTCAAGTCCGGAGGTTTCTGGTGTGTCGACAATACCGGCAAAAGTTTACACGAAGATAATTCCCTCGGGGCAAATACGTCTTGTTTATAAATCAATAATTATTTTATATTTATGCTATTTTTACTCACATTTATTTTTCTTATCTTAGGTCTCATCATCGGCAGTTTTTTGAATGTAGTTATCTTGCGATACGGCACTCATAAAAACTTGGGTGGTCGTTCGGCTTGCATGTCTTGTCAAAATAAACTTCGCTGGTATGAACTCATTCCATTGGCCAGTTTTGTCGCACTCAAAGGCAGGTGCGCTCATTGCAAAACTAAAATTTCCGCTCAATACTTTTTAGTGGAGCTCATAATGGGTCTTATTTTTGCCGGTTTGTTTTTAAAATTCTTAAATCTTTTTACCGGTGATATTTTAATTTTTGCTTTTACTTATGCTTTTTACGCTATGATGTTTTCATTACTCATAGTTATAGCAGTTTATGACCTCAGGCATAAAATAATCCCTGATACTCTCGCTCTGGTTTTTGGCGTATTGGCTTTTGTCGGTATGTTTTTCTTTGGTGGTTATGGCGTACACATGCATATGCCGACAATGTTGGAATTCTTGTCAGGGTTCATAATTGCTTTGCCATTCGCTTTGATTTGGCTTTTTTCGAATGGTGCATGGATGGGCCTCGGTGATGCAAAGCTCTTGCTCGGCCTAGGCTGGCTCTTGGGTATTTCTCGAGTGCTTTCCGGTGTAGTGATTGCTTTTTGGTCTGGTGCTATAATAGGACTTGTTTTGCTCGCTTTTTCAAAGAAATATGGTATGAAAAGCGAGATTCCATTCGCTCCATTTTTGGTTTTAGGCGCAGTCATAGCATTTATTTTTGAGTTGCATTTTTTCTCTTTCAGTTATTAAAATATGTTTGAACAAATAAAAAAAATCAAGAAGATAAGTAAAATAAAAAGAAACGGGGGAATGACCTATGTAGAGCTCATCGTTGTTTTGAGTATTTTTGCCGTGATGTCGAGTATAGTACTTTTTAATTATGGAAAATTTCAAGAAAAAGTTGATATTAAAAATCTGGCAAATGATGTCGCTCTTCAGATAGTGCAAGCCCAAAAATCCGCATTGTCCGGCAAGGTAGACCCGAGCAGTATTATTTTGGTTGATTGGATACCTAGTTATGGAGTTTACTTTGATACGTCTTCTGCGGATAATAAAAAAAGTTTTATTGATTTTGTTGATTTGGACGGTAGTAAGGATTATTTTGATACATTATTTTGCCCGGCACCGCGAAGCAGTGATAACCCTGAATGTATGGATAAGATTGCTATTTCCAGTGGAAACTTTATTAGCAGTTTGGATATCTTTTATCAAGATGATATAGAGAAAGCAAATTCAATTTCCAATTTAAGCATTGCTTTTGTACGTCCGGATTCGAGTGCAATTATAAAATCAGAAAAAATAGATTTAGGGCGTATTGTTTCTTATGCACAAATAACCATTACTTCTACAGGAGGCATAAATTCTTATATAAAAATATATCCTTCCGGCAGAGTGCAAATAAATTAAATTATGCAAAAAATATTTTTTAAACAAAAAAATTACGGGTTTACAATCATAGAAACAATGATTGCGATTTCTCTTTTTTTGGTGGTGGTATTGATAGGCATGGGGGCATTGTTGAATGCAAGTATGCTTCATCAGAAAGCTCAAAATATTCGCTCATTGATAGATAATTTGAGCTTTACAATGGAAGACATGTCTAGGAATTTGCGTACCGGTTATGATTATCGTTGCATTGGCGCCACCACTGCCAACACTGATTTGATTTATGATATTGGTAAATCTCAAAGCAGTAAAAGTGGGGAGACTTGCGCAGGAATAGCCTTTGAGTCATCTACCGGGGATCCAAGTAATGACAATGATCAATGGGTGTATTATATAGATAATGGTAAAATTTTAAAATCAACACAGGCTCCATACAGTCTGTTGATTCCTAGCTCCTTGAGTCCTTATGTTCAATTAACTCCTGATGATATCAATATTGATCCTGCTTCCGGTTTTTTTATTCTTGGAGCTGAAAGCGGGGATGATCAACAGCCTTTTGTCACCATCAGGTTGGTCGGCAATATACATTACAAAAATACCGATACTCCTTTTAATTTACAAACTTCTGTATCACAGAGATTATTGGATAAATAATTATGAAAAAATTAAAACAAAAAAATAAATTAAATAGCGGGTTTACTCTGGTGGAAACTCTCGTAGCTATTACTATTTTTACAGTGTCTATTTTGACGTTGATGATTGTTTTAGGTAACGGCATTACTGATGCTAATTATGCTAAAAGAAAAATGACCGCTGAATACTTGGCGCAAGAGGGCATAGAGTATATTCATAATTTGCGTGATACGTCAGCTTTTTCTTCGACGGGAGGTTGGGCTAATAATTTTAAAAGTAGTTTAAGTAGATGTATTCTTCCCAACGGTTGTTATTTCGATGAACAAAATGTATTAAGTTTCGGTCATACCATGACTGCTCTTGATTTTACTTCTTGCTCTCCATCTTGTCCGCCCCTTCTCTATGATTCATCAAAAGGACGATATGGATATGGTTATCCGTCGGGTGTTGATTCCGGCTTTGTCCGCAAGATAACAGTTGATGATTTGGAATACTTAAATCAGGGCGATGAAGTAAAGGTGACTTCTACTGTTTCGTGGACGCAAGGTTCCGGCACTTATTCCGTCTCTTTTTCAGAGAATTTATTTAAGTGGATTCGATAATTTTTTATAAATATAATTATGATTATTAAAAATACAAAAAAATTTTTCAAAAAAGGATTCGTGTTGCTTTTTGCGATGGTGCTTTCGAGTATTGTTTTGGCGATAGCTTTCGGAGTTGCAAATATAGCATTGAAAGAAATAAATTTTAGTACTTCCGCAAAGGACACCAACGAAGCTTTTTTTGCATCTGATGTGGGTGTCGAATGCGCGCTTTATCTAGGCAAAGACCCTTCTGCTTTTGGTTTTACCGGAACTGATTCGAGCAAGATTACTCCGAGTTGCGCAGGTACTACTTTAAATCTTTCTGAACCGGGCCCTTCTTGGATTTTCTCTCTTCTTGCATTAGGCAGTGAAGGCAAGTCTTGTGCGTTAGTGTCTGTGTTTGTAGATACGAATATTATTCCATCTAAAACTAAAATTATTTCTAAAGGATATAGTAATGGAATTATTGATGGTAATACTTTTACTTGTTCTCCGGGGCCTAATAGTGTTGAACGTGAACTAGAAGTAAATTATTAATTTTTTTTGGTATGGATAAGTTTGAATCTGAAAAAAGAATAAAAAAATTGCGCGCAGAGATATCTCGTCTGCGGGAAGAATATCATGTTAAAAATGCTCCAAACGTGACGGACGATGTTTACGATTCTTTGACGCGCGAATTAAAATCTTTACTTAAAGAATATCCGGAATTTGAAAATATAAATGCATCAGAAAATAGGGTAGCAGGGAAGCCTCTTGATAAGTTTGAAAAAGTAAAACACAAAACCAGAATGCTTTCTTTGAATGATGCTTTTAATGAAGAGGAACTTTATGATTGGGAAAAAAGAGTTAAGAAATTACTTGGGAGTTCAACTCCCAAGTCAAATTATTTTTGCGAAGTGAAATTTGATGGTCTCGCTGTGTCTTTAATTTATGAAAAAGGGAAATTTGTGCGCGGGGCAACCAGAGGGGATGGTTTTATCGGGGAAGATATTACGGAAAATTTGAAAATGATTGAATCTATACCCCTCTCCTTAACAAGGAGAGGGGCGGGGGGTGAGGTTGATTTTGAAGTTCCCGAATATATAGAAGTTCGCGGTGAGGCATTGTTATCAAAAAAAACATTAATATCTTTAAACAAAAAAAATGAAAAAGAAGGCAAAACATTATTTGCCAATACTAGAAATGCAGCAGCAGGGTCATTGCGTCAGCTTGATCCAAAATTAACTGCCGAAAGAAAACTTGATTTTTATGCGTATGATATAGCAGAAATTAATTCTGCCGAAGCCTTGCTTCGGCAGACGCATTCTGATAAACATAAATTACTAAAACAATTTGGTTTCAATGTTGATGAGCATGATGCAATTTGCAAGAATTTGGAAGAAGTTATAACTTTTATAAAAAAGTTTGAAAAAATAAGGCCCAATTTTCCTTATGGTACTGATGGCATAGTTATATGTGTTGATGATTTAAATTTGCAAGAAGTTTTGGGTGTTGTCGGCAAAGCTCCGCGTCATAGTATTGCTTTTAAATATCCTGCTGAGCGAGCGACGACTGTTGTAAAAAATATTAAAGTAAATGTCGGTCGCACGGGTGTGCTGACTCCGCTTGCATTTTTTGAGCCGACGCTCGTCGCTGGTTCTATGGTATCAAAAGCCACTTTACATAATATGGATCAAATAGAAAGGCTTGATTTAAGAATAGGTGACACTGTGGTGATAGAAAAAGCCGGCGACGTTATTCCGAAAGTTGTGGAAGTCTTACCGAAAATGCGCACCGGCAAAGAAAAGAAATTTAAAATGCCGGAAGTTTGTCCTGCGTGTGGAAGCAAGATAGAAAAAAGGGGAGAACTGGTGGCTTCATTTTGTCCGAATAAAAAATGCATTGCGAAAAATGAAAGATACATTGATCACTTTGTAGCCGTATTTGAAATCTATGAATTAGGTCCGAAAATCTTGCGCAGGTTTAAAGATGAGGGTTTGATTACTGATGCGAGTGATATTTTTACTTTAAACAAAGAAGATATAGCACCCTTGGAACGATTTGGCGAGAAATCCGCGGAAAATATTATTAGAGAAATTGAAGAAAAAAAGAAAATTCCATTATCACGATTTCTTTGGGCATTGGGTATCTTGCATGTAGGCGAGGAGACAGCGCGTGATTTAGCGAATAATTTTGGAACTTTGGAAAAGTTAGAGCAGGCGAGTTTGGAAAAAATAAATGAGATAGAAAATATCGGGCCGAAAGTCTCCGGTAGTGTGTATGAATTTTTTCGCGATAAAAACAATTTGAATTTTATAAAAAAATTGCAAGATAACGGCGTAAAAATAGAAAAATCTGAAAAGAAAAAAGCCGGAAAGTTTACCGGAATGACTTTTGTTTTGACTGGCACACTCGGCACAATGTCGCGGGAAATTGCAAAAGAAAAAATAATAAACTTAGGCGGGAAAGTTTCCGGTTCAGTGTCAGCTAAAACTTCGTATGTAGTAGCAGGCGAGGAAGCCGGCTCAAAACTCAAAAATGCTGAGAAACTGGGTGTAAAAGTGTTAAATGAAAGTGACTTTTTGAGAATGCTCACCTAGCTTTTGCTTTATTTTGTGGTATTATTTCTATAGAAACTTTTAGCCAAAATATATGTATTACTTTTTGTTCTTTAAAATTGTCCAGATGGTCGAGAGCGTTTATAATGCTTTCCCATTATTTCATCCTTCATTGGGTGAAGAAATTATACTTGTAGCAACAATGTGTTTTATAACAATTATTTCTACAAGTATTTACCTGCACAGGTGCAAAACTCACAAGGCCGTTATTTTAGACTGGAAAGCAGAATTTTATTTTCTACTCATTATCTGGCTGAATAATGGAATAAAAGCTATTGAGTGGGTGGTATTTCATGTTTACCATCATGCGAATTCAGACAAAAAAGGTGACCCTCATAGTCCAAAAATTCCAATTAAAATTTTTGGCTGGGAAGTGAAAGGACCGCTAGTTCCGTTGTTAGAGTATTTTTATTTGTACGGAAATGTACCACCTGAAATAAAAAAAAGAGTGGATGCTATGGTAAAAAAGGAAAATTGGATATTTAGAAACTTATTTCATAGACTAAGTATCATAGGTCCGATTGTCTTACTTACCGTTTATTTATTTTTATTCGGCCTTGATGGAATTTGGATGTTCGCTATTCAGTTTTTTTACATGCCAATAGTTGCTGGAAT
Organism: Patescibacteria group bacterium; assembly: GCA_040390725.1. Lineage (GTDB taxonomy): Bacteria > Patescibacteriota > Minisyncoccia > Phycocordibacterales > UBA9973 > UBA9973. The sequence continues at coordinate 88,112 of JAZJXT010000001.1, forward strand.
GGGCATAAATGGTTTTGGGCATGGGAAAAATGTTGTAGATGAAAAAACAAGAGATTATTCTGCTGATATTTTTGGATTTTTACAAAAACTTCCAAAATCAATTTATTGGACATTTTTTCCTGTTTGGGCTTTACTAAAAATTATACTTTCCACCATAACTGGCGGTGAGTATTTGCATCATTTTCACCATTTGCACCAAGCATCTGCTAAGATAGCAGGGGGGAAATGGGAATTTGATATAAGCTGGTTGGTGATTTATGTTCTTTGGGTTTTTGACTTGGCGAAAGAAGTTTATTATTTTAAAGACGGTAAGCGTGTTCATCTCGGGGGAGGTTAATGTCATTATCATATTTAAGAGCGTTGAAATATACGCTCTTTCTTTTTATCTATTTGCTTTTTTTCTGATTATGTGATATCATTGGGTATTCATTTATTATGAAAAAACATTTTAAAAAAATCATTCATACGCCCAAAATCGCGATAAGTATCGCTATTTTTATTGCCCTTATTTTAGGAGTTGTTAGTTTCGTTGCAAATAATAATATACAGAAGGCAAGGTTTGCAAAACTCGGGGAATTTTCAGATTTTACTGGAGCTAATAATATTAACGTACTATCTAAAGATCTAACCTTGGCTTTTCCTGTGGGTGGAAGAATTAAAGATGTATTTATAAAAGTCGGAGATAAAGTAAAAGCCGGAACAGTTTTGGCAAGTCTTGATTCCGAAAATGCCATTGGCTCGGTGAACCAGGCGAAAGCATCTTATGATTCCGCACAGATATCTTATACGAAATTAGTAAATGGTGTTTCTACTCCAGAGGTAGATGTCGCCAAGGTCGCTTTGAATAATGCAAAAAATAATTACAATAATACAGTTGCTCAGCAAAAAGTTTTAGTCGCTAATGCTTTTTCCGCAATGCTAAATTCAGGACTTGTGGCTTTGCCTACAATTAATACTGTGAGCTCTACAGATGTTGCACCACTTATTTCCGGTACGTATACCGGAGCTGAGGGGGCATATACAATTACAATATACACAACAGGAAATGGCGGATATTTTTCTTTTTCTGGACTTGAAGAGGGTACTGGCCAGGTCAGTGCTGTGCCCGTAAAGTTAGGAACTCGCGGTCTTTATATACAATTTCCTGATAACTTTATGCAAAACACAAATACTACTTGGGTAATTTCTATTCCAAATACAAAGTCTGTAGGTTATTTAGTACTTTATAATGCTTATCAGTCAGCTTTACAAAATCAGTCTCAAGCAGTTACTACTGCCCAGGGAATAGTGGATACCACGCAAGCGTTATTGGATCAAAAGTTATCCAGTGCTCGCTCTGAAGACTTGGAGATAGCTAGGGCTCAGGTTGAAAATACGAAAGGCGCTTTGCAGGTAGCACAAGGAGTGTACGATAATACTATTATTACAGCTCCTATTGATGGTGTTATTGCAAATGTTTCAATAACTGCCGGACAAATAGCTACAGCAAATACTTCCGCTATCGAATTATTAGCGCAATAATTTTTAAAAAATATATGATTGAAGAAAAAAATACAAAAAAAGAAAATATATTTCAAAAACCTATAGTTCAAAGCTTGCTCGGTGTTGTTTGTGTATTTTTAATTTTAACAGGATTTCTTTTTTGGCAAGCAAATCATGGCACAATATTTATTGAAAATTCTGAAATCAATGCTCCGATTGTAAATTTATCTGCTAGTACGCCGGGCACATTAAATACTCTTTACGTAAAAGAGGGGGATGCTGTTTCTGCTAATACTCCTGTAGCCTTGGTAGGTACTTATACAATTTCTTCTAAGCAGAGTGGTGTAATAGTAAATGTTAAAAATAGTGTAGGTGAATTTTTCGCTCCAGGAGAAACTGTTGTTTCGATGATACATCCCGAAGATTTACGTGTAGTAGGTTCTATTGAAGAAAACAAAGGACTGGAAAAAATTAAAATAGGGCAAAAGGCTTCTTTCACTGTCGATGCATTTGGTGGAAAAGTTTATGTAGGAGTTGTGGATGATGTCAGCCAAACCTCAAATGACACAGGAGTAGTATTTTCTATTTCTGACAAGCGCCCGATAAAAAAGTTTGACGTAAAAGTTCGTTTCAGCGCCAGTGATTATCCAGAATTAAAAAATGGAATGTCTGCGAAGATTACTGTTTATTTGAAATAAAATTTATGGATACTCCACCAAAAAACAATCTGCGATGGTGGATTTTATTTACCGTTATTATAGGCACATTTTTAGGTAGGCTTGATCAGAGTATTGTAAATTTGGCTTTGCCGAAAATAATAAGTGATTTCGGTATTACTATTTCTGCCGCTGGCTGGATAGCTACTGCATATATTTTAGCCAATGCAGTATTCGTGCCTATTTGGGGAAAACTAGGAGACACGATAGGTAGAAAAAAAGTTTATATTATTGGATTTTCTATTTTTATTTTAGGCTCTGTGTTGGCGGGTTTGGCCTGGAATCTGACATCTATGATTATTTTCCGCGTGATTCAAGCCATTGCCGGCTCAGCGGATTATCCGACGGCGATGGCAATAATAGCTGTCACCTTTAAAGAGGGTAAAGAACGTGCGCAGGCGCTCGGTATTTGGTCTTCGTCTTTTGCGGCAGCCATTGTTTTCGGTCCATTACTCGGTGGTCCGCTTATTGATAATTTTGGTTGGAGGTCTGTGTTTTTAATAAATTTGCCTATAGGAATTTTGGGTATTTATATGGCATTACGATTTATAAATGAATCACGGTCAGAAATAAAAACGAAATTTTTTGATTGGTGGGGAGCATTTAGTTTGGGTGGTGCGCTTTCTGCTTTGGTGTTGGTATTGGACAAGGGTGCTGATTGGGGATGGTTTTCAGTAGGAAGTTTAATATGTTATTTCTTAGCCATTATTCTTTTTGGATTATTTCTTAAGATCGAGCAAGAAGTACCTGAGCCTATTATTGATCTTAAATTTTTTAAAATTCCGGCTTTTGTAAATGCGCTTTTAAATAACTTTGTAGTTTTTATGGGAATGATGGGTGGAATTTTTTTGATACCTATTTTTGCGCAAACATTTTTAGGTTACAATGCGACGGAATCCGGTTATCTTTTTATACCGATGGCGGCCGCCATGATGTTAGGTTCACCGATAGGTGGAGCATTGACTGGAAAAGTAAATTCAAAATATGTGATATTTGCCAGTACGTTAGTGGCATCTGTAGGGATTTTCTTTTTTAGTTTTCTTGATCCAAAATCAACAGCGCTTGATATTATAATCCCTCTATCTATCATGGCATTTGGATTGGGTTTTGGTATGGCTCAGCGTACGAGTATCATTGCATCCCTCGTTCCGCAAAGTGAAATAGGGGTTGCTTCATCAGTTCTTGCATTAGTACGAAATTTATCAGGAGCATTCGGCATAGCGATATTTGCGACAATATTAAACAATAGAACTACTTCAAATATTTTGAAGATAAACAGTTTTAGTAAACTATACAGTCATGCATCAACAGATGTTCAAAATTATATTTCGCTTATTATTCTGAAAGCTCAAGTAGATGCTTATGATTATGTATTCTTGGTTGCTGCGATAATGATTTTTGTAGGAGCTTTTCTTGCGCTTTTGTTAAAAGTAAAAAAGGGGAGTGACAATATCTCAACTAATAAAGAATTTTTAAATACTATTGAGGCTTAGCTTTTCTTTTTTCTTAAAATAATGTAGATTAAAGTGTACGGAGGCGTCGCATAGCGGTCTAGTGCGCAGACCTGGAAAGTCTGTGTGGGGAAACCCACCGAGAGTTCGAATCTCTCCGCCTCCGCATTGACAAGTTATATATTCTGTGTTTACTATTTTAGTACTTTGATTACTAAGGATTACTTATTCTGCTTCTTTAGCAAGTACAGAGTTTGCATAATCTTTAGACCATTTAGCGAAAATACCAGTAGGTCCTTTGAGTCCTTGTGGGGTGAGGATTTCACTGAAATGGTCTTGTTGTAATTTCATTAAAGCATTTTTAGTAGCTGCCTCGAAAGAGGTCGTCTCGTGGCCAATAGATCCGGCCCCTGTTGTTGCAACAATATATCCATGAGTATTCAAGAATTCCTGAAGTCTCTTTACTTCTTCTCCTTTACTTCCTACTTGCATTCTTAGTTTGAAAAAAATAGGGGAAACCTTTTTTACGATGGAGGGCTGTAAAGTCGTTGTAACTGTTCTTGCTTCTGTTGGGGTGGTTGTCGCAGGCGGAGGGATAAGGCGGCCACCATTTCCCCTAGGTGGAATGATTGGCTGTGATTCTTCACTACCACTACTGCATCCAGAAGTAGTAAATGTATTGTCTGTGCCCGTGGTTGCATTTCCAGAAGTATCTACAGAGTAAACTGCATAGTGATAAGTTGTACAAGGTAAAAGACCCGAAATAATAACTGTGTGGGAAGTGACTCCTGCTCCAGTATCAGATTCTGTCGTCATGCTTCCATAGCTGTCAGTTGTGCCATAAAGTATTTTTGAAGATGATGATGTATCTGTGGTCCATGTAATTGTAGCAGTCGTAGTGGATGGTGTTGCTGAAACATTTGAAATACTCGGTGCAGTTTTATCAAAAGTTACTGTTGATGCATCTGTTGTTGATGTGGTTGAAGTAGGATTGCTTGCAAGGTCTGTAGCATCAATAGTGAATGGCACTACTCCTTCTGTGTCGCCTGATATCATTGTGTATGTAGCGCTCCATGTATTTCCAGATGTATTTATAGGTGTAACAGAGTGTCCCGCGATAGTGACTGTCGGTGTATTGATTGTGTCGTCAGCTGTAAATGTTAAAGTTACATCATTTCCGACTTTTGCCATTGATGTAGAGTTTGTATTATTTGAAGAAATAGAAATAGGTGAAAGCATAGGCGGGGTAATATCACTACCTACTACGTTTACAGTAGGAGATGTACCGATATCGGTAAGCCCTCCGGAATCAACTGTCTTTGATTTTACTGTAAAGGTGCTTGTCTCTGGAGAAGAAGGCGCTACGGCTCCACTTGCGCCACCTCCGTCGCCGTAAGTTATAGTGATAGTTTGACCAGCAGTCAAAGAAAGAGCATCAATAATAATATTTTGCCCGGAAAATGTCGGCACAATGGTACCACCTGTTGAGCCCAGCATAATGTGATCCACGTAAACTGTATTGTTGCCGATATTTGAAAGGTTGGAAATTTTGAAGCCGAAACTTCTAACGGCGGTGCGGGAAGATGGAATCGAAGCAAAATTAAAAGTTACGTAAGTCCAAGTGTCGGCAGAAATTGCCGAACCCAAATTCAAATCTTCAAAAGCGGAGGATAAATCTGTATTGCCGCTGACGTCAAAAGTTAAATCGCCATTATTGATGGGGCCTGTTGTTCTGATCCAAAATCCAATTGAAGAAAAAGAAGACCAATCTTGAGGAGAAATAGTTTTATACCACAAGCCGTGATTGTCGTCACTGCTGTTTACGCACTTAATAGAACCTGTGCTCGAATGAAAAACAGAATTATCAACAGTCAGTCCGCCCGTGCAAGCCGTAGGGTGAGAAGTAGTATTAGTCCAGTCGGTGGTACTTTCTGCCTCATCTAAAACTCTGCCTACTGTACCATTGGAAGAAATAGTCGTATAACCCGCAATACCGGGTGTGCCTTGAGGGGCGCTCCATGTTGCTGGCACTGTAAGGGTGATGCCTCCGCTGTTCATTGTTTCAGAGGCAGTAAAAGTAAACGTTAAAGTATTACCTGTTGAGTTTACTGTGGTGACTCCTGGTGATGTAGATACAGCTGTCGCGCCTGAACCATCACTAGCATAAGTATTATTAATTTTATAAAAAGTAAACGCTAATAAAAAGACACAAAAAAGCAAAAGACAAAATTCCTCTATTTTTAAAATTTTTTTCATAATGAGCTTATTATACATTATATTTTTTTTAAAAAATAGGGGATGTTGATAAGTTATAGATATAAAAATGCTTTCTTTTTTCTTTTAATAATGTAAATTAAGAATATGAAGGTAATTTTACTTAATAAGAAAGAAGGGCAGACTCCGCTGGAAGCACTAGAGCAATTCCGGAGGAAGAGCAAACAATATGCTCGTGCATCTATGACTTATGCAGGACGGCTCGACCCTATGGCCTCTGGGCTTTTGATAATCTTGGCGGGGGAGGAATGCAAGAAAAAAGAAAAGTATTTAAATTTGAACAAAGAATATGAATTTGAAGTTCTTTTTGGCTTTGCGACGGATACTTATGATATCTTGGGTAAGATTGAAAAAATCGCTAGGCAAGACCTAGCGATGCAAGATTTAAAAGAAAAGATAAAAGAAAATTTAAAATTTTTTACTGGAAAATTTATACAGAAATATCCGATGTATTCTTCGAAGCCAGTAAATGGCAAGCCGTTATTTATTCATGCCAGGGCGGGTAGTGTTGTAAAAAGTCCGGAACATGAGGTTGAAGTTAAAAGTCTAAAATTTATAAAAATGAGAAAAATCGGTAGGGAAAAACTTTTAAAAGATATTGAAAAAAGAATTGTGAAAGTTAAAGGAGATTTTCGGCAAAAGGAAATTTTGAAAATTTGGCGCAAGGAATTAGGGGGATTGAGCAGAAAAAAATTGTCTGAACAATTTTTTTCTGCGAGTTTCAAAATAAAGTGCGGCTCTGGCACATATGTGCGAGCTATTGCAAACGATCTTGGCGAAAAAATTAGTGTGCCATCGCTGGCCTTGACTATCAAGCGGACAAAGATTGGTAAATATAGTAGAATAAGCAAATGATAGATAGTTCAAGAAATGTTGTTATAGAAAATATTTTAAATAAAAGAGATAAAGTGTCGGGGTCTGAAAATATTCGACCTCTTCTTTTTATTTTAGGCGGAGGAATGCGTGGAGTTTATGGGGCAGGTTCTGTCGTAGCTTTTAGAAAAATCGGTTTGGGTGATGTTTTTAGTCATGTTGTAGGTATTTCAACTGGTGCTCCGATAGGAGCATACTTTCTCGCTGGTGATGAGCAAGTACTCTTGGGGGCTTCGATATATTATGAAGAATGTGTCGGCAAAGAATTTATAAATTTTTTTCGTTTGGGGAAAATAGTAAATATTGATCACATAGTAAAACATATGCGTCACGGCAAAAAAGCATTGGATTGCGAGGCTATTAAAAAATCTAAAACAGAATTTTATGTTGAGGTTACCCTGAATACAGGTGAGTGCGCTTTGATAAACACAAAGACTGCGAGTCCAGATATGATTTCCTCGATACATGCCTCGATGGCTTTGCCTATTTTATATGGTAAAAAAATTATTGTTAATAAGGATGAAGTCAATGACGGGTCATTTTGTAAATATCCTGTTTGGGATGCAATAGAAAATTTAAATCCCACTGATGTTTTAATTTTGCCAAATAAAACACTGAAAGACGGTAAAAGTGTTTTGGAAATAAAAAAAGAAATTGCTAAATTTTGTAAAAATGTGGAAATTCTTTGGCCTGCAAATATAGAGGTTGGTCAGCTAAATACAGATAAGAAAAAATTAAAATCAGCAGTTGAAAAATCAGCTGAGGCCACTCTTTGCGCATTTGGTTGTCCGAATGAAAAAATAACTCTTTTATGATGTTTTTAGGTTTTTTGCTATAATATAAAAATGCTATTTTCCGCGATATTTACGATAGTCGGGCTTTCTCTTTTTGAGGCAATTTCGTCTTTGGATAATGCTGTTATCAACGCTGAGGCACTAGCCACGATGAGTCCCAAAGCAAAACGCTGGTTTTTATTATGGGGTTTTTTATTTGCTGTTATTGTTGTGCGTGGTTTTTTACCATTCGTTATTGTCTGGGCTTTTAATCCGACTTTGAATGTGATGCAAGTTTTGTCTGCAGCTTGGTCAAACAATCCTATTGTTCATGAATCAATTATGAAATCTTCTCCTATATTGCTCGTAGCCGGGGGAGTTTTTCTTTTGTTTTTATTTTTACATTGGTTATTTTTAGAGGATAAACATTTTGGCTTACCACAACCCGAGAAATTTTTTATGAAAAAGGGTGTTTGGTTCTATGCTGTTATTTCAGTTATATTGTCTCTTGTCGCGTGGTTTGCTTTGAAACATAGTAACATGATGGGCTTTGGCGCAGTGATGGGTTCGACTTTATTTTTTATCACGCACGGCTTCAAGCAAAATGCGGAAGAAGCTGAAAAAACTTTGACCAGTTCCGTAGGTTCTGATTTTAGCAAACTTTTATTTTTGGAAATAATTGATGCTACTTTTTCTATCGATGGAGTATTGGGCGCGTTTGCATTTACTTTATCTGTGCCTTTAATTTTACTTGGTAATGGATTGGGTGCATATCTTGTGCGTAAATTTACAGTAAGTAATATAGAAGTTATAAAAAAATATATTTACCTTAAAAATGGCGCGATGTATTCTATCTTAGCTTTGGGTGTCATTATGATTTTACAAAGTTTCGGTCACGAAATTCCGGAATATGTTTCTCCACTTATCACTATTATTATTATCGGTTTTTTCTTTTGGAAATCTAAAGTGATGATTAAAAATAATGCAAAAGTTTAACGAAGAATACAGAAAACTAAATAAAGCACAAAAGGAAGCTGTGGATAGTATCGACGGGCCGGTGATGGTGGTAGCGGGGCCGGGTACTGGGAAGACGCAGATTTTGGCTTTGAGGATAGCAAATATTTTAGAAAAAGCTGGTGCACAAGCAGATGAAATTTTGTGTCTGACTTTTACGAATTCCGGGGTGAAGGCGATGAAAAAAAGATTGGCGGAATACATAGGCAGTGATTCCGAAAAAGTTCGTATTTCGACATTTCACAGTTTTGGCATAAATTTAATCGAAAAAAATTACGAGAATTTGGGTTTTAAAAAATTACCGACGCTCCTTTCCGACGATGAAGCAGTATTTCTCGTGGATGATATTTTGCAAAATAATGATTGGGAACATTTGCGTCCACGAGCAAATCCGGTAATGTATTTTTCTGATTTAAAACATTTAATTTCTATTTTAAAAAGAGAAGGCTTAAGTCCGGAAGAATTTTTGTCATTTGTCGAGGCGGACATAGAAAATTTGAAAAATGATCCGGAAAATATTTCTTCGAGAGGCGAGACAAAAGGACAATTAAAAAAAGAAATTAAAACAAAAATAGAATCCCTCGAACGCACGCGTGAAGTTGTGGAATTTTACAGAATTTATGAAGAGAAAAAACTCGAAAATGGATTGATGGATTATGACGACATTTTGGCTTATACTGTCCGGCTCGCAGGTGAGTTTGAAGATATCAGCGCCGACATAAAAGAAAATTATCAATATATTTTGGTGGACGAACATCAAGACTCGAGCGGTGTGCAAAATAATTTCTTGAAAGCTGTCTGGAAAGGCGAAGAGAAGCCGAATATTTTCGTAGTAGGGGATGACAGACAATTGATTTACGGTTTTTCTGGCGCTTCGATGTCGTATTTTGAAGAATTTGCGCATATTTTCGGTAAAGCAAAACAAATTACTCTTACTGAGAATTATCGCTCTACTCAAAATATTTTAGACTTGGCGGATGATTTGTTAAAGAGTTCTATTACCAATGAAAACTTAAAAAGCAATACAAAAGGTAAAGAAAAAATAAATTTAAATGAATATGATTATCCGCGTGATGAAATATTGGGCGCAGGTTTGTATTTCAAGAATAAAATTGAAAAAAAAGAATTAAAAATGGAAGACTGCGCAATACTCGTGCCGAAGAATTATCACGTGCGAAATGCCATAGAAATACTGCACAATATGGGTGTGCCTGTTTCTGCTGGCAAGAATTTGTCATTATTTGATGTGTCGGAAACACAAAGCTTGTTACGAGTTTTGAATATTACAGCAAAGCCATATGACAGTATTCCTCTTTCGGAATCATTGCTTGATAAATACAGCGGTATAGGCGCTTTTTCTGCGCATAAATTTTTAAAATCCCTGAAACCGGATAAATTAAATATTGAAAACTTGATATCAGAAGGCAAAGACGGTGGGCTTTTTGCCGGAGAAAATGCAATTTCAAAATGGGGAAGTAAATTAAAAAATTGGATTGATACTTTATCCAATGAAAAACTTTCGGTAGTAGTCAGCACTATCGGCAATGAATTTTTAATTGATCAATCAAAAACTCACGAAGAGTTGATACGCAACGTCGAAGTTGTGCGCAGTTTTATACATATAGCAATGCTTTTTGAGCAGAAAAATAAAAATAAAGGTTTAGTAGAATTTTTGGAATATTTCAGAAGGTTGGAAAGCTATGGTAGTCACATTTCACTTGCGACTTTTGGCGCAGAGAGCGGTGTGCAAGTTATGACTTTGCATAAATCAAAAGGGCTCGAATATAAAGCTGTTTGGATAGCGCATATGAATGAAGAAGTGATAATGTCCGAAAAGAAAAATGGTTTTACTTTGCCGGAAGAAGTTAAGAAGCGACTCGCCGAGAAGGATATTGAATCAGTAAAAAGGGAGCTGTATGTGGCTATTACTCGCGCGAAAGAGTTTTGTAATATATCGTATTCTGCGGAGAATTATACCGGTGGAGAGATGGAGCTCGCACATATCATCCGCGAATTGCCGGAAAATCATTTTATAAAAAAGACACAAGAAGAAACAGAAAAAGAAATTTTAGCACACGGTCCGCAAATATACACGAAAGTTGTAAAAAATAAGGAAGGAAATATCTTGGAAGATATAAAAACTTTTGTACGAGAAAATTATTCGGATAGTAAAGTTTCCGTGTCATTGCTGAATAATTTTTTCGAATGTCCTTGGAAATGGTATTTTAGAAATTTTTTGAAATTACCGGAAGTGAAAAGTTCGTCACTAGGACTCGGCTCCGCAGTGCACAGCACGATAGAATTTATTTTGAAATCTGCCGAAGCAAGGCTTCGGCAGAAAGTTTCGCAAAAAGAAATTTATGAAAAGATACTATTTGAGTTGGAAAAAGAAGGAGTTAGTAATGAAACAGAATTAAAGAAATTAGCAAAAGATGCGGAGAATGCAGTATTGTATTGGGTGGAGAATTATTATAAAACTTTGGCGAAAGATTATATGTCGGAAAGGTCATTGCAATTCCGTGATGCAAAATTCCCGGAGCTTTTGATGTATGGAAAATTGGACTTAACGGAGAGATTGGAAAATGGCGATGTGGTTATCACTGATTTTAAAACCGGCAGTGTGAAAACAAAAAATACAATAGAAAAAATCGACGAAGAGGGTAGGCTTTCGACATTGATGCGCCAGCTTGCGATGTATTCATACCTCGTCGCGGGCGCAGAGCGGGGCAGAGATGTGTATGCCTCCAAACTTCTTTTCCTTGAGGCAAAAAAGGACGACAAAAACGCTTTGTATTCTACGCACATAGATATAGAACAAATAGATTTGTTGATAAAAGATATAAGGGATTATGACAATCTTCTAAAAATAGGTGATTGGGTAAATAGACCTTGCAACTATAATTCGTATGGCAAAAATACCAAATGTGAGTATTGCAAAAGAGCTGAAATATATATGCACCAAAGTATTTAATTGCGCGTATAATATGTTACGATTACTAAAATGAATACAGCAGACATATTACATGAAACATATTCATCACTTTCCGCAAACAAAGCGCGGTCGGGCTTGACGATGCTCGGCATTGTTATAGGCATTGCTTCAGTTATCGCGATGGTGTCTATTGGTAACGGCGCCAAGGAATCTATTCAGTCCAGTATCGAAGGACTCGGTTCGAATTTGCTGACTATTTTACCCGGCATTGTCCAGCCTGGACGAGGGATAGTTTCATCAGGGCGAGGCACGGCGCAAACTTTAAAAAATGAAGATATTGATGTTATAAAAAACCTTGATGGAGTGGCGGCAGTTTCACCGGAAGTTTCCCGTCGTTTCCAGGTAGTGGCTTCGGGCAACAATACAAACACAACCATCACTGGAGCAACAGCGGATTATGTAACAGTGCATAATATAAGTATAGAAAATGGGGATTTTATTTCTGAAGCGAATCAAAGAAGTCTCGGCAGGCAAGCAGTCTTGGGCGCTACTGTTGCTACTGACTTATTTCCAGATCAAGATCCGTTAGGGAAAACTGTCAGAATAAATAAAGTAAATTTTAATGTGATAGGAGTTTTGACTGCAAAGGGCGGGGCTGGATTTTCCGGGCCGGATGATATGATTTTTGTTCCGCTTTCCACAATGCAGAAGATTTTATCCGGTGTTGATTATCTTTCTACTCTTTCTGTTTCAGTAGCTAATAAAGATCAAATGGCAGAAGTAAAAGACGCTGCTACGAATGCATTGCTCGATAAGCACAATGTTTCTGAGGCTGATTTTTCAATAATTTCCCAAGAAGATATTTTAGGTACCTTATCCACTGTTATAAATACTTTTACAATTTTTCTTGCTTCGATTGCTTCTATTTCACTGCTCGTTGGTGGAATTGGAATTATGAATATGATGCTTACGACTGTGACTGAACGTACAAAAGAAATTGGCTTACGTAAAGCTATTGGTGCAAAAAGGCAAGACATCAGTACTCAGTTTTTATCAGAAGCTGTAGCTTTAACATTTGTAGGTGGAGCTGTGGGCGTAGCATTGGGTTGGCTTATATCATTTGCTGTGACGTCGGCTGGTATTTTACAGACGCAAGTTTCTTTTTCTTCCGTGCTTTTGGCTTTCGGAGTTTCAGCAGGTATCGGTATTATTTTTGGATATTATCCCGCGCGTCGAGCGGCAATGTTAAATCCGATTGATGCTTTGAGGTATGAATAAATTATAAATAAAAAAAATATATGAATAAAGAAAATAAAAATAAAAAAATAGTTGGCTTGGTTTTGTGTGCTGTGATTTTAGCAGTTGTTTCTTTTTATGCAGGCATGAGATATGGTGGAAATAATGTTCAGGCTGCTATAAATAGCAGGGGTCAAAATTTTGGACAATATGGAGGGATGAACGGTGGAATGAATGGGGGAATGCGAGGCATGCGCAGTGGCGGTGGCTTTGTAAATGGTGAAATTCTCTCGAAAGATGCGCAAAGTATTACTGTAAAAACTCAAGATGGCGGTTCTAAAATAGTTTTTTATACAGACAAAACTACAGTCATGAAGACAGTAGAAGGGGCGGTTTCTGATTTGGTTGTAGGTGTTAAAGTTGCTATAATAGGTGTAGCGAACTCTGACGGTAGTGTAAATGCAAATTCAGTGCAGATTCGAAACAGCCAGCAGGCAAGCAGTCAATAATAAATGGAAGAAAAAGAACAAAAAAAATGGCGAGAAGCAAAAGCACATAAGCGACTTTTAAATGCATTTAGGGGCTTGTATGTTTTTGTTGCCAGGGAGGAGCATTGGTTTTTGCCGGCATCTATTTTTTTACTTATTTTAGTTATTATTGGGTCAGGTATTTATTTTAGAATTTCAGAGTTTGAATGGATTTCTCTTGTTATTGTTATTGGTTTTCTTATTGTTACTGAAGTATTTAATACTGCTATTGAAATAGATATAGATTTAACTTCTCCTGAGTATCATCCATACGCACGCGACACCAAAGATGTAGCTGCCGGAGCAGTGGCGTTCGCTGGAATAGTTGCTTTAATTGTTGTATTTATTATCTTCTTGCCGAAGATTTTAAGTTTGCTTTAAAATTATAAATTGTTAGTATTAAATTATGAAACAAACAACAATATTTTTTAGTGTGATAATAGTTTTGATTTTAGGCAGTATTATGACCTTTTTGGTAAATAATAAGCAGGATAATACACTCAGTAGGTATGATACTTTTGCTCAATGTTTAAAGGATAAAGGTGCCACTTTTTATGGAGCTTTTTGGTGTCCGCATTGTAAGGCTGAGAAAAAACTTTTTGGAACTTCTGTACATCTTTTGCCTTATGTTGAATGTTCCACTTCAAATGGCAGTGCTCAGACTCAAATTTGCATAGATAAAAAAATAACAGGTTATCCGACTTGGGAATTTATTGATGGATCACGTCTGACGGGAGAAGTAGCCCTCGACAAGCTTGCTGACAAAACGCAATGCATTTTACCTCAGTAAAAAATTATGAATCTCGACAATGTGCATTACTTGAATATGTTTCTAGGAATGGGCGCAATTGTCTTGCAAATTTTTGCAGTTGTTTCTTTACTTATTTTATTTTTTGGTCCAAAGAAAAATTCTTTTTTTGATTATCTTGAGAAACATTTTTTAGCTATTTGTTTTTTAATTTCTCTGATAGCTACATTTTTTTCTTTGGTTTATTCTGAGATAGTGCATTTTGCGCCTTGTTATTTGTGTTGGTATCAAAGGATTTTTCTTTTCCCACAAGTTATTCTTTTTGGCATAGCATTCTGGGATAAAGATAAAAAAGTCATTAGATATTCTTTGCCTCTTTTGTGTATTGGTTTTGTTTTTTCTATTTATCAAAATTTAATGTATTATTTCGGAGAAACTGGCTCTGTGCCTTGTGATTCTTCGGGTGTATCTTGTTACCAACAATTAATTTCTGAATTTGGCGGATACATTTCATTCCCAATGCTTTCTTTGACTGCATATTTTACTATTCTTGTTTTGATTCTAATAGTGCATTTTAGACAGAAAAGTAGATAATATTTTCCAATATTTAAGGGACTTTATGTAGTTTTCCACTTTTTTTCCACTTAGGGTCTTTTGTGTTTTTTAATATAGTGATAAAATTATTATATGGGGTCGAAACCTATATTAAAAATTATTATTAATTATTAAAAATATTATGAATTTTAAAAAGTTATCTTATGTTCTTGCGTTTGTTTTGATGTTTTCATGCTTGGCTTTTGTCGGTTCAGTAAAAGCTGATAATGAAAATAATAATGGTAATGAGGATAGTATGAAGCATGCCAAAGAAGCCCATGATAACGGTTCTACTTTGGAGGTGCATATTTATGACAATGGCAAAGTTTTGGTTCGTGGAGCAAAAGTCACTGGTGTTTCTGGTACTGTTGTTTCTGCGTACACGACTTGGGGTTCTGTCACTTTGAATTGGGCGGTGAATGCTGGCACTGGTTCAAAAGTTATCAGAAAATACGGGGGAGTTTCTTCAGTATCTGAAGTATCTGTAGGAGACTTTATCAGTTTTCATGGAGATTTGGTAACGACAGCAGGAACACCTTTGACAGTGAATGCTGACACGATGAAGGACTGGTCTATTCAAAAGAAGGGCGCTTCTTTGAATGGTATGGTTAAGAGTGTTGATGCTGTAGGTATGAAATTTGTTTTATCTAATGAAGATAGGGCTGATGTAACTGTGATGGTGACATCTTCTACTAAGATCATGAAGGGTGATATGGTAGGAACTTTTGCTGATATTGTTGTGGGTGCGAAAGTTTCCGCTCGAGGAGTGTTAAATACTTTGACCAATACTCTTACAGCAGATTTGGTAAAAGTAAATGTGCCAAAAATGGAACGCACTGTAATGGGAGGGACCATAAAATCTCTTTCTGTAACTGCTTCTCCAATGACTTTGGTGATGACATCAGGAGATAAAGATTACACAGTTAATTTTGCATCTGATACTTCTGTCTTGAATGCTCTTTGGCTTCGTGTAGGTCTTTCTACTTTGCGAGTCGGGGATTCTGTTCAAGTTTACGGTATGTTCAATATAAACATGACTGTTGACGCGACAGTAGTCAGAGATACAAGTCTTAAGTAAAATGATTTAAGCATTTTATAAAAACAGCCTCCACTTGGGGGCTGTTTTTATTTGTGTTATAATTAACTTATGGAATCAGAACCATTAGACAGTTTATTGCTTTCAAGCAATCTCCAAATGGAGGAAGGTAGTAAAAATAAATCGACAGAATATTACCTTGAACAATACAGGGTCTATCTTCATATTTTTAATGATACTAATGACCGCAGACAAAAAGCAAATGAATTTTTTCTAGGATTAAATACAGCTATCATGGGTGTATTGGGATATTTGGAGGCAAAAGAAGCGCCACATAACTCAATAATTTTTGCCCTAGTTCCATTTGTCGGTGCTGGCATTTGTTCTTGTTGGTACAGTATTATTCATTCTTTTAAGCAATTAAATCGAGCGAAATTTAAAGTTATTCACATGCTTGAGAGTAAATTACCTGCTCAGCCATTTGCAAAAGAGTGGGAAATTCTTGGTCAAGAAAAAAATAGAAAGAAATATCATCCGATATCAAAACTTGAAAAACACATTCCAATTATTTTCACTTTATTGTATGTTATTTTTATTCTTTCCGGCGTGCCTTGGAAAGAAATCTACCATTTATTGCTGAAATAGTTTTTATGCTATAATGTCCGGATGGAAACAGGTAGAACTAAAATACTTATCTTAGACCTTGGTTCGCAATATACCCAAGTAATACGACGTTCTTTGCGTTATTTAGGCTTTCATTCGACTGTTATTGCACCTGAAAAAGCATTGGAATGGGCGCAAATGAATAAACCAAAGGGGATAATCCTTTCGGGTGGTAGTGCTAGTGTTTATGATAATGATGCGCCGAAAATACCAAAAGAATTGCTTGATTTAGGTGTGCCGGTTTTGGGTATTTGTTTTGGTATGCAGTGGATGGCTTATGTGAATGATGGTACTGCAGTGCAGAAAGTCTTGGAAGGAAAGTCATATGGACCAGTAGAAGTTGCTTTAGGGAAAAGTAAACTTTTTTCAGGATTAAAAGAAAATTTAAATGCATGGTCTAGTCATGGTGATTCTGTAAAGCATGCACCGGAAGGCTGGGTGATAACTGCGACTTCAAAAAATGGTACCGTGAATGAAGCGATGGAAAATGTCGCAAAGAATTATTATGCAGTGCAATTTCATCCGGAAGTAGAACAAACAGAAGATGAAAATATTATTTTAAATAATTTTATGCAAGTTTGTAATTGTGTTCAAGATTATTCCAAAAAAGACGCTATCGAAGAAATTAGAGAAAATACTAAAAAAGTTTTAGGTGACGGCACAGCTATCATCGGTGTATCCGGCGGAGTGGATTCTACCGCATTGGCTGCGATACTTGCGCCGGCTCTCGGTGATAAGTTAAAAGCATTTTTAATAGATACTGGTGGGATGCGCAAAGGAGAAATAGAGAAAGTAAAAGAAATGACTAAAAAAGCCGGTATAACTTTGGAAGTTATAGAAAAATATAAAGAAAAATTTGTACAAAAAATAAGCGAGACTATAGACGCCGAAGAGAAACGAGCGCGTTTCAGGGAAGTGTATGGAGAAGTTTTCAAAGATGTTGCGCATTCATACGGAGCGACGCATATGATACAAGGGACCCTCGCTACGGATTTGATAGAGTCAGGTAGTATGGGGAATTCCGCTTTGATAAAAACTCATCACAATGTTAATCTGGATTTGGGGCTTACTGAAATAATGCCCTTGTCGGATTATTTTAAATTTGAAATTCGCGCATTTGCGCACGAGTTCGGCCTTGATGAACTAGTATCAAAACGTCAGCCATTTCCAGGACCCGGTTTATATTTGCGTGTTGTGGGTGTGCCCGTCACGGAAGAACTCTTGGAAGTTGTCCGCGAAGCGGATTATGCTGTGGCGGAAATTTTGAAAAAACACGGAGTGTATGAAAAAATAGCACAGACTATTGTTGCTCTACTCGGTGTGAAAACTGTTGGTGTGAAAGGGGATGGCAGAGTTTATGGATATTCATTAGTTATTCGTACTGTAGAAACTACAGACTTTATGACAGTCAAAGGTTATTATTTATCACCTGAAGTTTGTGAAGAAATAACCAGCGCCCTCATCAAGCATCCGCAAATAGTCCGCGTCCTTTACGATTGGACTTCTAAACCTCCAGCTACGACAGAATTTGAGTAACTGAAAGGTAATGCTTGATTTTTGTGCTTTTTATGCTATTCTATTTTAGAAGGTAAGAAACCGCCCCTTTTTTACTTAATGTAGAAAAAATCGGCTCAATAGTTCGTTTAAATTTTTAAAGGAAAACAAATCATGAGTAATGAAACAGATTCCGAAAAACTGAGCTTGCAGGAAAGAATGCAACAGCTCGGGTCACTCACAGGCTTTATCGTTGATTTTTTAGCAACATTGTTGTCTGTACAAGAAGTTAGTTATTGGCTTGGCCACAAAAAAGAGTTAAAGAAAAAAATCCGTGAGGTTTTTGTACTTGATGAATATTTTGATATTCGACAAGAATGGCAAAAATTTTATAAAGATTTTTTAGGATGGGATGTAGATTTTAGCCGAGTAATAATTCCTGTGTTGCCTATTAATAAAAAGTTCAAGTATCGTTTGATTTTTATTGCAAATGGTCTTAGACTTAATGAGGTTTTCGATGCTTGGGATTTTACAAAGCATAAAGATCAATATTTTGGTGATCTTGATAAGGAAATATCAAAAAATGCTCGTAATGCAGATAAAAATTATGCTATATGGGTGGTAGCTAGCGTAACTCCTACGCATAAATTTTTAGGCGGTGATTCTTACAAGGTTGGTAAGATTATGCATGATTGTATTACTCTTTTAGAAATGATGGTTTTTGCAGCTAAGTATTTCTCTGAAACAGGCAAGCACCTTGAAGGTGTTACCGACTGCAGTGGCTCGCGTCGTGGTAATTTTGAAGATGATGGCGATGTTCCTTCTATTTTTACGATGACTTCCGTATTTAAAAATGCGTTAGCGGTACATTATTCACGCTTAAACAAACTACCCAGTAAAGTTAATATTCTTCGTTATGTAGTTGCCTAATTTTTTTACAACACGTACTTCTTTGATTTACGTGTTTTCTTTTTGCCGATTTTGTTTGTGGGTGTGTTAAAATTAGTTAATGCAAGATCTTACAAAAAAAGAAATAGCGTTAATGAAGAAATTAAAAACACCGGCTTTGGTGCAGGATTTTTTGAATAGTTTGAAGTTTAATTTTGAAATAGATGCAAAGGGTAATAATACTGGGGATGTTGTAAAGTCTCCTTTGTTGGTTTTGCGCGAGGGGAATGCGCATTGTTTGGAAGGCGCTATATTGGGAGCTTATATACTGTCCTTGCATGGCTATAAGCCTTTATTATTGCATTTAAAAACTACTAAAGGGGATTTTGATCATATCGTGGCGCCTTTTAAGGAGGATGGTCTTTGGGGCGCATTGTCGAAAACTAATCACGCAGTGCTTCGGTATCGTGAGCCAATTTATAAAAATATCCGTGAATTGGTGATGTCATATTTTCATGAATATTTTTTAGATGACGGCAGGAAAACTTTGCGACAATATTCCGCCTTGCTTGATTTAAATATTTTTGAAAAAGGTTGGGAAACAGAAAATGAAAATCTTTGGGGCATAGATGAAGAATTGGATAAAATAAAACATTACGACATTGCACATAAAAAAGTTTTTAAAAAACTGCGTAAGGCTGATAAAGTGGAAATAGAAGCGGGGAAGGTGGTGGAATACAAAAAAGATGCAAAAAGGTAATTTTTATGTATAATTAAAGTATTATAAATTATTAATTTCCCGTTAAATGGGACACAAAAATATGTTATATTTATTCGTTATTGGTAGGATTTTATTAGGAGGTTTTTTCTTATTGAATGGCTATAATCATATGAAAAATATGAAAATGATGGCCGGCTACGCAGGGTCAAAAGGTGTGCCGATGCCGACATTGGCAGTATTTGTCACAGGGCTAATGCTCCTTTTGGGTGGAGCAGGAATTTTGCTAGGAGTTTACGTAAGGGTTGCAATACTTTTACTTTCAATATTCTTAGTCGGCGTAAGTTTCAAAATGCATGATTATTGGAATCTTGAAGACCCAATGCAAAAAATGGTTCAGGAAATTAACTTCAAAAAGAATATGGCAATTTTAGGTGCATTACTAATGATTTCCCTAATTCCATTATCCACATGGGCAATGTTGGCTTTGTTTTAAAAGTTTGACATTAGTTTTGATTTTGTTACTATTAAATTTATGAGATATATAAAACAAGCAAGCATGTTTATGATGATGAAAAACCCAAATTTCGGGGTTGCTTGTTGTGTTGCATCATAATCACTTAAATGTAAAAATGAAACACAAAAAACAGCCTCGAAAGGGGCTGTTTTTTGTTCCTTTAGTTTTATTTTTGTTCTTTTTTAAACCCCAATACATATGTTGTTAGTTTACATTTCAGATTGCCATGACCCTAACGCAAGGGGTCGGCTAGAAATTCGTTGTCGTGCATTGCTCGGTGGCTTGAGTTTCGTTTTTATCGGTGTTTCCAGTGAATTGGAAGCTTCGGGATGTTTGATTGATGCAATTGATGCATTGAAAGGTATTCCATGCATAATAATTGTAAATGTCGCTCCCAGGGGTGACAAAAAAAAGCATCCAAATGGTATTCCGTTTTGCTTTAGTAAAGTCGGAGATATTACTATCATTGGTACACCGAATTGTTTTTCTTTAGCAAAGAAAATTGGCATATTATCAACTACATCTGAAACCGATGTTTTGAGGGTATGTAAAATGTTTCTTGAGGAAAATGAAGCAAGACGAATTGCTAATTCTCAATTCAGGAGTTACGAATATCTTCCTTATTTAGCTAAATGGCTTTCAGAAGGTAAAGATATTCCTGCGACGAAATTAAAGATTGCTGATTTTGGAAAAAAAGATTTTATTTGGTATGTTGATTGTTTTGGCAATTGCAAGACAACTATTTTTTCTAAAAAAGGTTTTTCACGCTGGAGTAATCGGGGATTTCGCCCTAAGTTCTATGAAAAATTGGCGGATATTCCAAGTGATGATCCTAGATCTTTTGTTGTTAAGGGAAGCTCCGGGTATGGCAATAAACGTTTTTTTGAAATTGTTTGTAAGGGTCGTTCTGCTAGTGAAACCCTTGGTTATTGTGTTGGTAAAGAGCTTCTTTATTGATTTTAGAGGGTAAGTTTTTATTCAAATCACCTTGATTATGTCAGGGTGATTTTTTTATACGTTAGGCAAGACCTAACGCAAACTATTTAATGCAACTATAAGCTTCAGCGGTGCCGGTGCCGTTGTAGTAATTGGGAGCGACTTTAGCTATGAGCGGGTCGCTCTTTAGTTTTTGCCAACCGAGAAATATCGAAAAGAAAATTACAAGAGTTGCGAGCGCCATATATGGGGCATCTTTTCCATGGTCATATGAAGTATTTTTTGGTTTGGGGCAAATCGCAGATACTGAGCTTGTCGAATGTATTTTTCCACAATCAAAATTCCTAATTTCACGTAGAGTTAAAAATATTGGCACCATCATAAAAATAAATGCTAAAGTTTTTAATTCTAAGCCTTTGAATGGCAGGGCGGTGAGTCCGCCTGTCACGCCTATTAAAGAAAATAATGTTGATCCGCAGACAGGGCAAGCTGAAGCAAAAATTCCTAAAATAGCGCCCACTCCTGCACCACCTTGATTTTTAAAATTCAAACCATATTTACGAAAACGATAAGTTAAAAGTGAAATGTTTATGCCGAAAAGTATAGACGTACCCAAAGCAAGAGCAATATAAAAGAAAGAATAGGTGGCTGACACGCCGGTGTGATCAATTAAAAATCCCGCATTTGAATCTATGCGTAAAATTAAATAGAAAACTAAAAGTAAAGCTAATGCCGAAGCAAGCCCAGTAAGTCCGTAAAATAAAGCATTTAAAGCCTTTTTATTTTGCATTTTTATACTATAACATAAAATATCTAAAAAATAATTAGATTGCTCAACTTAGTCAAGTGTGCTAGCCTGAACATAGGCTAGTGAACAAATGATCTAGTTCTTTAAAAATCAATTATGTCAGTAAAAAATCATAATAAGGCTGTTGAGACATCAATTGTTTCCGGCCTAAAAAATGCTATTATAGTACTTTTTGCAAAATGCGTTTCTTGGGTGATTTATTGGCGTCACAGTATGCCCATAAAAAGACAGGAAAAAATGCTCAGGTATCTTGTTAAAAAAGCTAAGGACACAGATTTTGGAAAAGATCATTTTTTTTCTGAAATAAAAGGTGATACTTTTGATGAGTTTTACGAGAACTTTAAGAAAAATGTTCCTGTTACTGATTACGAGGGGTTTAAAGGTTACATTGAAAAAATTATAACCGGAAAGCCTAACGTATCGTGGCCAGGAATGCTACTTCATCTTGCAACTACTTCTGGTACAACATCAGGAGAAAAGCGTATCCCGATAAGCAAAGAATCTATTTGGACACATATTCGTTGCGCCTTTTATGCATTAATGTTTTATATTGCGAGAAGTGGAAATGCTTCCTTTATGAGTGGTAAAATGATTTTCCTTTCAGGAAGTCCTGAACTGGAAAGTATAAATGGTATTCTTCTCGGAAGACTTTCAGGGATTGTGAATCTGTATGTTCCAGCTTTTTTTAAGAGAAAGCAAATGCCTTCTCTTCATGTAAATAGGATTAGAGAGTGGAAAGTTAAGATAGATGGAATTGTTGCTGAAACAAAAGATGAAGATATGAGACTGGTAAGTGGAATCTCACCCTGGATACAAAATTATTTCGACAGGCTCCTGGAGGTGACTAGAAAGAAAACTGTTAAGGAAGTTTTTCCTAATCTTTCTGTGGTTGTTCATGGGGGAGTAAATTTTGATTTGTATGAGCAACACATGCGCAGTACGATAGGAGGTCCGGTAGATTTTATTGAAACTGGTCCTGCGTCCGAAGGGTTTATGGGTGTACAGGATTCAAATAGTGAAGGGTTATTTTTGTTTTTAAATCAAGGAGTATTTTATGAATTTATTCCTGTTGGTGTAAACGAGAATGAAAATTACCTTGACCTTAATGATTCATCAAAACGTATTTTTTTGAAAGATGTTAAGATGGGTGTTGAGTACGCTATAATTTTAACTACAAGCGCAGGTCTGTTTAGCTACTTGATTGGTGATACAGTAAAGCTGGTATCAAACAAACCACATCGGTTTGTTTTTACAGGTCGTACTGCGCACTTTATCTCTGCTTTTGGGGAGCATGTGATATCTAGACAGGTTGAAGAAGCAGTTAAGTCTGCAATGCAGGCAACGGATTCTAATTGTGTTGAATTTACTGTTGCTCCATATGTGGCTCCAAAAACAGGTGACTCATCATACTACGAATGGTTTATAGAATTTAGTAAACTTCCAAATGATATGGAAATGTTTAGCAAGGTTCTTGATGATGTTTTGTGTAAACAAAATAATTATTACAGCCATAACATAGAAGGAGGTATTCTTCAGTCTTCTCAAATAAGGGTTATGCCAAAAGGTATATTTTTTAAACATGCGGAACTTTGCGGTAAAGTAGGTTCTCAGTTTAAGCCTATTCGTCTTTCCAATAATCGAAAGATGGCAAATGAGATTAATGAGGTAAGTTTAGTCTATTTTAGTTGATTTAAATACCCGACATTGTGCGGGTATTTTTTTTATTCTTCTTTCTTCTTTTCGTTGTTGTGGCCGTGAGCGTCGACTTCGTAAGAAGTGTTTTGCTGTTCAAAGAAGTTCACAAGTTCGAAAACGTCAGTAGCTGTGGACATCCATTTTGCAGGGTTGGTGACTTTGAAATACGCCTCAAAGCCGAGCTCTTCGAGTCTGCGGTCGGCGACGTATTGCACGTATTGATTTACATAGTCGGCATTTAGACCCAAGATTCCTTTTGGGAATAAGTCTTTATTATAAGCGACTTCCAAGCTGACTCCCTCGATGACTATGTCTCTGATTTCATTTGCGAATTCTTCTGTTAGGAGTTCTGCATTTTCTTCCAAGACTGTGTGAATTAAATTGATACCAAATTTTAAGTGCAAAGATTCATCACGTAGAACCCAGTTGATCATAGAGCCTAAATTTCGGAGTTGGTTTCTTTGACGGAAGGAAAGAGCCACCATAAATCCAGAGTAAAACCAAATTCCTTCCATCACTATGTTTGTAGCGACGAGGTTGCGCAAGAAATCTTTCTTGCCTTCAGGTGTGTCGATGTCCAAAGTATTTTCCGTCATTCTTAGAAGATATTTTTTAATGAAAGCCTCTTTCTTTTCCATTGAGTCAGTATCAAGGTGCACATTGTAAACCTTGTCGCGGTCGAGTGGGAAAGTTTCGAGAACGTATTCAAAAGATACGCAGTGGTTTGCTTCTTCGAACATTTGTTTTGCGAGATAGAGGTGGCATTCAGGGGATTTGAGGTAAGGGTAAACTCCCAATGCTAGTGAACGATTCACGATAAGTTCTGCAGGGTTAAAGAATGCCATTAAGAATTCTACGGCATGGCGCTCATCCTCAGTCATTGCTTTCCAGTCGGCTAAATCTTCACCTAGAGGTATCTCGTGAGGGAACCAACTGTTTCTGACTGCTTGGTTGTACAAGTCATAAGCCCATTTATAATGCATGGGATGTAAATTCATGTCTTCTGGTGAAGCTTTTCCTAAAATCATAAATATTTTAAATTAATTTTTTAATTACCCCCTCCGCCTTCGGCACCTCCCCCTTAATCAAGGGGGAGGAAGGGTGGGGGTCTACTGACAACTCTCGCACATCAATCTTTCTTGCGGATCAATAGGACAAGTGTTCGCGACTTTTTCTACTTTTTTAACCATTAAATCAACTTCACTGTCAGATGGGAGGTTTGGAGCAACAATAGATTCTTC
The DNA here is from genome assembly GCA_040390725.1 of Patescibacteria group bacterium. Lineage (GTDB taxonomy): Bacteria > Patescibacteriota > Minisyncoccia > Phycocordibacterales > UBA9973 > UBA9973. The sequence goes on from JAZJXT010000001.1 coordinate 112,728, forward strand.
TACTTTTATTTCTTCAATTTTTATTTCTTCTGGTTTTTTTTCTCTCAAAGCTGCAAAACCTTTTCTGCCTTGAGCTTCAGATTTGTTCACATGCGTCGTTGATTGCTCAGCGGAGTGGCGAGGTTTCATATGCAAATAATAAGTAGTCTTCAAGCCTTTGTCCCAAGCAGTAGTATAGATGTTCATAATCTCATCTATGTCACGGATATCTAAATACATATTGCGGGAAATTCCCATGTCTACCCATTTTTGGGCACGAGCTGCGACTTCGATATATGCATAAGCTGAAACAGAGAAAGATGTTTTGTAAATTCTTTTTATGTGATCAGGAATTTCAGAAATATTTTCCAAGTCTCCGTGATTTTCAAGAATTTTCTCGCGAGTTTTTTCCCAAAGATTTTCTTTTTGCAAAGCTTCGACGAGGTTTGGATTGATTTCTAAATATTTTCCGGAAATTTTATTACGAGAGAACATTTGTGCAAAGCGAGGATCAATACCAGGGGAAGTGCCGGCGACGAGTCCGATATTTGCATTTGGAGCGATAGCGAGGAGGGTAGCATTACGCATTCCTTTTTTAACTTTTGCTCGCAAGGTGTCCCAATCAAGCGCTGGCAATAATTTTGCAGATTCTTTGCGCACTGTCAGCTCGCGGTCGCGCATTTTTTCAAGTTTCGCCAAAGTATCTACCGGGACATTGCCTTTGGACCATTCAGAACCTTTAAAGTTTTTATATGAACCTCTTTCTTCTGCCATGTTCGCGCTTTCATCTATGGACATATACGAAATAAATTCAAAAACTTGATCAGCGAAATCATAAGCTTCGTTGTCTTCATAAGAATAGCCTAATTTCTCGATAGAGTCTGCAAATCCCATCAATCCTAGGCCTACAGCTCTGTTTTCAGAGTCCGCACGGCGAGCCTCTGGGATAGGAAGTTCATTAATATCTACGAGGTTGTCGAGCTGGCGAGTTGCTAGGCGAGTGCTTTGTTCTAACCTGTGCCAATCAATTTGTCCGTTTATAATGTGCCTAGACATATTGATAGAGACTAAATTACAAACTGCAACGTTGTCGCGATTGGTAGGCAAAGTGACTTCAGTGCAAAGGTTTGAACAGTGTATAGTGCCAGTATTATTATTTAAAGCGCGAACATTTATGGAGTCTTTCCATGTGAGCCATGGGTGGGAAGTAGTCTCAAGAGAAACCAAAATGTTTTTGTATTGCTGGCGAGCAGGCATAACGTGGAAAATTTTCATTTTCTTTTGTTTTGCCATTTCTACATATTCTTTGTAGCGTTTGGAAAAATCTTCTCCATAAAGTTCATTCAAATCAGGAACTTCTTTCGGATCAAATAAATACCATTCATCACCAGCTATGACGCGTTTCATAAATTCATCAGAAATATAAACTGCGGTGTTGGCTGTGCGAGCTCGACGATAATCATCACCGTTGTTTTGTTTAAGGTCTAGGAAATCTTGGAAATTTAAATGCCAATTTTCCATGTAGAAACATAGTGCACCTTTTTTCTTGCCACCTCTTTGGACTGCGCGAACAGCAGAGTCGATAATGTGCATAAATGGAATTGGTCCAGAAGAAACTGTGTTGTTGGATTTTAATAGGGAACCTTCAGCGCGGAGCTTGGTAACGGAAAGACCGATGCCTCCTGTAGCCTTGGAAAGCAACAAAACATCTGAAACAGTTTTCCCGATGTGTTCCATGTCGTCATGAATTTCCATCAAGAAGCAGTTTGAAAGTTTTGGGTGTGGAGTACCGGCGCCGATATTTGTAGAACCAGCAGAAAGATATTCGAGTGATGACATTTTTTCATAAAACTTTTTTGCCCAGACATTCGGCTCGCTTTCATTTAAAGACATACCCATAGCCACACGCATCCAAAAATATTGAGGAGTTTCGAGTGGGGATTGTTTCTCGTCTTTCATTAAGTATCTGTTTTGCATTGTAGAAAGACCGGAGTACTTGTATAGGTCGTCTCTGTCGATATTTAAAGCATTAGCAAGTTCGTCTAAATTAAACATTGTTGCGAGTCTTTTATCGAGCAAATTCTTCTCAACTGCGTTTAAAATGTATTCTTTGAAATGGCTAGCGTGAAGTTTACCAAATTCTTCCTTGGAAATAGGCTTGGCCTCATTGTCTGGGTCATAATCACCCATAACTTTTTTGTAAATAACCTTCAAAAGTAGGCGAGTAGCTATTTTATCGAACTCTAAATCGTATTGAGTGTTTTGAAGAGCGGCATTTATGGTGGCGAGGTCGAGTTCTTCAGTAGTGATGCCATCATATAGAGTGATGCGAGTCTCAGTCGCTATCTGAATAACCTTGCTGATAGGGTCATTGATGCCATAGCAAGCGCGTTCGATAGATTTGTTGATTCTATCGGCGTTAAATTGAACTTTTGAGCCGTCTTTTTTTGTAACTGTTGTTGTCATAGGGTATTTATTATACTCCTCCATTAAACTGTTATGCAAGGTGGATAACTCAAAAAATATCACAAGGAAAAGAGGGCCTAACTTCGTCAATATGTGCACTAAAAAAACCTTTGAAACTCTGCTATAATAGACCTATGTTTGAGAGAAAAAATAAAAATAAAAAAAAGATAAAAATTATGGTCTTTGGTACCTTTGATGGTGTGCATAAAGGGCATTTAAATTTTTTTAAACAGGCTAAAAATGTTGTAAAAAGTAAATTAAAAAATGCTGAGCCTTTTTTAATAGTTTCAATAGCGCGTGATAAGAATGTTTTTAAAATAAAAAATAGAATACCAACTTTTTCTGAAAAAGAACGTGTGAAGTTAGTAAAAAAATACAAAAATAATTCAGAGAATAAAGATAAAAGTTTAGTAGATAAAGTTGTACTAGGTGGCACCAAAAATTATATTCCGCACGTAATCAAAGAAAGACCGGATATAATAGCACTCGGTTATGACCAAAAAGCCTATGTGAAAAACTTAAAAAAAGACTTAAAAAATAAAGGTCTTTTGGTAAAAGTTGTCAGACTAAAGTCACACAAGCCATACATATACAAAAATGTCTTGCTAAAGAAAAAAAGATAGTTTTTAATTCCAAATATCTACTATATTAAACATATGTATAAGTTAGTAGAACATATTTGCATCTTAAAAAAACACGATTTTTTTAAAAAAGAAGTTTACAAATTAAATATCACTCCTGCTTATCGTCGATGCAATATAAACTCCAGAGAGCATTATTGCTCCTAGGATTATATAAAGAAAATTAAATGATGGAATAAATGCAAATGCTATTAAAGCAGAAAGTGGCCCTACTATATATGCGATGGGAAGGGTGTTGCGATACACACTGATATATTCTTCATTTTCAGGTTTTATGTGTTTGAAAAAATAAACATCGCTCATCGTTTCTATCGTTGCGCCACCTACTCGAGTCATAAATAATGCTAATGCCCAGATCCAGATCGCGTGTTGATGGATAAAAAATATAGACATTGTAGCGATGGATGCAATAAAAAAGCCTATCATTAGCATTTTTCTTTCACCTATTTTGTCTGCATACTCACCGAGCCTAAAAGGCAAAATTGAAAAAGGGATAAGCATAATTGCGAATATTATGCCGATTTGTTGCCAGGTAAACCCTAAATGCACTGATAAATATATCGGCGTATAAATGATCATCCAAGAAATAAAAAATTGTAAGAGAAAATTTATTTTATAACTACGAGATAAATGTGAGTCTTTAAAAAAAGTTTCCACATATTTTATTATTTTCATTTTATCATAATTAGGATTTGGAATATTTTTTAGACCAAATAAAACAGTCAAAAAGAAAAGGAGCATTATTGTAAATCCTATAAAATATATTGTTTGAAAGTGGAATGCACCCAATATTTTACTTGAAGCCAGCTGAGCTATTATCCAAGCCAGGTTCATCACGGCAATATACAATCCTCGTACTTTGCCTGTTGCGGAATTTTTAGAAAATATTTTTAAAAGTTCATCTATTGAAAAAATAATTAAAATATTTGTTACAAAGTATAAGATAAATATTATTGCCGCAATACAAGAATTGTTTATAGAAGAAAATGTTAGTAAGGATAAAGCATCAATAAAGGCTAGAGAAAGTAAAAATTTACGTATACCTATTTTCTGCAGTATTTCCGGCGCTACTAAGAGTACTAATATTGAGGCTATTGCTCCTAGGGCATAAATAAGATTTATCAATTTTTCACCGACAAAGGAGGTGAGGAAGCTCGAGTTGATATAAGCCGTAAATGCCAAATGCAAAGAAAGTAAAAATCCTGCCAAGAAAATATTTTTTAATTTTGGAGCATCTTTGAACATTTTTTATTTTTTAAACAGCGATAATGACAGGAATAACCAAAGGTCTTTTTGCTGTTTTTTGGTAGAGATATTTTGATACAGTTTCTCCTAAGCTATTTTTAATATAGTCAAAGTCCATAGAGCTGGCATTGGGATGATTGTCTACTTCGAGTCGCGCAGGCATTTTGGCTGTAGCATCTTCGACTGATTTTTTAATAATTATTCGTACTTGACGCAAGAGTTCTTGGTTTTCTTTTAGGTAAACAAAACCTCGTGAAATAAGGTCAGGGGACTTTTTAAGTCTACCTGTTTTTTGATCAATCAAAACCATAATAACGAACATACCGTCTTGGGCTAGCATGACTCGGTCGCGGATAACTACGTCCTGTACATCACCGACAGATATGCCGTCTACCATCATCAGGCTCGAAGGGGCTTTTTCTTTTCGTACGGATAGTTTCTCGCCGTCGGGTGATATTTCAATAATAGATCCGTTGTCAGGAACTACGATGTGGTCTTCTCGCATGCCGAGTTCCATCGCGAGTTCTTTGTGAAGTTCCAAATGGTAGTGATTGCCGTGAATAGGAATAAAGAATTTCGGATGAGTTTTCCTGTGCAACCATTTTACATCTTCTTTATTACCGTGACCTGTCGCATGCACAAAGTCTTCACCGGGGGTGCGATAACTTATTATTTTTACACCTTGTCTGGAAAGTGCGTCTTTCATTTTTTGAACTTGTCGTTCATTGCCCGGCACAATAGAAGCGGAAAGAATAATAGTGTCGCCTTGGCGGATAGTAAATTTTTTGTCAGTTTTATTTGCTGCGCGATTTAATCCAGAGAATTCTTCACCTTGTCCGCCAGTTGTTAAAATAATTATTTTGTTTGGCGGATATTCATCTATTTCTTCCATGGAAATAATCGTGCCTTTTTTAGGAGTGTATAGTCCAGCTTCGAAAGCGACTTCCATGTTGGACTTCATTGAACGTCCGTTCAAAACAATTTTTTTATTTAAGTTTTCGGCGATTTGAATAACTTTCACAAGGCGGGTAATGTGCGAAGCAAAAGCTGCGATAATCATCCTGCCGTTTACTTTTTTTATTAAATTCTCCAATCCTTGATGCACTTTTATTTCCGGTAATGCAAAACCTTCGTTTTCAATATTTGTAGAGTCAGTCAATAACATAAGCACATTCATCTTATCGAAAATAGAATATTCTTTTTCTTCTTCGTCGGATACTATGCCGTCGACTTGGTCGAGTTTATAATCTCCGGGTGTTACGATATTTCCATGTGGAGTTTCAATAATTATTCCCATTGAGTCGGGGATAGTGTGAGTGACGCCGAAGAATCGGACTTTTATTTTTCCGCACATTATGACTTCGTCTTTTTCCACGACTTCTGTTTTCATCGCTGGCAAGTGGGGGAATTCTGCTTGTCTTTTTTTCATCATTAAGATGGAAAGATTTCTAGAATACACAGTAGGATTACCAATACGAGAAAGCACTAAAGGCACTCCACCGATATGGTCGAGGTGTCCGTGAGTTATGAGCATTGCGCGGATTTTGTCTTTGCGCTCTTCGAGGTAAGTAGTGTTTGGGATGACATAGTCTACTCCAGGAGTTTCTTCATTTGAGAAGAACATCCCGGCGTCAATGACGATAATATCATCACCGATTTCTATTGCGGTCATGTTTTTACCGATTTCTTCGACTCCGCCGAGGGGAATTATTCTGATTACGCCTTCTCCTGGAGGGGGAATCTTGCTATCCATTGTACTTCTGAAAGGTCTAGTGTTGCCACCTGGACGTCCTGCGGCACTCTGGCGACTTTTCCCAAATTTGGAATATTGGAAAGTTTTTTTTACCATTTGTTGTCTCTTGTCACCTGAAGTGTGACTAGGTGAATGATAAGGCGCGCGTGCATGCAGGGGGTGTGCTGGTGCCTGTGCCGACGTTGTCACATTTTTATTCTCTTCTTTTTTACCGTCAACACTGATTGCGCTGAAAGGCAGTCTGTTTTTTTTCTTCATCATTTTATTTCTTTTTCTTTTTATTCTCACAACATTTAAGTGTAGAGATATAAGTTAATAATTTTTAATAATTTTTTTAGTTAAATTTGGAAAACATTTTCCAAACATTAGTTTTTTCTGTGTACCAAGAATATGAATTTGCAAATCTATCAGCAGGGGAGATCAAATGATCTATCGCAAGGCCGTTTAGATTTTTTGAAACTGCGTAAATAAAATCAGGGCTGTAAATAAATACTGCCGGGCTGTCTTTTTTAATTTCATTTTCAAATTGAGCGTATTTTTTTACTCGGTTATTTTCATCGAGCGTGACGAGCGCATCTTCTAAAATCTTATCCACTTTTGCATTGGTGTACATCGCTATGTTTAGCCCCGGGTCTTTCCTCTGTGAGGAATGCCAAAATGCAAAAAGGTCGGATTCGTGGTTTATAATTTGTCCAAAAAGCAATGCGTCATATTTTCTAGGGCGTATAACGGATTGATTTAAATTTCCGACTTCAAAAGTTTTTACATCTACTTTCATTCCGATAGCTCGCAAATCTTCTGCTACTAGCTCTGCAGTCTTTGTGAGTTCTGGGGCATTGCCTGTAGAGATAGTGAATTCTATTGTATTTATTTTTGAAGCGGTGACGACTTTTGCCACAACCTTGCTTTTAGTCTTGCTTGTTTTTGCTTTTGTTTTGGGGACTGCTGTTTTTTCCAAGAATCCATCGGCATTTTTCTTCCATCCGTCTTTTGTCAAAATGTCTTGCGCTTTTTGTAAGTTTTCTTCACGAGAAGATTTATCTTCCTCAGTTAGCTTTTGATAAGCAATCATATTTGGCGGTATCGGGTCATCAATAGCTACACCATATCCGGATAAAACTTCACGCACAATTCTGTCTTTATCTACGGCTTGGTTTATCGCTTCGATGACATGCTTGTCGGTGAAAATCTGCGCTTGGTTTTGATTAAAGAAAAGTCCAAAAACTCTCGGTAATACTGATGACTCTATTCTGTATCCTTTATTTTTTAATTTTTCTGCATTTTCCGGAGTGATGGAGCTGGCCTGGTTTATGTTTCCACCTTGCAATGCAGTTATTAAATCACCTTCATTTGGGTAAAATTTTAAAGTAATATTTTTTACATAAGGTTTACTCAAAATAAATTTACTAAAATATGAAAGTTCATATGAATCAATAATACCGGAAGATTGCTTGCTGACATTTGAAACTTCATAAGGTCCGGAGCCTACAGGATTCATATTTGTTTCATTTAGTTCTATTGGGGAATTACTCCACAAGCTTTTCGGCATTATTCCCAATGTAGCATTTTCTAAAAATGAAGCGTATGGCTGTTTCAAAGTAAATTTTATAGTTTTGTCATCTACTTTTTCAACATTTATGCCATCCCAATTTCCTTTTATTGGGCTTTTTATTATAGGATCCTTGGCTTCACTAACTGTGAATATAATATCATCCGCTGTGACTGGCTTGCTGTCGTGGAAATATATTTTATCTTTTAAAGTGAAAGTGTATGTTAGGCCATCAGGTGATACATCATATTTTTCTGCTAGGTCCGGAGCCAGTGTTCCGTCTGGGTTTTTTCTCATAAGTCCTGAGTAAATGAGAGAGACTAAATCTTTGTCTGCGTCAGACAAAGCTAGTACTGGGTTTACAAAACGAGGAGCGCCGATTATTCCTTCAGAAATTGTTCCTCCACGCGCTGGCACCGAGACCATAAAAGATTTATTTACGCTTTCTAAGATAGCGATAGTACTAATAAATAGAATTGCCAAAAGTACAAAAAAAATCATCCATTCTTTTTTGGAAAAATAGGCGAGAGCTGAACGTATTTCGTTTTTATTTGGGAAAGACAAATTACTCATAGTGATATAACATATTTTTTAAAAATCAAAATTAAAAAAATTCGCGTGAAAGGGGACAGGAAAGTTATTAGCTTTAGCTGGTAACTATTTTATAATTATAGCAAGGAAAGCTGACAATGCAAAAAGGATTCCGCAAACTATGGACAAAATAAAAAGAAACTTCTCGAAACCTCGGCGTGTATGATGGAAAGATCCGCTGTCGCCCCCGCCTAAAGCTCCGCCTACACCGGCGCCTGATTGCTGGAGCATAATGGCTAGTATCAATACTACTGAAAAGATTATCTGCGCATATGGCAGTAATTTGGCTATTAATTGCATTTGGCTATTATTGCATATTGTTGGTTAAAAAACAAGTTTTTTAGGGAATAACCCTAAACTATTGCATTTTTTTACTAAATTCCTGTATAATTGAGCCTATGAAAAAAGAAATCACAACGTTAGGCTTGTTTCAAAAATTATTCCATAATTTTAACGCGCGTCAGATGAAAGACGCTACTTTGGCTTATAAGAAACATTTGGACGAGGGCGGGAAAATGATGCTAGCAATGGGGGGCGCGATGTCTTCTGCGCAGATGGGCGTGACTCTTGCGCCGATGATAAAAGAGGGGAAAATTCATGCAGTGTCTTGTACGGGAGCGAATTTGGAAGAATCTGTTTTTCGATTAGTTGCGCATGATAGTTATAAAGATTATCCAGACTATAGATATTTTACCAAAGAAGATGATCAGGCAATTCTAGAGAGAGGCGAGCGTCGTGTTACAGATACGAGTATCCCGGAAGAAGAAGCTTTTCGTGTGATGGAGCCGATTATTTTGAAATATTGGAAGGAGGCGGAAAAAAACGGTGAGCGTTTTTTTCCGCACGAATATTTTTACAAAATTTTATTGTCTGATGATTTGAAAGGAAAATACGAAGGTGACCCTGAAGCTTGCTGGCTCCTAGAAGCGGCAAAGAAAAATTTGCCGATGGTTGTGCCGGGCTGGGAAGATTCAACGCTCGGAAATATTTTTGCCGGATATTGCAAAGCAGGTGAGGTGAGCCCGACAGTAATGAAAGGTGGTATTGAATATATGATGTATCTATATGATAGATATCAAGAACTTTCAAAGGATGGTCCGGGTATTGGATTTTTCCAAATCGGTGGAGGAATATCCGGAGACTTCCCGATATGCGTCGTGCCAAGTATTAAGTATGATTTAAAAAAAGAAGTTCGCCCTTGGGGATATTTCTGTCAGATTTCAGATTCCACGACTTCTTATGGTTCATACTCTGGAGCGACTCCAAATGAAAAAATAACTTGGGATAAGCTCACAGTGGATACTCCGATGTTCGTCATTGAGTCTGATGCCACTATCGTAGCTCCGCTTATTTTCGAAGCCATTCTCGACCGCTACAATATCGTAGAAAAGTGATATAATAGCCAGTATGCCGAAACCTAATAGAGTTCAAATAATCAAATATGGTCCACCGCCACCGGAACTGCCTGTTTTTGGAAAGGTCAAGCCCGAGGAGGTTTCTTTTATTGGGCGTACTAATTACGTGGCATCTTTAGAGGAAAAGAAATTTATTTTCGGAATGAAGCGTGTTGACCGTCGAAGACATTTGTATATTATAGGAAAGTCCGGAGTGGGCAAGACAAAACTACTCGAGCTTTTTTTACGTCAGGATGTCAGCTATGGCCACGGGCTTTGCTTAATTGACCCGCACGGCGATGTCATCGACGCGATGTTGGACTATATTCCAAAAGAACGTATCGATGATGTGTGTCTTATTGATCCTCCTGATTTGGAATTCCCGGCATCTTTTAATCCTTTGGCAAATGTCGACCCACTTTTTAAATTTCAATTGACTCAAGGTTTGATTGAAGTTTTCCAAAAGCAATTCGGCGCGAATTGGACGCCTCGTCTCGAACACGTTTTCCGTTTTACTTGTTTGGCGCTTTTGGATTATCCGCATGCTACGATGCGCGGAATGATTTCGATGTTGACGGACAGAAATTACAGACAGAAAGTCGTTGAGTATATCACTGACGATATGGTGAAAAGATTCTTCGCTATCGAATTCGCGGATTGGTCGGAGAAATTCGACACTGACGCCATCATCCCGCTCGTGAACAAGCTCGGTCAATTTCTTTCCGATCCTTTGCTTCGAAATATTTTCGGACAGAAGCAAAACAAAATAGATATCAGCGACCTGATGAACAATAGGAAAATTATTTTGATTAATCTTTCAAAAGGACGACTCGGTGAAGAAAATTCTTCTTTTTTGGGTTCCATATTTTTGACTAAAATAAAACAAGCGGGTATGGAGCGTGCTTCTATGCCGGAGAGTGCCCGTAAGGATTTTTATATTTATGTGGACGAGTTCCAAAACGTCGTCACTCAGACTTTCGAAAACATTCTCTCTGAGGCTAGGAAATACGGTTTGAATTTAACAATGGCACATCAATACGTCGGGCAGATTATTCCTCAAGTTCACAAAGCTGTGCTCGGTAACTGCGGAAGTATTATTACTTTTCGTATTTCCGGTGAAGACGCGGTAAAAATGAAGCCGGAATTCGCGCCCTTGTTTGATGTCAAAGACATGATCAACCTCGCCGTCGGGGAATTTTATATTAAAATGACAATTGACGGGGAATCTTATGATCCATTTTCTGCTGAGACTTTGCGAGTATTGCCTCCAAATCATCCATCTTACAGACAAGAAATCGTGGATGCTTCACATAGAAAATATTCTATCTCCAGAGATGACGCGGCAAAATTAATTGCTGCCGAAGAAGCGACTATTATCCGAAGCGCCGAAGAAAAAGCTATTATTGAAGGCAAGGGCAAAGTTAATGTGTCCGAAGATACTGCGAAGGAAGAGCTACCAAAAGCTTCCCAAGAAGCTGAGCCTATGATATAAATAAAAATATATGAAAAAAGATTATTATGAAATTTTAGGAGTAAATAAAGGCGCCTCAAAAGACGAGCTGAAAAAAGCTTTTCATAAGATGGCGCACAAATACCATCCTGATAAAAAAGAAGGAGATGAGAAGAAATTCAAAGAGGTAAATGAAGCCTACCAGACTCTTTCTGATGACCAAAAACGAGCAAAATACGACCAATTTGGGGCAAATTATGAGAATGCGGGCTTTGGTGGTCAAAGTCAGGGTGGATATCAACAAGGCGGTTTTGGCGGCTTTGATTTTTCTGGTTTTCAACAAGGTGGTGGACAGGATTTTGACTTTGGAAATTTAAATGATATTTTTTCTGATTTTTTTACAGGAGGAATGGGTGGAGGCAGAGCGCAAGCACGCAGAGGGCGAGACATTTCTACTGAAATACAAATTACTTTTGCTGATGCTATTTTCGGCGTAGAGAGGAAAATTTTAATTACTAAAACTTCAAATTGCAATACTTGCAATGCAACAGGCGCAAAACCCGGCACGAAAATGGAAACTTGCAAGAAATGCAATGGTCAAGGAAAAATCCACGAAGCGAAAAGGACAATCTTGGGAACTATTTCCAGCACAAAACTTTGCGAGGAATGCTTGGGCGCGGGTGAAGTGCCAAAAGAAAAATGTGATAAATGTCACGGTAAAGGGGTTTTGAGAAAAGAGGAAGAAATTTCCCTCGCCGTGCCTGCGGGTATTCGCGATGGCGAGATGGTGCGCATGACTGGTATGGGAGAGGCAATTTCAAAAGGCACGCCTGGCGACCTTTACATAAAAATAAATGTCGCATCGCATAATATTTTCAAACGCGAAGGCAATGACTTGGCAATGAATTTAAATTTGAGACTTTCTGATGCATTACTAGGTACTGAATATGCTATTCAAACTCTCGACGGGGAAGTCAAAGTGCAAATCCCAGAAGGCATTTCTATCAACGAAATTCTACGCGTAAAGGGCAAAGGTGTGCCTTATACCAAGGGTAAACGTGGCGACCTTTTAATAAAACTAAATATAAAACTTCCATCCAAAATCTCTCGCAAATCCCGCGAGCTCATAGAGGAACTCAAAAAAGAGGGGATTTAAAATTATGCTTTCTGAGTAATTTATTTAAATGTGATATAATATAAATATGAGTACAATTTTGCAATCCCAAATATTCTTTTTTATTTCTTCAGTCGGCTTTGTTTTATTGTGGAGCTTAGTCGCGGTTTTTTTGTATTACCTCATACGTGCTACGGATACATTTTCTAGAATCATGAGCAAGATAGAAAAAAATATAGATGATATAGGTGACACCACTAAAGATTTATTGGAAGACTTGCGAGATAATCCAGTATTTCGTTTTCTGGTTGGGAAAAAGAAACAGAGCCCAAAAAAGCATCATAAGAAGTAAAAATTTATTAGTAACTTGCCCCGCGGTGGCGGGGTTTTAAAAAAATATGAAAAAAAATACAAATAAAAAAAGTGCAAAAGGGGGGATGTCGGGCGGTAAGATGTTAGCAGTGAGTGCGGGGGTAGCAGCCCTAGGCGCAGGAGCGTATTATTTATTGGGTCCAAAATCAAAAGTTCATCAAAAGAAAGCCTCAGCTTTGGTGTCTAAGGTTAAAAAAGATATAGTAAGTGAGATTAAAAGAGATATTAAAAAAGCAAGACCTCTTGTGAAGAAAGTTATTAAAAAAGTCACTAATACAAAAAAGGCTAAAGTTTCAAAGAAATAATAATTTATTTCAATATCTTGAGCCGGCAGGGGGATTCGAACCCGCGACCTTCGCTTTACAAAAGCGTTGCTCTACCAACTGAGCTATGCCGGCGATTATTATAACGTTTTACCGGTATGGTTATTTTGGTGATTATTTGTTGTATATCTACCAAGACAGCTATGCCGGCGATTTGTTTATTCAATTTTCAATACTGCCACATTATGATTTCTTTTGCATCCTACCAAGACAGCTATACCGGCTTGTGTTTACATTCTACTTAAAATAAAATAAAAAGCAATTCTTAATTTTTATTTTATACCTTCCTCTTCTTTTATCCTATGTTTTATCTTTTGTATTTTTTGTTTGTACTCTGATATTGTTTTCAAGAATCCGGAAATTTCTTTTTGTTTTATTGCTTTTTCTTTTTGTGGAATATATCTATTGATAGTATTTTTTGCTTTTATTGTTAACTCTTGATGTTTCTTTTTAAGAAAATTATGAGTCAGTATATATGAACGAAGAGTGATCACCAGTGCAATAAATCCATATCTTTTTGCGTGCTTCATTACTACGTATTTTGCATCTTCTAAGTTCGGTATTTCAAATAAAAATTTCTCTGCATCTATTACTTGTATGTCTACAGCAAAATTTTGCCTTAATTTTAATACTTTTCGTCCTATCATTAGGATTATCCCTGCAAGCGATGCGAAAAATAAAATTAATTCTATTTGCATATTTTTATATATTTAGATTGAATAACGCTTTACTTCTTTGATTGTCGCTTTGTTTTTTTCTAAAAGTTTACCAATAGTTTCATCAGGATTCTTTATAAATGGCTGGTCCATCAATGTTTTTTCTTTGAAGTATGTCGCTATCTTACCATCGAGTATTTTCTTTTTTATTTCTTCAGGCTTGTCGGAGCTTGCAACTTCTTTTTCAAAAATTTCCATCATCATTTTCTTTGCGTTTTCATCTATCTCAGATGCAGAAATGTACTCTGGTCTCATGGCTGCTACGTGCATAGCTATATCTTTTGCAAGGTCAGCGTTGCCACCTTCGAGAGACACAACCACAGCCATTTTGCTGTTGTGCACATAATTTCCTAAAACATTTCCTTCTATCATGAAAGAATCACCGAGCTGGATATTTTCACCAGTTTTTTGGATGATTTGATCGATCATTTCTTTTGAATTTGCTTTCATTACTTCGATTCCTTCTGAAAGCGCCTTGTTTGCAAGGTTATTTAAAAGGGAAGTGAAGTCATCATTCCTAGAAACGAAGTCAGTTTCGCAGTGTAAAGCCACAAGCACAGCTTTGTTGCCTTCAGATTTTACAGCTACCGCGCCGTCTTTGGCTTCACGGTCAGCCTTTTTTAGAGCGATATCAGAGCTAGTCTTTTTTAAGATAGCTAGAGCTTTGGTCATGTCGCCTTCGGCTTCTTCTAGTGCGCGCTTGCATTGCATAACAGAGATGCCAGTAGCGTCTCTCAATTCTTTTATGAGTTCTGTGGTTATTGCGATAGACATAATTTTTATTCTTTTGTTGGTACTGATAATTGACCGGCTTTGTAGGCTTTTACAACTTTGTCAGTAAAGAATTTGATAGACGGAATAGATGCGTCATTGCCGACGATAGGGTAGTCGAGAGTTTTTATGTTAGTATCAGAATTAACCAATGATATTACAGGTACGCCTGTCTTGCGAGCTTCAGTAGCAGCGATGTGTTCTGCTTTTGCATCCACTACATATACAGCATCAGGGATTTTCTTCAAATCAACTAGACCTGAATAGTATTTTGAAAGTCTTTCCATTTTCTTTGCCATTACAACTCTTTCTTTCTTTGTGTATTTTTCAAGATTACCCTCGGCACTGTCCTTGCGGTAATTTACGAGTTCCATAATTCTTTTTTTAATTTCTACGAAGTTACTGAATGTTCCACCAATCCATCGTTCTACGACATAAGGCATATTCAGAGCTTCAGCTGCATTTTTTACAACTTCACGAGCTTCAGGCTTTGTGCCGACAAAAAGAATAGTTTTATTTCGAGAACCCAAGCCTTTTACGAACTCTTCTGTAGTGCCGAGCATTACACTTGTCTTTTCAAGGTCGATAATATCTGTTTTGTTTTTTGTAGCGTAAATATATGAAGCCACAGAAGGGTGCCTGCGGGTTTTTGAATAACCATAATGTGCTCCTGCTTGGAACATATCCTCCACTAAACTATCTTTATTTTCTATTTTTTGCATAGGTTTTATATTAGCAGAAAGCCATATATTTTGCAAATTTAAAAATTGGGTAAAAATTAAGGGACCCTATTGGATCCCTTTGTTCGATGTCCTACTGTTTGGTCCAGTAGATTATTTTTTTCTTGTTTTCTGTGAATTCTATTTCGGGCATCCCGTCACAGTTTTCACAGTTCAACAAGGAGTTAAGTTCCTTGTCTCTTGAAAATATAAAATTTATTGCGTGGAAATCGTATCCATAGTAGCTAAACAGCCAAACTACGAAAACGGTATCTCCATAATTTTCAATTTCGAGAACTTTTTTCCCCGCGGAATCTTTTTTTCTCCAGACATTGGTGAACCCTGGGGCTGGAGTTTTTATTACTGGTAGAAATGAATCTTCCAGGCTGTAGAGGCCTATGTCATCATATTCAGCATCGTTATAATACTCGGCAAGCATCACCGAGTCTATTATTTCTTGCTGGACCTCGGTTTTGGCTTGTGTATTTAGAGCCAATGTCATCATGGAATCCATGTCTGGGTTCAAATGGTTTTGTGCCGATGAAGTAGACGTCAATGACAAAGTCATTGTAAGGCAGATTAAGAACAAATTTTTTTTCATTGTGTTTTACTTTTATGTGTGAAAAATGTGTGAAAATAATTTAATCTGTATTGGAGAATATCATATTTTTATAATAAAACAAGGGCTTTGCCAAAAAATGTTTTTTCGGTTAAGATGTGAGGATGACTAAAGGAACGCGACAATCACAACTTTTTACTAAAACGAGGAAAGATGCCCCGGCGGACGAGGTATCCAAGAACGCCGAGCTTTTGACTCGCGGTGGATTTATCCACAAGGAAATGGCGGGTGTTTATACATATTTGCCGTTAGGTTTACGCGTATTAAAAAAGATTGAAAATATAATTCGTGACGAAGTGAATTCTGTCGGAGCGCAAGAAGTCTCGATGACGGCGTTACAGAATCCTGAACTTTGGAAAAAGACGGACAGATGGAATGATGAAGTCGTGGATAATTGGTTCAAGACAAAATTAAAAAATGATACCGAGCTCGGCCTCGCATTTTCACACGAAGAGCCGTTGGTAAATATGCTGACGAATTTTATTTCTTCTTATAAAGATTTACCTTTGTCTGTTTATCAATTCCAAACAAAATTTCGAAATGAACTTCGTGCCAAGTCAGGCATTTTGCGTGGGCGAGAATTCTTGATGAAGGATATGTATTCTTTTAACACGACACAAGAAGACTTCGATTCTTTTTATGAAAAGATGAAAATTGTTTATAAGAATATTTTTCAAAAAGTCGGTATCGGACACATTACATATTTAACATTTGCATCGGGCGGAATTTTTTCAAAGTACTCACACGAATTTCAGACCTTGACTTCTGCTGGAGAGGATACTATTTATGTAGACGAAGCTACTTCGATAGCAGTAAATCAAGAAGTTTTTAATGACGAAGTTTTGGCTAATTTAAATTTGGAAAAAGAAAAATTAGTGGAGCACAAGGCCATAGAGGTTGGTAATATTTTTGAATTGAAAACCAAGTTTTCCAAGCCTTTTGATTTATCTTATGTTGATGAAAAAGGTGAGAAGCATGAGGTTTTAATGGGTTGTTATGGCATAGGTGTCGGGCGACTTATGGGTACTGTTGTAGAAGCTCTTGCAGATGATAAAGGTATTATTTGGCCGGAATCTATTGCTCCGTTTAAAGTTCATTTGCTTATGTTGGGTGATGACGAAGAAGTAAAAAAACGAGCAGATGAAGTATTTGAAACTTTACAGAAAAATAATATTGAAGTTTTGTTTGATGATAGAGTTGGGCTTTCTGCCGGAGAGAAATTTGCTGATGCTGATTTACTAGGTATGCCTTATCGCGCGGTGATTTCTGCGCGAAGTATTAAGGAGGATGGAGTTGAAATAAAAAAGAGAAATGAAGAAAAAGGAAAAGTTATTAACATGGAAGAACTTTTAAAATTACTAGCACCTAATCACTAGATACTAGAACCTAATTATTTTATGTTTGATAAAATTTACAAATTAATTTCAAATGACATCGGGATAGACTTGGGTACTGCAAATACTTTGGTGTATTTGAAAGGGCACGGTATCGTGATTAACGAACCTTCTGTTGTAGCTGTGAATCAAAAGACAAATCAAATCCTCGCTGTCGGCGCAAGCGCAAAAGAAATGCTGGGCAGAACCCCGGGACACATCAAGGCTATTCGTCCACTTGTGGATGGAGTTATTTCTGATTTTGAAGTGACAGAAGAAATGCTTTCATATTTGATAAATAAAGCAGATAAAATGTCTAAAAAAATGGCTCGCCCGCGCGTGGTCATCGGCGTGCCTTCTGGTACTACTAATGTCGAGACTCGCGCTGTGTATGATGCAGCTAGGAATGCCGGAGCAAGGGAAGTGTATTTAGTAGAAGAGCCGATGGCTGCGGCTATTGGAATTCGTTTGCCCATCAAAGAACCTGTCGGCTCGATGATTATAGATATCGGCGGAGGCACTACGGACATTGCAGTTATTTCTCTTGGTGGAATTGTAAAATCTAAAAATTTAAAAATCGCCGGAGATAAATTAAACAATGACATCATTTCATATATGCGTGATGAATTTAAAATTTTAATCGGTGAGAAAACTGCCGAAGCTGTAAAGATGGCTATCGCTTCAGCTATTCCTGGTGAATATATGGAGACGGGTGTCCGTGGCAGGGATTTATTGACCGGTCTTCCGCGTGAAGTTGTCGTCACTGATTCTGATATTCGTGAGGCTATTGCATTGTCAGTTAAAGAATTGGTAGAGGGGGTAAAGGATGTACTTGAAAATACGCCTCCGGAAATACTTTCAGATATTATGCATCAAGGCATTACTCTTTCTGGAGGTGGGGCTTTGCTTTTAGGCTTGGATCAACTCTTGCAAAGTCATCTCAAAATCCCTGTTTACGTTGTAGATGATCCTCTTTCTGCTGTCGCGCGAGGCACAGGAATTATTTTGGATGACATAGAATCTTATCGTGAAGTTTTGATCGGACATCAAAATGAGTTACCACCTAGATAAAAAAGCTAAACAGAAAAAACTTAAAAATATCGCTATCGGCGTAATTGTTTTATTGTTTCTAATTTATTTCCGAGCCGGGATTTTTGGCGGGCTTTCGACTGCTTCTCATTTTGTTTTTCGACCTGTGATTATTTTAGGCAATAATATAGGTGAAAAGTTTTCAAATACTCGAGCGTATTTTCTTTCAAAACATTCTCTACTTTTAGAAAATGAAAATTTAAAAACACAAATATCAGAAAGCGAAGCGTACAGAGCGAATTATGCTTTGGTTGTCGATGAAAATAATAAATTGAAAGAAACTTTAGGCAGGAAAAATGAAAAAATGAATTTTGTTCTTTCTGCGATTTTATCCAAGCCAAATCAATCACCGTATGATACTCTAATAATAGACGCAGGTAAAAATCAAAATATAAATATTGGCAATGTGGTTTTTGCATTAGGTGATGTACCTATCGGTAAAGTTGCCGAAGTTTATGCAAATTCTTCAAAAGTTATTTTATTTTCAAATCCGGGAGAAAAGACAGAAGTTGTTGTGGGAGCTAAAGATAGTTTTATGGAAATTGTCGGCCGAGGAGGAGGGAATTTTGAACTTATTTTACCGAGGGACTTTGTGTTAGATGCTGGCGCTGAAGTTCGTTTGCCGGGCATTAATCCATACATTTTGGCTGTGATGCAAACTATCGTATCCGACCCCCGCGACTCGTTCCAAAAAGCTCTTTTCACGAGTCCTGTAAACGTGCAAGAACTAAATTTTGTGGAGGTGGAAAAATAATGCATTTTAAAATACAAAAAAAGTTGGAAAATAGTTTGGGGCGGGCGGGGGTTTTGGAAACTCCTCACGGGGAGATTTTGACGCCGGCATTTGTGGCTGTGGGCACCAAGGCTACGGTGAAATCTTTAACTCCGGAACAAGTCCGTGATGCTGGCACACAAGTCGTGCTCGGTAATACTTACCACTTATTTTTACAACCCGGGGATGAAATAGTCCGCGATGCGGGAGGTATTGGGAAATTTATGAATTGGCATGGTCCCACAATGACGGACTCTGGGGGGTTCCAAGTTTTTTCTTTGGGTGTTGCTTATGGAAAAGATATTTCAAAAGTTGTTAAAATTACTGACCCGTCGCTAATGATTCCTGAAAGGTTTGATGACAGTGATGCGCCACGGCTCGCAAAAATAGGGCAGGATGGAGTTTCTTTTAAGTCGCACCTCGATGGCAGTATTCATTATATAACTCCGGAGAAATCAATTCAGATTCAGCACAACCTCGGCGCGGATATTATTTTTGCTTTTGATGAATGCACCAGTCCGGCGGAAGATGCAAAATATCAAGAAGAGGCTTTGGAGCGGACGCATATTTGGGCAAAGAGGTGCTTGGAGGAGCACAAAAGATTAGCTGGCGAAAAAGATTCTTTCTTTACAGGGTCGCTGTCTGTGCCTGCTGGCACAGCGCTGCCTCTCGGCTCGTCAGCCTGCGAGACACCCCGCAAAGAAAAATCTTTTTCACCAGCTCTCTTTGGGATCGTGCAAGGCGGGCGAGATGAAAGTTTGCGAAAGAAATCAGCGGAATTTATTTCCAGTTTGGATTTTGATGGGTTTGGTATCGGTGGGAGTTTTGCCAAAGAAGATATGTCCACAGCAGTAAAATGGGTGAATGAAATTTTGCCGGAAGAAAAGCCTAGGCACTTGCTTGGCATCGGTGAGCCGGAAGATTTATTTATGGGCATAGAAAACGGCGTGGATCTTTTTGATTGCGTCTTGCCGACGCGCCTAGGCAGGAATGGCACTATATATACAAAGAATGGAAAAATAAGTATTACGAATACAAAATTTAGAAATGATTTTACGCCGATTGAAAATGACTGCGAATGTTATTCTTGTAAGAACTATACAAAATCTTACATCGCGCATTTGTTTCACGGTAAAGAAATGCTCGCGGGAACTTTAGCTTCTACTCACAATTTGTATTTTATTGTAAATCTGGTAAAAAAAATCCGCCAAAGTATTTTGGACGGTAACTTTCACGAATTTAAAAAAGAGTTTTTGAGTAATTATTTAAAATAATTTTGGGTAAAAAACACCCCCTGTAAAAACAGAGGGGGAAGGTTCAAAACCTACAATTCTTAGACCTGCATTTGCAGGAGGTTGATTGTCGGCTGTTTTTGCCGTAACAACCTTTTTTTCTCCCGAGCTATACGCGCGGAACTTTTTCTTATTACCAGTCTTTTTTTTTCATCAGGGGGGGCTGGCGGTCCCTTTTTTGTTGGTTTTTTCCTCACTATGAGGTAAACCACATACACTAATAAGCATATGCCCAGGGTCACTGTTCCTGGAAAAATAAATGTTTCTAAATTCATAATACTTTACTAATTTATATAAAGCATATACCTACCATAAATAAACGCAAGCGACAAAGTGGATTACTTTTGATATACTGCAAAATATGCAAGGAAAATTCAAATTAAAACTTCCTTTTGAGCCGGCCGGGGATCAACCCAAGGCTATTTCGGCTTTGGTAAACGGCTTGAAAAAAGGGATGAGGAAGCAGACGTTGCTGGGGGTGACGGGTAGTGGCAAGACTTTTACCGTAGCGAATGTTATTCAGCAAATGCAGAAGTCTACGTTGATAATAGCTCATAATAAAACTTTGGCAGCGCAACTTGCCCAAGAATACAAAAGTTTTTTTCCGGAAAATGCCGTACATTATTTTGTTTCATATTATGATTATTATCAGCCGGAAGCCTACATGCCGATGACGGACACATATATAGAAAAGGATGCACAGATAAATAAAGAGATAGACAGGTTGCGACATGCGAGTACGCAAGCCCTTTTGACGCGCAAAGATGTGATAATAGTGGCTTCGGTTTCTTGTATTTACGGTTTGGGAAGTCCGGAGGAATACAGGGAAGAGAATTTGGAAATAAATGTGGGTGATAAAATTTCTCGTACGGATTTGATGTCGCGTTTAATTGCGATGCATTTCGAAAGGACAAATGCGGACTTGACTCCGGGAACTTTCCGCGCGCTTGCGAATAAAATAGAAATAATGCCGGTGTCTGAGAATTTTTTATATAGCATTTCTTTGGAAAAAGATAAAATAGAAAATATAATTAGAATTGATCCGGTAAGCTCAAAAGTTTTAAGTGAAGAAAAAAGTATTTTTATTTTTCCGGCAAAACATTTTATAACAAATAAATCAAAATTAGAGCTTGCCATAAAAAATATAAAATCTGAGCTGAAAGAGCAGTTAAAAAAGTTCGATAAAGAAGGGAAAATTTTGGAAGCGGAAAGAATAAAAAGAAGAACGAATTATGATGTGGCGATGCTTCGCGAGGTGGGGTATTGTTCCGGTATTGAAAATTACTCTCGACATTTATCTGGTAAAAAAGCCGGTGAAGCACCGGAGACTTTGCTATCTTATTTTCCAAAAAAAGAAAGTCAGGAAAGTACTCTTCGTCGCTCGCACTCTGTCCTGGAAGGGCAAGGTTCATATGTTCGTAGCGAAGGCTTCTCCAAGTACTTTCCTGACTTTCTTACTATTATTGATGAATCGCATGTGACTGTGCCACAAATCGGTGGTATGTATGCGGGTGATGCTTCGAGAAAAGGTACATTGGTTGATCATGGTTTTCGTTTACCTTCAGCGAAAGACAATCGCCCTCTGAAATATGATGAATTTGAAAAAAGAGTCGGGCAAGTTATTTATACTTCGGCGACGCCATCAGAATTGGAAAGAAAAGAAAGTGCGCAAATCGTGGAGCAGATTATTCGTCCTACAGGGCTTGTTGATCCGGAGATAGAGGTGAAGCCGGTAATTGCTTCTAAGAAATATCCCGGTCAAGTGCAAGATTTTATCAAAGAAGCGGAAAAGGAAATAAAAAAAGGCGGGCGTGTGATAGCCACGACCTTGACCAAAAAAATGGCGGAAGATTTATCGGCATATTTGAAAGATAAAAAAATAAAATCAGAATATGTACACAGTGATATAAAAACAATTGAACGCATAAAAATTTTAACGGAATTCCGAAAAGGGAAATTTGATATTTTAGTCGGGGTGAATTTGCTCCGTGAAGGATTGGATTTGCCGGAGGTGACATTGATAGGAATTTTAGACGCGGACAAGGAAGGTTTTTTGCGCAGTGAAGTTTCTCTCATTCAGACTATCGGTCGCGCAGCTAGGAATGTCGAAGGGCGAGTGATTCTTTATGCGGATCATATTACCGGATCGATGAAGCGCGCGATGGATGAGACGAATCGCAGACGGGTGATACAAGTGGCTTATAATAAAAAACACAACATAACTCCGAAAACCATTATCAAAAAAATTCAAGACATTACCGAAGGTATGGATACTATTCACGACAAAGCCGTGCGTTCCGAACTCGATTTAGATACAAAACTTTTCGCTAAAAATCCATCAAAACTTGTGAAATTAAAAGAGCGTCAAATGTCTGAAGCTGTAAAAGCTCTCGACTTTGAAACAGCAGCTATTTTGCGTGATGAATTAAAGATCCTAAGGGAGAGATTAGTGAAATAGATTTGCCTACTATCCTTACATATGTAGACATAGTAGACATTTTTAAAAACTGTGGATAACTATTAAAAAACCCTTTACATTTGGTGTGAGCTTGCTATACTTTTTTTCATTATGATAATGGTGCAGAAAAAAACAAAAAAAGCTAAAAAGCAGGGCAAGAATTGGAGGAAGTTCTGGAAGCTCGGGATTGATGAATTCAATACCCAGTTTTATGGCGTGTCCAAGGATGGCGAGCTGACTGTTTCAGAGGGGCATCATTCCTATAATCTGTCTGACATTGCAAAAAAGTATGGGACACCACTTCAGGTAGTTTTTCCGTTTGTTATCGAAGACCGCTTAAAAGACCTTATTGGTTATTTTCAAGCGTACATGAAAATTTATGGTTATAGAGGAAAATTCTTTTATCATTATCCAATGAAAGTAAATCAAAATAAAGAATTTATTTTACCGCTTCTTTCCGAGGGTGCGAATTTGGAAGTAACTTCCGCAAATGAACTTTGGATCGTAAAGAAACTTTGGGAGCGTGAAAAATTTAGCGAAAAGATTCGTGTTCTTTGCAATGGTCCAAAGACTGACCAATACCTCGATCTTATCGAAGAACTTCGCGCGAAGGGGATGAACATTGTTCCTATCATTGAAGGTCCGGAAGAAATTGAAAGAATTTCTAAACATAAAGGTGATATTGGTTTGCGTGTTGATTTGTCTATAAAAGCAGATACTCATTGGGATAAAAAATTTGATCGCTTTGGTCTTTCAGAAAAAGACGCGCTTGATTTGAGTAAAATGAAGAATTTAAAAGTAATGCACTATCATCTTGGTTCTCAAATCAAAACTCAAAAAAGTATTCTCGATGGAGTAAAGCATGGATTTTCTATTTATACGCAATTACAAAAAATACATCCGAATTTGGATACATTAGATATAGGAGGAGGATTTAGCATACCTTATGAAAAGAAAAAGTTTTATGTTGCAAAAGGTGTGACAAGTAAGATCGTAAGATTATTAAAAAACTTGTCAGACAAGGCTGGTATCAGGCATCCCAATTTGGCTGTAGAATGGGGTCAGTATATCGTGGCTCCCGCACAAGTGACTATTTATAAAGTTATTTCTGAAAAAGATATTCCAAAAGCAAATGCAAAATCTTGGTATATTATTGATGGGTCATTTATGAATGACTTGAAAGATACTTGGGCTATACACCAAAAATGGCATGTGATTCCTGCCAATAATATGCAGGAAAATTTAAAGACTGTATGGCTCGCGGGTAGTACTTGTGATTCTGATGATAAATATACTGCCGGCGGGAATTATATTTTGATGCCGAAAAATTCTGAAAATAGAGATCAACAGCTAATAGCAGTGCTAGACACCGGTGCATATCAAGAGGGTTTGGCATCGCACCATTGTCTGTTGTCTGCTCCGATGAAAATCGCCTTACAGGATGGAATGATAAAAATAATTCGCAAGCGTGAGACTGCAGATGCTATCGGTAAAATGTTTGGCTGGAATGGTGATCATAAATAATATGAAAAAAAGTTTTTACTGGTTGATAGTGGTAATTGTTATTTTTTTGGGTTTTTTGTTTTTGCAAAATAAACATGCTCCCGATTTTCACTATGTGAAAATCGGGAGCCAAACACTCAAAGTAGATTTGGCTTTGACTAATGCAGAACAGGAACAGGGACTTTCTGGCAGGTCAATTTTAGCAGAAGATGAAGGAATGCTTTTTGTTTTTAAGCAACCATCAAAAAATCTTTTCTGGATGAAAGATATGAATTTCTCGATAGACATGATTTGGTTTGATCAAAATATGAAAGTAATTTATATGCAGAAAAATGCGACACCGGAATCATATCCAGGAACCTTTGGACCGGATGGAAATTCTAAATATGTTTTAGAAGTAGTTTCTGGTTTTTCAGATAAGAATCATCTCCAGGTAGGGGATAAAATTGAGATTATTAGATAGGGAGTAAAGAAAATGTTTTTGATTTTTAGGTCGGGGGTATTTTGTAGTAAGTATTAATTTAAGCTTTACTATTTACATAAACCTTCCTTCCAACATACACAAGACCTGCCGCTACTAATATCAATATCAAGATATTTATAGGAGTGGATTTGATATGCGTAACACTAGAGATGGCATTCGCTGTTAATCCAAGCATACTGTTGTCTGTTGTTGTGGGCGCAGGAGCAACCGTGCTTGTGTCTACTGTAGTTGTTAAATCTGCTCCAGCTGTTGTTCCTGTGTCTGTTGTAGTGCCAGATCCAGAAGTAGATACTGATGTTGTGCTTGTTGTTGTATTTTTTGTACTTGTCTTTGTAGAAGTTTTTGTTGCTGTTGCTGTGTCTGTAGATTTGGTCGTAGTGGTTGTATTAGTTGTAGTATCAGCAGGTTTTATTGTCGTTGTATCTTTTGTGGCTGTATCTGTAATTATATTTTGTGTTCCTTGATTAGGGTTAGTAGTTGTATCTGTATTTGTTCCCGTGTCTCCTGTAAAATTTCCGCCACTATTTCTCCTTATTGTATATGCAAAAGATCCAACAGCTGACATATTTAATGCATCATCACAGCCAACTGCTTGAATAGTTTGAGTTGAAGATACAGAAATTGCTCCTGAGTACAGAGTACCCACTGTGCATGACGGAGCTGTTGTTCCATCAGTTGTATAATAAATTTTTGTAGAACCAGTAGAAGAAAGAGTTACTGATTGAGTACCAGTGAATGTTCCAGCAGCTGGGGTCGCAGTAGGAGTTAATGGGTTGCATGCAGTTGTATTGAAATTAGATTCATTACCTACGCTTGTTCCATTTGTGTTTGTAGCATATGCTCGGAAATAATATTTAGTACCGCAAGTTAGGCTTGAAAGGTCAGAAGAGAAGGAACCTATATTAAAAGGAGCGTTAGTATTGTCCACAGTTACATTTGGATTATAGTCAGCAATGTCAGTTGAAGTTGGATGTGAGGTTGTGTCGTAACCGAAGCCTCGTATTGTGACACTTGAACCTCCGGTATCGTAAATAGTGCCATTGACTGTAGAGGTATTGGCAGTAGGAGGGGTGACGTATAAATTTAGGAAACCAATATTGCTTGTACCGTGGGTTTGGATAGGAGTAAGACTATTCGTGGTAGTATTGTTGCCCAGTTGACCAACGCTACTATCCCCCCACGCCCAGACTGTGCCGTCAGATTTAAGGGCGAGGGAAAAGTCAGCTCCATTAGTAATAGAAGTAATATCAGTTAAGCCAGAAAATTGAATAGGGGTATGCCTATCGGTAATTGTGCCGTCGCCTAATTCACCATCGCCATTATAACCCCACTCCCAGACTGTACCGTCATTTTTTACAGCAAAAGAATGATATTCACCTGTAGGAATATTAGTAATACCCGTAAGTCCAGAAACTTGAACGGGAGTATGTCTGTCAGTAGTTGTACCGTCACCTAGCTGACCAAAATCATTTCTTCCCCATGCCCAGACTGTGCCGTCGGATTCTAGAGCGAGGGAACGGAAAGCACCAGTAGAAATCTTAGTAATACCCGTAAGCCCGGAAACTTGAACAGGAGAAAGTCTATTGGTTATTGTGCCGTTGCCTAATTCACCAAAACCATTATAACCCCAAGCCCATACTGTACCGTCGGATTCTAGGGCGAGGGAGTGATCTGTCCCAATGGAAGCAGAGATAGCAACAACTCCATTAAGACTAGAAACTTGAACTGGTGTAAGTCTGTCGGTTGTTGTGTTATCACCCAACTGACCAACCCTGTTGCTTCCCCATGCCCAGACTGTGCCGTCGGATTTGAGGACTATAGAAAAGTCAGATCCACCAGTAATAGAAACAATATCAGTTAAGCCGGAAACTTGAATAGGAGTGAGTCTATCAGTTGTTGTACCATCACCGAGTTGACCTTGTCCATTACCTCCCCATGCCCAGACGGTACCGTCGGATTTTAGAGCTAGGGAATGATCATGCCCTCCGGCAATATTAGTAATACCTGAAAGTCCGGAAACTTGAACAGGAGTAAGTCTATTAGTTGTTGTACCGTCACCTAATTTACCAAAATCATTTTGTCCCCACGCCCAGACGGTACCGTCGGATTTTAGAGCTAGGGAATGATCTACGCCTGCAGAAATTGTAGCAGTAAAAGTCGTAAGGCTCGGCTTAGCACATATGCTAGTTGTAAAGTTTAATATATTTCCATCTCCTTCACCATCATTAGATTTTGCATATGCTTGGTAGTCGTATTGTGTATTACAAGCAAGAGTTGTCACTATTGCGGAAAATCCTCCCACGCCTAAGCCTGTACTTAAAGTTAAAGACTGAGAAAGAACTTGACCATGAACACCATAATGAAATCCTTTCTCTGTTAAGCTAGATGATCCTTGTGAAATAATATTTCCTTGAAGTTGCCCAGAACTTCTTGTGATACTTGTCGCAACGTTAGTTGTAACATTAGGGACAGAAGTAATAGCAGATGCACTAGGTCCAGCATTTGAGAAAGTAGAAGTTGCTTGCAGTGTCGGTGCATCTGCTCCGGTAACACCAGTACAACTTGTAGAGAGAGTACCACAACCATCGGTTGGTTGGTTGGAAGTAGTTGTATTCCAATAAGATCCGCTGATTGTTCCTTGATTAGTTCCTATAAATCCTCCAAACTCAACAGTTCCTCCGCTTACATTACCAGAAGCGTACGAGTTTGTAATTGTTGCTCCACTTGAACTGCTTCCTACAAGTCCTCCAACATGCATTACACCACTTACATTTCCTGTGGCATAAGAGTTAGAAATGGTAGCATTACTATTTCCGTCATTAAAACCAACCAAGCCTCCTGCGTTAGAATCAGTACATGTAACTGTTGCCGTAGAATAAGAATTCGTTATTGTTGCAGTATTGGACCCAACTAATCCTCCCACAGCACTGCTCCCAGTAACTGATCCGGTAGAATAAGAATTCGTTATTGTTTTAAAGTTAACTCCAGCTAAAATACCGACACCGCTATTGCCTGAAATATTCGCATTTATTATTCCAATATTGCTTATAGTTCCAGCTTGTATACCGAATAGGCCTACAAAGTTAGTACTAGACATATTGATAGTTAGTCCGGAAACTTTAAATCCATTTCCATTTAGTGCTCCAGAAAAGGCAACATCATTATCTCCCACAGGAGTGAATGTAGTAGTGCTACAATCAATGTCATTAGCCAATTGATAACTTCCAGAAAGGTTAAGATTCATGTTTTGCAAGTCCTGGCAAGTGGTGATGATAGTCGTAGGGGATGATGCAAAAGCAACACTAAAACCAGCACTAAATCCTGTGCTAATAAAAGCGACCAAAGTGAAAACTGATGTGATTTTTTTTATAATATTTTTCATAATTTTTTTGTCTCCACGCAAAACATGGAAGACTTAATTTATAATATTTTTAATAAGTTATAGGTGCATTGTATCATAGTGAGCTTTAAAAGTCAAGCGAAATTGGTAATATGCACACACATATGGCGGTCTTATGAATCCGCCCTTATTTTACTTGCTATTTTTAGGCTTATATATTATAATTAGAAAGTCTTGAGCTGGATAATCGCGTCCTGAGCTTGTCGAAGGATGAGGAAAGTCCGAACATGGCGAATCCAATTTATTGGAAGGGAATGGTAATGGGTAATTCCCATACAGGGCAACCTGCGAGGTGCGAGCAGAGACGCCGATGCCGAAAGGCTAGGGCTCCGACGTAACGTCGGAGCAGTCCAGTGGAAACACTGGGGTGAAACGGCTAAATCCTTACCCCCATGCAAGATCGTGTCCGCCCACAGCTACACAGTTGCTGGCGGAAGAATCGCTCGACTCCGACGGTAACGTCGGAGCTAGATAAATGATTATCGTTCCGACCTCGTGTCGGGATACAGAATTCGGCTTATAGGCTTAAGACAAAACATGAAAAATCCCCTTGCAAGAGGGGATTTTTCTATTGCTTTTATTTTAAAAATGATATAATAGAAGTATGAATATAAATTTACAAGCAAAAAATATGGAGCTCACTCCTGCCATAGGTGATTATGTTGAGAAGAGGGTGACCAATTTAGGTAAATTTCTCTCTGGCATAGAGGAAAAAGGCGGTGAGGTAAAAGTTTTTTTTGATGTTGCTAAAACCACTAATCATCACAAGGGGGGAGAATTTTTTCAAGCAGATTGCTCTATAATAATAGATGGTGATAAATTTTATTCTAAATCAGACAAGGAAGATTTATATGAAGCAGTTGATGATGTAAAAGAAAATCTTTTCCACGAAATTACCCGTTTTAAGAATCGCCGTGAGAATCTTTTCCGCCGTGGCGCTCGCAGTGTCAAGAAAATGTTGAAAGGTATTTCAAAACGTAATCCTCTTACTTCAAAATATTAAATATCTCCCAAGCTATTTCTTTTTTCCCCTCAGGCAGTACCTTTTTTATTTTAAATTCATTATCTTCCAAGATAGCTTCCGTTATTATTACTCTTTTATTGTCTTTGAAAAAGAAAATTCTTGGCCAGTTGGCATATGCACGAAATTTGTTGTACAAAATTTTTGGAGGCTCAACCTCCAAATTTACTAGGCCGTCTTCTTTTTTAATTTTTTTACATTGGGTGGCGATATTTTCATCTTGTGGAATTGGTATGATTTTTCCATTTATAAAATCCGGTAAAGTTTTTACTAAAAGTTCTGCGCCGATTTTTATCAAGCGTTTGCGCAGGTCAGGAGCTTTTTCATCAGGCAAAATAGCAGTTTTTTCTTGCGCTATTATGGGTCCGGCATCCATTTTTAGAATCATTTTTTGAATGCTTATACCTGTTTCAGTATCGCCATTTAATATTGCAGATTCTACCGGGGACGCTCCGCGATATTTTGGCAGTAAAGAGTAGTGAACATTTATTGCACCTAATTTAGGCATAGCTAAAACTTCTTCAGGTAATTTTTTCCCATATGCTATGACTATTAAAATTTGGAAATCAAAAGTTGAAAGTTTAAATGCAAATTCATTGTCAAAAATTTCCGGTTTTAAGCAAGGTATATTATTTGCTTGAGCAAAAATAGCAACGGGGGATTCTTGCACTTGTAAGCCACGACCTTTTCTCGCATCAGGGGAAGTTATTATTAAAGATGGAGTGTAGCCATTTTGTTTTAGTATTTCCAATGTTTCACTCGCTACATCTGGCGTGCCAAAAAATGCAAAATTTATTTTTTCATTCATATTATTTTTGAGGTTTTTCTTCTTTTACTTCTTTTGCATGGTCGATAAAAAGAATACCATTCAGATGGTCAGTTTCATGTTGAAAAATTTGCGCCAATAGACCGCTTGCGCCACGAGTAAACTTTTTTCCATTTTCATCGTATGCCTCGGCTGTGGCTTTGATTGAACGATATGTTTTACCATAGAGCCAGCGCACGGACAGGCATCCTTCAGGTAGCCATTTTTTCTCACGGGATAATTTTGATATTTTTGGATTTATGAAAACAAGATGTTTTATTTCTTTCGGCTCCCTCTCCTTATTAAGGAGAGGGTTGGGGTGAGGTTCTTCTTTTTTCATAAAATCATCTTCAAATATTTTTCCGGAAACTAGAAAAATACGCAATGAGTAGCCTATTTGCGGGGCAGCTATGGCCACACCATCACTTTGGCTCTTGAGAGCTTCTTCCATTTCTTTTAAGATTTTTTTTATTTTTGGAGTGCAAATATCTTTTATAGGCACCTCTTTGGCGACTTCTCTGAGCACTTTTTCTTCTTTTTGAACAATATCCTTCATTGTTTTTAATGGCTATATTCAGCCTAGAATTATTATTTAATTTCTTTTAAATACTCTACTAGTTTGTCGATTTTTATTGTTTCTTGTGATCTGTTTGACATGTCGCGTACGATGACAGAATTCTCTAATGCTTCTTTTTGTCCAAAAATAAGCGCGTAGGGAACTTGTACTTTTTCAGCGATGGCGAGCTGGGCGCCAAGATTATCTTTGGATAGCGATTGAGCCATAGGTATGTGTGCCTTTCGTAAAATTTCTATGACATTTAAGCTTTTTAATTTTGCATCTGCACCGAGTTGAATAAAATAAACTTTTGGTTTTTTTAGTATGCGAGGGGAGAGTTTTTTGTACCAAGGTGAAGCCACGATACGGTCGACACCGATAGAAAATCCAACTGCGGGTACGTCCTTTTTACTGCCGAGTTGTTTACCTAAATAATCGTATCTGCCTCCGGCAGCGAGAGTGAGGGGTGAGCCATCTTCAGATCCACCTTGCTGGATAACTTCAAAAACAGTACGTGTATAGTATGAAAGTCCGCGTACTAGATTTTTATTCATATTATATTGTATTCCCATTTCTTCTAAATACTCTAAAACTTCTGAAAAATGTTTCTTGCAAGAAGGGCAGAGGAAAGACACAGAGTCCGGAGCATTTTCATTTATTTCTTTTGTTTTTTCTTCTTTTGAGTCCAGTATTCGAAGAGGATTATTTTTTAATCTCTCACGATCCACAGCAGGCAATTGATTGATATGTTTTCTGTAATAATTTGTCAATTCTTTTATGTAGCCATTTCGACATTCTTTGTCGCCGATAGAATTTATGTCTATAGAAAGGTTTTGTGCGCCGGCTTCTTCCAATATAGTCATACCGGTTTTTATGACCAATGCATCCATGATGCTTTTTTCACTACCGAGAGAGTCAACATCGAATTGGTAAAATTGTCTGTAGCGTCCGCGTTGCGGTTTGTCATGTCTAAATGACGGACCGTATTGATAAAACATTACAGGCTGAGGAGTGGCCTGCATGCCGTGTTCTATGTATGCGCGCATGAGTGGGGCAGTGTGTTCCGGACGTAAAGCTAAATGATCTCCACCTTTTGTCTTTAGGGAATATATTTCCTTATCTATAATGTCAGTACCTTCGCCTATGCCGGAAGTAAAAATTTCTTCATATTCCATGATTGGAGTTTCAATAGGTTTGAAGCCGTAATACACAGCCACTTCTTGAGCTTTTTCAAAAAATCCTTGAAAGCTGTAGTAATCCTCATTCATTATATCTCTCATTCCTTTTGGTGATGCGAGATCTTTTGTCATTTTTGTTTTTTTAGGATTCATATATTTATTCTACTTGTTTGTAATTACCGGGGAGGAATCCGATTTTATTTATTGGTAAAAGACGTATCAAGGCTCTGCCTACCATCAGATGTTTTGGTACTGGGCCCCAAAACCTGGAATCAGAACTCGCAACTCTGTTGTCGCCCATTACAAAGTATTCGTCATTTTTTAATTCGAAATGCACAGTGTCGCTCGCAGGATGTTCTATAAAAGGTTGGTCGAGCTTGAAACCTTGAGGATGTTCTTTGTTGGTAATTGTAATTTCGTTTCCTTTTATGTCGACTGTTTCATTGGGTAATCCGATGACTCTTTTTATAAAAAATAATTTTGTGTTATTTGGATATCGAAATATTACTACGTCGTCTCTTTTCGGGTTGCCTAGATAGTAAGATATTTCATCCACTATTAAGTATTGTCCGTTTTGAAATGTTGGAACCATTGAAGACCCGGAGACGATAAATGGTTGAGCCACAAATATTCGGATAGGGATGACTATGAGTATTGCGATCAAGGCAAAACGAGCTAGTTCCCAAAAAGCTTGCCAGCCACTCTCTTTTTGTTCTGGGATATTTACATTTTTTAAATTTAAATTATTTATATTTTGTTCTTGCATTGCAACATTGTATCATAAAAAGTTCTTGACAGTGTATATAAATTTGTTCTCTAATGCTATTTACCTTTTATGTTTTAACTGATATAATTTGTATATATGAAAATTGTTGTTGGCTTGGGGAATCCTGGAAAAGAATACGAAAATACACGGCACAATGCCGGGCGTATTATTGTTAGCATGATTGAAAAAAAATTACAGCAAAATAGTAAACATAAAATTAAATTTATTTTGCCTGATACTTTTATGAATAATTCCGGCAAGGTTGTCGCGCCTTTTGTGAAATCACAAAAAGACCTAAAAGATTTGGTAGTTATTTATGATGATATAGATTTACCTTTGGGGAAAATTAAAATCTCTTTTAATCGTTCTTCTGGCGGGCATAATGGTTTGGGTTCTATTATCAAATCTTTAAAGACCGAAGAATTTTTGCGAATAAGAATAGGGTTGTGTCCGACTACGCCGACAGGCAAATTAAAAAAGCCAAAAGGAGAGAAGGCTATTTTAAATTTTCTATTAGGAGAATTCAAGAAATCAGAATTAGACGAACTCAAAAAACTTTCCAAAAAAGTGGCAGAAGCCGTAGAAATTATTTTTTCCGAAGGCAAAGATAAAGCAATGAGTTTATTTAATTAGTTTACTCCAAGTGCAAAAGAGTCATTTTGTGATCTTTCGGTTCGAATAGAGTAATTTGGAAATTATAAGTCTTTCCTAATGCTAACTTTTCTCGAAGTTTCGCTTCAGATCCAAATGTGGAATTGTGTACAAGTCCAGCAACACCTTCTTTGATAGAAATCAAAGCGCCGTGTTTGTTGTACTTGATAACTACACCTTTTATGATGTCACCCTTTTTCAATTTACCTTCATATTCTTTCCAAGGATTTTCCTTCAAAGCTTTGATAGAAAGGGAAATCTTGCCATCTTTTATTTCAATAACCTTTGCGCGGATAGGGTCGCCAACTTTAAACAATGTGCGTGGGTCTTCCACTAGGCCCCAGTCGAGTTCAGAAATGTGCACGAGCCCTTCCAGTTTATCTTCAAGTTTCAAGAATACTCCGAAGTCTACGATGCCGGCAATGGTGCAATCAAGCTCGTCGCCTACATTGTATTTGTTGAGAATTTCTTTCTTTTCTTCAGGATTATTGTCTTTTTCAGAGAAAATAAGTTTGCCTTCTTTTGGTAAAGTCGAAATCATCATTACAGAGATTTTCTGACCGACTAATTTCTTCAATTCTTTTAAGATTTTATCTTTATCGGAATCAAGCACGCGCGGATAGTGTTCGGCTTTTAATTGTGAAGCAGGCAAGAAACCTTGGATGCCTTGCCATTCCAAAATAAGCCCGCCTTTGTTTGCGTCTTTAATTTCCAAATCCATCACTGTTTTTGCCTTGATAGCTTTTTCAGCTTCAGACCAAGTGAGGGCTTGTTTTGCTTCTTTCAATGAAAGCTCTGCATAACCGTCTTCATTTTCCACTTCGACGACTTTTGCTTTTATGATATCACCAGGATTTATTTTCTTGATGATATCTTTCGCATTAATAAACTCTCGTCCGTAAATGATACCTGTTCCAAAAGGGGAAAGGTCCACATACACTGACGACTTTTTAATCAAAATAACCGGACCTTCAACCAAGGCATCTACCTCGAGTTTTGTGGCACTTCGGTCTACTATTGATTTCAAGACTAAATTTTCATTTAAGTCTACGACTTCTTCTACTACTTTTGTTTTTTTCATGTTAATTAAAAAATCCGCATTAAAGCGGATATAAGATTAGGTTCTTTGACCGGAGCCAAAGGGTTATCCCAAATCCATGCTTTTAATAAATATATCAGCCCTAGTTAGGCTTTGTGCCCATACTACTATATTCATATAAAAATGCAACCTCATCACGTCTGCTTCGCATCCGCCCCTCTCTATTTTTACTAAAATGTAGAGGGGTAGGGGTGAGGTGATTTTGTATTGCTTCTTTTTTCTGCTATACTAAATGTCATGATTCCCGTTAGAAGCCGCGGTCGCAGGGAATTTAAATAATATGAAAAAATATAACATTATTTATTATAAATATAATTATGCTTGTCGTGGTGTTTTGACCGCGACCTGCTTCTAACGGGATGATAATTACATATTTCGGCAAGCAATTTTTTAAGATAAGCCAAGGCGAGATGGTCGTGGCTTTTAATCCCGTTTCTAAAAGTTCCAAGTCCGGTGTCTCGGCAAAGTTTGGCGCGGATATTGCATTGGTTACTACCAATCATCCTGACTACAACGGCCTCGAACAACTCTCGCACGGCGAGCGTGTTCCTTTTGCCATCACTGGCCCGGGGGATTACGAAGTGAAAGAAATTTTCGTAAAAGGCCTCATGTCTGATTCCGAACTTTCCGGCAAAAAATATATTAACACTATTTACTCATTGGCTGTGGATAATATAAACATTGTTTTCCTTGGTGCTCTTTCTAATCCGGAAATTTCCAAAGAAGCTCGCGAGGCGATAAATGAACCCGATATTTTATTTGTGCCTGTCGGAGGTAACGGCTTGCTTGACGCAAAACAATCCGCAAAACTTGCTTCTTCACTCGAGCCGAAGCTTGTCATACCGATGGATTACGATACTGCATCTTTAAAATCTTTTTTGAAAGAAATGGGTGATGAAAAAGCCGAAGTAATGGATAAATTAACTCTAAAAAGAAAAGACCTAGAAGGTAAAGAGGGGGAAGTGATGGTTCTATCAGCGCAAGGATAAAGATAATTTAAATATTTTTTAAAAATAAATAATATATTATGAAAGTAAAAATAAAAAAAATAGTTTATCATTTGCGACAACAACCTGTCGAAGACAAGAAGAAAATTTTACATTTACTTACTATTGTATGCGTTGTTGTTATGATTATTCTTTGGAGTTATAGTTTGAGCTCAAATTTTAACAATCCTGATACTATAGTGCAAATAAAAAATGATATAAAGCCTCTTTCAGCGATAAAGGATAATATGGTTGATGGGTACAAGAGTATTTCTGTGCCGGTACCATATACTACTTCAGATACTAATCAAGACACATCAGCAGGCGCAACATCAAATTCTTCCCAGGATCAGGATATAAATTCATACCCAGGTATGATACAATAGAGTTCATGGCAAAGAAAATTACACAACCAATTGAAGAAGAAGCTCCTCGCACAGACGGAATAATTCCTGTGGATGTCGTGGTGGAAATGAAAGAGTCGTATCTCGCTTATGCGATGTCGGTTATTACTGCGCGCGCATTGCCGGATGTCAGGGATGGTTTAAAGCCTGTGCACCGCAGAATTTTATTTGCAATGAATGAAATGGGTCTGACATCTTCTGCAAGATTTCGAAAGTCCGCGGCGGTAGTGGGAGATGTGCTTGGAAAATATCATCCGCATGGCGACACAGCAGTATATGACACTATGGTGGGTATGGCGCAAGAATTTTCTTATCGTTATCCGCTTATTTTAGGGCAAGGAAACTTCGGTTCGATAGATGGCGACAATGCCGCGGCGATGCGTTATACCGAAGCAAAAATGTCTAAAATTTCTAACGAACTTTTGCGCGACTTGGAAAAAGAAACCGTTGATTTCAGACCAAACTACGACCAAACAAGAAAAGAGCCGATAGTTTTGCCTTCAGCTGTGCCTGCGCTTTTATTGAATGGCACGCTCGGTATCGCCGTCGGTATGGCTACAAACATTCCTTCGCACAATTTGGCGGAAGTTTTAGACGCGACGAATCATTTAATTGAAAATGAAGATGCCACTACAGAAGACCTTATGCAATTTATCAAAGGCCCAGACTTTCCGACAGGAGGCATTGCTTATGGCAACAAAGATATGCTTCACGCATATTCTTCCGGACGAGGCGGGGTAGTCTGCCGAGGTGAAGCTGAAATAGTGGAATTAAAAAATGGAAGTTTCCAGATTATTATCACTTCGATTCCTTTTCGTGTGAATAAAGCGAATTTGATAATGGCGATAGCTGAACTTGTGCAAGAGAAAAAGCTCGACGGCATAAAAGGCTTGCGTGATGAATCTACCAAAGACATTCGCGTCGTGATTGATTTGAAAAATGGCGCAGTGCCGGAAAAAGTTTTAAATTATATTTACAAAAATACTCAACTCGAGCAGAATTTTAATTTCAATATGGTGGCGCTTGTGGATGGCGTACCGCAAACTCTTTCCTTGAAATCAATCTTGGTAGAATTTATCGGACATCGAAAAGAAGTCGTTAAAAGACGCAGTTTGTATGACTTGCGCAAGGCAGAAGAGCGCGAGCATATACTCCTCGGTTTGAAAAAAGCGCTTGATTTTATTGATAAAGTTATTAAAACAATCCGCGCTTCGAAAGACGGCGGTACAGCCAAGCTCGCCCTGATGAAAGAATTTAAATTTTCTGATTTGCAAGCACAAGCAATCTTGGAAATGAAGTTGCAAAAACTTGCAGGCCTCGAAAGAAAACTCATTGAAGAAGAATTAAAAGAGAAACAAGCATTCATAAAAGCTATCAAAGAACTTTTGGCAAGTCCGAAAAAAATGTTGAAAGTTATTTCCGATGAACTCAAAGAAATTCGCGAAAAATATGCAGATGAACGCCGAACAAAAATAATCAAAGGCGGAGTTAAATCAATTTCTGATGAAGATTTGATTCCTGACAAAGAAACAATGCTTGTATTTACAGCTGGTGGATACGTAAAACGCACTGATCCTTCGGAATATCGTTCACAGAAAAGGGGTGGTGTGGGTGTTATTGACCTTGAAACAAAAGAAGAAGATTTCGTGACGATGCTAGTATCCGGTTCGATGCACAATGATTTATTATTCTTTACGAATTTGGGCAAAGCGTACCAGATAAAAATGTATGATATTCCAGAAGGACGCAGGGCGACAAAAGGAAAATCAATTATGAATTTCTTGTCTTTGAATGCGGATGAAAAAGTGACTTCTATTTTGCCGATGCCGAAAGAATTGAAAAAGTCTCCGATATCTTTGATGCTCGTGACAAAAAACGGCACAGCGAAAAAAATGTCAGGGGAATCTTTCAAAGATGTTCGTCGAAGTGGAATTATCGCGATACGTTTGGACAAAGGCGATGAACTTTCTTCTGCGCTTTCTGTAGACAAAGGTGATGAAGTAATGCTCGCGACAGAATCCGGCCAATCAATCAGATTTAAAGAATCTGACATCCGTGAAATGGGACGCACAGCCGGAGGAGTGCGAGGAATAAAGCTCGGTAAAGGGGACAGTGTCGTCGGTGTGGATGTAGTAAAAAAAGAAAAGAAAGACGGATCATTTTTGACAATGTCTGCGAATGGCCTCGGTAAAAAGACAAAACTTTCCGAATACAAAGTTCAAAATCGCGGAGGTTCCGGTATTAAGACTGCAAAAGTCACTCCAAAAACTGGTAAATTAATCGTCTCTAAAGTATTGACCGGCGAAGAAGAAGAAATGATAGCAATGTCAAAAAAAGGACAAGTCATCCGCACGGCACTCAAAGACATTCCATCTCTCGGACGACAAACTCAAGGTGTCACCATCATGCGCCTCCGAGCGGGGGATGGTATTGCTTCCATTGCTTGTATATAAATTCTAATTTCCCTCACCCCCGACCCCTCTCCAAAATTTGAAGATTTTAGAGAGGGGAGAAAACCTATTTGCTTTCCCATTTTATGCTATAATTAAATAATGTTCGCGGACCCGGTAAAAATTTTAAAACAATTTAGTATAGCTGATAACATGATTGTTGCAGATTTAGGTGCTGGGTCGGGGTTTTATTCTGTTGCCGCTGGACATATTGCTAAAAATGGTAAAGTTTACGCAGTCGAAGTACAAAAAGATTTTTTAACAACAATTAAAATAAAATCTATTGATGCAGGTTTGAAAAATGTAGAAATAATTTGGGGCGATATTGAAAAAATAGGCGGTACGAAAATAAAAGATGGAATCATAGACAGAGTTATCATCTCAAATGTTTTATTTCAAGTTTCCAGCAAGCATAAATTCTTGGAAGAGGCATTTAGAATTTTGAAAAAAAGTGGTAAAATACTTTTAGTAGATTGGGCTGCAGAATCAGGAATTTTTAGTCCAAAGAATAACGTTGTCATTGAAAAAAAGAAAGCTCGAGAAATGTTGGAGGAAAAAAGTTTTGTTTTCGAGAGAGACATTGATGCGGGAGAATACCATTATGGTATGATATTCAAGAAAGATTAAGTATTTATGAAAAATTTTCAACTTATAATGTTAATTGTTTTTATTGTCGCCGCCATTTTGGGTGTTTTGGTTTTCTCAGGGGCTATACCAATAGGCAAGAGTGATACTCCCGGTGTCGGTGGCACTGTTGTTTTATGGGGAACTTTAAATCAACAACTCATGGCTCCTGCTGTCGCAGATTTTAATACTGCCAATCCTAATTATATTTTAAAATATGTTCAAAAGAGTCCGGCTACTTTTGATCAAAATTTATTGGAAGCTTTGGCTTCTGGTACTGGCCCTGATATTTTTTTATTGCCAAATGACCTGGCTTATCATTACAGTAACAGAATTTTACCTATTTCTTATCAGAGTTTTTCGCTGGCATCTTTCAAGAGTTCTTTTGCGAGTGCGGGTGAAGTTTTTTTAAATTCTAAGGGTATTTTAGCTCTTCCTTTAATGATTGATCCGATGGTGATGTATTATAATCGCAGTGCTTTGGATTCAAATAATATTGTGAATCCTCCGGTTTATTGGGATGAATTACAAAATTTAATTACTATTTTGAATAAAAAAGATCAAGATAAACAGCTCGTCAAAAGCGCATTTGCTTTGGGTCAATTTGCAAATGTTACTCATGCAAAAGACATCATCTCGACTATTTTTATGCAATCAGGTAACCCCATCGTCGCCGAGAAAAACGGATCTTATTTTTCAGTTATGAAAAATAGTTCTCAAAATTTCCCCGACTTGTCTAATGCACTGCAATTCTATACAAGCTTTGCTGATCCTACCAGCAATGCATATTCTTGGAATAGAGCTTTGCCACAGTCCATAGATGCTTTTAGTGCGGAGAATTTAGCTTTTTATTTCGGCTATGCCAGTGAACTACCTGCTCTAGTGAGTCGTAATCCGAATCAGAATTTCTTGGTAGCGCCGATGTTACAACTTCGGAATTCCAGTACAAAAGTCACTTTCGGCAGAGTCTTAGGCGTTTCTGTTTTGTCTTCTTCTAAAAACCCTACCGGAGCTTTGACTGTGGCTACTCTTTTAGTAAATAGTGATTTCGCTTCAAAGATATCTACCGCTCTTTCTGTAGCTCCCGCTAGACGAGATTTATTATCAATCAAACAGACAGATGCGTATTTTCCAATTTTTTATTCTTCTGCTTTATTTACCAAGAGCTGGCTTGATCCTTCTCCTCAAAACACCGATGATATTTTTCAGGCAATGGTTGAAAATGTTCTTTCAGGAAACAAGACAGCCGACCAGTCGCTCACCGGTGCTTCAGCACAATTAGGACTTTTATTAGGTAGCTAAAATATTTGTATTTGTTATAATATATTTAATATATTTCGATAAAATCATGTCCCAAAAAATTTCAAAATTTTTAATTCTCACTTTGGCATTTGCGTCATTTATTTTTCTACCGAGTTTTTCTTCAGCTCAAGCAACATCATATTACTATAATTGGTATTTAGATACTGATACAACAGGTACAAAAGGACCATTTACATCACTAGAGCTTTGTGAGCAGGATGCTAGTGCGGGAGTATCTTCCGGGGCGTATCAATCAACAGATCCTTGTTATACTGCTGCTACGCCATTAGGTTTGAGTTCTGGAAATTTAACTCCAAATTCTGCCGATGTTATAGCCACAGGTCTTATTCCGAATACTGCATATCGTATCAGTATTTATTGGAAAAATAATCCTACAGATCAAGGTTATAGCAGGAAAGATGTGAGTTTTACCGCTAATAATTCAGGCACTGAGACGGCATCTTTTTCTTCTATTCCTCCATCAATATCTTATGATGCTCGTTTATATAAAGTTTCAACGGGGCAGGTATTAAAAACTACAACTTTTACTACTAAAGCATTGCAAATAAGTGTGACACTTAGAGATTTAACAGCGACATCCAGTGAATTAATAGCCGGCGGGCTTTTCCCATACGGTACTGATTCGTATCTTTTTACTGTTTTAGTTACTTCTCCCGGTACTGCTTCAAATACTCAAAAACAAACAGTGACTCCCAGCAATAGCAATATAGCTACGGCTACATTTTCTGATTTGATTCCAGGGGTTTCATACACATTGATTATTTCCCATGGCAATCAAGACGATTTAAAAGAATTTGATTTTACAAAAGCTTTTCATGGTATTTGTGGTTCTGCCAATGGTCAATCTTTTCAAACAGCACCCACCGGGGATACGAATCTCTGCTCTGTAGGTATTTCTGATTCAATGACTGAAGACATAGCTTCATGGACATGGACATGTAAAATAAAAGATTCAAATGATTCTTCTACCAGTCAATATTGCTCCGCCACTAAGGCAGGGAATCCACCTCCGCCGACTCCTCCGACACCTCCATCATCAGGAGGCAAGGGTTTTGTCGGTGCTTTAGTTCCTTGCGGAATAAGTGAAAACAAGCTCAATACCAATGCGGTCACGGGCGCTCAGACGGGAGGAGGGGTCACACAGCCTTGCGGTTTTTATGATCTCCTAACTCTTGTAAATAACGTTGTAAGATTTATTATTTTTAATTTAGCTTTGCCCATAGCTGCTATCATGTTTGCTTATGCGGGTTTTCTACTTATCACTGCGGGGGGAGAGTCTGGTCAAATGACAAAAGCAAAAGGTATTTTTTCCGCAGTTGTGATGGGCCTTATTTTTGTCGCGGCTGCATGGCTCATAGTGAAGCTCATTTTGGTTGTATTGGGTTACAAATCCGATTGGATAACTTGGTTTGGATTTTGAAATAATGTATAATAAAGATATGAATTTTAAATTAAAAAATTTTATAGGAATGTTCACAGTCGGTATTTTTGCTTTTTTTATTTTAGTTTTGCCGGTTGTTTCTCTTGCTAATACCGACAATACAGCTCCTGCTACTGTTCAAGTCGTCAATCCTATCAGCGTGAATGATCTAAATGGTTTTCTTAAAGTTATTTTAGAAGGCGTAGTTAAAATCGGTATGCCTATTATTGCCCTTGCTATTATTTATTGTGGCTTTCTTTTTGTTTCCGCTCAAGGCAACACAGCTGAGCTAGAAACAGCCAAGAAATCTCTGATGTATACTCTCATAGGAGCAGCATTATTATTAGGCGCTTGGGCTATAGCTCAGCTCATAACAGAGACTATTACAAGCCTTTAAAATTATGAAGAAATTTATTTTATTTTCTTTAATTTCTCTTACTCCTTCATTTGTTTTTGCGCAGGCTTCGAGTCCCGTATGCAGTATCGGTACAAACTTCAAAGATCTTGTTAATTATATATCTTGCCTTATAGAAGGGTCGGTGATTCCTTTTATATTCGGTTTAGCTGTCGTTGCATTTGTCTGGGGTGTTGTGAAGTTCCTCATGAGTGCTGAGGATGAAACTCAAAAATCCCAAGGCAAACAATTCATGCTTTGGGGCATCATAGCTTTGGCTGTGATGGTGTCCATCTGGGGTTTGGTAAAATTACTGACCAATACTTTCGGAGTAAAATATGTTATTCCTCAGGTTCAAAATAAATCACAATAACAATAACAATAACAATATGAAAAAATTTATAATTTTATTTTGTATAATAGTTCTGGCATTATCTTTTAAAATGGCTTTTGCTCAGTACAGCTGGAATTGGACTAATTATTCCGGGACTAATCAAAATATGAATGGATCTGGCCTCACTACTCAGGGTACAAATACATGGGGAGGTACTACTCCTACGAATCCTTGGGGTTGGGGTTTTGGCTGGGGTAATGTAGCGCCTGTGATGAAGGTCCAAGGCCAGAAGCAAGTCGTCGGGGATAAACAAATCGTCGGCTCTACCAGTGATGCTATTACAGGTTCCGCTATGCCTTTTTCCTGTGCATTTAATAACAATAATCCTACAGCCAAAGATATATTTAATTATGGTACCTGCGTACTAGGGAATTCTATTATTCCTCTTTTATTTTTATTTGCTTCTATTGTTTTTATGTGGGGTGTCATCCAATACGTTATCGGTGGACAAGAAGAAGCAAAAAAGGATAAAGGAAAGCAGTTTATGTTTTGGGGCATTATTGCCCTTTTTGTGGCTGTTTCGGTATGGGGATTAGTAGGTATTTTAACCGGTACATTTAATCTGAAAACCACTGCGCCGTCAGTACAGCCGGTTTCCGAGTAGTCCACAGTATTGTTTGCAGGCTGTGAGATGGTTGTGATACAATATACGTGCCTAATATTTTAGGAAATTATTATTAACAGGTCGTTTATTATTATAAATTAAGATTTAAGAATTTTTATTATGAAAAAGAAATTTATCGTGTTGGGTAGCGTTTTGTCTTTTGCGCCGATGCTTGCTTTCGCGCAGACAGTTTGTACTACAAATGTTGGAACTATCGACTGGCTATTGTGTAGAGTGGGAGATTTACTAAACACAGTTGTGCCTGTGCTTATCGCTTTAGGTGTTGTTTACTTCATCTGGGGTGTCGTTACTTATGTAGTTGCAGGTGATGAAGAAGCAAAGAAGACAGGACGAGACAGAATGATCTACGGTATCATCGGTCTAGTTGTTATCGTGTCTATCTGGGGATTGGTTAGTATCTTGAAGAGTACATTCAATCTTTCAAGTTCAAACCCTGGCACTGTGCAAGTTCCTTGTATTCCTATCCCTCCAAACGTAACTTGTTAATTTAATTTTTAATTAGATGAATTTATTTTCTGTAAACATAGCTTATGCTGCGACTTCAAGATTTGATACATTTATCAGCAATGTTGATAGCAAAATTATCAATCCGCTTATAATTTTATTATTTGTCTTGGCTATCGCTTATTTTTTGTGGGGAGTCTTTCAATTTATCTCCAATCAAGATAATGAAGAAAAAAAGACCGACGGCAAAAATCATATGATTTATGGAATATTGGGGCTGGTTATCATGATCAGTGTCTGGGCTATTCTTCAGGTTATTTTAAACACCTTGGATATACAAAAGTCTGGTCAGATAAATCCTGAAGAGGGAACAGTGCACTTAAATGATTACAATCCTCCATCATCTAATAATTAAAAACGCAAAAAAAGAAAAAAATATAGGCGTACCGAAAGGTACGCCTATTGCGTTTTTACGCGTTTTTTTATTGCCAGACTTCAAATTCTGTGAAGCCTGATTTTTCCTCCGACCGGAATATATAAGTTCCGGGCGGGTCATGGCGGTTTAATTTAATGCCTGGCGCATCATGGTAAGTTTCCCCGTCCGGGGTAGTTACCTTGACTTTGCCATACATTACTGTCGACGACTCGTAAGTTTTCACAATAACCTTTGTGCCGTCTTTAGTGGCAACATATGAGGTTCTTACTTTTCCTACGGGGACAGTATTTGTACTTCCAGTGTTTCCAGTAC
Organism: Patescibacteria group bacterium; assembly: GCA_040390725.1. Taxonomy (GTDB): domain Bacteria; phylum Patescibacteriota; class Minisyncoccia; order Phycocordibacterales; family UBA9973; genus UBA9973. Next base: position 156,689 of record JAZJXT010000001.1, read on the forward strand.
CATCTTTTTTTGGTGCTGGATCAGAATGCCAAAACATAAATTTAAATATCCAGGCCATAATCATAAAGGCCAATGTAATTGGAACCCATTTTGAGAACCATGACCCGAAACTAAACTTATGACCGTGACCACTTGCGTGACCACCAGAATGAGCATCACCATGTTCAGATTTGGAAACTGCTTTTTTGACAGCTTTGCCTGCTCCTGAAAATAGTTTTCTAAGAACAGAACCAAAGAACAACAAGGCAATCAGGGCAAGAATTACCCAGGGGGTGAGATTTATGAATATTAAATTCATATTGCACCTCCCTTGGCTTCTGTGATAGCGCTAGCTATCATCAGTGCGATTTTGTCATAATCGTTTCCTGACCCACTTCGGCTTGTCAGATAGGTGTGTTTGCTTTTTTCGAATGCTGTTACTTCTGCTTGAAGTTCCATCATTCTTGTGGCATCAACACCAGCGTTTTTGGCTTCTTCTAAGTAAGCCTTTAGTGCAAGTGCCTTACCTTCACCTTCTTGTGTCAGTCTAACTTTTTCACCTTCAGCAACTTGTATTGCCTTAAGTTTGTCTCCCTTACCAGCAATTTCTTTTTTGTCAGAGACAAAAACTTCGGCTAAGGCGTCGTTGACAGCATCATGGATACTTTTGGAAGCACCCAGGGCAATAACACGAGAATCCAGACAATCGAGCCCTAATTTACCTTTTTCAATGAGAGTTTTAACATCTCTGGTAAGTGCCTTATCAAGTACGTCTTTGGTCTGAAGAAATATCAACATCGCATAAGTGTACTTTTTGAATTCTGTATTAATTGTGCTTTTCACCATTAACGCTACTTGGCGCCCAAATTCCTTTTTGCGCTTTTCTGGATTTTCACCTGCAACGTTTTCAACATACAGTACTAAATTACTTTTTTTTGTAGTGATTACTACTGTTGGCTGTAAAACAATTTGCTTGTGGTTTGGGTCTTTCAAAATCCTCTTCTTGTCTTCTTCAGAAAAGATAAGATTACCATTTTCATCTTTTTCTTCCCAATTTACTAATTCAGGACTTCCTGTTGTGACATCATTTAAGTGATGGATCATAAGATTTTCCTGTTCTTCTTTAGAAAAATCTTTGTCTATCTCTGCTTGCTCCACTGCTGTTATCATGTCTACAAGATTAGTATTTGTGTCTTTGCTTATACTCATCAATCCGGGACAAATTAAACAGGGATGTCCCGCATTAGTTGTTCCGAGAGCTAAGCCTCGAGCAAAGTAAATTACTGCAATTTCGTCTGGCTCTTGACTGTTCCATGACAATTTAATAATGGCAATTGGCCAAATAAAAAGTAAAACAGCCCACAAGTTTAAGCGAAATCCAGGGAATTCAAATGCCATGAAACTTAGATCTATGGTAGATTTTCCTATCTCGAATTGTCCGAGATTATGATGAAAAATCCATACCCACATAACAAATAACCAGGGCAGGGCCATTCCAAAAAAGTTCAGGAACCAGAAAATCTTTATACGATCTTCTCTTCCTTCTATTGGATTAGGATACAAACTCCTCAGAGCCTTACCTATTGTCTTTAGGTTACTTGAAAACCAAGCACTGATTTTATTTAGTTTGCCGATAAGCCAAAATAGGCTGACCGCTAACCATTTGAGAGCTTTGTCTCCCATCTTTTTCATAAGATTTTTCATAACACTATATATTAAAAATTAAAATTGATTACTCATTAAAGTCTTTTGTTTTTTTACCCCACCACTTCAGGTGCAAATAAAAAATGTTTTATTAAAAGACTTATTCTGAGCAACCAATCAAATTTAAATTTTTGTCAAAGGACGGAGTCCAGCAATAGTGTATCACAATCAAACGAAAAAGTCAACCCTTGTGGGGCTGACTTTTTATGTTGAAATATAAGGCTAGATTTCGAGATTATTCGTGTTTCATTGGTTCGTTGTGAAAGTCTTTTTCAAAAAAACCTTTTCTGATTATTAACACTAATACTAGGATAAGAATCGCAAGCAATAACCATTGAAACAAAGTCGAAGGCAAGAATCCGTGCCATGCAAAGAGGGAATTAGCAGCTAGGTTTGATTTGTCTACAGTAGCGCTGGCAGGGGTTTCTGTTTTTGCTGTGGTTTTTGTCGAAGTGCTTTTTGATACAGTTTGTGTTGGTGCAGGGCTCGGTGCAGGGTTTACATAAGCTACCACCGAAGCTGTAGTGACCGTGAAGAATACTCCATTTGAAGTTCCTCCGCTCGGCATCGGGTTAAAAACACTGATCACATATTTACCGGGAGTCATGACGTCACTTGCATTTAAGGTGACTGTTAATTTACCAGAGTTGTTATAGCTGGTAGGGCGGTATGAATTATTGAATTCAGCCATTGAGCCGGGGATAAAGTTTGACCCTGTTAAAACTACAGCCATGTTTCCGCTTATTTCCGTGACTTCATTTGGACTTACGGAATAAAGTATAGGCATAGGGTTTGAAGTGTTTGAGTTGGTATTATTGGTATTGTTGTAATTATAAGTACCGTTTTGATTGTAGTTGTAGTTATAAGATCCATCAGTAGCTCCGCTTTCATAAGAGTATGAATCGCTATATGATGCATTTACTTTCATGGGCATTGCTACCAAGGCTAGGGCTAGCACTGCTAATACTCCAAAGCTTTTAAATATTAAGTTTTTATTTATTGATGTATTCATATATAGAAAGTATAGCACCTTTCAATCTAAATGTCAAGCTTTTTTGCTTACATTTTTACCCTTATTTTATAAGGTTTAAATTGTGCCCGGAGTGGGGGTCGAACCCACATCCCTTGCGAGACACGATTTTAAGTCGTGCGCGTATACCAATTCCGCCATCCGGGCATTATTCAGTTTTGAGGCCTAGGACGGAATCGAACCGTCGTATAAAGATTTTGCAGATCTTTGCCTTACCACTTGGCGACTAGGCCTTATTTATTTATTTTACAAATATATCTCCAATTTTAATATCTGCGCAGATCTTTGACTATTAACCCACTTGGCGACTAGGCCTTATTTATTTATTTTACAAATATATCTCCAATTTTAATATCTGCGCAGATCTTTGACTATTAACCCACTTGGCTACTAGGCCGTTTGTATAATCTAACATTTTTTTAAAAACTTTCAAAATATAAATAATTATGCTAAATTAAATATGAGTTAAAAACATGCACCCATAACTCAGCTGGTAGAGTAGCTCCCTCTTAAGGAGAATGTCGGAGGTTCGATCCCTCCTGGGTGCACCATGCTGGAGTGGCGGAATTGGTATACGCGCTAGTCTTAGGAACTAGTACCGCAAGGTTTGAGGGTTCGAGTCCCTCCTCCAGCACAATTGTAAAATTACTTTTCTCGAAGCAATTCGTCAATTTTTTGACGATTCTTTTCACCGCGGTCTATTTGGATGTCGATGAAGGGTATTGTTTTTACTTCCATATTTTTTTTCAAGAAATCTCGCAGGTCCGCTCTTTTTCTTTTTGCAAAGTCGAGTGCATCATGCTCTTTTGACTCAGGAAGTACTGTTATAAATATCGTTGCCTTTTTTAAATCAGGGGAACATGTCGCGGATGTCACAGTCACAAGGGAAGTCCTGTTATTTTCCCGCCCTAAAAACTCAGCGGAAAGCTTTTTTATAAATTGCGCAATTTTTTCATTTCTTTGTATCATGTGTGTAGTGAATTGTGAAGATTTTCGCCTGCGGGCACTGGCCCCGTTTTGTCCGCCAGAAAATTTTCACAATTCATGAAACTTATCTTTGTGTCACTGAAAATGATTCCAAGACATCTCCGGAAACAATTTCAATTTTTGATTCGACCATAGTTCCAAATTCCGAACCTTCTTCTACCTCGCTTACTTTTGCTTTACTCTTTTCCAAATTCACTATCTTGCCTTTACCTATTTCGAAATCTCGGCGCATTATTTTAACAGTTTCACCTAGGGTAATTTTACCCTCAGTAACTTTCCCTCCGACTATTTGTCTTTCTTTTGTTCTGCTAAAAGCTTTGATGATTTTTGCTTTGCCTTTTGTCTCAGTAGTTTCTACTCGCGGGCGTCTTTTTTCCATTTCTTCCGCGAGCCATTCTGTCATTTTGTAAATGATGTCAAAGTGGTTTATTGTGATGCCTCTATTCAATGCTAGCTCGGTGGCATTTTTATCTATTTTTACATTGAAGCCTATTACCAATACATCACCCGGAATAGTGATATTTTTAATATCTGATTCCAATATTGGTCCTGTGCCTTTTTGAATTATTTTAAATTCTGCGCCGTCACTTTTTATTTTAGCTATTTCTTTTTCCACGGCTTCGAGTGAGCCGGCAACATCTGTTTTAATAACTATCGGAATGATTTTATTGCCTAACTTGGGAGCTGAGCTCCCAAGTGGGAGCTCAGCTCCCAAGTTCTTGAAATTCTCAACATATTTCTCAGCATCCTGTTTCTTGTCGAAAGTTTTAAACTCTGCACCGATTTTAGGTACTTTGTCGAAGCCTACGAGCCTGATGGGGGATGAGAAGCTAGCATCGTTTACCATTTTACCTAAAAAGTTTTCTATGATGCGAGTGGAGCACATAGCATCTTCTACCACTACAGTCATACCATTTTTAAGCGAGCCATTTTTGATAATAAGGGTGGCTTGGATTCCGCGTTTTGAGTCTAGGTGAGCTTCGATGACGTAGCCTGAAGCATTTTCATCAAGAGTGCCGGTGAAGTTTTCAAGTTCCGCTAAAATTAAAATAAGTGAAAGCAAATTGTCTACACCTGCCCCAGTCTTTGCAGATATTTCCGCAAAAGGAGTTTTGCCCCCGTAATTTTCCAAATAAATTTCATTCTCAGCTAGGCTCATTTTTGTTCTTTCGATGTCCGCACCCGGTTTGTCTATTTTATTTATTGCTACGATGCAAGGGGTATTACTAGCAACTATTGTCTTCCATGCTTCAACTGTCTGTGGCTTGACGCCGTCTTCTGCTGATACTACGAGTATCGCGATATCGGCGAGCTTTGCTCCGCGTTCACGCATTTTAGAAAAGGCTTCATGTCCCGGTGTATCCAAAAATGTAATTTTTTTTATGTGCTCGCCTGCCCCGTTGAAAGTACTCTTTCCTTCGGGGTCTTTATGAATAACTTCATAAGCAGAAATATGCTGAGTGATGCCTCCGGCTTCGCGTTCTACGACATTTGATTTACGGATGTAATCCAAAAGAGTCGACTTGCCGTGGTCGATATGTCCCATCACTGCCACTACCGGTGGTCTTTCAATTGTATTTTTTTCTTTTTCCATTTTATTTTCTTTTTACTTTATTTTTGCTTTTTCCAGAACCCCTTTTTCTTCTTCAGTGAGTTCGTATTCTGATTTGCCGTTTTTAATCGGCTTGGCGAATACGCTCATCCTGTCCCTGGAATACAAACTAGAAATTATTACTCCGTCGTTTTCTTCATTTATCATGCCGATAGCAAAGCTTTGGTTACTGCCTTGGTCAGGAAAAGGGTTGAAGCGTAAAGTTTCGAGTCCGCGAATACTTTTTTTTAATTTAGCATTCATTATTGCATTTTCTTTTTCAAAATTTTCTTTCGCTTGTTTTAGTTTTGTGATTTCATCTTGCATACTAGCGATAGTATCTTCTAAGTCTTGCGCTTTTTTGCCTAGGAAAAATCTTTTCAATCGGGATTCTGTTTTGACAACCCAAAAAATACCTATTATTATGGCTATGCTGGTTAAAATAAAAAAAACCAAAACAAACATGTCGGGGAGCTTTATATTCATACCATTTCAATATATACTACTTTTATGCGAAAATCAACCAAAAAACCAAATAAAATCTATATGGACTACGCGTCTTCTTTTTCACCGAACCCGAGCTCTATACATGGTTTGGGTGTTGAGGCTAAAAAGAAACTAGAAAATGCTCGCAAGGAAACGGCGGAGCTTTTATATGCGCGTCCGGATGAAATTATTTTTACTAGCGGAGGAACGGAAAGTAATAATCTTGCCATTTTAGGAGTTTTTAAAAATTTAAAAAATCCGCATATCATTACTACAAACATAGAACATGCTTCAGTACTAGAAGTTTTTAAACATTTGGAAAAAACAAAACAAGCGGAAGTTACTATTGTTCCAGTTGAAACAAATGGCATAGTTGATCCGAAAAAAATCAAAAAAGCGATTAAGGAAAATACTGTTTTAATTTCTGTAATGTATGCGAATAATGAAATAGGAACTATTCAACCGATTCGTGAAATTGTGAAAGAGGTGAGGCATTATAGAAAAAATGCAAAAAGTACTTTTCCTTTTGTACATACCGATGCAGTGCAGGCGGGTAATTATTTGGATTTGAATGTTGAAAGGCTAGGTGTAGATATGATGTCTTTGAGTGGTTCAAAAATTCAAAATGCTGGCAGAGTTGGGGTGTTGTATACAAAAAGAAAAACACCAATTAGTTCGATAATGTTTGGTGGTGATCAAGAAGGGGGACTTCGACCAGGTACAGAAAATTTGCCGGCAATTTTGGATTTCGTAAAAGCATTTAAAGAAGTTAGAAAAATAAAAGATAAAGAAATAAAAAGATTAACAAAGTTGAGAGATTATTTTATTCAGAAATTATTACATTCTAACATTATCAATAATGTCATAATGTTAAATGGCGACGCGAAAGAAAGATTGCCAAATAATATAAATATAACAATATCAAAAATACCTAGCGACCTTTTGGTGCTCGAGCTTTCCGCGCGAGGTATATATGTTTCTGAAAAAAGCGCTTGCAAGTCAGGGGATACAGAATCTTCTCACGTCATCCGTGCAATTTGCAAAAAAGATTCTCAATCCTTGCGCTTTTCTATGGGCAGATCAACAGCCAAAGCCGACATTGATTACACATTAAAATCCCTTTCCCAAATTTTGCAAAAATTAAAAAAGTGGTATACTTAAGTGTAAATAATATGAAAGAAGCAGATTTTAACCAATTAAATAAAGATTTTACTGAAGCTCAGGAAAAAGCAAACAAAGCTATCAAGCCAAATGCTAAAGATTTAAAAGTTCTCGACGACGCAAGGGGTTCTTTTATTAAGGCTGCACGCTTGGATTATATTAAGACTCGTGAGTTGCAACTCTCAGAAGCGCAAAATTTAAGTCTTCCTAATGCCGTTGATAAAAAAAAATATAATACTCAGCAATCCCAAAAAGAAATAGATCCGGAAAAATTAGAAAAAGAAGTGTGTGATATAGCACGGGAATTGCTTCATAGATTACCTGAATGTACAGAGGCAGAGGTAAATAATGCAAAAATTTCCATAATTACAAAATTGCCACCTTCTGAATTAAAAGATTATAAAAATACAAGCGAGGTTAATCAAGGGTTTGGAAAATGCTCATATAATTCAAAAACATTTGCTGTTGATTATATGGAAAAACAGGAAAAACCAAAAGTACAGCTTCTCGGCGGGCAATATATTATGGAGAATTTTTCTTTTTCGGATGTTCACAATCCCAGGTATGAAGCCATTCATATTTTATCAGGGAAATATGAAGACAACGAAAATAATGCAGACAATCGTCGTTTCCCAGATGTCAGGGACATTATGTACTTTCTTAATCTGGAAAAAGATAAAATTCCAGAAGAAATGAAAGTAAAAGGAAAAAAGTACTATTTTCCAGGGTCATTTTTTTATAATAAATATAATACCGCTCATCTTTTTTGTTTAATATGGAATGGCGAGGATTTTGAGTTAAGATCAGAAGCACTAAAGGGGGATCTTATGAATGATGATGTTATTGTTCTTATTGCTTCATCTAAAAATAAATAATTTTACAAAAAAATAATAGGGGAGTATAATTGAATTATGGATATAAAAGAATTAAATAGGACACAAATGATCATGTTGGCTTTACTTTTGAGCTTTGTCACTTCTATTGCCACGGGGATAACTACAGTGACTTTGATGCAACAAGCACCGAGTTCTGTAACTGTACCTATTAATCGTATTGTCAGGGAGACAGTTGAAAAAGTAGTACCGGCGGATACCTTGAATAAGATTCCAGCATTATCAACAGATCAACAGCAATTGCTCGAAGACTTGAAAGCTATCAAGCCTCTCACTGTTTCTTTATTTTTAAAAGGCATGAAAGATGATGGTAGTGATGACAAAATTTTGGGCACCGGATTGTTTTTAGGTAATGACAAAGTCGTGATAGCTTCAGTAATATCTGCACCAAAAGAAGGCGAGGTGTACGTAGTAAAAAGTGTTTTAGGCGAACAAAAGATTTTAAAAGTTACAGCTGAGAAAGATTTTACAATTGTTGAACTTGTAAATAATGACACTACTGTTACTCCTGATGCTGGTAAAAAAACTGATACCACCACAGCGCCTGCCGGCACGACTACCACACCGGATACAACTCAAAATACAGCACCTGCTCAGTAGATTTAGGTATTTGACTTTTTATTATTATATGTTATATTATAAATATGCCTCCATTAAATAAATTTACAACAAAAGCCAAAGACGCAATAAAAAAGGCTCACGAGCTGGCCATTGAGCGCGGGCAAAATCACGTGTCTTCTTTGCACCTACTCGCTTCGCTTTTACTCCAAGAAGAAAGTATGGTGAATTCTATTTTAGATAAATTGGAAATAGATGTAATGCTTTTGACTGACAATGTTTTGGATTCTATTGAATTACCGGAATCTCGCAGTACTCTTTCACCGGCTTATCAGATTTATTTGAATCCTGACTTGGCGCAAGTCATAGAGCTTTCAGCAAAATTAGCAGAATCATTAAAGGATGATTTTGTTTCGACCGAACATCTTTTTATCGCGATATTAGACGTGCCGAGTGAAGCACGAGAGACCTTGGCGCGTTTTAGAATACACAAAGATCCTGTGATGAAAGTTTTAGAAGAACTTCGCAGTCAAAATATCACTGATGTTTCAGAAACTAAAAAGTTTCGATTCTTACCGAAATATACTCGCAATTTGAGCAAGCTCGCAAAGGAAGACAAGCTCGACCCTGTCATCGGACGCGACAATGAAATAATGCGCATAATGCAAATCCTTTCTCGAAGGACAAAAAATAATCCTATCTTGATAGGTGAGGCCGGCACCGGTAAAACTGCCGTAGTAGAAGGCCTCGCGCAAAGGATTGCTAAAAATGATGTCTCTGAATCTTTGAAAGATAAAGAATTAGTTTCGCTTGATTTAGGTTCTTTGATTGCCGGTACAAAATATCGTGGAGAGTTTGAAGAACGCTTGAAGGGAATCATGAAAGAAGTAGAACGCGCTGATGGAAAAATAATTTTATTTATCGACGAGATACACACTATAGTTGGCGCAGGAGGTGCAGAAGGCACCATGGATGCTTCAAATATGTTGAAGCCTGCTTTAGCTCGCGGAGAATTGCGCGCAATAGGGGCTACTACTTTGCGCGAATACCAAAAACATATTGAAAAAGACCCCGCCCTCGCAAGACGTTTTCAGCCTGTATATATTGATGAGCCTAGTATTGAGGATGCGATTGCAATTTTGCGCGGATTAAAAGAAAAATACGAACTTTTTCACGGTGTGCGTATCACTGATGATGCGATTCTTTCTGCGGTGAATCTTTCTTCACGATATATTACAAACAGATTTTTACCAGACAAAGCAGTGGATTTGATCGATGAAGCATCTTCTTCTTTGAAAATTGCATTGGAAAATAAACCACCTGTCCTAGAAGAAGCGCACAGAAAAATAATGCGTTTGGAAATTGAAAAAGAAGCATTAAAAAAAGAAACTGAAAATAAAGATGCCAAGAATCGCGTAAAAGATATCGATAAAGAAATAGGCAACCTTCATGAAAAAACAAAAGAGCTCGAATTAAAATGGCAAAATGAAAAAACAATCGTCATAGAAATTCGTGCTATTAAAAAAGAATTAGAATCACTTCGTCTAGAAGCCGAGAATGCCGAAATGCGCGCCGATCTTTCTCGCGCCGCAGAGATTCGTTATGGTAAAATTCCTGAATTAAAAAAGGAACTTGAAATAAAACTTCTTCGTTTAAAGAAATTACAAAAATCTCGCAGGATTTTAAAAGAAGAAATTACTGCGGAAGATATTGCCGAAGTTGTAGCTCGTTGGACAGGTATTCCTCTTGTAAAAATGCTCGAAGAAGAACGTGCAAAACTCGAGAGGATGGAAGGCGAACTCGCAAAACGAATAGTCGGTCAAGAAGAAGCCGTAAAAAGAGTTGCGGATGTTATTCGTCGTTCGCGCGCGGGTATTTCTGATCCAAACAGACCTATCGGTTCATTTATTTTTCTTGGTCCTACCGGTGTGGGTAAAACAGAGCTCACAAAGGCTTTGAGTCAGTTTATGTTCAATGATGACAGAGCACTTATCCGTGTGGATATGTCTGAATATATGGAAAGACATTCTACTTCGAAACTTATCGGTTCGCCTCCGGGTTATGTGGGACACGATGAAGCTGGACAGCTCACTGAGGCAGTGCGTCACCGTCCATATTCAGTGATACTTTTTGACGAGATTGAAAAAGCGCATCCGGAAGTTTTCAATATGCTTTTACAAGTTCTCGATGACGGCAGACTGACTGATGGAAAAGGCCGAGTAGTTAATTTTAAAAATACAATAATAATTTTGACTTCAAATATCGGTTCGCAATTTGTGGAGAAAATGGAATCCATCGGTTTTTCCAATCACTCTGATGTTGAAAATTACGGCGCGATGAAAGAAAAAGTGACCGAAGCGTTAAAGGATCATTTTCGTCCTGAATTTTTGAATCGGTTGGATGAAGTTATTATTTTTGATATTTTGCCGGAGAAAGCTATCAAGGAAATTGTAGGCTTGCGTGTGAAAGTCGTTGAAGACCGCCTGGCTACCAAAGGCATTAATTTCCAAATTTCAAATGATGCTTTGGCCTACCTCGCAAAAGAAGGCTACAATCCGCATTACGGCGCGCGACCATTAAATAGACTTATTCAAAATAAAATTCTTAATCCTGTAGCTTCACACATTATTTCCAACGGCGTAAAGAAAGGGGATACAGTCTTTGTGTCAGTAAAAAATAACGAGCTTGTTATTGAAACTAAGAAAAATAAAATCAAAAGCTCGATGAAAGTAAAAACCGCCTCGCCATATGCGGTATAATTAAAATTATGGGTAAATTTGATAAAGGTCCAATTGAAAATATTAATGAAGCGCATGATTATGCTAATGCTGAAAAGGCATTTAAGGAATTACCTGCATTTATAACTCTTGATAAGAGTGATCCAAAAATAGCAGAAGCTATTAATTTTCTTGCGGAAGAAGTGGCAGAACAATCGAGGTTGGCTTATATAAATAGGCATCAATTTGATCTTGGCAGTCGAGAAGCTATTAAAAAATCCAGAGAAATAAAGGTCGAGGCATCAGGTAGAGGAATTAAAACTAGCGCAAACCCTGGTAAGTATTTTAAAGCCATTTATGAAAGAGTAGCTAATGCAATTGATCAGATGATTACTGACAATGCAAGATGGGTTTCAGTTCAAGAAAAAAAAGTTCTCGATATATTGCCTGAAGAAGATCCAAGAGAAATACATGATTTTTTTGGGCATGGATTAAAGATGTTTTTTCTTCAGCAATTTAGATTAGAAAGTTTGCAGAGTAAAGAACATAGTAAGGAAAAGGTTTCTATTTCTCTTCAGGATCCTCAATATATAAAGGATCAAATTTTTGCTTACAGCTTTGATTTTATTCAGTCGTTAAAAGAGTCAGCAAGAGAAGAAGTTACACCTAGGCAAGCCTTGCGACTTGCTGAGTTAACTTATCAATATAATCCCGGCGTACTGCAAGAATTTATGAAAAAGTATCCGCAAATTGAAAAAGGCGTTATTTTAGTGGTTTTGACCGCTTATCGTAATCCGGAAGAATTTCTTAATTCTTACATTACTAGAGTTGAAGAATTGACGAAAAAGTATAAAGGTAAGGTTGGTAAAGGTGTAATCAGTCAAGCAGCTTTAGGTTATGCTCCGACTAAAAAGAACCCTAATAATTCTGAAAAATTTATTGAGACATATATGTTAGAGGTAATTAGGTTGCGGGGTTTATATCCTGGTGTCAGTAATACTGTCCTGCATGATGCTGCTAGTAATCATCCTAATAGTAAGGAAAATCCTAGGAATTCCGAGAATTCTCTTGATTCATATTTATTAGCATTAAAAACTTTGTCAGCAAATTATCCAAAAGTAGATACACATGTTATTCAACAATTTATTTTAAAATATCGAGCTAATGCAAAAGATGTTATTGATAGATATATAAACAAATTGCCGGAATTAATGAAAAAATATAAAGAACTTGGTGTTAATAATTATGCAATAAGATTTATTTGTATGTCTACTCCTTCAACTAAATATCATCCAGATAGACCAGAGAAAAATCTCGATTCTTATATTGAAAAGTTAGATGATCTGAGGAAAAGGTATGGAAAAAATGAAAATAAAAAAGATGAAGGTGTCGATGATATTGTTTTAAAATATGCTATTTTTGCGAATTTGAGCAATTCTGAAGGTTATATTAAAAATTATATTCAGTTTTTGGGTGAATTAAAAAAGAATTATGATGGTGTTGTTGATAAACGAGCACTTAATCATGCAAGTCGTAGATATTGTCTCAAGGAAGATGGGCTTGAAAAAGCTAAAAATTTTCTTAATAAATATATTACTGAAGTTGAAAGATTGTTGAAAAAATATTTAGGATTTGAAAAAGATACTACTCTATACGCCGCGCTTAAACATCCAGATGACCCTGATACTTACATTGAAGAATGCCAAAAAGGTCTTCATCCAAAAGAAGAACAAGAAGCCGATTTAAATAACCCAGATGTTATTGGTGATTTATCTGAGATTGATATTGAAAATATTGAATAGGAAATCTTATAAAAAGATGCAAAAAATTTAATTTTGTGGTATTTTGTATTGCATGCGTCGGTGGTGGAGTGGTCTATCACAACAGACTGTAAATCTGTCGCCTTCGGGCTTCGTAGGTTCGAATCCTACCCGGCGCACAAGAATTATACACTCAATATCCACTTTTATTTTGTATATCTATTGTGTATCTGTGCAATTTATACTAAAATATGAATATGAGTAAATTTAATAAATTTTATTTAAAAGGACTTATTTTTAGTTTGTCATTTTTAATATCAAGTACGCCGTTTTTTACATTTGCCGCTTTTCATCCAGGAGATACTTTTAATCCAAATTGTTCACCGGTTGATCCGGATTGTACTGTATTGATGAGTACATCGAGCTGGTCTGCTGTCAGCGCCAAGCCGACAACTGTCGCAGGTTTTGGTATTACGGATGCATTTACTGGAAATTATTCCGACCTCACAAACAAGCCGACACTTTTTTCCGGAGATTATAATGACTTAACAAATAGACCGACTTTATTTTCTGGAAATTATTCTGACCTTGTCGGTACGCCTCCTCCAGTATCTGTAACAATTAAAAATACTTATGTCGTGGACGATGAAGCCGCACGAGATGCTTTGACCGGTGTTTTGTCGGGAGATGTGGCAGTCCTGACAAATTCAAATACTACATATATTCGCACACAAAATGATACTTGGCAGCAACTTTTAACATCGAGTACAAATGCAGTGGATTCTGTAAATGGCAAGACAGGAGTCGTGAGCTTAAATTCGGATGACATAGCTCAAGGTGCTACTAATAAATATTTCTCTGGAAATTATTCTGATTTAACAAATCTTCCGACTTTATTTTCTGGAGATTATAATGATTTAACAAACAAGCCTACTTCATTATCATTCGATGGTAATTTCTCAAGCCTTGCCAATAAGCCCACAACACTCGCAGGGTATGGCATAACTGATGGTAATAGTGGCAGTCCTGATTGGTCCAGCATAACAGGTAAGCCAAGTTTTGCAACAGTGGCAACCAGCGGTTCGTATTCTGATTTAACAAATAGACCTACTTTATTTTCTGGAGCATATTCCGACCTCACCGGTAAACCAAGTTTATTTTCAGGAAGCTACACAGATCTCACAAACAAGCCGACATTATTTGATGGTAATTTCTCAAGTTTAACAAACAAACCCACAACACTCGCAGGGTATGGCATAACTGATGGTAATAGTGGCAGTCCTGATTGGAGTTCTATTTTAAATAAACCAACGACTCTTTTGGGCTATGGTATTACAGATGCATTAAAAACAACAAATAATCTATCTGATTTAATTAGTGCTGGAACGGCTAGAACTAATTTAGGATTAGGAAGTTTGGCCACACAATCAGGAATTTTTTCCGGCACTTCTTCCGGTACAAATACCGGCGATCAGACTATTACACTTACAGGAAATGTGACGGGTTCAGGCACCGGTTCATTTGCGACGACCATTGGGTCAGGAGTAGTTACCAATGCCATGTTGGCTGGAAGTATCGATCTCACTTCAAAAGTTACCGGGAATTTACCGATTACAAATTTGGTTTCAGCTACAAACAGAGATGCCAGTCACTTCTTGAGAGGAGATGGTACATGGCAGAGCTCTACGACTACAAGTGTTCCTAATAATGTTAAAAATTCTACTGGTACTGCAGCTGTTGCACTCGCAACCACTGAATCACAAGTCACCACTGTAGCTATTACTCCCTCTAGTGCTTCTAATAGAATTATGATTACAGGATTTCAACAATTTGATAAATCCGCGACCACTCCTGTCACGACTGATACAGTGCGAATAGAAAGAGGTGGTACGGCTTGTGCGACTGGTTCTACTCAAGTAGGTGTGGACGCAGGCGCTAATTCTAAAGGAGCTGCTACTGATAAAAATAATGTAGGATATAGTTTTGTTGATAGTCCGGCTACTACAAGTGCTACGACTTACCGTGTTTGCGTTGTCGGAAGTGCTGTAAACAGCTCTGCTACTAATTACTCGATAGTTGTTGCTGAAGTAGGGCCATAATTCATTGTAAATGAAAAGAAAAATTATTTTTATTTTAATAATGTTGTGTATTGTGCCTTGGGTTTCTTTTGCATCTTCGACTGATGGCATTATTGATTCTGATTCGGCACATCATTATGCTTGGAGTGAAAATTACGGTTGGTTTAATTTTTTTGCTAATCAAGGTGATATTCATGTTACCGACTCTGTGCTTACCGGAAATATTTGGAATACAAATATAGGTTGGATAAATTTGTCGCCAAATAATTCCGGAGTTAGGAATGATGGGGAGGGGAATCTTTCAGGATCTGCTTGGAATACAAATATTGGATGGGTTAATTTTTCAGGAATTACTATAGATTCCAATGGATTATTTCATGGATTTTTAACTGTTACAAATGCCGGTAGGATAACTT
Source organism: Patescibacteria group bacterium (assembly GCA_040390725.1). Taxonomy (GTDB): domain Bacteria; phylum Patescibacteriota; class Minisyncoccia; order Phycocordibacterales; family UBA9973; genus UBA9973. The sequence goes on from JAZJXT010000001.1 coordinate 172,049, forward strand.
TTGATTGTGATCATTGCAGTGTCAAAACTGACTGGCGCCCGGCAAGTGTTCGCAATGTTGTTCAACAGAATAATGTTCAGGCGAATACAGGTGTTAGAAATAGCGGAAATATTCTTGCTAATCAGACTACAAGTCAAACTAATTCTACGGATACAAGTCCTGCCTCAACTCCTGAAACTTCCACACCTCCGTCTGTCATGGCACAAGAAATTATTCCTGCCGGTGACATTTCTTTTAATGCTCCGACTGCAACTGAATCTATTAAAAATAATGCCCCAGTGGCAGGAAATATCACTTCAGGAATTACTGAAGTATCAGATCAAGCCCCTTCGCTTTTTGATGTTACTGCAGAGCCAGTTTTACAAATAAAAAAACAATATTCCTTTTCTCCCATTACTATTTCAGTTTTAGCGGGATTATTATTGGCCCTACTTGCTTTATTGGCCATTAAGAAATTTTCAAATTTTAAATGAAATCTAAGATAATTTTATTAAATAGTTTCGTGGGTATTTATTTATTTTTTTTGATGATAGGTTTTATTTTTACTCCGTATGTTGTATCTGCTCAAGAAAGTATAGAAAGGAATGCCACAATAAATGCAGGCAGTAATGGTATCGTGGAAAAGGTGGCAGCAGGAGAACTCTTGCCTGTTTCTGTTAAATTATCAAATTTTGGAGGAGGCAAAAGTGTAGATGTTTTAATTCAATATGAAATTTTTTCTGACAAGGGAGAGAAAATTTATTCTACAAATGAAACCGTGGCAGTAGAGACTACAGCTAACTTTGTTAAAATAATACAAATACCATACGGAACAGCACCGGGGACTTACACAGCCAAAACTTCTATTATTTACGACGGACAGCTCGTTCCCGCTACTACTCAATTTAATTTTAAAGTTGAGCGAAAAATTCTAGGTTTATTTGAAAGCGCTTTCTTTTTATACGGAGGTATTACGATTTTTGTAAGTATTTTTATGGTTTTATTTGTGCATCTTTTGACTAGACATAACCGCAAGGTTAGATCTAGTCCGATTGATTATTTTGATATTCCCCGCAACGAAAGAACTTTTTATGAAATTTTAAGTGATGTCATAATGGAAATGCGCGAACGTGTAGGTGATAAAGCTATTGATATTGCAGCAGGTGTCGAGGGACTAAAGATTGATAAAAAATCCGGAAGAGTATTGTCTCTTTCCAGGGATCCTGCGAAAATTATTTCTGACTTAGTTTCAGCTTATGAAAAGTTGCTTGGAATAAAAGTTTTGTCTTTGGTGGACCGTACAGGACTCGAACCTGCCACCCCCTCATTGCAAATGAGGTGCTCTACCAGATGAGCTAACGGCCCGTATTATTTTATCAATCAAACTAGCCTATACCCATAGTTGCTCTCACGAGGCGCTACAGATGAGTTAACGGCCCGTATTGCTTAACTAAAAAACCTAACTAACCCATTCTATAACATTTTATTAAAAATGCAAATTTTTATTTTCGAATTTTTGTGTATAATAGACAATTATGCTTTATAAATTTTTTACTAATTCAGAAAGAGCCTGGCAGGCAATGCTCGAAGAGGTTAAGCTTGCTGAGCAATCTATTTATTTAGAAATGTACACTTTTGTGGATGATATTAAGGTTTTTAATTTTTTGAAACTTTTTGAAGAAAAAGCTAAAAAAGGAGTTGGGGTAAAAATAATTTTAGACTCTTTTGGCAGTTCTACTTTGAGTAAAAAAGCAATATTAGGATTGCGTTCTTCTGGAGTAGAACTTCTTTTTCATAGTCATTTTTTTCACAAGACTCATCGCAAGATTTTATTAGTGGATGAAAAAACTGCATTTATCGGAGGAGTTAATTTACATAAAAGTGCAAAGAGATGGGCAGATTTGGCCGTGCGGGTGCGTGGGGTTTTAGTACAGAGGATTCTCAGGTCTTTTGCTAAAGCTTATGCTGATTGCGGCGGAGAAGATAAATACTTATTGAGCCTTAGAAAAGAAACAAAATTTTCAAAAGCCAGGACTTGGCTTTTAGAGCATTCTCCGTTAAAAAATAAATTTTATTTAAAAAAAATTTATAAAAAAGCACTTCATGAAGCTAAGGCGAATTGTATTTTAGTAAGTCCGTATTTTATGCCAAAGCTTTGGCTCGAGAGGGAATTGCACCAAGCAGTATTGCGCGGAGTAAGGGTGGAGATACTTATGCCAAATATTTCAGATCTTTTTTGGGTAGACAGAGTAAATCATTTTTACATGAAAAAGATGGCAGAGTGCGGAGTTGTTTTTTATTTAGGACGTAAAATGAATCATGCCAAAATATTAATAGTTGATGAAAAAGAAGCATTGGTGGGTTCTAATAATTTAGACATTTTATCTTTTGAATTTAATACCGAAATTGGTATTTTTATAAAAGACGAGAGGGCTGTGGGTCAAGTTTTAGCAATTATCAATAATTGGAAAAAAGAGTCTGTATTATTTGATCCTAAAACTTACAAAAGAAAATGGTTTGACTATATTTTATCGCCTATTTTTCGCCTGTTGTTTTTTTTGTAATTTCTGCTAGACTGGAAGTGTTCTTTAATTAGTAAAGAAACATTCGGGAGTAGCTCAGCGGTAGAGCGATCGCCTGTGGAAATTTCCTCCCTCTGGTATAATGTTCTTATGCCAGACAATAGGAAATATGCTGATAGACGCGAAGCACTTATTAAAGCTGTTGCAAAACGACGCAAGAAAATAAAAGTTCTTGCTGTCGAGTACAAAGGAGGCAAATGCCAAATTTGTGGATATATGAAATGTATCGGTGCTTTGGAACTTCATCATATTATTCCAAAAGATAAAAGTTTTGGAGTAGGTGATAAGGGATATACACGTGCATGGAGTATAGTGCAAAAAGAGTTAGATAAGTGTGCGCTTCTTTGTGCAAATTGTCACAGAGAAGTCGAGTCAGGCATTACGCAGCTTTCTATCGAAAGATAGATCGAAAACGAGGTGAATTCGGGGAAGCCCAAGCTTGTCATGAGCGGGTAATCCCGAGCCAAGCTCCGACGTAAGTCGGAGAAGGTGTAGAGACTATCCCGTAAGGGAGTAGTGTTCCAAATTTTGGAATCCGAAGCGCCTCGCTTCTAAGTCTTTTGAGTAATCAAAGGATATGAAGATGATATAGTCCGTACCATTAGTAATAATGGAATAAACGTAAGCGATTGGTCGTAGGTTCGATCCCTACCTCCCGAGCCAGTTAGCAAAGCACCTCCTTAAGGGAGGTGCTTTGCTTTTTGTATCTCGGGAGAGAAAGCCAACTGCTTGGCTTTCGTGTAGGGAGCGAACAACGGAGCAATAAATTTTCAGTAGAAAATTTTGTGAGTTGGTGCCCAGACAAAATTTTTTGGCGAAAAAATTTTAGTCGAGGGAGATACCCCTACCTCCCGAGCAATTAAAATAACCTTAATTTGCAAGGATTATTTATGTATTCTTACGGGGTTTAAAATTTTTATGATATAATTCTTTTTATGATAGAAAATAGCCAGATGAATGATGCAAAGTTTTCTCCAAAAAGCAACGATGTTGTTTTTACTAAGGGTCAAAAAATAAATGTTGAACTTACTGATGGTTCTTTGAGTGAGCGTACAGTAATAAACGTTCTTAATTCCCAGAAAGTAGCAGCTGTCATCGGGCTTAAGTTTGATATTAAAACCCCTATACCAGTATTAATTTTAGACAAAAAAATACCGGGAGGTGCTCTTGCGCATTACCATCAAAATTTAGATGTTATTTTTGCATATAATGATACAAACCAAAATGTTATGTGTCATGAAATAATTCACTCATTAGCAATAAAGAAGCCTATACCAGAAGAATTACAAAAGTTTTATGAAAAGGTGCTAGAAGAAATTCCAGATATAACTAATTTACAACCCAACTTTAGACAAAATATCCATGAATTTATTGCTGATGCGTATTCCAAGGAGGGTTTTATTAATAACCTTAAAAACCATGGGTTATATGAAGAATTTGAAAAACTTACAAAATATATCTTTGAGTAATAATCGTGTGAAAGTTGTGAACACTGTGAATTTTATGTATCACCTATACATTTTAAAATGCGTTGATGAAACTTTATATACTGGAATTACCACAGATTTAAAACGCAGACTAAATGAGCATAATAGTACAAAACTTGGCGCGAAATATACTTCCTCTAGGAGGCCGGTCAAAATAGTTTATTCTAAAAAATTTAAAAATAGGTCTTCTGCATCCAAGGAAGAATCTAGAATAAAAAAGTTAAAAAAAGTTGAGAAGTTGGAATTGATTAAAGAAGGCTATAAAAATAATATATAAATTTAGGTATTTTTTGTTATTTTAATGGAAGTTTGAATTTATGCTATAATATAATTATGAAAAAATTAGATTCACAAGAACAGCAAAAAAATACAAACAGTGGGGAAAATATTGAAAAAATAAATTCATACATAGATACAAATAAAACTGTTAGTGGTTTAGAAAATAAATATAATATAGTTGGTAGAAAGTATAAAGATATTTTTGGTATTAAGCAACGTAGCCCATTTGAATACAGAGCTAGATTGAAAAATTATAAAGATACATTAATTAGACTGTCTAAAGATGAGTACAAAACACCAAGTTTAAAAACTACGGATCAAAAATCAGCCAAGCATTGCCTCAATATCATTACTGATTTGGAGTTTTTTGCTAAAATACAATTAAATAATGCAGGTATTATTGTTGAAGCGCCGTTGCTTTCAAAACAAAAATATAAAGAATTATTTAATAGTAAGCAATAACCTTTCCTGCTTAAACAAAATGAATCCTGAATTTAAACTTGCAAATGAAAAGTCGTTTCAGTCTCAAGAAAAACATGAAAAATTCCTGTCTTTTTTTAATTTGAATGAGTACGAACTTGCGGAGTTAAAAGAAAGAATCACTAAAGCAAAAGGCACCATAAGAATGTTCGTGCATCCATTTTTTGATTCTTTAGAGCCTTTTTCTCCGTTAACAACTCCAAAAAATACATTTTTGGGACCCGGGGCCATATTTACACGTCTAATCAATTTATCTGATGACAAGACACCCCCTCAATTTATCCTAGAAGAACATGGATCAACTAAATTAGAAAAAATGACTAAAGGGATAGTTAATCAAAAATTGTATATTATAGATACTCAGCCGAGTAGTGGTGTTTTGCACCCAGATGAAGCATTGCCTTCAGAGATAAGTAAGCTTTGTCCAAAATTTGAGGGTAATCGTTATTACAGCAATGATAAAGATTATAAATTACAATACAACAAAGAACAAAAAATATATGAACAGAAAGTATTTGATTTTTTGGCTGAAAAATTAAAAAGCCTCGGGGTAGAAAAGGTGCTCATTGGAGGCATGTATTTATGGATCCATGATTTTAGGCGAGAAAGTCTCGATATCAATAGTGACTTTTTAGATGGTTGCTTATTTTCTCCTATTAAAAATTTAAGCAAGTATTTACAAGTTGAGCTCTCCAATTTTAATAAAAGTGGTTACAATGAGAGCCAAGGAAATAAATTTAAAAAAGCATTTGGAAAAAGTGTGGGACCCGAGCAACATATGATACAATAAACAACATCTTAGGGTGGCTTATTTCTCCTCCAAAATTCTAATTATTTTATCCAATTTTTCGCTGTCTATGCGGGCTAGGTCTTTTTGCAGTTTTTCGATTTCGAGTTTTGCTTTTAGGTTTGTGTTGTAGTCATTTTGGGCTTGGTGGCGATCACGTTCATTTTGGCGATTTTGCGCCATCATTATGATAGGCGCTGCATAGGCTGCCTGTGTTGAGAAAATTAAGTTAAGTAAAATAAAAGGGTAGGGGTCCCAGTGGCTGATGTAAGCAACGACATTTAAAATCATCCACAAGATGACTATGATAGTTTGAATAATAATGAAATTCCAAGAGCCCATATTGTTGGCTACAGAGTCCGCAATGCGATCACCGAAAGTCTGCGTGCTTTTATATTTTTCATGCCATGTTTTCTTGTCTTCCTGTCCAAGTACTTCTTTTTTTATTTCTTCCATATGCTTATAGTATATTACTATTGCCCAGAAATGCAAAAGAAAATTATCGTTGTTGAATTATTTATCAAATTAGGGTATACTCATATTATCTTATTAATTAACAAACAAAAATAATTTTATGGCAAAAAGAGGAACAACACTTAGCATAAGGCCTAGATCAAGGCATGCAAAAAAGACAAAGAAGCGCTTGGCTATCAAAGGTGCAATGCTTGCAAAAAAATCTACAAAGAAGAGAGGTTAAAATAAACAAGCTTTCTTGTTCTATAATTTTAAATTATTCTTGATGCTTTTTACAGCTTTCTCGATATCTTTTTTATGTCCGAAAGCAGAAAGGCGGATGTAGCCTTCGCCTTGTGAGCCAAAGCCCGAGCCGGGCGTAGACACTACGTGTGTTTCATTTAAAAGTTTATCAAAAAATTCCCAAGAGCTCAGAGCATTCGGAGTTTTTACCCAAAGGTATGGAGCATTGTCTCCGCCATAAACTGTGAAGCCGAGTTCAGTCAGACCTTTTTTGATAATTTTTGCATTGTTCATATAATACGCAATCATTTTTTTGCTTTCTTTTTGTCCTGCGTGGGAGAGTACTGCAAGTCCGCCTTCTTGGGAAATATTTGACGCACCGTTGAAAGTCGTAGATTTAAAACGATGCCATAAGTTATTTATTTTACCCTTCTCAGTGCCTTCTATGGCCAAGTCTTTGGGAACAATAGCCCAGCCTAGGCGCACTCCGGTAAAACCCGCCCATTTCGAAAAACTGCTTATTTCTATCGCGCATTTTTTTGCGCCCTCTATTTCATAAATACTTTTTGGTAAATTTTTATCAGAAATATATTCAGCATAAGCAGAATCAAAAATAATTACCGATTTATTTTTCAAAGCATAGTTCACAAATTTTTTTAATTGTTCTTTTGTCGCCACTGCGCCGGTGGGGTTGTTCGGACTACAAACATAAATCAAATCAGTTTTTTCTTTTGGAGGAGTCGGGATAAATCCGTTTTTCTCATTACATTCCATATAAATCAAACCCTCATATTTTCCATTTTTAAATTCTCCCGTCCTTCCTGCCATGACATTACTGTCCACATAGACAGGGTAGACAGGGTCCCCGATGGCGACTTTATTGTCCAAGCCGAAAATATTTTGGATGTCTGCAGTGTCGCCTTTGGCACCTTCACTGATGAAAAATTCATCAATATCTAAATCCACTCCCATTTTTTTATAATAATCTACAAATGCTTTACGTAGGCGTGTATCACCCTGACCTATGCCATATCCTGTATATGTTTTTTCTTTGGAAAGTTTTTCTACGCCTTTTTTTAATCCCTTTATTATGGTTGGAGTTAGGGGTTCGGTAGTGTCGCCAATTCCTAAGCGCAGTATCTCAATATCCGGATTTTTTTTCATAAAGTCTGCTGTGCGTTTTGCTATTTCTATGAAAAGATATCCTGCTTGCAGTTTGTCGTAATTTTTATTTATTGTCGTCATTTATTTTTTTATATAAGTTTCAAATCTTTCAAAGTTTTTTCCACGACGATTCTGTTTTTATCTTCAATGTTTGTCAAAGGCAATCTGAAATTTTCTTCAATCATTCCCATTTTTGCCAAAGCTGTTTTGACTGGGATAGGGTTTGACTCGATAAAGTTTACATTCATTAGTTCTATAATTTTATAATGCAAATCTTTTGCTTTTGTAAAATCTCCCGCCATTGCAAAGTGTGTCATATCAGAGAATAATTTTGGTATTTCATTGCAAACTACGGAGATGCAACCTTGCCCGCCCAGTGCAATCAAAGGTACAGTGAGAGCATCATCACCGGATAAAACCACAAAATCTTTTGGACCGTTTTTATTTACTTCATTTATGATGTCCATTATTTGTATCAACGAGCCCGAAGCTTCTTTAACAGTGCGTACTTGTGGCACTTCGCGCGCGATGCGCAAAATAGTCATAGGCATAGCATTTGAGCCAGTTCTGCCTGGAACATTGTAAAGAATAATAGGCATATCTACGGCTTTTGCAATCGCTTTAAAATGTAAAATTAGCCCGTTTATCGTAGGTTTATTATAAAAAGGTGTCACATGCAGTAATGCATCTGCTCCGGCCTTTTTTGCAAGTATGGAAAAATTAACCGCCTTTTTTGTGTCATTTGATCCGGCTCCCGCTATGACTGGCACCTTGCCTGCGACTTCTTTCACAACTGTTTTAATAACTTCTACGTATTCTTGTTCGTTTAGAGTTGCCGCTTCACCAGTAGAACCACAAGCCACTATGCCGTCCACTCCGCCGGCGAGTTGATAGCGAACTAATTTTTTAAGAGCTGGTAAATCAAGTGCGCCATTTTTTTTAAATGGTGTGATTATCGCTGGTATGGAACCTGTTATTTTTATATTTTTCATATTTTTTATGTTAACTTGTCAAAGATTTCCTCAAAAGAGTAAAAACCTTTTTTATTATTAATAAATTTCGCCGCGACTAGTGCCCCCGTGGCAAAGCCGGTTCGATTGTGCGCTTGATGTGAAAGTTTTACTGAGTCCGCATCGCTTTCAAATACGACTTCATGAAAACCCGGATTCCTACCACCGCGTATTGATGCGAAATGAAGCTCGTCAGAATTTATTTGCCTGTCTAGTTTTTCAACTTGCAGAGATTTTTTGTTAGGGAAGTTTCCTATTATTTCTTCGGCGATTTTTAATGCCGTTCCAGAAGGGCTGTCTTTTTTTGCTATGTGATGAATCTCTAATCCATAAACATCATAGCCAGAGAATTTTGCAAAAAGTTTTGAAGCGAAAGCCGTCATTTTGAAAAATATATTTGCGCCGATAGAAAAATTTTTCCCATAAACCAAACCGATTTTATTTTTACTAACTAATTTTTTTACTATATTAGTATTGTCATACCAGCCCGTAGTTCCTATAACCATGTTTTTCCCAAGTTTTGAAATTGTCTCGATATTTTTCATTACTTGCTCTGGCGCAGTAAAATCTATAGCGACGTCTGCTTTTTTAATTCCGGAAATATCTAAATCTTCATTAATAGAATTTTTATAGCTAATGCTGACAACTTCAAGATCACTGGACTCGTCGCAAAGTCGAGCTATTTCCTTACCCATTTTTCCATAACCTATCAAAGCTATTTTTATTTTTTGTATTTTTTTGCTCATATTACTGCTTTATTTAGTACTATATAAATATAGCTTACAAAGCAACTAAATACAAATTTTTTGAGTTTTTTAACAAAATGCGGGAGTGATGTAAAAATTGGCAAAAAAATACACAGGAGAAACTATGTTTTCCTGTGTATGCTTTAATGAATCCCGGGGTAGGATGGTTTTGTTCCCCGATTTTGACCTAATAGGTCAAGAGGGTCCGGGTCTGGTGGCTCCGGCTGCTCATCGTCTAAAAGAGGTCTATCCGGAGTATCCGGCACCTCAACCTTTGCTTCAGGTCCATTTGAGGACCCAGATTTATCACTTACTATTTTTCCCATAAAAATTACTAAATGGACTTTAGTATATCATAAAATATTATAAAATCCACTTTTAAAAATGAATAAATTGTTTTTTTATAAAAGCTTTGTGGTATAATTATCGACATGTCAGAATTTAAAATATTTCAAGTTGAACGTCCGTGGGGGAATTTCCGGCAATATAATCACAATAGCCCTTGTACGGTAAAAATAATCACAGTTAAGCCGAATGAAATCTTGAGTTTGCAAAGCCATCAAAAGCGTGCGGAATTTTGGCATGTGCTTTCAGGGGACGGTACGATTCAAATAAATGAAAATAAATACGAGGTTAAAGACGGCGACGAGTATCATATTCCAATAGGCGCAAAACACAGAATGTCTGGGGGTTCTTCCGGTCTTGAAATTTTAGAAATTTCCACTGGTGATTTTGATGAAGCAGATGTAGTTCGTTATGAAGATAAATATGGCAGGTCTTAAATTTATGGCAAAAACTTCCGTAAAAAAAGTAACTAAAAAAGTTGTAAAAAAAGTTGCACAAACTAAGATAAAAACTCGTGCCAAAAAGATTGTTAGAAAATTAATTAAAAAAACAACAAATAAAAAACCTGTAAAAAAAGTTGTAAAAAAACCATCTCCAGTAAAACTCGAAAGAGCAAAACATAATCCTATAATAAAACCGCGAATGTATTCATGGGAATCAAAAGCTACGTTTAATCCCACGGCATTTTTGGACGGCAGTGATGTGCATATTGTCTACAGGGCAATAGGGGAGAGTGACTCTTCGGTATTGGGGTATGCTCTTTCTCATGATGGCTACCATATCCTCGAGAGACCAACTTATTTTATTTATAAACGTTTTTCGGATCTTTCTCCAGTGGGCGAGCCGATTGATTATATTTCTGGCGGAGGATGGAGTGGAGGCTGTGAAGATCCACGCATTACTAGGATAGGTGATATGGTATACATGCTTTATACTGCTTTTGATGGGTGGGGTTCGGTACGTATTGCTTTTACTTCGATGCCTCTTGAAAATTTTAAGAAAAAGAAATGGCATTGGAAAAAACCGGTTTTTATTTCTCCACCGGGGAAGGTACAGAAAAATTGGGTTTTATTTCCAGAAAAAATAAATGGGAAATACGCAATATTGCATAGCATGTCGCCTAGAGTTATGATTGCTTATTTTGATAGCTTGGATGAATTGAATGGTAAAAAATTTATAGAAAGTTTTCGAAAAGTAGATCCGGAATGGCAAAATTCTTGGGATACATGGGTACGAGGTATCGGTCCTGCACCTATTAAAACAAAACTCGGCTGGCTCTTGCTTTATCACGCAATGGACAAAAATGATCCTGACAGATACAAGCTCGGTGCGATAATCACGGACATAAAAGATCCGACAAGAATTTTATATCATTCCGATAATCCTATCTTGGAGCCGGATGAGCATTATGAGAATCATGGACATGCGCATGGAGTTGTTTATTGTTGCGGAGCAATAGTAAAAGATAAAAAACTTTTTGTGTATTATGGCGGAGCGGATAAGTATACATGCGTAGCATCTGTGTCGCTCGAAGAACTTTTAGAAGATTTGCAAACTGGAAAAGTTGCGAAGTTAAATAAATTAAAAAAGAAAAAATAATATGTACGTAGTAAAAAGATTAGAAGAAAATCCGATTTTAGCGCCAAATGGAGACCGGTATTGGGAAGCATTTGCTACTTTTAATCTTTGCCCTGTAAGGCATGGTAAATATATTTATGGATTGTTTAGAGCCATTTCCGCTGTGGATACGTTGCAGACTCCTCGTCAGATGTCTGTTATTGGAATAGGGAAAAGTAAAGACGGCGTGCATTTTGAAGATAGAGTGCCATTTATAATTCCGGAAGAAGAATGGGAACAATTCGGTTGCGAAGACCCAAGAGTTACTTTTTTTGAGGGAACTTTCTACACTTTTTACACAGCACTTTCAAAATATCCTTTTGGCGCTGAAGGCATCAAGGTGGCTGTCGCTCTTTCTCGAGACTTAAAAACAGTTTATGAAAAGCATTTCGTTACACCCTTTAATGCCAAAGCCATGACTCTTTTTCCGGAGAGGGTAAATGGTAAAGTCACAGTTATTTTTTCTGCCCATACTGATTCTCCTCCTGCAAAAATGGTAATAGCGCAAGTAAATAAAATTGAAGAGTTATGGGACAATAAATTTTGGGAAAAGTGGGAAGAAAAAATTGACGAGCATACAATTGATCCTCGCAGAAATGAATATGACCACGTAGAAGTCGGAGCTACTCCAATAAAAACAAAGCATGGTTGGCTTTTAATTTATTCGCATATTCAAAATTATTTTCGTTCACCGGAAAATCTCGATAGAATTTTTGGCGTCTCAGCTTTGTTGCTTGATTTGAATGATCCTAAGAAAATAATCGGTCGCACTCGCGGGCCATTACTAGTACCACAGGAGACATATGAGCTTTCCGGAGATATTCCCGATGTTATTTTTCCAAGCGGAACATTGATAGAAAAGGATACCCTTACTATATACTACGGCGCCGCGGACACTACGGTGTGTTCGGCGCGAGTTAATCTGACAGACTTGATTTCCAGCATGAGCTTGGAGCATTCTGATAAATGGCATTTTTTGCGAGCGAAAGAAAATCCGATTATAATTCCAAAAATAGAACATTCGTGGGAAGCGCAGGGGACTCTGAATCCGGCGGCAATTTTACTGAAAGGCAAAACTCATATTTTATATAGAGCTTTTTCTTCGGACAATACTTCGAATATCGGGTATGCAGTATCTGATGATGGTATAAATATCACAGAAAGATTAGCGGAGCCAATATACGTACCACGTGAGGATTTTGAAAGTAAAAAAATAAATAATGGATATTCTGGTTGTGAAGATCCTCGTCTGACGAAAATCGGTAAAAATATTTATATGTGTTACACGGCATTTGATAGCGTGGGGCCTCCACGTGTGGCGATAACATCTATTACCGAGAAAGACTTTTTGGCGCGCAACTGGAAATGGGAAAAACCATTTTTAATTACACCGGAAGGTTTTGATGACAAAGACACATGTCTTTTCCCTGATAAATTTAAGCAAGGTTATTTTATTTTACATCGTGTGGGTGATGAAATTTGTGGAGATTATTTAAAGTCTCTTGATTTTAAGAGTGAAATTATTAGAAAATGTATTCATGTTTTAGGCCCGAGACGGAATGCTTGGGATAGCGCCAAAGTCGGTATTACTGCTCCACCCATAAAAACAAAATACGGCTGGCTTTTATTGTATCACGGTGTTTCAAAAAGCCACGGTACATATCGTGTAGGGGCGGTATTGCTCGATTTGAAAGATCCGGCGATAGTTTTATCACGTAGCACTGATCCTATTTTTGAGCCGGAAATGGAATATGAAAAAGTTGGTTTTGTGAAAAATGTTGTTTTTCCTTGTGGAATGACCGAAAAAAATGGGATTTTGTATATATATTATGGTGGGGCTGATAAGGTAGTGGGTGTAGCTACTATGGATCTCAATATTATCTTAAAAGCCTTGTTAAATGGGATTAAATAGTAGATTCGGGCAAAAAAGCTTGCTTTTTTATTTGGAGTATGCTATACTTTCTTTGTGAGTGTGAGGTTTGTCTCACATTAATCGTAACAACATAAGTGCCGCAAAAAACGCCGAAAGGCGTTTTTTGTTTTAGTTTTTACTTACCCAGCTTCCTGCCACATATCCGGTAGTCCAGCAGAGTTGCAAGCTGTATCCGCCCGTGGGCCTATCTATATTTAAAATATCACCAACGAAATAAAGGTTTGGATAAATTTTCGAATGCATAGTTTTAAAATCAACTTCATCTAGCGACACTCCACCGCTCGTGATGATGGCTTTTTCTACTCCCAAAAGTTTGTCCACTTGCATACGCAAATCTTTCAATAAATGCGTAAGCTTTTTTCTTTCTTCTTTTGTGACACTATTGCAGTTTTTCTCCGGGTCTATTTTTGAAAGTTCCACGATGACCGGCGCCATGGCGGACGGCACCAATTCTTTTAAAGAATTTTTAAATTTCTTTTTGTCGTTTACTTTAAATATTTCTTGCAGTTTTTTATCTATCATTCCGTGGTCTTGTTTGGGCAACAAATCGAGCGATATATTTACATCGCCATATTTCAAAAGCTCGCCTATGTCTTTGCTCATATTTAAAATTGTCGGACCACTCACGCCCACGTGCGTGAAAAGCATTTTGCCTATTTTCATATCTTGCTTTTTGTCATTTTGAAAAACTGTGATTTTAATATCAGAGAGGCTCACCCCTGCGAGCTTTTTTATCCAAGTATCCTTGATGACGAGTGGCACGAGCGATGGCGCGGGAATAATAATTTTATGCCCGATGTCTTTCAGCCATTTATATGCATCACCGGTCGAGCCTGTCTCCGGGCGAGATGTGCCTCCCGTAGCTATCACAATATTTTTTCCATATACCACTTTGTTTTTTGTTTTTACTCCGACAATTTTTCCATCTTCACGAATAATTTCTGTGACAGGGGAATCAGACAAAACACTCACTTTATTTTTCTTCATATTTTCTACCAGCACATCCCATACGCTTTGCGCTGAGTTTGAAACAGGGAATGTCCGCAATTCATTCTCCACTTTTGTGTTCATTCCTTTCATATGAAAAAATTCCAAAGTTTCCTTCACTGCCCATTGCGAAAAACTGGAAAAGAGGAATTTCCCATTATCTTTGAATTTTAGTAAAAGCTTACGAGTATCAAATTCCGAATTCGTCACATTGCACCTGCCTCCGCCGGTGATGAGCAATTTCTTGCCGAGCGTTTTGTTTTTCTCAATTACTAAAACTTTCGCGTCATTTTCCCCAGCCGTGCCCGCGCACATCATACCCGCAGCCCCTCCACCGACTATTATCACATCCCAGATTATTTCCTTATTTAACATAATATTATCTTAACAGAAAATGACATTTTTGGTTAGGATTTGTATAAAAAACGTAAATATTAGTCATTTTAACCCTCAATTTACGTTTTTCTTGACAAAAATTATAAATCGACTATAATATAGATGTATATTTATGAATAAAGTAAATAAAAAAGTTCAAAATTTAATAGACTTGAAAAAGACTTTTGATTCTCTTAAAAAGGGTAAGGAGTCTCTTTTGGCTGTTTTAGGTGAAGTGGAGCTTGCTGAGTCGGTTTATAACTCAAATGCTATTGAGAATAGTACTTTAACTCTTCCTGATACAGAAAAAATACTTCTGGATTTAGAAGTTTCAAAAGATTATTCACTTCGCGAAGTTTTTGAGGCAAAGAATTTAGCTCGCGTATATGAATATGTAAAAAATAAAAAAGATAATATTGTCTTAAATCAAGACACGCTTCTTTTTATCCACGGTTTACTTATTGGTGGTATTGATGATTCTATCGCCGGCAGATTCAGAAAAGCTCATGAATTTGTGAGAGTGGGTAAACATATCGCGCCTGCTCCGGAGCATATCATGCGCATGATAGAAGTTTTAATAAATGAATATAAAACAAATCATGATTTAAATATTTTTAAAAAAATAGCGTATTTTCATTTACAATTTGAAACAATTCACCCGTTTTGTGACGGCAATGGACGTATTGGTCGCGTTCTTATAAACTTACAGCTTCAAGAGTTCGGTTATCCGAATATAATTATTCGTGACAAAGAAAAGAAAATTTATTATAAAACCTTTTCACAATTTAGAGATGAAAAATCCACGAAGCAAATGGAGCAAGTAATATATTTATCTCTTTCAGAAAGTTTAAATAAAAGAATTGCATATTTACAAGGAAAAGAAATTATAACTTTAGCCGAGTATTCAAAAGATAAATCTTTATCTTTGGCTGGACTTATAAACTCCGGCAGGCGTCAGACTATTCCTGCATTTCGTGAAAAAGGTGTTTGGAAAATCAGCAATAGCTATGTCGTGGAAAAATAAATGAGCTACTACGCAGATAAAGGGAATAAATATCCGCAAAATCCTGAATTAGTTTTGGACTTTCACGGCTACACGACGATGGAGTGCAAAGAAGAACTCGATGAGCTTATTGGAAATAGTGAATACTCGCATATCCGCATCATCGTAGGCAAAGGGCAAAATAGCGCAAACGGACCCATCCTCCCAGACTTTGTCCGCAATTATCTCACAACCCGCAACATCCGCTTTAATCAATCCAAAATTCAAGCCGGCGGCGCAGGTGCCTTGGAGGTGTTTTTGGATTAGAATTTTTTTAAAAAATGATGTAGAATCTATAAGTTATATGATAAGCCTTAATGAAATTAAAAATCGAGCAGTTACTTTTTCAAAAGAGTGGGAACGCGAAGTAAGTGAAGATGCAGAAGCTAAAAGCTTTTGGGATGGATTTTTTGATGTGTTTGGTATGTCTCGTCGCCGCGTGGCTTCTTTTGAGCATCAAGTAAAAAAGCGTGATGGCTCTCAAGGATATATAGATGTATTTTGGAAGGGTGTAATGCTTGCCGAACATAAATCTCGCGGTAAAAGCTTGGATAAAGCATTTACTCAAGCAAAAGATTATTTTCCTGGACTTAAGGAAGATGAATTACCAAGATATGTAATAGTTTCAGATTTTGAAAAAATTAGAGTTTATGATTTAGATAAAGAAACTGAAAAAGAATTTTCACTAGGGGATCTTTCAAAGAATATAGATTTATTTGATTTTATTTCTGGACATAATTCTATTGTTGATTATGCAAAAGAAGAAATGGCAAGCATTAAAGTTGCTCGCCTTATGGCTGATTTTCATAATGAAATTGCTAAGACGGGTTATTCTGGGCATGATTTAGAAGTATTTTTGATTAGAATTTTATTTTGTCTTTTTGCAGATGATACTGAAATTTTTCCAAAAAATAGTTTTAAAAATTACATAGAAACTAAGACAAATATAGACGGCTCTGACTTAGGTTTACACTTAGGTCAAATTTTTGATGTTTTAAATACTCCAAATAATAAACGACAAACAAATTTAGATGAACAGTTAAAGCAATTTCCGTATATCAATGGTGGAATTTTTTCTGAACAGATACGCCCAGTATCTCTTGATGCCGGAGCACGCTTGAAACTCATAATATGTTGTAATGCTGATTGGTCAGAAATATCCGCTTCAATTTTCGGATCTTTGTTTCAGGGTGTTATGAATGAAAAGGAGAGACGACAGCTTGGTGCGCATTATACATCTGAAGCCAATATTTTAAAACTCATACACCCTCTTTTTCTTGATGAGCTTTATATAGAATTCGATGAAGTAAAATATGATATAAAAAAGTTAGATATTTTCCATAAGAAACTTACCACGTTAACTTTCTTAGATCCCGCCTGTGGTTGTGGTAATTTTTTGGTGGTGGCATACAGAGAACTTCGTAAATTAGAACTCGAGGTTTTGAAACGAAAAGATAAAATAGGTCAAATGATGCTTTTGGGTGCGCAAGATTTATCTATTGTAAATGTGAATCAATTTTATGGCATAGAGATAGAAGAATTCCCGACGCTTGTCGCTCGCGTAGCTATGTATTTAGTTGACCATCAAATGAACACGGAACTTTCAAAAACATTTGGGCACGTGTATGCTCGTATTCCGCTACGTGAACCGGCAAGTATAGTAAATGATGATGCTCTTACTACTGATTGGGAAAGTGTTGTTCCAAAAAATAAACTTTCTTATATTCTTGGTAACCCACCATTTATAGGTAGTAAATTAATGTCTGAACAGCAACGAAAAAATCTTATTGCTTGTTTTGATAATAATGATGGTGTAGGTGTTCTTGATTTTGTTACAGCGTGGTATGCAAAGGCTGCAAAATATATTAATGATACCGATATAAAAGTTGCTTTTGTTTCCACGAATTCTATATCACAAGGTGAACAAGTTGGTATACTTTGGAGCTATTTAAATACTTTTAAGATTGAAATTCAATTTGCCCATCAAACTTTCAAGTGGAATAATGATGCACCGGGCGTCGCTGCTGTTTTTTGTGTAATTATTGGTTTTAGTAATAAAAATAAAAATGAAAAATATCTTTATGAGTATGAAAATGTAAAATCTGAACCGAAAGAAAGCATGGTGTCTCATCTTAATGCCTATTTAGTAAAAGGAGATGATGTTTTTATAAAAAAAAGATCAAAACCTATATGTGAAGTGCCTGAAATGAGTTTCGGCAATATGCCTCTTGATGGTGGTAATTTATTGTTTACAAATTCAGAAAAGGAAGAATTTATACTGAATGAACCAGGGGCAGAAAAATTTATTCGTCCACTTATTAGTGCAAAAGAATTTTTGAATAATGAAAAACGGTGGTGTTTATGGCTTGTAGGAGTAGAACCACAAAAATTAAGAGAAATGTCTTTGGTATTAGAACGAATTCAAAAAGTAAAAGAATTTCGTGAAGCAAGTGTTGCACCTTCTACTAAAAAATTTGCATCAATTCCAAGCCTTTTTAGAGATAAAAATAATCCGGATTCTACTATTGTTATTCCTAGAGTTTCTTCAGAAAATAGAAAATATATACCTATGGGATTTTTTACTAAAGAATCAATTGTAAGTGATACTTGTATGTCTTTACCAAATGGAAATTTGTATCATTTCGGAATTTTAGAATCAGATATGCATATGATATGGGTTAATTATACTTGTGGAAGATTAAAAAGTGATTATCGCTATTCAAAAGATATTGTTTATAATAATTTTCCTTGGCCGGAATTTAAAGAAGTTGTTTTAACAAATGAAGCTAAATTCAAAGTTTCTGAATGCGCGCAAGCTGTTCTTGACGCAAGGGCTAGGTTTCCAAATAGCTCACTTGCGGATTTGTATGATTCGAATACTATGCCACCGGATTTAGTAGAAGCACATAATAATCTAGATAGGGCAGTGGATGCCTGTTATGGTAGAAAGTTTAAAAACAAAGAGGAGAGAATAGAATTTTTGTTTGAGTTGTATAAGGTGTATACTAAATGATATGGAAACAAGAATGAATTTCAATGAAATATTTAATACTCACGTAGACGGTTCTATTGAACCGCGTCGTCTAATTCAAGTTGGGGGAGTATCTTTTGGTCCAGGTGTTAGATTTAATAGAGGTGTTTCTTTTTCAGGAATAGATTTTTCTCTTTTTATAGGTAGGGAGTTTCAAGTTAGAGATGAAAATGGAGTAATAAATATACTAGGTGTTTTTCAATAAATTTTTATGTCAAAATCACAAGAACAACCTGAATTTAAGATTAATGAGTTAAGGATAATTTCTGAGGCAGTTAATCAATCAAAAGATTATGCAAAATCTTATTCTGATGATAAAGTAAAAAATATTAATTGGTTAATGGCTGGTGTTGTTATTGTTTGCTTACTTGGTTTCTTGCAATTAATTATTGATTCTTTTCATATAAATTCTGCAACTTATAAGGAGTATTCTCAAAAAACTGAAGAGATAGAAACTACACAAAAAATTAATAAAGAGTTATTAGATAAAAATATTAAAAATCAAGAAATTATAATTGACTTACTACGGAAACAATCTTTTAAAGAATAATATAATGGTAAAAAAAGATGAAAAAATTGTATGAAAATAGAAATCATACAATCGCTTGTAAATAATTTTGAATCTTATGCCAAAAAAACTGAAGAAGGTGTGGAATTTTGGCTTGCTAGAGATTTGCAACAACTTTTAGGATATGACAAGTGGGATAATTTTTTGAATGTGATTTCAAAAGCTAAAATTGCTTGCGAAAATACAGGACACAATACTTCTGATCATTTTGCCGACGCTGGGAAAATGATAGATTTAGGTAAGGGGGCACAAAGAGAAGTCTCAGATATAATGCTTACGAGATATGCTTGCTATTTGATTGCTCAAAATGGTGATCCAAGAAAAGAGGAAATTGCTTTTGCTCAGAACTATTTTGCACTTCAAACTAGGAAATTTGAAATTATTGAAAAAAGAATTCAAGAGTTTGAAAGAGTGAAGGCACGTCACAAACTTTCTGAAACAGAAAAAGAATTATCTAGTGTTATTTTTCAACAAACTCGTAGCGATAAAAATTTCGCTCTAATTCGCAGTAAGGGAGATAAGGCTCTTTTTGGATACGGAACAAGTGAAATGAAATTGAAATTAGGTGTTCCTCAAGGTAGAGCCCTTTCTGATTTTCAACCAACTATTCTTTTGAAAGCAAAAGATTTTGCAACAGAAATTACAATTTTTAATACAAAAGCAAAAAATTTAAGAACAGAACAGTCGATTTCAGACGAACATATTATAAACAACAGGAGTGTTCGAAAAACACTCCTGTCTCGTGGTATTAGACCTGAAAGTTTACCAAAAGAAGAAGATATTAAAAAAGTAGAACGAAAATTGTCATCTGATGAAAAGAAAAATTTAAAGAAACCAGATAAGCTTAAAAAATAATATTAAAATAGATTTACATAAAATAAAAAAGTCAAAGTTATCCATAAGTATTATTATGCAAACCCTCAAACAACTAAACGGACTTTTTTATCGGGTGCGGAATACGGCGCGGGGGAGGAAAGTTTTGATAAGTATTGCGGGGGATGGGGCGGTGAATGTATCGAAAGGCTCGCGGGTGAGTTTGGAAAGTGTGGAGAAAATAATGCGGGAGAAGTTTGATTGGATTATGAGCAAGGTGTCGGAGCAGAAGGCTAAACCGCAGAAAATATTGGCGCATTATTCGGTGAAGGATTTCAGGGAGAATAAGAATCGGGCGCATGTACTAGTACGTGATAGGTTGGAATTTTTTAATAAATTCTATGGTTATAAAATAGGGAGGGTGAGCATACGCAATCAAAAATCGCGCTGGGGAAGCTGTTCCGGAAAAGGAAATTTGAGTTTTAATTACAAAATAGTTTTCTTGCCTCTCGAGCTCGCTGACTACATAATAGTGCACGAGCTTTGCCATTTAAAAGAGATGAATCATTCCGTAAAATTCTGGTCCCTCGTCGCCGAACAAATCCCGGATTATAAGCAGAGAAGAAAATCCATAAAATTATATTAAAATTTCGGCAGTAATGTTTTTTAATTTACTTATTCGTACGAATAGGTAAATGGAGGTTTTAGTGATATTATTATATATATGAAAGATCATGAAAAAATATTAAAGGCTTTGGCAAATCATCGGCGTTTAAAGATTTTAAAATATCTTAGGGATAAAAAAATTGCTTCAGTGTCTATTCTTGCTGAACATTTGAATTTATCCTTTAAATCAACATCAAAACATCTTGCCGTATTATTCGGAGCGGGGATTGTGGAAAAAGAACAAAAGAATCTTTCTATGCTTTATTCACTAGCGAATCCTTTGCCAAAAGTTGCAAAACAAGTTATTGGGCTTATTTAAGATAATCATATTTATTTGGGTTTTAGTTGTATTTACCTATTCGTACGAATAGGTGTATGGTAAATACATTATCAGAAAAAGAGTCTCAAGTGTGCTGGACTGATACATTAGCTTGACGTGCAGAGAGAGAGAGAGAGTAATATTAGCCTATTACAAATTAGGCTTTATTTTAATTTTATGACAGACGAAGAAATAAAAAATCTCACTCAAAAGGTGAAAGATGGCACAGCGACACCCGAAGAAGAGCTTTCGTTCTTGCAAATCTTGAACGAATCTCTGGAAGGTCTTCAGGCTATTATTACACAAGCTAAATTGGCGAAAGCCGAATAATTTTATGAGAGAACTATTTGGACAAGAAAAAGCTATTTTAAAGAAATCTCCTGAGGAACAAACCCCAGACGAAATACGGTATTTAGCAATTATTGAAGATGCAAATAAGGCAAATATTAATATTGAAAAATTAAAACAACAAATTATTGATGCTGGTGGTCCAGAGGCTGTAGAAGAAAAATTCGGTGGTGGATATGGAGATCATATTGTAAAAACAAAGTTAGAAAATTCAGATTATTTCGAAAAAGTTAGAAATTGGTTGATTCCAGTATCAACAATAGCATTAGTTTTAGCTGGTGGAAATGAGGCATCCAGAAATCCAGAGGGTGTGCCGTCTTTACTTGAAGCTTTAACGTTTATCTTAGGTAGCGGTGGAATGCTTAGTGGAGTACTTGCTGAAATTGAAAGACGTGCTTCTAAGAAAACAGCAATGGAGACAGACATTAAAATGCGGATGGTTGAGGTGAAAGAATAAAAACATTAGTAAAATTACTAATAGTATTTTAGGGTTAAAATAATATTTTTATAAATCTTATGACCAAAGAAGAACAAGTCAAAAAAATAAAGGAAATAATGCAAAAAACTTTAGCTAAGTTGAATGATTTAAAATTGAAACACAAAAATGCTATGAAAGCGTATTTAGAAGAAAAAAGACAAAACAAAATAAACTCGATTAAAAAAGATTTATTATCAAAATAATTATTAAAAAATTTATGGGAAATGAAAGGTTTAATCAAATACAATCATTACAAGAACAAGGCGGGGAAGATGCCATTAAAAAGCTTCAGGAAATTCAAACAGAAGCTGAACTTGGTTTTGAAGGAGACGTAGAAAAAGCCGCAGCTGATGCAATTGAGGCGATAAATAATGCAGGAAAGGCAACAACAGAAGGAATAGAAAACGAAGCTCAAAATACTGCCAATAAGGCAGAATCTATGGGTGGAACAACACAAGAAGTTAATGAAGTTTCTGGGCCTATTGAAAATGAAGTTAGTGGTGCAGTTGAGACTGGCAATGAAGAAGTTGTATCTGTGAATACATCAAAGGATGCAGAAGTTGACGGAGAGCATCAACTTGAAAGTAAAAAACAGGAAAAGTTTAATCAATTTCAAAAATGGTTTGATGAAGAATCTAAGAAAAAATCAGAAAATCCAGAAAGTTTGGTTAATAGAATATCAAAATCATCTGAAGGGTATAAAGAAATATTAAATGAGCAAATAAATAATCTTAGTACTAGTTCATCTGATTATAATTTAAAAAATAAATTTAATACAACACGTGAAGAGTTGGAGTTATCATTACCTGAATTATACCAAAAGGGAGTGCTCTCAGAGGATAGATATGCATACTATATTAAAATGCAATCTCTAGATGGGAATAATTTACAGATTCAAAAGTTAAATCAATTTGTGGAAAATACTCCTTCAGAAGTACTCAATAAACTTAGAAGTAAAGATCAGAACTTAAAGTCACTTCTTGATAATTGGAACGAATCAATTAGTAAAGAAATTGGTAAGGAATTAGGTAATAAAACAGAATTAAATTCTGGGACAGAAACTTTTCGTGAGCCGGAAAAATTATTAAACTTAGTTTCTAGCGCAGCGCGTTTTCAAAATAAAGATAAGGTGAAGGAAACTGTTGCAAAAGTTGTAGATGCATATTTAACGTCAAGTAGTAATTTAGGTAAAATTAGGAGTAAACAAGATACTTTTCCTGTTTTAGAAAATTTATGTCAAGCAGGATTTTCTGATCAGGCTTTAAAAATAGCAGAAAAAGGAATTACGCAGGGGAGTCTTGGCTATAGCGCTATTTTTCAGCTTAAGCAAAAGGGGTATATTTCTGAAGTTCAAGCTAAAGATCTTTTGGAAAAAGTTGGAAAATTAAATTAAAATCTTGAGGAAAAAATAGAAAGTTAATTATGTTCTTATTCGTACGAATAGGTAAATGGTAAATAAGAAAAAAGTAAATTTTGAAAATCTGCACATTTCTGCTATATTTTAGCAATGTCATTAAGTATAGGAATTGTGGGGTTACCGAACGTGGGGAAGTCCACGCTTTTTAATGCGCTGACTAAGAAGGGGGTGCCGGCGGAGAATTATCCTTTTTGTACTATTGATCCGTCTGTGGGCATTGTGCCTGTGCCGGATGAACGCGTGGGCAAGCTTGCTGACTTTTCTAAAACAAAAAAAACAATTCCGGCGGTGATAGAATTTGTGGATATTGCGGGGCTCGTCGCGGGAGCTTCCAAGGGTGAAGGCTTGGGTAATAAATTTCTTTCAAATATTCGCGAAGTGGATGCGATACTGGAAGTCGTGCGCGTGTTTGAAGATAAAGACATCATTCACGTGGCGAACAAAGTGGACCCGCTCCAAGATATTTCTGTGATAAATCTGGAACTCATTTTAGCTGATTTGGAAACTGTGACAAAAAGACTTTTGAATATTAATCGCGAGGTGAAACGAGGCGATAAAGAATCCGTCGCAGAAGATGCCGTTTTGAGAAAAGTGGAAAAAGTTTTAGGGGATTCGAAGATGGCAAATTCTTTAGAACTTGATCCGAAGGAACAAGAAATTTTAAAAAGCATGCATTTACTTTCTGCCAAGCCGATACTATATGCGCTCAATGCTTCGGAAGTCGCGGAGAATGTGATTGAAAAAGTGGCGCAAAATATTCCGGGGAAATATGTCGTCATCGATGCCGTGTTTGAAAAAGGTTTTGATGAAATGATACGAGCGAGTTATGACTTGCTCGGGCTGGAAACATTTTTAACAACTGGAGTCGAAGAAACTCGCGCGTGGACTATAAAAAAAGGAAGTACTGCACCGATAGCCGGCACTGCGATACATACGGATTTTAAAGATAAATTTATCCGCGCGGAAGTTGTGGCTTGTGATGATTTACTCGAAGCTGGTTCATACGCCGAAGCTCGCGCCAAAGGCAAAGTCCGTACCGAAGGCAAGGAATATATAGTCAAAGATGGGGATGTGATTGAGTTTAAGATATAAAATGTTTAAAAAAGTATTTTTATTTTATTTGAGTTATCTGGTGGCGTTGACTTATAGTCAGACGCTTTTGATGCTTTGGTTTTTAACCAACGGAGTTTCTTATTTGCAGATGTTATTTTATTTCTTAGTTCTTTATGTGTCGGTCTTGGTGACATTTTTTTTACTGCGCAATATAAATTTCTCCAGCAAGTTTGCTCTTGTTTTTGGGGTGACGACGAGCGCCTTGGGGGTATTGGTGGCTAATTTTATGACACAGCCTGCACATATATTTATCACGGCAATTTTGTTTGGTTTCAATATCGTTTTCTTTTGGACAATATACAATTCTCTTCATTTTAAATACAGCCAGAGTAATGAGAATGGATACAAAAGTGGAGCGTACTTTTTATTTATGCCGATATTTTCCGCAGTGCTTGCGCCCCTGGCTGGCTTTGTGGCGACGAAGCTAGGCTATCACTTTTTATTTTTAAGCGGAATTGTTCTGTATATTTTGCCTTTTTATTTTGCTTTTCATATGCCGAAGTTTGATTTTAAATTTAATTTCATAAATTCAGCTCGTAATATGGAGAACAAATTATTGATTGCATTTCAAGGGTATAATGAAATGTTGAGTTATAACATCGTGCCCATATTTACTTTATTTTTTATAAATACGCCTGGCAAGCTCGGCAATTTCTTTGGCTATTTGGCTATACTTTCCGCAGTCACGGCTTTTTTAAATTCTAAAATTTCCGACAAGTTTAAAAATCGTAAGTTATTTTTTTATTTATTTATCAGCTTGCATTCTCTGAGTTACATACCGCTCGCGCTTGTAAATTCGTTGGCAGGATGGAGAATATTTGCCGGTATCAGTAATTTTACTTTTGGACTAGCGAATCCGTTTAATTTAGCTCTTGCCGTGGATCATGCAAAAGGGGAAACAGTAGACACAATGCTCGGCAGGGAGATTTATTTGAATTCCGGAAGAGTGGTGATGATTTTGGTTGCGCTTACTGTATTTTTCTTTTCTCATTCTTTGAAGGTGGCATTGTTATTAAGTGTCTTGGCCTCATTGCTTTACCCAGTAGTTGCTTATTTTAAAAAAGTTTATTTAAAATAAAAATGAAACAAGACATAAATAAAATAATAAAGATTTTAAAGTCTGGTGGGATGGGGGTGATGCCGACGGATACTTTATATGGGTTGGTGGGGAGCGCTTTGTCTAAAAAAACCGTAGAGAGAATTTATAAAATAAAAGGGCGGAATGAAAAGAAGCCTTTGATAATTTTAATTTCTGGTTTTGAGGACTTTGTTAGTTTTGGGTTAAATATTTCTAAATTTGTTTGGCCGGAGAAAACATCTATTATTTTTTCTTGTCCGAAAACAAAATTAAAAAAGTTCTTATATTTACACAGGGGCACAGGTGACTTGGCATTTAGATTGCCGGCAAAAAAATCATTGATTGAAATTTTGAAAAAGACGGGTCCGCTGGTGGTGCCCAGTGTGAATCCGGAAGGTTTGCCTCCGGCGAAAAATATTAAAGAAGCACAAAAATATTTCGGAGAAAAAATGGATTTTTATTTGGATAGTGGAACTTTAAAATCAGAACCATCGACTTTAATTAGAGTTAATAAGAGTGGGGAAATAGAAGTGTTGCGTGGTATACTCAAGTAATAAAATAATATGATAAAAGAAATTAAAATTTTTACAGCAAAAAATTGGGTAGTATCGTCTGATTATGAAATGCTTGATACTGGTGAGGGCGAGAAGCTTGAAAAATTTGGGCAGCATGTTTTAGTGCGACCGTATGAAGACGCCGTATGGAATAAAACTTTGCCGGTTAAGGAATGGGATAAAAATGACGGAAAATTCTACAGTTCAAAAGGCGGGTCAAAAGCAGGGTGGAAAATGAGTAAAAAAATAAATGAGAAATTTGAAATGTCATACAATGGCGTGAAATTCTGGGCTATGCCTACGCCTTTTCGGCATTTAGGGTTTTTCCCGGAACAAGCAAGTCATTGGGACTTTATTGAAAATAAAATTAAAGAAGCAGAAAAACCTGTGAAGTTTTTAAATCTTTTCGGCTACACCGGCGTAGCGAGTTTGTTTGCATTGAGTGCAGGGGCGGAAGTCACGCATATTGATGCTTCGAAAAGTTCCTTGGCGTGGCTAAAAGAAAATCAAAATCTGGCAGGACTGGACGATATGCCGATGCGAATTATTTTAGACGACGTGATGAAATTTTTAGAAAGAGAAATAAAACGCGGAAATAAATATGATGCTGTCATAATGGACCCGCCGAAATTCGGCCGTGGACCAAAAGGTGAGACTTGGAAAATAGAAGAAAATCTAGCGAAACTTTTAAATAATGTAAAAAGAGTTTTATCTGACAAACCGCTTTTTGTAATTTTAAATTCTTATGCGATAGATGCATCATCACTCTCGCTCGGTTATGCATTGGAAAATGCAATGATGGAAATGAAAGGTGAAGTTTCTTGCGGGGAATTGTGTTTATTGGAAAAATCAAAAGGTAGAAATATCCCACTTTCAAATACCGCTATTTGGGAAGCTAAATAATTATTTATTTTTTAGATTTTAAATCTGAGATTTCTTGCATCAAGTCACGCAGGCTGTTTTCAATTTTTGAAAAAATTTCTTTTTGTTTTTCTTCGTCTTTTTGTTCTTCACTGCTAGCTTCTTCTATTTCCTCCACGTCTTCCTGAATCTCTCCCATGTCTTCTTGGATCTCATCGACGTCTTTCTGAATTTCCTCCACGTCTTCCTGAATCTCCCCGATGTCTTCGGAGACTTCTTCGAGGTCTTCACCTTGTTTGTTGACAGTCATTTGAATAAAAATAGCAAGGTAAATCGCTTCCAAGGAAACCATTGTATTAAAAATAAGTATAACCTTGTCAAATCCTATTCCTGAAAAAGTCAGTATGACCATTATGCTAAAAAAAATGGTATGCACAATGAGCGACTCTGTAGAGCCGATCCATTTTACGATCTTGTCTGACGCCCTTTCTATTTTTTTTTGACGGTCTTTTGATGTCATATATATAAAATAAAACCCCCTTCGGGTCATTTCCATTATAGCACAGATATGGTATACTTTGGCAATATGGAAAATATAAAAACTGTGGAAATAAAAAAAGAAAATAAATTTATCAAGTGGGCTTTAATTTTTGGGATAGTTGTCGTTTTGAATTTATTTTTTAATTATGCGGTGGCGCTAGTTTATAAACAGCCGGTTTATGAGGATTATTTTCGTGCTGAGCAAATAGTGGAGCCTATTATAAATAAAGAAGATTGCGTGAAAGTCGGTGGGCAGTGGACAGAGCAGAATTATACATATTATGACAAGACTGCCCCAATGCCTGTGAGCCCTGACGGTAAGCCGATAAAAGGATATTGTGATCCGAATTTCACTAAGCAACAAGAATTTAATTCTGCGCAAAAAATTTACGATAGAAATGTTTTTATTACATTAGTTATTCTAGGTGTCATATCTCTTGCAATAGGATTATTTACAAGTATTGAACTTCTCTCGACTGCGCTTTCTTTTGGCGGAGTACTTTCATTTATTATTGCATCTTCGAGGTATTGGTCATCAGCGGATAATTTAATAAAAGTTATAATTTTAGCAATCGCATTAGCAGCTCTCATCTGGCTCGCAGTTAAAAAATTCGGGAAATAAAAAACAGGACACGCGCTGGGGCTGTGTCCTGTGATTGGGATGGATAAGGTGAGATTAAAGGTGGATAATTTCTACCATTACTCCTGAAAAAGGAAATGGAAAAGATGATGACGATTCGTGTTCTGGGGAAAGGTAAACGACCTTAAACCCTTCACGAATTCCAAAACCCGATGTTTTGGAGGGTTCAGATTTAACACTTTCCCATAGTAGATTTTTTAGTGCTTCTGCCTGTCTCTCAATCTTACTAAGTTTTTTTTCCTCCTTACTGCCGACCTTAAACCGTGATGCATTTGCATCTTCAAAGATTTTTTTAGCCTCTTTTGTTTTTTGTTCAATAAGAGAATAAATTACTTTTTCAAATACAGACATCTCCCTGACAAATTCCTCACCGTCTTGGGTTTCACTGTCGGGACTAATAAAAGGGGTTTGCTCGCTTTCCTCAAATGTGAGGATTTCATAAAGCAGGGTGCCTTTCGTCACCCATTCTGGCAATACTAAGTTTTTTTGCATAGAACTAAATAAAATTTAAATTTGAACCCATACTACTACTACTACTACTACCTATTGTCAAGTTTTAAATAACACACAATTAGCGTATAATCAAAATACCTTTATTTAAAGGACTAAATTTAATTTTTACGAAAAATAATGAAAAATTACGATCATAAAATAATTGAAAAAAAGTGGCAGGAGGAATGGGATAAGAATAAAATTTACAAAGTCGCTGATGAAGTAAAAGGCAAAGAAAATTTCTATCAGCTTGTGGAATTTACTTATCCTTCGGGCAATTTGCACGTGGGGCATTGGTATGCTTTTTCTGTGCCGGATATTTTTGCTCGTTATAAAAGAATGAGCGGATACAATGTTCTTTACCCGATGGGTTTTGATGCTTTTGGTTTGCCTGCGGAAAATGCGGCGATAAAACTCGGCGCGGATCCTAAAATTTGGACTTATGAACATATGGATAAAATGCGTTTACAGCTTCGCTCTATGGGCGCGTCTTTTGATTGGGAAAGGGAAGTTGTCACTTGTGATCCGAAATATTACAAATGGACGCAATGGATGTTTAATCAATTTTTGAAAAATGATTTGGCGTATCGAGATACTACGAAAGTAAATTGGTGTCCGAAAGATATGACGATACTTGCAAATGAGCAGGTGACCGACGGTAAATGTGAACGCTGTGGTAATGAGGTAGAGCAACGCGATCAAGAACAGTGGATGTTGCGCATTTCAAAATACGCGGATAGATTGATAGATGACCTTGATGCTTTAGACTGGCCTCTTGAAATAAAATCCGCGCAGAAAAATTGGATTGGCAGGAGCGAGGGGAGCGAGATTGAATTTGAGGTTCACCCCCACCCAGCCTCCCCCTTAGCTAAGGGGGAGGTGCCGAAGGCGGAGGGGGTGCGAGTTTTCACAACAAGAGCTGATACTCTTTTTGGTGTTAGTTATATTGCAATTGCGCCGGAGCATGAATTAATTTTAAAATTAAAAGATAAAATTGAAAATTATGATGAAGTAGAAAAATATATTTCAGATACTAAAAAGAAATCTGAACTTGATCGACAGCAATCCAAAGAAAAAACAGGAGTGGAATTAAAAGGAATAAAAGCTATAAATCCGGCAACTGGCGAATGGCTTTCTGTTTGGACTGCGGACTATGTTTTGGCAGGTTATGGCACAGGTGCAGTGATGGGAGTACCTCAACATGATGAGAGGGATAATGCTTTTGCTGTAAAATATAATTTACCAATAATTGATAAACCCTTAGTTGATGCAAAAGAAGTTACAGAAAAAGTCGGTGGGAAATTAGTCAGCACATATAGGTTGCGTGATTGGGGGATTTCTCGGCAGAGGTATTGGGGCGTACCTATACCGATAGTTTACGATACTGAAGGCAAAGCGCATCCGGTGCCGGATGAACATTTGCCTTGGCTGTTGCCGACAGATGTAGACCACAAGCCTTCGGGTGTCGCTCCTCTTTCAAAGAGTAAAGAACTTTTAGAAAGAACAGAAAAAATATTTGGAAAAGGCTGGCGTCCGGAAGTCGAAACGATGGATACATTCGTGGATTCTTCTTGGTATTTTTACAGATACTTGGATAATAATAATGACAAAGAATTTTCCGCAAAAGAAAAAATGGAATCTTGGATGCCGGTTGATTTATATATGGGCGGAGCGGAGCACACCACGATGCATTTACTTTATTCTCGTTTTTGGGTAAAGGCTTTGTTTGATTTAGGTTTGGTAAAAGATGCCGAGGCGTATAAAGTGCGCAAGAACCGCGGACTTATTTTAGGACCGGATGGAAATAAAATGTCCAAGTCAAAAGGCAATGTCATAGATCCGGATGAAATAGTGGACAGGCTCGGCGCTGATACTGTGCGTTTATATTTGGCATTTATGGGTCCGTACGGAGTGACGGTGAATTATCCTTGGGATCCAAATGGCGTCGTCGGCGTGAGGAGATTCTTAGAAAGGGTTTGGAAGTTGGCAGAAAGAATTACAGCGAAGCCAGCAAAGGATTTTGGAGCCTTCGCCCTCGGAGACATAGGACAGGGAACCCATGACTCTAAAAATTCTTTGCTGGCTTCGCAATCAAAACTTCTGCATAAAACAATCAAAAGCATAAGTGAAGATATGGAGGAACATAAATATAATACTTGTATTTCTAAAATGATGATTCTTTTAAATAGTTTTGATAAAGAAGAAAAAGTTTCAACAGAAGACTTTAAAACTTTCTTGTGTTTGCTTGCGCCGTTTGCTCCACATATAGCCGAAGAGCTTTGGACAGAGCTTGGTGAAAAAGAAAGCATACATCTTTCCCTATGGCCGAAGTATGATGAAAACTTAATTAAAGATGATGAAATAAAAATCGCTGTGCAGGTGAATGGTAAAGTCAGGGGAGAGATAACTATCAGCGTGGATGAAAATGAAGAAGAAATAAAAAATAAAGGATTGGCAGATGAAAATGTCGCCCGACATCTCGCCAGCAAGGAAATAAAAAAAGTTATTTATGTGAAAGGTAGGCTCATAAGTATTGTGGTTTAAAATATCTTTATGATATAATCACCTAAGTTATAAATTAATATTTTTAATAAATTTATGGTATCAAATATTTTAGATAGAATTTCTTTTTGGGCTTTGTTTGCAGTCATTACATTATTACCGATTTTCTTTTTACCCTTTACAAGTGTTCCCATTGAGACTTCAAAGGGCTTGCTCTTGATTGTCGGACTTTCTTTGTCTATTATTTTTTGGGCTGCTGCGAGGTTTTCTGATGGGAAAATTATTTTACCTAAATCTAGAATTTTAGTTGCCGGGCTTGGTATCGTTTTGGCTTTTCTTATTTCAGCTCTTTTTTCTCCGGTTATGAAAGTTTCTTTTTTTGGTGCGATGCTCGATACCGGAACTTTTTACTTTATGCTTTCTGCCTTTCTCTTGATGCTTGCTTCCGCATTGGTGATGAAAAGTGAAAGAAATACAAGAATGATTGTCTTGGGAACCTTAGCTTCTTTTGCTGTTTTATTTGTTTTTCAAATTTTACGTTTATTTATGCCTCAAACATTTGCACTCGGAGTTTTAGGCGCAAAGACAGATAATATTTTGGGTTCATGGAATGCTCTTGGAATGTTTGCAGGATTCGGAGCTGTTACATCTCTTTTTTCTTTAGAATTTTTTGAGCTTGGTAAGGAATTTAAAATACTTCTAGGTTCTCTTTTGGTCTTGGCATTATTTTTAATTGCTGCTGTTAATTTTTCTTTGGTATGGGCTATACTGGGAGTATTTTCTTTATTTATTTTTGTTTACAAAGTTTCTTTCTCGGGTAAAGTTCACAGAGAGGGCGAGCCTAGGAGCTTCCCATTAGTTTCATTCGCTGTTGCCATGCTTTCAATTGTATTTTTTATGTCTGGTAATTTCCTCGGAGCATATTTACCAAATAGCTTGGGAGTTTCCAATCTTGAAATCAGGCCTTCTTTTACAGCTACTATGATGGTATCAAGAGATGTCTTGGCTCACAACCCTGTTTTAGGGGCAGGCCCTAATAGATTTCCTGAAATGTGGGCTATGCATAAGCCATTGGTAGTAAATGCTACAAATTTCTGGGATAGTTATTTCGATTCTGGTATGGGTGTGTTGCCGACATTTATCATCACGACCGGAGGCCTCGGCATTATTTCTTTTCTTATATTTTTCGTGTTATTTTTTATAGCCGGAGTAAAATGTCTTTTTTATTCTCCTAAGAATAATGCAGTGAACAGCACATCCATGTTGTTATTTTTCTCCGCTTTTTATTTATTCGTTGCATCCTTCTTTTATTCCACAGGTCCGGCGATATTTCTTTTAGCTTTTGCTTTTACGGGAGCTTTCATTGGAGTTTTTTGGTCAAATAAAACAAATGGATATGCTACTTTTTCTTTTTTGGATGATCCGCGTAAAAGTTTCTTTTCGATTCTTTTGCTTGTTATCATCATGGCCGTATGTGTAGCTGTTGGCTTTAAATATATAGAGCGTTTTGCCTCTGTTGCATATTTCCAAAAAACATTTTCTGCTCAGTCCGTAGATGAAGCAGAATTGAATATAAATAAAGCCTTGGCTCTAGTTTCAAATGATTTATACCTACGAGCTTATTCACAAGTTTACATTGCTAAAATGAATTCTTTGGTTGCAAAAGGCGCATCTTTGTCTGAGACTGAAAAAGCCGACTTGCGATCTAGTTTTGAAAATGCAGTTTCAGGTGCTCAATCTGCAATAACTTATGACAAGACTAATTATTTAAACTACAATGCTCTCGGTGGTGTTTATGAAGTCGTTGCTCCACTAGGCGTAGATGGTGCTTATGATAAAGCCTTTGAAGCGTACAAGAATGCATCAGACCTTAATCCATTTAATCCAGGGTTAAAGCTTTCTCTTGCTCGTGTTTCTTTTGCAAATAAAAAAGTACAAGATGCAAAAGATTATGCCAATCAAGCTCTCACCTTAAAGCCTGATTACCTCGATGCCTTAATAGTTCTTTCACAGCTGGCTAGGGGTGAGGGAAATATGAATGATGCATTGTCTTATGCAGAGTCTGCGCTCTCTGTTGCTCCACAAAGTCAACAATTAATAGAATACGTTAACAGTTTAAAAAATCTCGTATCTATCTCTGCTGTGCCACCAACAATTACCAATGTTACAAAAACTACCGCTAAAAAGAAATAATAATTTATAAGTTTGCACTGAATGGAAAAAATTTTTAGACTTTTCAATAAGGAGTTTCGTAATGTACATCAGGCTGCGCTTCTTTTAGGTCTCTTTACTCTTTGTTCGCAAGTGCTAGGCCTTTTGAGGGATCGTTCCATCGCGCACTTCATAGGTCCTACTCCGGAGCTCGATTCATATTACGCGGCATTTAGAATTCCTGATTTGATTTTTATTTCCATTGCATCACTTGCATCTATCACAGTATTGATTCCTTTTATAGCCAGCAAGATGTCAGGGGATAATGTTACAAAAGAAGCCAAGAAATTCTTGAATGATGTTTTTACTGTTTTTTTTATTGCGATGATTTTTGTTTCTGTTTTGGCTTTTTTATTGATGCCATATCTTGCGCACTTAATTGCACCTGGTTTTTCAATAGTAATGCAATCTAAAGTAATTTTGCTTTCTCGTGTGATGCTCCTTTCTCCGATTCTTATGGGGCTTTCTAATCTTTTCGGTTCTATTACTCAGCTCTTTCATAAATTTTTTATTTATTCTTTGAGTCCGATTTTTTATAACCTTGGCATAATCGTCGGTGTTATTTTTCTTTATCCAGTTTTTGGTATTTATGGTTTGGCGTTTGGGGTAGTCCTAGGGGCATTGATGCATTTTTTAATTCAAGCTGTTGCTTCAGCGAGTTGTGGATTTGCGCCAAAGTTTTCTTTCTCAGTTGATTTTCCTGAGATAAAACGCGCTGTCTTGATTTCTCTACCTAGGACATTAGGACTGGCCTTCAATAGCATTGCTCTCATTGTTATAGTGGCTCTAGCTTCATTTTTAAAAGGCGGATCAATTTCTATTTTTAATTTCTCTTGGAATTTACAATCCGTGCCTTTAAATATCATAGGTATTTCTTATGCTGTGGCCGCATTTCCAACTTTAGCAAAAGCACATGGAGATGGAAAATATGATGATTTTAAAAATCATTTACGTTCTGCTGGGCGACAAATTGTTTTCTGGTCATTACCTGTCACATTTTTATTTATAGTTCTACGCGCGCAGATCACGCGTGTCATTCTAGGCTCGGGTTCTTTTTCTTGGGAGAATACTCGGCTTGTCGCCGCATCACTCGCTATTTTTTCTATTTCAGTTTTAGCACAAGGAATGATTGCTCTTTTGTCTCGTGCATATTATGCAAAAGGGGAGACAAAGCGTCCGCTCACTGTTAATTTTATTTGCTCTGTTTTAATTATTATTTTATCTTACTTATTTATTCATATTTTTGAAAATTTTGCTGGTTTTAGGTATTTTATAGAATCGATGTTAAAAGTTTCTGATATACCAGGTACGGAAGTTTTGATGCTTCCACTTGCATATTCTGTCGGTACGATTTTAAATTTTATTTTGCATTTGGTTTTTATCAAGAAAGATTTTATGGGACGCGAACCTTTTATAGCTAAAACTTTTTTCCAAAGCCTCGGCGCATCATTTTTCATTGGCCTAGTGTCTTACTTTTGTTTAAATATTCTTTCTCCGATTTTTGGCACGACGACTTTCTGGGGAGTATTCTTACAAGGTTTTATTTCAGGAATTATAGGAATTTTTGCAGGACTTATTGTTTTGTATTTACTTAAAAATGAAGAACTTAAAGAACTCCTAAAGACATTAAAAACAAAATTTTGGTTAGCCAAAATTATCGCTCCATCTCAAGAAGAATTGTAGACCCAGAGCCTAAGGCTCTGATTATTAAGGCAGAATGATTTTATGTTATAATAAAAAAGAGCGAAATACCATCGCCATTTTATGTCTACTTTCAAGGACACAATTTCATATTTAAAGCCTATTGTCATGCAATATAAATGGCAATTTTTTCTAATTTTTTTCTTGCAAGCTGGACGACTTGTTTTTAATAGCATTATTAACCCTTTGATTTACAAAAGGATTATAGATGTGATTTCTAAATCAGGCGTGGATAGGAGTTTGGTGGCGCATTCGTTACTCCAAAATGTTTTTTTTATTGTTATTCTTTTGCCTATTGGTTGGTTTTTTGGCAGGGCGACTCAATTTGCAATGTCCAAATTTCAATCCTTGGTGATAAAGGATTTACATGATTTTTCTTTCAAGAAGCTTCATGACCACTCTTATATGTTTTTCGCCGATCATTTTTCCGGAGCATTGGTAAATAAATCCAGGAAATTTGTCCGTGCATTTGAAGTAATGCACGATATTTTGATAGATAATTTTTGGAATTCTCTTGTCGCCCTTACTGCTGTTTTTGTAGTATTTTTTACACAATCTCACATGATAGCTTTTATTTTCCTAGGGATGGCTGTATTTTATTTATCTATAGTATTTTTAATGGCAAGGAAAAAGGTCGAATATGACTTAGCTGAAGCTGCTGCGGATTCAAAAGTAACCGCAGTCTTAGCTGATTCTATAACGAACTTTTTATCCATTAAATCATCTTCTTCCATCGACAGAGAAGTAAAAAGTTTTAAGGAAACCACAAACCTTGATGAGAAGCTTCGTCTTCGAACATGGTATTTCGGTAATAAATTAAATGCGATTCAGTCGGGTATATCTTTTGCCGTTCAGATGATAGTAGCTTTTGTGACTGCATATTTATGGCTTGATGGTAAGATTTCTGCCGGTGTATTTGTCTTGGTGCAAAGTTATTCTGTGACTATTGGCAATCAATTTTGGGATTTGGGCAAGGCCACTACAAAGTTCACAAAGTCTATGTCGGACATGAAGGAAATGGTGGATATTTTCAAACAAACATCAGACGTAGTTGATCCTTCTGATCCTGAGGTGTCCAGAATCCAAAATGGAAATATAGAAATAAAAAATATTGATTTTATTTATCCAAATGGCACTGACGTTTTTACTAATTTTTCTTTAAAGATAAATAAAGGTGAGAGGGTCGGATTAGTGGGGCATTCTGGCAGTGGTAAGTCTACCTTCACTAAGTTGATCATGCGTTTTATTGATATTTCTTCCGGTGAAATTTTAATTGACGGGCAAGATATTAGAAAAATAAAACAAGATGATTTGCGCAATAACATTTCTTATATTTCTCAAGAGCCAATTTTATTTCATAGAAGTATACGTGAGAATATAGCTTATAGTTTACCTGAGGCGACCGAAGAACAAATCATAGAAGCTGCTAAAAAGGCGTATGCTCATGAGTTTATCGTAAATCTAAAACATGGTTATGATACAATGGTTGGCGAGCGAGGGGTCAAGCTCTCGGGCGGACAGAGACAAAGAGTGTCCATAGCCAGGGCGATGCTTAAACCTACTCCTATTATTATGTTGGATGAAGCCACCAGCTCTCTCGATAGTGTTTCCGAAAAATATATTCAAGATGCTTTTAATAAACTTACAAAAGGCAAAACCACAATAGTAATAGCACACAGACTTTCTACAATTCAAAAAATGGATAGAATTATTGTTTTGGAAAAAGGTAAAATTGCCGAAGAGGGAACACATATGGAACTTCTAAAAAAGGAAGGTATATATGCCAATCTATGGGGTCATCAAACCGGCGGTTTTTTGTAATTTGCTTTTAAAAATTTAAAATAAGTATATAATAAAGAGTATGAATGAAGTAGTAAAAAATTTTACAACTATAAAAATAGAAAAAAATAGTCTGTCGGAAAAGGAGCCAGGCTGGGAAAGCATAGCCTCTCTACGTTTTACACTTAAGGCAAGCACTCTAAAAATAAAAGAAGCTATTGAGATATATAGGCTAGAACATCCAGAGTGGTGTAAAATGTTCAAATTTACCGATAAGCTTGGCAGAACTCATTCAGCAGAGTACTACTCTCCCCAATTAAAAGAATTAATAAGAGAATATTTAATTAAAAATAAAAATAAAAATAAAGAAAAAAATTCAGAAAAGAAGCCAGGTTTTAAAAATTGTAGTGAATTGGCGCAGATTCTAAAAACATCTTATGTGAAAGTTAAAGAATCTGCGAACAAACATAGGGCATCAGAAAATGCTAACGAGTTTTTTCAAAAGTTGTATACTGATAACAAAGTATTATTATCTGAAAATTATTCTCCCGAGCTTATTGAGCTAATTGCCAAAGATCTTGGAAGAGAAGAAGAACTTAGGATATATAGAGAAAAAGAATATGAATAATGGTTCTTGCATTTCAAATTAATTACATCTAATACACAACAGATTGGTATTTTGTTTCAAATTGCTATAAATTAGGTTGTTATATATACTATTAGTATGAATTTTAATGAATCAAAAAGATGGCTTTCTCCACACTCAGAAGGTAATGGCGCTAAAAATAGTGAGAATGAAAATGACCATATAGATTTTAGTAAATTTTCTCTTGAGGAGATAATTGAAGGATTAAAGTATAAAACTTTTAAACCAAACATGTCCACGGTTGACAGGCTTATTGAACTTAAAAAACCGCATGAAATTCTTAATTTTCTTTATCAATTTG
Source organism: Patescibacteria group bacterium (assembly GCA_040390725.1). Classification (GTDB taxonomy): domain Bacteria; phylum Patescibacteriota; class Minisyncoccia; order Phycocordibacterales; family UBA9973; genus UBA9973. Next base: position 209,616 of record JAZJXT010000001.1, read on the forward strand.
ATGAAAAATATCATAATCAAATAGCTCATAAATTTATTGGGATAGGACGTTCCCTTTGGATTGCAAATCACCTTTATGAGCTGGAAGGTCTTGATGACTGGATAAAAGAACGGCTTGATGGGGATGGGTATGGTCACCTTGTCGAAGATAGTCCCGATAGTTTTGGTAAATTAGAAGATAATATTATAAATAATATTTCCGAACCCGTACTCGAGTCTAAACCTAAATTTAAACCTGAACCTGAAATCGAAAAAAAATCTACAATTTCACCTAATCTTGTTGAGTTATTAAAAATAGATTTAGGGGTTGAGGAAATAAAAAAGATACCAGAAAAGAAGGAAGGTTGGGAAACAGCAAGTTCTTTGGCTTTTATTTTACAAAGAGATTACGGCTTGAAGGTGTTACACGGGATCCTTTATGGGGATATTAAGAACATTGTTGAAAAATACAGAACAGAAAAAAATTTAGCCTGGTTTGAAATGCAGAGGGTGGTTGATGAAACTCCCGAATGTTATGCTCCTGAGCTCGTTGAGTTAATTATTGAAGATATAACAAAGAAGTATAATTCTAGTGAATACATGCCTGTTGCGGAAAATCCTGAAATTGAAAGATTAAAAAATTTATTAGTAATTAAAAATTCTGATGCTCGCGAGTTTTGTGATTATGGTGAATATGATTTATTGGCGGATAGACTGGCACGCGGATACAAAATCGATGACTCTATCGCAAATGAGCTTATTGATCATGGTTATGGCAAAAATGTGGGGGAATATATGGATAGATTTATACTTAAACAGGAAACCATAAAAAGATTGTTTCTTTTTATTGGGTATGGGGAAAGAGACCAATAATAAATTTTGAAAAAACGGCTTTTTCTGATAAGATAGCAGTATGCAGAAACAGCCCTCAACATTATTAAGAATGGCTTTATTTTTTACAGACCGAAAGAGAACGGTCGCTTTTTTGGCTGTTTTGATTGTTTTTTCACAGGCAGCGAGTATCAGTGTGCCATTTATATCAAAAATTTTAATTGACTCTTTGACTGCGTTTATTAAAAAGGGTGGGGAGATGCCGATACATACTTTAATATATTGCGCCTTGGGTATTTTAGTGGCCACACTTATCAGTAGTATTTTGGAGTCATTTTACAATTACAATCTTTTTGAGATGGTGACAAAAGTAGAAGACAAAGTCCGTAATTTAGCTTTTGAAAAATATCTTCACTTGCATGCACTTTTTCACCATGGAGCTTCGAGTGGGCAAATTATCGGGCGCATAGAGCGCGGTGGAGTTTCATTTTATACGATTGCAAATGATATAATCGGGCAACACATCGTGCCCTCGATGCTTGTTTTTACCGGAGCATTTATAGCATTATTATTTGCGAATGTTTGGATTGCATTTGCTGTTTTAATTCCATTTCCTATTTATCTTTTGGCGACGAGGAAAATTGCCAATAAAATTTATTTGATTGAGCAAGAATCAAATGATGCATTTGAAGGAATTTCACGCGAACTTTACGACATCGCCGGCAATGTTTTCACTGTTAAAAAATTCTCGCAAGAAGAAGCAGAATCACAGCATCATGAAAGATTGGTAAAAAAAGCCAGAGAAATACAATATGGCGCAGAGCGTTTATGGAGCAGGATTGAAAGCATTCAGTCGGCTATCGCTATTACCGGACGCATTGGAGTGCTCGCTCTTTCTGCTTGGTTTGTGTTGAACGGCACGGCAACTATTGGGCAATTTGTTTTATATATTACTTTACAAAATATGGCATACCAACCACTCACGTCATTGTCTTCACTTTTCACTAGAGTTCGCAGAAATCTAACTAGAGTTGAGAGAATGTTTTTTGTTTTAGATGAATCCATGAGCGTGCTCGACAAGCCAAATGCGAAAATTCTATCACCGCTCACAAAACAAATTGAATTTAAAAATCTTTTCTTTTCTTATCATAAAAAAGAGGAGGGGAAAGAATGGGCTTTGAAAAATTTAAATATTACTATTCCGGCCGGTACCAAAGTCGCATTGGTGGGCAGGTCGGGAAGCGGAAAAACTACATTTATAAATTTGCTTCTTCGTTCTTATGATCCACAAAAAGGCGGAATATATATTGATGGAGTTGATATTCGTGATGTAAAACAAGATTCTTTACGCAGACAAATAGCCGTCGTTCCGCAGGAGGTTGATTTGTTCTCGAGAACTGTTTATGAAAATATAGCTTATGGTCGCGAAGGTATTCCGCAAGAGCAAATTCAAAATGCCGCAAAGAATGCATTGGCTCATGATTTTATTATGAAGCTCGACAATGGCTACAATACCGTAGTGGGTGAGCGAGGCATCAAACTTTCCGGCGGAGAAAGACAAAGAGTAGGTATAGCCCGCGCGATATTGCGTGATCCTAAAATTTTGATTTTAGATGAAGCCACAAGCCACCTAGACACTGAAAGTGAAAAAATAATTACAGAAGCTACTGATACTCTAGTAAAAAATCGTACATCATTTATCATTGCTCATCGTCTTTCTACTGTTATTCATGCCGACATGATTTTGGTTTTCAAAGATGGCGAAATAGAAGCCGTAGGCAAGCATTCTGAATTACTGCATTCCAGTCCGACATATGCGCGCTTGCATTCTTTGCAATTCGAAGAAGATGAAACTACGCCGTTGACGCATTAAAATAAATTTATGGAATTAAAACAAATTAGAAATTTTTCGATTATAGCGCATATTGACCACGGGAAAAGCACCTTGGCTGATAGAATGCTCGAGATAACGCATACTATTGAAAAAAGAAAAATGAAAGACCAAGTGCTCGACAATATGGAGCTCGAGCGCGAACGCGGAATCACTATAAAAATGCAACCAGTGCGGATGGAATTTAAGGCAGGTAATGAGAATTTTATTTTAAATCTTATTGATACTCCTGGGCATATAGACTTTTCTTATGAAGTTTCGCGAGCCTTGAAAGCAGTAGAAGGTTCTATTTTACTTGTGGACTCTACTCAAGGTGTGCAGGCTCAAACTCTTACTACTTTAAATATGGCGCGTGAGGGTGGACTTAAAATTATTCCTGTTTTGTCAAAAATAGATTCTCCTTTAGCTCGAGTAGAAGATGTAAAAGAAGAAGTAGTGAAGCTTTTGAATTGTGATCCGGATGAAATACTTTTAGTATCAGGGCGCACCGGTGAGGGGGTGGAGGATTTATTAAAAGAAGTTATAAAACGGGTACCTCCACCGAAGGAAACTTATTCCAAGGATGGGAATTTACGCGCATTGGTTTTCGATTTTAAATATTCCAATCATCGCGGTGTGACGGTGTATGTGAGGTTGCTCGATGGCGCAGTTTCCAAGGGCGAGAGTTTGATTTTCTCCGCATCACAAGAGAAATTTATTCCGCTTGAGGTGGGAATTTTTGCACCGGAAGAAAATGCTCGACCGGAGCTTTTGGTGGGTGAAATAGGTTATATTGTTACTGGTATAAAGCAACCCGGCATAGCCAGCGTTGGAGATACTATTACCTTTCTTAAAAATCCATTGCCTCCGCTGTCTGGTTATGAAAAACCTCGTCCTGTAGTCTGGGCTTCTATTTTCCCTGAAGATGCTGATGACTTTGCTGATTTAAAAGCAGCCCTGGGCAAGCTTCGTCTTTCTGATTCAGCATTTTCTTATGAAGAAGAATCATCAGGCTCACTTGGGCGTGGATTTCGTTGTGGATTTTTAGGTATGCTTCACTTGGAAATAATTACAGAAAGATTGAAGAGGGAATTTGATTTGGAATTGGTTATCACGACGCCGTCTATTACTTATGAAGTAGTAATGAAGGGTGGAAAAAGAGAAAAAATTTATTCCCCGTATTTTTTTCCGGATGATGGAAATATCCAAGAAGTTTTTGAGCCTTGGGTAGCAGTAAAAATAATTACGCCGTCTACATATATAGGAAATATTATGCAATTACTTTTTGATCATGAGGCTGAAATAGGCGAGACGGAAAATTTCGGAGACAATCGTTCCGCTCTTTCATTAAAAATGCCTTTGCGAGAATTGATGCGTAATTTTTTTGACGAATTAAAAAGCGCTTCCTCGGGTTATGCTTCGATATCTTACGAAATAGGAGAGATGCGTGAAGCCAATGTTACCCGCTTAGATATATTAGTTGCTGATGAACCGGTGCCTGCATTTTCGCGTGTTGTATCTAAAAAGAAAGTGGAAGAAGAAGCCGAAAGAGCGGTGGAAAAACTTCACGGTATTTTGCCGAAACAAATGTTTACCACAAAAATACAAGGCAAGGCCTTGGGTAGAATTATTTCATCGCGCACTATTCAGGCATTTAAAAAAGACGTTACTCAGCATATGTATGGAGGGGACATAACACGCAAAATGAAACTCCGTGAAAAGCAGAAAAAAGGCAAGAAGAAAATGAAAGAACGCGGACGAGTAAATATCCCTCAAGATGTATTCTTGAAGATGATGCGTTCAGGGGATAAATAAGAGGCAAGACCTAACATGTTAGGTCTTGCCTCTTGGTTTTATTTCAAAGTAAATAACGATGCAGAGTAGAGCAATATCATACTGATGATGATAAATACGCATAATACTGACCAGATTATCTGCACTTTTTTCTTGTGTTTTTTATTAAAAATCATAGTATAATACTAGCATATTATGAAGAATTTTCAACAAAAAAGTAAGTTTAAGCTTTTTATGCAATCCAGGCTTGGTTTGACCTTGTTGGGTTTATTTGTTATTTTTTTTGCATATAGTGTTTTTGGTTTTATGGGTAAGGCAGAGGAAGCAGCAAAAAATAAAAATCTTGCAGAGGAAAAAATAGTAGAGTTGCAGAAAGAAAAAGAAAGGTTGTCCACTGATATTCAAAAATTACAAACACCTGAAGGTCAAGAAGAAGCTATCCGTGAAAAATTTGGTTGGACCAAGTCGGGGGAGGGTTTGGTGGTAGTGGTAGATGATCAAAATAAAGATATGGGCATAAAGAAAGAAACTGGCTTTTTTTCTTATATAAAAAGTTGGTTTAAATAACGTTGACAGTCTTGCCTTGTAAATGATATTATCTAGTAAATTTAGTTTTTAAAGTTCATTACTTAAATGCTCCTTGGAGGGGAGATGTATTATGAAAGTTTTATATAGTATTTTAATTTGCGCTGTGCTTCTTTGGGTGTCAGGGTTAGTATGGGCCCTCAAGGAAACTGATGCTTACTTTTACACTGAGGAGAAAATTAGCATAATTTTTGGAATTCTGCTTTTTTCCTACCTTGCAGTAAAAAGAATAAAAAAAATTTATATTACTGTTGTGTTGTTTTGTTTAGGCTATGCCTTTTGTTTTTATGGCATACCCTCGTTTGGAGAAGCATTTATGTCTATTTTTGGAAAATGGACAGCATTACTTATCGGCATCCTTATAAAGGGTTCCTTTGAGTTAATCATAATATGCATTATTTACTTCTGCTTATGGTCAATTAATAAATTCATAAATGACCACACACAAAGAGGGGTATCTCTTTAAAAAATTTACAGCAATATTGTATCCAATTCTTAGTCCTCGAATTTTTCGGGGCTATTTTTTTATCAATTTGTATAAGTAAATAGCTTGTCACTATCAATATTTAGCATGTCTTGCTTTTTGAATTTTAACACTGGTGCTTTGATTCCTTTTTCCTTTAATTTTTTTTTAGATACAAAATTTTTTATCTCGTCCCAGAGATTATTTTTTATAAAACTATTTAAAAGCGTTGCCCCGCCTTCAACTATTAGAGATTGTATTTTTCGTGCATAAAGTTCTTTTAGGATTTGTGGGAGTATGTTTTTTTTGAAATTTATTTTTATATATTCTAAATTCTTTTTATTTTCTTTTGGATTTTTTTTCTTTTCTGCAAAAATAAGTGTAGGTGTTTTTTTATCCAATAAGTGAAAGTTTTTTGGAATTTTTAAATATTGGTCTATGGCGATACGTATAGGGTTTTTGCCTTTAGTTAGGCGAACAGTGAGCTCGGGATTATCCAATAGGGCAGTATTGGTACCCACTATTATGGCTTGGTTTTCACTGCGCATTTTGTGAGATAGAATTTTGGATTTCTTATTGCTGATTTGTAAGGGCTTTTTACCGTCACCAAAAGTTCTTTTGGCATCCATAAATCCATTGGCAGTTTGCGCCCATTTTAAAATAACATACGGGCGTTTTTTTTCTTGATAGGTGAAAAAAGTTTTATTTAAATCTCTCGATTCTTTTTCTAGTACGCCTATTTTTACTTTTATTCCAGCTTTTAAAAGTTTTTCAATTCCTTGTCCATTTACTTTTGCGAAAGTATCCAGGCATCCAATTACAACATTCGGAATTTTGTGTTTTATTATTAGGTCTGTGCAAGGGGGAGTCTTGCCGAAATGCGCGCATGGTTCCAAGTTCACATATAGGGTAGACTTTTCCAAAAGCTTCTTATTCTTAACTGACTTTACCGCATTTACTTCTGCGTGAGCTTCGCCGTATTTTTGGTGGTAGCCTTTGCCGATTATTTTTTTATCAAATACTATGACACTGCCCACCATAGGGTTCGGAGCTACATTACCAAGTCCTTTTTCTGCCAGCCTTAGGCAAATACTCATGTATTTTTCATCTTTTTTTACATCCCTTTCTGACATGATTAAATTATAACATACCCCATAAATTAAATTTCTAAGCAGTTGATTTTTTAGCCAAATGTGATATTGTAATGTAAGAGTTGTTTTTTCAGCTCATTGTAATTTTTTGTAGCGTTGTTTTACACTTAAAAAATATTTTTATGAGTATCTTTTCAAAGACTTATCGTAAGCCAGGGGTTTTTAGCTTTTTTAGCAATATAAAGAACAATATTCTTTTTTATATTACTATATTTCCCTATGTTAAAGATGCATTTTTCCAAAAAATTAAAAATAGAAATTGGGAAAATATCTTTAATAAAAAACAAAAAGTAAGTGGTGAACTAGAAGCCGAAAACAGAGAAGAAAAATTAATTAATTTTATTAAGTTCTTTGAATCTTTTCAGGAGAATTTTGTAAAGAGATTACATGAAGTTAAGGGAGTTGAGTTAAAAGGCCCCATAGAGGTTTCTGAAGACATTGAAGGAATTGATGCATTAGACTTGAATGTCATAATTTTCAAGGTATCGGATTCTAAAAATCTTGTTCGAGTTTCTTTTACTGGTGGTGATACTCTTATCTTGTCCGTTGATTTATGCAATGGAGATGAAACTGTCAGCACTTCGCAGTCTGTGCGTATGAAATTTATTTTCTCAGATGAGATTTTGAAAGAGTGTGCTCAGTGGTTGTCGGGTATAGAAGAAGTGGATGAAGTCCCAGATTTCGATTATGTTTTGGCGCAGGATGAAAAGGCACGAAAGGCCTTAGAAAATTCTAGCAAGACAGAAAGAAAGAAGGGAAAAATACCCCCTGAGTAAAAACAAAAAAGCTTAATAGCACCAGTCGAATTATCGGCTGGTTTATTTTTATCAATTTGTGATATAATTAGAGTATTAGAAGTTAATTTTTATATATTATGAAAAATGTAACAATTTATTCGACACCTTCTTGCCATTTTTGTAACCTGGCAAAAGCTTATTTTAAGGAAAATAATGTTGCCTATACGGAATATGATGTAGCGGTAGACTTGGAAAAAAGAAAAGAAATGGTAGACAAGAGTGGTCAAATGGGCGTACCTGTTATTGTAATAGGGGATCAGATAACTGTTGGCTTCAACAAGCCTGAAGTAGCCCAAATGCTGGGTTTATAATATATTTGTGCCCTCACTCCGAATCGAACCTATAATTATTCCCTAGCATATTTTAGTGTTCTATGTTAGTATTAGGTAATGCGAGGGATATCAACTTCAGAAAATATAGTCAAAGAAATAAAGATGCTTAGGTCGAAAGGGCATAGTGTTTTGGAAATATCAAAAATAGTAGGAAAGAGCAAGTCTATTGTTTCAAAATATATTTTCGGAGTTAAAATTCTTTCGCAGTATAAAGCTTTATTAAAAGAAAAACAGGGAGGCAGTAAAATTAGGTCTTTGAAAGATTGGAAATATTCACAAGAGAAAGCAAAAAGTTTAATTAGTAATTTAACTTCAAAAGAAAAATTATTAATATTAGCTTCTTTGTATTGGGGCGAGGGGACAAAGAGTGAGTTAAATATAATAAATGGCGACCCGAGTATGTTACGAGTTTTTCTTTCTTGCCTAAAAGAACTCGGTATAAAAAATTCTGAAATAAAAGCAACAATTAGAATTTATGAAGATTTAAGCCATAAGGATGTTATTAAGTTTTGGTCGAAATATCTTAATTTACCCGTCGAATGTTTTAAAAATGTTAATGTGTTAAAGGGGAAGAAGACTGGAAAGTTGCCTTATGGAATGTGCAGATTAAGGGTTGTAAAAAGTTCAAAATACTTTAAACTGATAGTATCTCTCATTGAGAGGATAAAAACATTGCTGCCGTAGTTCAATGGATAGAACAAGGGACTCCTAAGCCCTAGATGCAGGTTCGATTCCCGCCGGTGGCACAATAAAATTGGCTTTTTTGATGGTTTGTGATAAAATGCTTTTATGGACGCAGAAGATAAAAAGATGTTGCAGGAGACATTTGCTCTTGCTACTGAGAGTAATAAAATTCTCAAGAAAATGAGAAGTGCTCAAAAATGGGCGTCTTTTATGCGTTATGTTTATTGGGCGATTATTATTGGTTTGGGTGTCGGGTCTTTTTATTTAATTCAGCCATATATAGACAAGGCACAGGGATTGATTAATCAATCCCAAACGAGTTTGAAAAATTTACAAAATATTAGTGGAAAGTTGGGGTTGTAGGGATTAAATATTTTATAATTTGAAAGTTTAATATTGCCAAGGTAGCTGTCTTGGTAGGTAACGAAGTTAGAACGAGAAAGTATGTTATATTGAAAATGTTTATAATATTGCCAAGGTAGCTCAGTTGGTAGAGCGCTCCCCTGAAGAGGGAGATGTCACCAGTTCAACTCTGGTCCTTGGCACATGAAAATACAAAAAGTTCATGCAAGACAAGTTTTTGACTCAAGGGGCAACCCTACTGTTGAAGCTGATGTTGTATTAGAGAATGGTATTGTAGGGCGAGCCATTGCTCCATCAGGAGCTTCGACTGGTACAAATGAAGCCTTGGAACTTCGCGATGGCGACAAGAATTTTTTCGGAGGAAAAGGTGTTTTAAAAGCGGTAAATAATATAAATACTGAAATTGCAGAAAAAATTATTGGGGCAGAAGTTTCTGAACAAAAAAATATTGATGATATGATGATTGCTCTCGATGGTACGCCGAATAAATCACGCCTGGGTGCGAATGCGATACTCGCTGTATCTTTAGCTGTTGCAAAAGCAGGAGCTCAAGAAAAAAATATTCCTCTTTATGAACATATTAAAAATATTTCAGGTTTAAAAAAAGATTTTATCTTGCCTGTGCCGATGGTAAATATCATAAACGGAGGCAAGCATGCAATGGGCTCGACGGATATCCAAGAATTTATGATAATGCCCCTGGGCGCTAAAACATTTTCACAAGCGATGCAAATGTGCGTGGAAGTTTTTCATTCTTTGGGTAAAGTTATTGAAGAAAAAGGATATGGCACGACAGTGGGTGATGAAGGTGGCTATGCTCCGCAAGTGAAAAATGGCAATAGTGAAGCCATAGAACTTATTAAAACTGCCACCGAAAAGGCAGGGTATGTTTTTGGTAAAGATATTTTTTTGGCATTAGATGTCGCAGCTTCAGAGCTCTATGAAGATGGATTTTATAATTTAAAAACAGAAAACAAAAAATTAACTCCTGATGAAATGGTGTCTTGGTATGCGGAACTTGTAGAAAAATATCCTATTGTTTCCATTGAAGATGGCTTAACTGAGGATGATTGGCAGGGTTGGCAAAAATTAACGAAAATGATAGGCGATAAAGTGCAACTTGTGGGGGATGATTTGCTCGTTACGAATACTGAATTTATAAAGCGTGGAATTTCTGAGAAAGCTTGCAATTCTTTGCTCGTAAAATTAAATCAAATTGGTACATTATCCGAAACTATTGATGCTGTAAAAATGGCGGAAGATGCCGGCTGGACTGCTGTTATTTCACATCGTTCAGGTGAAACAGAAGACACAACTATCGCGCATTTGGCTGTAGGCCTCGCTACAGGGCAAATAAAAACAGGCTCAATGTCACGTACAGACAGAATGGCAAAATACAATGAGCTTTTACGAATAGAGGAAATGCTCGGCAATAATGCAAAATATGCTGGAATGATGCATTTGCCCAAAAAATAAATAAAGAAATAATTATGCAAGAAAAAAAGAAAAAAATCGCATTAATAGTTCTTGATGGTTGGGGTTTTCGTGAGGACACTATGCACAATGCAATTGCGGAAGCCGAAACTCCTTTTTTTGATTCTTTGTGGCAGAATTATCCACATAGTTTTTTAGATGCTTCAGAAGAAAATGTCGGCTTGCCAAAAGGGCAAATAGGTAATAGTGAAGTGGGACATATGACTATCGGGGCAGGACGGGTGATAGATACTGACCTTGTTCGCATTACTAAAGCAATGCAACAGGGTGAATTTATAAATAATCTTGCATTTAAAAAAGTTTTTGATCACGTTAAAAAAAATAATTCTACTTTGCATTTACTCGGTCTTGTTTCCCCGGGAGGAATTCATAGCCACGAAGCTCACTTGTATGGTATTTTGCGCGCAGCAAAAGAATATGGTGTAAAAAATGTAGTTATTCACGCATTTACTGATGGACGAGATACACCTCCGCAAAGTGCTGTAGAATCTTTGAAAGAACTTGAAAATTTGTGTGAAGAGTTAGGGCTCGGTTTCATAGCGACAGTTTCCGGCAGGTTTTATGCAATGGATAGAGATAAAAATTGGAATAGAACGGAAAAAGTAAAAGATGTTATTTTTGAAGGCAAGGGAATAATGAAAACAGGAAAAGCATCGGACGTCGTCAGTGAACTTTATAAAAGTGGAGTAATGGATGAGCATATTGAGCCGATGGTTTTTTGGGAGCCGAGCTCCCTCTTGGGAGCTCGGCTCCCAAAAATACATAAATTAGAAAAAAATGATGGCGTACTATTTTTTAATTTCCGTTCTGACAGGGCGCGTATGTTATCGAAGTATATCGAAGAAGTTAAAGAAGAAAAAAACATTTGTTTTGTAACGCTTACGGAATATGATAAAAATTTAAAGGCGGATGTGGCTTTCGCTTCACAAAATATTGAGAATACTTTGGCAGGGGAAGTTTCAAAAGCAGGATTTCATCAAGCGCATATAGCCGAAACAGAAAAATATCCTCACGCGACTTATTTTTTAAATGGTGGCAAGCAAGAACCCTATAAAAATGAAGACGATATTTTAATAGAGAGCAGGAAAGATGTGCCGACGCATGACTTGGCGCCAGAAATGCGAGCGCGGGAAATTACTGATGCAGCGATAGCATCCATACCAAATAATGATTTTATTTTTATTAATTTCGCCAATGCTGATATGGTTGGGCATACTGCCAATAAGCCAGCAATAATAACAGCAGTGGAAACGGTAGATAGGGAATTAGGACGTTTTATTGAAGCATTTACAGCCTTAGGAGGTATAGCTTTTATTACAGCTGATCATGGCAATGCTGAAGTAAACATTGACCCGATAACAGGCGAAAAACACACTGCACATACGCTTTCAAAAGTTCCGGCAATTCTCACAGATAAAAACTTTAAATTAAAAAATGGCACGCTTGCAGATATCACTCCGACTATTTTATCTTTATATAGTTTACCTGTGCCAAAATCTATGACAGGTAATGTTTTAATTTCTTAAGACGACTTTACTTTCAAGTTAGCTTTTTTGTTTTTGTCTATTTTCGGCATAGTTATGGTGAGTAGTCCGTGTTTTTCTACGGCTTCGGCTTCTTCGGGTTCGACTTCTTGAGGTAACATAATAGTTCTGGAAAATGTTCCCCAGAAAAGTTCTTTTACAAAATAATTATCTTCGTCTATAGTGCGGGATTCTTGTCTTTTGCCTTTTATGGTTACCATATCGCGTCCGATAGTGAGCTCCAGGTCATCTGGCTTCACTCCAGCGACCATTGTTTGCACTATTATGTCTTTTGAAGTTTGATAGACGTCCACGGTCAACTCTGCTTCTTCATTTTCTTCTTCCATCCAATTTCCAGCTGCGTCTTTTCCGCCTTTCACTTGTATTTTTTTTACATCTGCTTCTTCTTCGTAATCATCAGCGCGGATACTGCCGGTCAATCTTTCAAAAAAACTTCTTTTTTTATTTTGCATAAATTTATTTAACGTGCAGAAAAAAGTTTAATTTTCTCCGCTCATTTTTCTTAATTTTTCAAAAAGTAACATATTAATAATGGTCGCGACCCAGAGGAAAGCGAAAACTTTAAAATAATCGCTTCCGTTACTATTCATTATAAAGAAATTGAAAGCAGTATGCAAGGCGATAGCGAGGATAATTCCTAGAATTGCATAAACAAAACTTTTCGTTCCACTTAAGAAAAAAGACAAGCCGAGGGATATGCCTATTATTCCACTTGAAACTGCGTGTAAAAGGGTAGAACCCAAGAATCTTAGCTGGCTAGTCAAAAGCCCCACTGCGGATTGATTTAATGAGAATGGTTTGATTAAAAAAAGTACATTTTCCATCGCCGCGAAGCCAAGGGCGACGGTTATCATATATATAGCCCAATCTATTGGATTTTCTAAATATTTTGTATGAAAAAGAAGAAGGGTAATGGCGAGCAGTTTTATTATTTCTTCTACGCTAGCATAGCTCACGAGTTGCCATACTTGAGAAGTGATATTTACTTGTAATAATTTTTGAATAGGCAAGACGAGTAGCACAGCAATCATTCCCAAAATAAAAGTTATTGTTAAAATTACTTTTGGTTCTGGTTTTTCTTTGTCTTCGCGAAGCCAAAACCACAGCCAAAAAATAGCTGGCACGAGTCCACCGAGCAATGCTAATCCTAAAATTTTTGGGTCAGTAGGCATTTTTTTATGAAGGCCATTTTTCAATCATTAGTAAATTTTTACTTGCCCCGTCGGAGCTTTGCGAAGTGGGGTTTTCAGGCAACATCGACCAAATTTCTTCGGTAACGAAAGGCATAAATGGGTGAAGCGTTTTTAATAGGGTAGTGAGTTGTGTAAATAAAAGTGCTTTAGCAGAATCAGCATTTCTATTTTCTAGTATTTTCTTTTTTGATCTTTCGATAATAATATCCGCAAAAGTATGCCAGAAATAATGATAAAGTTTTTCAGCCACAATGTAGAATTTATATTCGTCCATTTCTTTTGTAATTTCTTGAATTAAGTTTTTTAATTCTTCATCTGATTTTTTGTCTTCTTCGTCATAGCTTGGCATTTCTGGAATTTTAAAATCTTTTGTTTGTTCGAGAACGAAACGCGTCGCGTTCCAGATTTTATTACTAAATTTACCATAACCTTTTATTCTGTCTTCCGCGAGTGCTAGAGATGTCCCCGGAGTATTGCCTACAACCATACCTATTCGAAAAGCGTCAGTGCCGTATTTTGCAGTCAGGTCGAGTGGGTTGATAACATTTCCCTTACTCTTGCTCATTTTTTGCCCCTTAGCATCGAGCACGAGTCCATGCAAGTAAACAGTTTTAAATGGTACTTTGCCCGTTATATAAAGTCCTAGCATTATCATTCTAGAAACCCAGAAAAAAATAATTTCTCCTGCAGTTTCCATGACGTCAGTCGGGTAAAAAGTTTTATAATCTTCGTTGTCAGGATATCCAAGAGTTGCAAAAGGCCATTGCCCGGAAGAAAACCAAGTATCAAAAGTGTCGTTGTCTTGAACTACTTCGCCTCCACAAGAGCTGCATTTTGTAATTTTATTTTCAATATCTGCCATTCCGTGTTTGCATTGTGTGCAGATTTTTGCGGGGATAGGTATTCCCCAGACTATCTGTCTGGATATATTCCAGTCCATAATATTTTCCAGCCAGTGTATAGTAATTTTTTTATAATGCTCTGGAATATATTTTATTTCTTCACTGTGAATTTTCCCCAAGGCTTTTTCTGCTAAGGGTTTCATCTTTATAAACCATTGGCTTTTTATCTGGGGCTCGATGATTGTTCCGCATTTATAACAAGTGCGGACAACGTGTTTGTAATTTTCCTCTATTTTTTCTACAAGTCCTTTTTGTTGTAATTTTTCAATGATTAAAGGGCGCGCTTTTTTAATATGTTGGCCTGCAAATTCTCCAGCTATTGGTAAGAGTTTTCCTTGCTCGTCTATTACTTGCTCCTTGTCGAGTTTGTGTCTTTCTGCGATTTCAAAGTCAGCATTGTCATGCCAAGGGGTGATAGTCATTACTCCTGTTCCGAATTCCATATCTATAGCATCATCTTTTATTACGGTTGCAGTCGTTGGACCATTTATCCATTCTAATTCTATTTTATCTCCGTGTTTGTATTCGGAATATCTTTTATCGTCAGGATGCATGACCACATACTTGTCACCGAATTTTGTCTCGGGTCTGGAAGTAGCTATAGTAAATGGTCCATATTTTAAATAATATAAACTTTCTATTTTTTCTTCATCTTTTATTTCTAAGTCAGAAAAAGAAGTTTGATGTTTTGAACACCAAGATACTATTCTATTTCCTCTGTAAATTAAATTGTCATCATACATTCTTTGGAATGTTTTATAAACAGTCGGCGTGATGTCTAGTGTGAATTTTTCTCGCGACCAATCACAAGACGCCCCCATGGCTTTTATTTGGGATCTGATATTTGAAGAATTCATCATTGTGAAATCTAAAATTTCTTTATACAATTCTTTTCGGTCCATTCCAAATCTCGTGCGTCCTTCTTTTTCTAATTTTTTTTCATAAACAACCTGGGTTTCAAAACCGGCATGGTCTAGACCGGGAAGCCATAATGTTTTAAAGCCTTGCATTCTTTTGTATCGCACCATAATGTCTTCGATTGACATTACCAACCCATGTCCCGCGTGTAGGGAGCCGTTTGCATTAGTTGGAGGCATTATTATTGTAAATGCGCCTTTGTCTGTATTTTTTAAGTTATCAGGGTTAAATAAACCGCTCTCTTCCCAGAGCTTGTATATTCTTTGTTCGGTTTCTTGCGGATTGTATGGTTTTAGGAATTTTTCATCCATAAGTACCATATTATCATAAATTATAAGCTTTTTCTAGCGAGTTTTAGCACAGGCGCATTTTACCATTGGCTTTTATTTTTTTTGGGTCAATGGTTTTTTTATTGTTTTTTATGTATTGCAAATAGCCAGCGATGCCTATCATCAAAGCATTATCGGTGGATATTTTTTTCTCAGGGAAGAGGACTTGCTTTTCTTTTTTAAAAAACTTTCTCATCATTTTTCTCAAGTGTTTGTTTGCCGATACTCCGCCGGCGACGATGAGGGTAGATGCTCCGTATTTTTCCATAGCTTTATTTGTTTTGTAAATTAAAGTTTCCACCACTGCATTTTCGAATTCCATGGCTATTTGAATCTTTTTTTCTTCGTCGAGCGGGCCTATTTTTTTAATTAAATATAATACGGCGGTTTTTAATCCGGAAAAAGAAAAATCTAAATTTTTACTGTACAACATCGGCCTTGGTAGGGTTATTTCGGCCGTAAGCTTTTGAAAACCGCGCATATCCGCCTGCTGGCGGATTGCTATGCTCGGCTCGCCAGCCTGCGCAATGCTTTTCAAAAGCTTGCGGCCTTCATTAGCTCTGCCTTTTTCTGCATACCTTGAAACCCAAGGCCCGCCAGGGTAAGGCAGTCCCATCATCCGCGCTACTTTGTCATATGCTTCTCCGGCTGCGTCATCCAAAGTCTCGCCGACGATTTCATATTTACCCCAATCTTTTATGAGCACGAGCTGAGTATTTCCGCCGGAAGCTAAAAGGGAAATCATCGGGAAGCTTGCCCGTCCTTTGGCGGGTTTAATTGGAACTATAAAACCCCCTTTGCTTTTTCCAAAAACAGAAAGTATGTGTCCTTCCATATGGTTCACCGGCACCACCGGCACATTCCATTTTTTTGAAAGTTCTTGCGCAAAAACAATTCCTGTCCAAAGGCACGGCTCGAGCCCGGGCCCTGAAGTGACGGCTATTAGGTCTATGCTTTTTTGTGTGAGGTCTTGCCTCACACCAAGCTTTGCCTTTTTCAGCATCTTGTCTAAAAGTATAGGCAAGTTTTTTATATGGTCGCGTTTTGCCAAAGCAGGGAATACGCCTCCGTGCGGAGCGTGAGTTTTATTTTGCGAAATAATGCCATTTGCCAAAACTTTAAAGCTTGCGTTTTTAGCGCCTCCCTTAACTTCCATTATTGTTATGCCAGTGTCATCACAACTTGTCTCAATGCTTAAAATTTTCATAAATTAATTAATAAACTAAATCATTCCATTTTAAAACAGAATATCCTTGCCTTTGATGAGAATCTTTTTCCTGTTCAGTTAAAGGCTCTAATATAAAAGATATATTTGATTTTGAACTTTTATCTGTAAAAGAGCCGATATATAAAGAATATTCCTTTTTCAGTTCGGGAGTCAATTTGTCGTATAGGCAAAGCAATGTTTTAACAGGAAGATAATCAAGAATTTCATTTCCTTCAAGTTTTACTTTTTCGTTATTTTCAATAAAAAGTTTTTTCCCATTTTTTAAATATTCTTCTACTATTAGAAGTAATTTTTCAGGAATTTCAACTGGCTTTTTAACTTCTATTTCACTTGAAACATTTTCTCCGGCGCGTATCTTTTTTTGGTTATTTTCAAATTCAGCTTTTGTGTATTCACCAAACATCTTACTGTTTGAAAAAATATTTCCCGCAGACGGATTATTACTATCAGCAAAAGTTATACTTGCCTGATTGTACGTTCTGTTTACCGTTGGAAAACGGGTATATGCGGGAGAACTTACTCCAAAAAATACCTTTTCTTTTTTAGGCTTAAGAATTGCAACAACTTTTTGACGCCCTGCCATCTCTAAATCTGTAGTTAATTCACTTATCTCTTTATATAATTCAGGTACTGCTAAAAAATTAGGGTTGGTTGTATAAGAAATAAATCCAGCTTCGCCTGGCTTATCGGAAAAAGAACCATCAATAATTTTAGGTATTTTTACAATTTCTAAATTTTCGTTATTCTCAATAATTCCCGAACTTCCTCCATCAGCAAAAAGAGCACCCTTAGGAATAGCTGGGCTTTTTTTAAACTCATTTTTTTTATCAAATTTAAACATATATATTTAATTTAATCGATTTGTGCGCGGTGAGGGGATTGAACCCCCGGCCTACTCTACGTCAAAGAGTCGCTCTACCACTGAGCTAACCGCGCAGTACCCGACCTACTGCGTCGGGGTCTTCTCTTTAATCTTCTCCAGTGCCAAGATAAATGCGCCTCGGCGGAGGTCGGTGTTGGCTTGTTTGGAGATTTGCATTATTTTTTCCGAAGCGTCGGACATTAGGGGGCGGAGCTTTTCAAAAACTTCTTTTTCAGACCAGTGTTCATTTTTTAGATTTTGATCCCATTCGAAATAGGAAACAGTCACGCCTCCGGCATTTGCTAAAACATCCGGAATGACAGGAATATTTTTCTTGAATAAAATTTCATCGGCTTCCGGAGTTGTCGGGCCGTTTGCTAGTTCTAGGACGGCTTTTGCTTTTACTTTATCTGCGACTGTTGCAGTGATTTGATTTTCAAATGCGGCAGGAATTAATAAATCACATTCTACTTCGAGCAATTCTTCGTTAGTTACATTTTGTGCATCAGGAAAGTTTGCGAGTGAGCCATTAGTTTTTTTGTATTCCATTAATTTTTTTACATCCATTCCGTTTGGATTATAGACTCCGCCTTTCGAATCCGAAACGGCGACTATCGTGTGTCCGGCATTTTCCCAGATTTCCGCCGCGTAAGAGCCGGCATTGCCGAATCCTTGTATAGCGACTTTGCATTTCTCCGGCATATTCAAATCTTTTTTCATCGCTTCAAAAACATAAAATCCTCCTTGTGCTGTGGCTGTGCCTCGTCCTTCGGAGCCACCTTTACCTAGAGGTTTGCCAGTGATGACTGCGCCTGTTTTGTCACCGGTGATTTGTGCGAATTCATCTGCCATCCAAGACATTATTTCCGGAGTAGTATTCACATCTGGAGCGGGGACATCTTTGTATGGTCCTAGAATATCTGAAAGTCCGCGCACCCATCCGCGAGAAAGTCTTTCGAGTTCGCCCTTGGAAAGCTTCTTTGGGTCGACGGTTATTCCGCCTTTTCCTCCGCCCATAGGTATGCCCGCGACGGCGCATTTCAAAGCCATCCAAAAAGCCAAAGCTTTGACTTCATTTATTTCAGTATCGTGGTGGTAGCGTATTCCGCCTTTATAAGGCCCTAAAACGTTGTTGTATTCGACGCGGTAGCCTTCGAACACCTTCATAGATCCATCGTCCATTTTGACGGGAATAGAGATAGTGATGTCTCTATTTGGTTGCCTCATTCGGGCTAGAAATTCCTCGCCAAAATCCTTTAATTTTGCGACCTTGTCGAGCTGTTCCATTGCGTTTTGAAATGGGTTGTTCATTGTTTTTAAAAAATTCCCGACTTGCGTCAGGATTAAATATTAATATCAAACATTATATACTAAAACCTTCCAAGATTTCAAGTTCTTCTTTTGAATTGGCGCCGAGGGCTTCACGTGGGTTTATTTCCACTGTTTCTATTTTTTCATTATTTTTTGCAGCTATATGAAATAGGTCTGTGATGTAATATTCTTTTTGCGAGTTTTCATTTTTTATTTCTTCCAAATTTTTCCAGAGCCACTGTGCATCGAAAACATAACAGCCTGCATTTACTTCTTTTATATTTTTTTCTTCGTCATTCGCATCTCGATATTCTTTGATTCCTGCTACTTTACCGTCTTTGCGCAAAATTCTGCCGAAAGATAAAAAAGATTTTTTCCAATCTTCAAAGTCGGGGAGTGTCGTCGTCGCAAAAGTTATTTTTGCATTTTCTTTCAAATGTTTGTCCACCAGATTTTTCACAGTATTTTCGGATATCAAAGGCATGTCGCCCTGAAGCACTAAAATATGATCCGCATTTTTACAACTTTCATTCGCGCACATTACCGCATGCCCCGTGCCGAGCTGTTCATTTTGCACTATGTATTCGTATTTATCACCGAGTTCTTCTATGACCAATTCTTTTTTGTGGCCTACAATGATGCCTGTATTATTATCTATGTCATTAATATTTGCTTTTTCGATTGATTCCAACAAATGTTTTATCATCGGTTTGCCTTTCAAGGGCGCTAAAACTTTCGGCAAATCACTCTGCATCCTTTTGCCTTTCCCTCCGGCTAGTATTAAAATCTTTACCTTATTTATTTTACTCATTTGGGGAATTATACACTAAAATTATTTATTTTCTAGGCGCCTTCTTCCTAAAATAACAGTTATTCCTATTGCATAATTCAGCAGACAAATCCAAAGAGGGAATAGGATTAAAGAAAAATTTAATTCTCCGACAGAAAAAACTCCCAACAGCCCGCCCGTTCCGCAAATCATATACGCGATAAATGTTTCTGTCTCGGGTTCTTTGTATGTTTTTATTATTGTCAGCATTCCGGCTACAAAATCAATCAAGACAGATATGAGCAATGCGAATAATGGCTCGTTGGTAAAATACCAAATTATCAAACCAATTCCCGCGCCGGCCAGGGCTATCTTGTCCAGCTTTCTAGTGCCTCCCATTCCGTATTTGATAGAAAGAAAAAATATCGTCACCACGCCGAGCCAGTCCACACCCGTAGTTATGAGAGACCAAGTTCCGCCTTTGAAAATCTGCGCGACAAATGCAATCGTTAGCAAAATGCACCAAATAAACCAAGTCATCCTTTGCGGTTTCGTTTTGTGCAATAAAATATCTCGAATATAAGGTATGCAAGATATTGCAATCAAAATTCCCGAACCAATTCCCAAAATTTCTTTCATAGATTTCATTATGGCAGAAAGGGAAGTGTTTGTATATGTGTGTTAAGTATCCTGACTGTAAATTCCCATATCTCCAGTTTTTTCTGCTTCCAAGATTTCGTTATAAATTTTAGGTGAATACTTTTTGAATAAATCCCGTGTTTTTTTAATTGTTTCAAGTTCACTTTTCCAATTATCCTGTGATAAATAGAAGTTTAAAAATTTACCCGGGTCTTCTTTTTTAATTTCCCGACTCATTTCTTCGGTTAATTTAAGGACATGTTTTTTGTTTGTGTAAGCATTTACTGCAGTTTCTGGATATCCAAACAATAATCCTATTGTTGGTTTGAAACGAAGTTCTTTCAATTTATCAAGTAAATCTTTAGATGGCGCAACATTTATGAGCCAACCAGAAACATAGTAATTAGCATTATCAGCACGAGGCACAAAAACTTTCTCAAGCTCAGTTTCTAATCCTAACTTATGACATAAATCTAAAGATAATTGATTTTCATTTTTTGAGGTTCTTAAAAAATCCTCGGCTTTTTCTTTTGTTTGCTTGAAATGTAAACCAGTTCCCATATTATAAGTTGCCAATCTTTTACCTAAGATAATCAGAAAAAGGTCAAATTTTCCAGTCACGTCTATAGGAGCATCTTCTAATGTTTTAATTTTATTTTGCTGTTCTTGGGTGAGAGGAGGTAGGCCTTCTGATGCAGTGGGGTTTTTGTTTTCTGAATTTAAATATTCTTCTTTCATTGTTTGATTATATCATTGTTTAAGCAAGAATGGTTCTTGCTTGCCTTGAAAGGGAAGTGTTTGTATGTGTGTTTAATAGTAGTTTGAATTATTAATTAAAAATATATATAATAAGAAGTAATTATGCATTTAACATATTTATTAACAGTTCTAGCATTTTTTCCTGTATGGTTAATTTTATATTTTCACCGCAAAGACCTTAGGCAAGAAATGATATTTATGGGAGTCATGATTGCGATAGGAGCTATTTTTTTAGAAGCTTTTGTTTGGACAAAAGATTGGTGGCAACCAAAAACTATCACAGGAACAGTTGTAGGCATAGAAGATGCACTTTTGGGGTTTTTGTTAGGAGGAATAATAGCCTCAGTATATGAGGAAATTTTTAAAGATAAATTAGTTCGTATTCGTGGAAAGAAAAAAGATCACCATGTAAAACATTTTGTTATAGTGGTTTTATTGTCAATTTTTATCGGAAACTTTACATTTTTCTATTTAAATATGCATTCTTATTATGCATCATTACTATCGATGTTGATTCCCACACTTGTTATTTATTTTTATAGAAAAGATTTGATTATTCTTTCCCTGGCAACTGGGGTAATCATCACATTAATTTCTATTCCTGTCTATTGTATATCGTTCTTTCTTGACCCTACGGCAATAAATTATTGGTTTTATCAGAATATATCAGGTATTATGCCTCTAGGTATTCCTATTGAAGATTTAGTGTGGTTCTTTGTCACAGGAATGTTTCTTGCACCTTTGTATGAGTTTTGGAAAGGAGAAAAGCTAGAAAAATTTTAATAAAAAACAAGGTCGAACCTTGTTTAGGATTTTATTTTTTTAGTTTTCGTAAAAAAACTATTTCTCCAATTATAATAAATTTTGTTAGTAAAACAGAAGCAGGATATATCAAATTAATTAACGAGTAGCTACCCATCGAAAACATTGATAGGGAATGCTTTACTGCATCCACATACATAGAACCAAGTGACTCACTGCGAGGAGCATACCATGTTTTCCTCATTGTTGGAAAGAAAGCTATCAGGTCAATAAGGGTCGCCAGGATTACTGACCACAATACGCTTTTAGTCAAAACCCAAGGCAGAATTGAAAGGATTGCTAAAGCTAAACATATTTTATCGAAATTAGTAATATCTTTTGTCCCGTAACCACCTTTTAAAGAAAGAATTAATGTGAAAATAGTTACAATTGCTGCGACTCCCGTCGCCCATGAACCAGGTCCACCACCAGAAACCCATTGTCCAAAGAAAGCAATCGTTGTAACAATAGACCAAATGAGCCAAGTGTATGTGTGAGGTTTTGTATTTCCACGAAAAATATCTTTGATGTATAGAAAGGAACTGATGAGGGCGAGGAGTGCCGCAATACCACCAAGGATTATTTTTATTTCCATAAAGGAATTATATCATATTTTTTTTGCATTTATTTTAAAGAAATCCGTAAGGATAGTCCTTGCAAATTTGAAATTTATATACTTATAAAAGATTATAAAGTATAATAGTAATTTATGAATAAAAAAAATAAAAAAGATATTAATCTACTAATAGATTACGATATGCCTCGTATTCCAAAATGGTTATATAAAAAGTATCTTAAAAAAAATGATTTAAACATAGGATCGGGATTTTCTACTCCAGCATATGATGTATACATAACAGAACTTAACTATCTATTTAG
Source organism: Patescibacteria group bacterium (assembly GCA_040390725.1). GTDB lineage: Bacteria > Patescibacteriota > Minisyncoccia > Phycocordibacterales > UBA9973 > UBA9973. The sequence goes on from JAZJXT010000001.1 coordinate 232,092, forward strand.
GAAAGCAACAGAATATATCAAAGGAGCGGAAATTATTAAAAAAAACACCAATTCTTGCAATATGTCTTTTCATTTACTTACTTCTGTTGCTTTTGAACTTTTACCTAAAATATTAATTGGTTATGAAATATGTTTAAAATATAAAAAGAAAAAAGAAAATATAATTTCAAAAGAAGTAATAATGAATGAAATCAAAAAAGAGATGAGTAAATTTGGACATGACTTAGAGCTTCTGTATAAAAAATCACCTCAAATTACGAAAGAATTAGGGATAAAAAAAATAAAAAAATTTAGTAATTTTCATGTTTGTGACTATCGAATTGAATTTAAAAATAATAAGAACGTTTTGTTTATTAAAGAAATAGAGGCTGTTAGATATGGTTCATTCTCTAGAAGTAGAGATACATTAGTTGATTGCAGAAACGACCATCTTGTTCTTGATGTTTTGGAAAAAATGAAGTTATTTGTTTTAAAAAAGAGTCGAGAGACTTATGATAAATTATTATAATGTTTTTCGGGCATTATTTTAATTTGCAACCCAAGTGGGCTTGAATTTGAACGAGTTTGTAAAATGAATTATTTAAAAAAACAAGGTCGAACCTTGTCAGGAATTATTTTTGCAATTTTTGAAATAAATGTTAATATGTTCATATTGGCCCTATCGTCTAACGGTTAGGACATCGCCTTTTCAAGGCGGTAATCAGAGTTCGATTCTCTGTAGGGTCACAGCACTTGACAGATTTTAAATCTATTGTGTAAACCTCAATTTTTTTAAAAATAAACTTTCTTCTTTTACGTTATGTAAAATAATCACTTTTTTGTTTTCTGAAAATTCTGATATTATCTTATATTCTTCTTTTGTTGGATAATTCCAAATTAATTTTAGCAATTCCCAATTAAAGTGATTTTTTCTATTTCCTCCCATATCTGGCCTCAACTTTTTAAAATATTTGATTGATCTTTTTATAAGTCTCCAGTAAATTATTGCTTTTGAAAAAGCAAAGAATATTATTGTATCTGCATTCGATAATCTAATATCATATGATTTCGATTTTATAAAATTACCATCAAGTATCCATTTATCGCCATTCATCATTTCCTGCTGTTGTGCAATAAACGAATCTTGTTCGATGTGTCCTTCTTGTGTCCAAAATATTTTATCAAGGTGATGGACAGGTAGATGCAATAAACTTCCTAGTTTGTTGGCAAGAATAGTTTTTCCAGAACTTGGACATCCCAATATGATAATTTTGTTCATAATGCATAATTATAACAAATTTAATCAAAAAACTGCTATACTTAATGCGTAATATCTTATGAAATTCTTAACAAAATTATTTAAATTTATTTGCGGGATTTTGCTTTTGCCTTTTTGCGCGGGGGCAGTATTGGCTCTGTGGAAAGTCATCTTAGTGAGTGGCTCGGCGGATATGATTTGGATTACGATTTTGGCGGGAGCATTGGCTTTTGTTTTAATTTATCTTTTTTTAGCAAAGCCGGTTTGGATTTATGTTTTCGGACACGAGATGACTCATGCATTGTGGTCTTGGTTTTTCGGAGGCAAACTCCACCAGATGCGGGTGACTTCCGGCGGAGGGCACGTGCTCATAACGAAAGCGAATTTTATCACATCACTCGCGCCATATTTTTTTCCGGTTTATGCGGTCTTGATAGTGGTCATTTATGGTCTGGGGAATTTTTTCTGGGATTGGTCGCATTATGTTTTAATTTTTTATTTTTTGCTTGGGATGGCTTATGCATTTCACATTACTTTTACGATTCATTCCTTAAAAATAGATCAACCGGACGTCCTCGAACAAGGCTCTATTTTTTCCGCTGTGATTATTTTCCTGGGAAATATTTTAGTGCTCCTAGTCGGCATACCGCTCCTCTCCGGCAAGACAAATGTCTCCACAGCATTTCATTTATGGGTTGATAATTCAATGCAGATATATAACTACATAATTAATTTATTTTGAAGATTTTTTTGCATTTAGAATTCTTTCATAAGTTGCTTTTAGTTCAGGGGAAGCAAGTTTTTCATCTTTCATAGAAGATACATTAAAACATTTCCACTTATCTCCTTTTTTCTCCATAAAAAAAGATTGTACTTTTTCTGGAGTAGCGCTAGGTATTTCATTTATAGTTATCCAATTTTCTTCTCTTCTTATTTGATATTTATAACTACCATCAGGTGTTTCTATTTCGAAAGGTTTACTACCTACCCAATCTTGGGATCCAAGTAAATTATTTATATCTTCCGCAACTTTATTTACAGATAAATCAGGAGTCGGATCTCCCTTCATTCCCATATTTCCAGTGTCTATTTGGTTAAAATTTCCCATATTTATATTTTAACATGTTTTAATAAGTAAAGAAAATACAGGATTTCTGATATAATAGGCGACACGGAAAGGGATGCGTGGCTGAGTGGTTGAAGGCACCGGTTTCGAAAACCGGCATTGGGGAAACTCAATCGTGAGTTCAAATCTCACCGCATCCGCAGTTGGCTTGCTTTTCTTTTACTTGGTTATATAATATATATATGAGGAATATGAGAATAAATGAAAAAGCTGGTAATCCTAAGGTTGTTCAATTAGATATTTTTGAGCCTCCGCAAGAAAATAAAGGAGATGATTTTTATAAAAGAAGGGCTGAAGCAGCTAAACAATTTAACGCTAATCCAGAGATACTTACTGAAGTGAATAATGTTTGGTATGTAAGAGGTCAGCCTGCCAAAGAGTGGCATGAAGACCAAAAAAAACTCGAAGAAGGGGAAAAGCCGGATTATTATAAGGGTCAACTTTAATTAAAAATAATAAATTTATGCAAAAAATAGCAACAAAAATCTTTATTTATACATCTATTGTTTTTGGAGTCATAGGTATTTTGATTGTCCTTACTTCTGGCGGTCCAGATACACCAGATTCTGCTACAACTAAAATTTTAATCAGGTGTTTATTCGCTACTGTGTTTGTCATACTGCCTTCATTCGCATTAAGCGTTGCCTATAAATATTTTAAATAGTTAATTTTAGTTTATTTCGTATTCAAAGCCAAATAAATATCTTCGAGGGCTCGGACAGCATCACCGGATGCTATGTTGTTTTGGTGATAGAGGATATTGGTGCAATCGCCGGCAGACCAGATGCCCGAGGTTTCGGTTTTTTGCGTCCAAGGATCTATTTTTACTCGGCCTATTTCGTCGAGGGGTACTATGTCTTTTACAAAAGAAGTATTTGGGATTTGTCCTATTTCTACGAAAATTCCTGTTACGTTTAATTTTTTCTCTATGCCGGTAGTATTTTCTTTGTAAATAATTCCATCCACAAATTTATCGCCGGTTATTTCAAGAATTTCTGTTTCAGTGACTACTTTCATTTTTGGATTTTTCAAAACTTTTTCTACAGTTATTTCATCTGCGCGGAATTTCTCACTGCGGTGAACAATAGTCACGGAATTACAATATGCTAAAAGTTGTGATGCGCTTTCAAAAGCGGCATTGCCTCCGCCGATGACGGCTACATCCGCTCCGGCAAAAAGGGGACCATCGCAAGTAGCGCAATAAGTAAGGCCTTTGTGTTCGAGCCTATCCGCGCCTTTTACTTGGAGTTTTCGGTGTTCACTGCCGGTAGATATCAAGATAGTTTTAGTTTCAAATTCTTCACCGGCGTCTGTTTTTATTTTAAAAGTTTTGTCATTTTTTATTATAGAATTTGCTTTTGCACCTTCTTTGACGGCAAGGGTAGAACTAGGGTCTGTATTTATAGCATTTGCCAATACATGTTTTTTAAAATTCTCAGCAAGTTGATTGCCAGAAAGGGAAACAGTTCCTATCCAATTATAAATCTGTTCAGAGACGACAGATTGCCCACCCCATTCAGCAATGATCAAAAGAGTATTTAGTTTTTTGCGAGCAGCATAAACAGCCGCCGATGCCCCGGCTGGTCCGCCACCTATTATTATCAAATCGTAAATCATAAAAATTAGTTGCTAGTGATTAGTTTCTAGCGACTAGTATTATAACTCAAAATACATCTAGAACCTAGCACCTAGAAACTAGAACCTAATTTACTTTTTCCTTCGTAGAAATGCTGGAACAGCGCTCCAGTCATCATCACTGCTGTCGTCTTCGACAATTATGTCGTCCACTATTATGTCAGGCTTCTTTTCTAATTTTTTGAAAAAATCATTGGTGACGGTAGGGGTACTGCTTGGAGTAGTTGTGGAATTATTTGCATTCATATTTTGCAAAGTTGTGCGCACTTCCTTTTTTATCATATCCGCATTTTCTTCTACTAGTAGAGGCTTGCTACTTGTCAGAGGATTGAAAAGACTTTTCTTTGGCATATCGACAGGGAAGCTGGTAGCAATGACTGTCACTTTCAATTCTCCTTTTTTCAATTTATCGTCGTGAATAGTTCCGAAAATAACTTTTGCATCTTTGTCGATAGACTCTGTAATTATTTTTGCAGCTTCTTGTATTTCGTGAAGCGTTATGTCGTCTCCGCCGGAAATTGCAAACAATACGCCCTTTGCGCCATTGATAGAAACTTCGAGAAGAGGGGAATTGATAGCGGAAAATGCCGCTTTTTCAGCGCGTTTCTCGCCGGAAGCCGAGCCGATGCCCATCAATGCTGTGCCGGAGTCCGCCATGACAGCCTTGATATCTGCAAAGTCCACGTTGATTATTCCCGGAGTAGTGATGAGGTCAGAGATACCTTCGACTGCTTGGCGCAATACATCATCGCAAGTTGCGAAAGCATTTTTGAAATTAGTATTTTTGTCAGCCATTTGCAAAAGTTTGTCGTTTGGAATGACGATTATAGCATCCACTTCTTTTGAAAGTTCTTCGAGACCTTTCTCCGCAATTTTCATTCTGTGATTTCCTTCAAAGAAAAATGGCTTGGTGACGACAGCTACAGTGAGTATACCTTGCTCGCGAGCTGCGCGCGCGACTATCGGCGCTGCACCTGTGCCAGTGCCTCCACCCATTCCGCAGGCGATAAAGATCATGTCAGAACCCTTGATGACATCTTGTATTTCAGATTTAGTTTCTTCTGCGGCTTTTTTACCAATGTCAGGATTCATTCCCGCGCCTAGGCCTTTGGTTAAATTTTTTCCTATATGAATTTTTTTCTCAGCTAAAGAGTGATGTAAATCTTGAGTATCGGTATTCATACAAACGAATTCTACACCCTTGACCTTCTTACTTATCATGTGGTTTAAGGCGTTTTTACCGGAACCTCCGACTCCGATGACTTTGATGCGCGCGAATGTTTCGATTTCTGGGTTTACTTTTGGCATATATTTATATGGTTATTTTTAAACTTTTAATAAAATTTTTGTTACTTATATGACCTCTATATTAGCCCTAAAATAAAAAAAAGCAAATTTTGCTTTTTTGAAAAGTGTGGCATAGAAATATAAAAAATAAGCTATGGCATCAATTGTTTTGCGATAGATTTTATGGATTCCTTGAGGTCTTTGAAGAGGTTGGGGAATGTGCCTTCGGTGTAACTTTTTTCATCTTTGTTGCCGATGATTAAGCCTAATGCTGTGAACCATGATGGGTCACGAAGTTTTGTTTTTGTATTTTCGAAAATTTCTGTTGTGCCTATTTTAGAAGGAAGTTTTAATGTGTGTTTTGAAAGTTCTTCGAGGCGAGGAATTGCAGAACCTCCACCGACAAATACGATGCCTGCCGGCAAGAGTTCATTTCTTTTTATTTTTTTCAAATGATTTTCTATTTTTTCAAAAATATCTTCCATGCGAGCTTCGATAATCTCATCTAATTTTTTCTTTGGATATTCTCCGGAGAAATTTCCGAGCTTCAAGCCTTCTGCTTTTTCAATAGGGATTTTTAACCCCAAGGCAATGTCATTTGTAATATTGGATGAACCGATAGAAAAAACATTTAACGAAATAAGCATCCCATCTTCAAAAACTCCGAGTGATACAGTTTCCGCGCCTATATTTACGACAGCTGAGCCGACTACTTTTTGCCTTTCAGAAAGGGCAATATGACTGCTGGCGACAGGCGAGGATATGATGTCTACAGGGTCCACTCCGGCCCCGGTCACGACTTCTATCAAGTCTTCGATGTGTTGATTGGAACAAGTGACAAAAAGAGTTTTAACTTCGAGCTTTGCTCCGCGCATACCTTCGGGCTTGCCCAGTACTTCTTTGCCATCGAGACGATAAGAAAGAGGGAACATTTGGATAACTTTTTTATTTTCCAATTTTAAATTATTCTCGCCATTTTCGAGAGCTTTGTTTACATCAAGAGATGTCACTTCGCCGTCGGCTTTTGAAACGACAGCATTGCCCAGGTGAACTTCAGAATGCAATGTGACACTGCCGACTCCTATAAATGCTCGGCGTATTTTTATGCCGGAACTTTTTTCCGCCATAGCTACGGCCTTTTTCAAAGAGCTTGTTGCTTCATTTTTATTTACAATATATCCGTGGCGCACGCCATTTGTTTCACTCTCGCCCACACCAATAACCTTAGGATATTTTTCTCCTTTTGAAAATTCTCCGACGACTACTCTAATCGTCTGAGACCCGACATCAATCCCGATTGAAATATTTCTTATCATATTTTATTTCTAGTCTCTCCATTGTACTACTATGTTGCATTCCTTTCAAATGTAGCATTCCGTGGATAACTAAAAACCCTAAAAATTCTCGAAAATTTCTGTCGAAGTTTTTCATTTCTTTTTTTATGACATTAGGGCAGAGGATTAGCTCGCCTTCATTTTTTGAAAATGCAAAAGATAGGATATTGGTCGATTTGTCTTTGCCTCTATATTTTTTATTATATTCTTGAGAACTTTTTTCACCTACAAATGCTATCGAGAGGGAATATTTTTCACCTAAAATGTCATTTTTGATAAGTAAAAAAGGACAAGAGGGAATTCTTGCCTTCGTTTTGTTGGTTATAGAGAAATCACCTTGCATATTATCTTGATGATTTTTTAGCAACTGCTTTTCCGAGCTTGCGAAGCTTTTCAACTTCTTTTCTTCGGCCCATTCTTTTTAGAGCGCCAGCTTTTACTTTCAATTTTGATTCTTTTCTTTCGTTGTAACGCGCGCCTTTGACTTTGTGGATGATGCCGGATTCCTGGATGCGTCGGGAAAAACGGCGCAATATGCTAGCGTTGTTTTCGTTCGGGTTCTTTTTGACTTCGATTATTGTCTTTGCCATATAAAAGATAGACTATCATATTTAAAATTTATAGCAAGCTCTTGTGTGCCAATTATATATAAATCTTGCTTTTTTAAAAAGATATTATATGATTTGTCTAGGAGTTCATAAACATGGAGGTTGAAATGAATATTAGTGAAATTGTAAAAGATTGGAATAGTGTCTATAAAGAAATTTTTGACACAGAGGCAGATTTTAGTAAAGTTTATATTCCACCTATCCCTATAATGGGTAAATGGAGGCTGCTTTTTATTTTAAAGGCAATAAAAATGGGATTTTCTTACCAAGTTTGCCAAAAGTTATTTGAAATTAGGTCCTATTGTGACGACTTAGATAAAGATATATCTATTAATTCTCGTAGTCCGGTAGAAAGTTATGCTATATGGGTGCGGGATGAACCCAGTCCGACCCAAGAGTTTTTGGGCAAAACAATAGCTGTCGATCCAAAAATGGGAAAAGGCATCACCTTGCTTGAAAGAATTATTTTTGAGATAAAATACTTTACTGAAACAGGCCAACATCTTGATGTTAAAGGGCAAACTTTTTGTTCCGGTTCTCGCAATGCGTCAGGTTTTTTTCCTACAGTAGATTTAAATAATCAAAGTGAGGTCGATATATTTTGGCACGCACCTGATTTTTTCTACCAAGGCTTTGGAATACGCGAAGTAGTAAGCATGGAAAATTTTAATAGAGTTTACGTAAAACCGTAACCTCTATTTTTTTTTGACTTTTAGCCTTAAAAAGGCTAGTATTAAAAGAATGGATTACATAACGGAGGAAAAAAGAAAAAAATTAGAAATCGAAATCGAGGAATTAAAAGGCCCGAAGCGCAAAGAAATTATAGATGCGTTAGAGTCTGCAAAAGCTCTGGGTGATTTGTCTGAGAATGCCGAATATCACCAGGCGCGTGAAGATCAAGGAAAATTGGAAGAGCGCATTACAAAAATTGAAAGCATATTACGAGAATCAAAAGTTATTGATAAAAATCATAAAAGTGAAATAGCGGAAGTCGGCTCTACCATAGTCGTCGAAAAAGAAGGTGCAAAAGAACAAAAGACGTATCATATAGTAGGCTCCGAAGAAGCTGATATGGCTCTGGGGAAAATCTCAAATCACTCGCCGATAGGTACAGCGTTCTTTGGAAAAAAGAAAGGCGACAAGGTTTCTTTTAAAACTCCGGGAGGCGTGGTAAACTATACTATTATTAGTGTAGCGTAACTTGTCCCGCATTGGTGTGGATAAAAAATAAAAAATAAAAGATGTCTTCAATTGACGAAATCAGAGACTTGAGAATAAAAAAACTTGAACTTTTAAAAGAAAAGGGAATGAATCCGTACCCGGCGGAGTCCAAAAGAGAGCTTAGCTTGGCGGAAGCAATAAATAATTTTGAAAATTTAGAAAAGTCTGGCGATGTGAAATGGATTTCCGGAAGAATAATGTCTATCCGCGGACAAGGCGCGATAGTTTTCATAACATTAAATGACGGCACTGCGAATTTTCAAGGACTTTTGAAAAAAGATGTTTTGGGCGCTGAAAAATTGGAATTTTTCAGCGCCACAGTAGATATCGGAGATTTCGTAGAAATTTACGGCACATTTTTTACAACAAAAAGAGGCGAGAAGAGTCTAGAGGCAAAAGATTGGTGCATGCTTACGAAAACTCTTTTACCACTTCCGGAGAAATGGCATGGCTTACAGGATATTGAAGAAAGATTTCGAAAAAGGTATTTGGATATTTTGATGGATCCGGAGGTAAAAGATATTTTAGAAAAGAAAACAAAATTCTGGGACACTGCGCGCAACTTTATGAAAGAACATGGGTTCCTGGAAGTCGAAACTCCTTCACTCGAAGTGACGACAGGTGGCGCAGAGGCCACGCCTTTTAAAACATACAATGAGGATTTCAAGCTTCCTCTTTATTTGCGTATTTCTATCGGCGAGCTTTGGCAGAAGAGGCTTATGTCTGCGGGCTTTCCAAAGACTTTTGAAATAGGCAGGGCATATAGGAATGAAGGCTCGGATGCGAATCATTTACAAGAATTTACGAATTTGGAATTCTACTGGGCTTATGCGAATTATAAAGATGGCATGGATCTTGCGGAAAAACTTTATAAAAAAATAGCAATGGATGTTTTTGGAAAAACGGATTTTGAAACTCGCGGGCACAAATTCGACCTCGGCGGAAAATGGGAAAAGATTGATTATACGGAGACTGTTAAAAAATATACAGGTATAGATATTTTAAATACGACTTATGATGAAGTAAAAAATAAATTGGACAATTTGAAAGTGGTCTACGATGGCGAGACTATGGAGCGCCTAGTGGATACTCTTTGGAAGTATTGCCGAAAACAAATTTCCGGTCCGGTGTTTTTGACCGGACATCCAAAGCTCGTCTCGCCTTTGGCAAAATCAATGCCTGATAATCCTGAACTTACTGAAAGATTTCAAATCATTATCGCCGGCGCGGAAGTCGGCAATGGGTATTCGGAATTAAATGACCCGATAAATCAAGCGGAGAGGTTTGAAGCTCAACAAGAACTTATAAAAATGGGGGACAAAGAGGCTATGATGCCAGATGATGAATTTGTGGAAATGCTCGAACACGGCATGCCTCCGACGTGCGGTTTTGGTTTCGGTGAAATGCTTTTTGCTTTTCTTGCCGATAAGCCCATCCGCGAAACTCAATTTTTTCCATTAATGAGACCTAAATAAAAAACCTTTACTCTGAAGTAAAGGTCAAGCAGGATAAACCGCGAAGTAAACCTGTTTAAAATCTAAGCACGCAGTGCAGGTAAGCTATGAGGTCTTACCAGAATAATAAATTCTCCATTTCCAGTTTCTTCACGGATAAATTTGGATCTTTTTCGTGGTACTGGGTTGAGGTGGTCGTTCACATACGGCCATACATGTGCGTTTTCGCATAAATAATAGTTGGGTTTTTGAGTATTTTCATTAACCCCAGAAAGAACTTTTTTAAAAGTAAACATTTTGATACCCTCCTTAAAAGATTAAGTGAAAATAATAAATAGATTTAGAACTATATAGCAAAGATCTAAATCTAAGTAAAGTATTAAACAAAATAGAATATTTAGCAAGAGTTAAACCTAAAAGTTATCCACAGGTGGCATTTTGCATTGTTTTACATTGTGGTTTACAATGTATATCAGGTGGGAAAAAGTGGGAAATAATAATTTTATGTTAATCGGTGAATATATACACACAATAGATGAAAAGAATCGAATGTCATTGCCGGTGAAGTTCCGCAAGGAATTGGGCAAGAAGGTTATTATCACGCCTGGACTCGACAATTGTTTGTTCATTTTTACAGTCAAAGAATGGGAAAAAGTTTCAAAAAGACTTTCTGATTCAGACTCTGATTTATCTTTTTTGAAAGCTGATAAGAGAAGTTTTAACCGATTTATGTTCGGACGAGCGACTGACGTGGAGATAGATTCAATAGGTAGAGTTTTAGTACCGGAATTTTTGAAAGAAAGAATCGGCTTGAAAGGCAAAGCGGCAATAATCGGAGTGCAAGATCGTGTGGAAGTTTGGAATGATGAAGCTTGGGCAAAGTATAAAGATGTTGCCGAAAAGCAAGCGGATGAATTAGCAGAAAAATTAGGGAATGAAAAGAAATAATGAATAGCGTTCATAAGACAGTTCTTTTAAATGAAACAATAGATGGGTTAAATCTACCAAAGAATCCTGTGGTGATTGATGGCACATTTGGAGGAGGGGGGCACAGTTTGGAAATTTGTAAAAAATATCCGGGCGCAAAAATTATCGCATACGATATGGATAAAGCTGTATGGGATAGAGCAAAAGATAAATTTGCAAAGCTAGATTGTACAGTTGAATTTAATAATACAAATTTCAGAAATATTAGTGGTGAGAATGTTGACGGAGTGATTTTGGACTTAGGTTTGAGCTCTGATCAGCTAGAGAATTCCGGACGAGGATTTTCTTTTATGAAAGATGAGCATTTGCTCATGACTATGAAAGAAAATCCTTCTTTAGAAGATGTGACGGCATACGATGCCGTGAACACTTGGGGAGAAGAAAATTTGGCGAACATTATTTACGGTTTTGGTGAGGAAAAATTCTCAAGGAGAATAGCCAAGGCAATAGTGGATGCCAGGCAAAAGTCTGATATAAAAACAACTTTTGATTTAGTAAAAATAATCAGTGACGCAGTACCAGCAGGATACAGAAAGGGAAGATTGCACTTTGCCACACGTACATTTCAGGCCTTGAGGATAGCGGTAAATGATGAACTCGGAGCATTGCAGGAAGGGTTAGAAAAAAGTTTTAATGTTTTGAAGAAAGGAGGCAGGATATCAGTAATATCATTTCACAGCTTAGAGGACAGAATAGTCAAAAATTTTTACAAAGAAAAAGAGAAAAATGGTTTAGCAAAAATTATAAATAAAAAAATAATTACAGCGAGCATAGAAGAATTAAAAAGTAACCCAAGATCACGAAGCGCAAAATTAAGAATAATAGAAAAAATATAAAAAATAAAAAGAAATAATATGACAACAGCAACACTAAAATTTAAGAGATATGGAGGTAATCACGGCATGAGTATTGTGAATAATAATCACAGCATGCAGGCTGTTTTACTGAATATTATGCTGTGGTCAGCCGGCGCATTGGTTCTTTTTTACTTTTTTCTTTTAGGTAATACTGTTTTTAATATAGTTGCACGAAAAAGCATAGAGACTAATAGTCGTGTCTTGTCCAGTGATGTCGGGCAGATGGAATTGCAATACATAGCTCTTTCGAATAAAGTTAATCTTACCCTTGCTCAATCTATGGGTTTTCAGGAGACAAAAATAAAATACGCTACCGCTAAAAATGTCGGTAGTTTAAAAATTTCAAACAATGAACTCTAGTTTTATTTTTAGAACCAGAATTTTATCTTTTTGTATATTATTTTTTGCTTTTATTTTAATAGCAAAGCTTTTTTGGGTGCAAGTAATTCATAAAAATACTTATTCAGACCTGGCTGACAGGCAGTATGCCACTCCATCGTCTGATATTTTTGAACGCGGATCTATTTTTTTTACGCGCAAGGACGGAGTTTTGGTTTCTGGTGCTAGTCAGGCCTCTGGTTTCAAGCTTGCGGTTGACCCAAATAAAATTACTGATACTGCGGGTTCATATGAAAAATTAAAAAATATAATTACCTTGAATCAGGATGATTTTATTTTAAAAGCAAGTAAAAAAAATGATCCTTATGAAGAAATTACAGATAGAATTTCAAAAGACAATGCTGATGCTGTCTCTTTGTTAAAAATCCCCGGTGTTTCTATTTTTAAAGAAAAATGGCGTTTTTATCCCGGGGGGGATATGGCTGCACACACTTTGGGCTTTGTAGGCTTTAAGGGCAATGATTTAGGTGGACGTTATGGACTGGAAAGACAATATGATAATATTTTGTCACGCAATAAAGATAATCCTTATGTGAATTTTTTTGCTGAAGTTTTTTCAAATATAAATAAGCATTTATTTAAGAGTGATACTATAGCGGGTGATGTAGTTACGAGCATCGAGCCCGTGGTGCAAGGATTTTTAAGTCAAAAATTAAATGAAGTAGAAATGAAATATAATGCAGATGCTATTGGCGGTATAATCATGGATCCAAAGACAGGGTCTATTTATGCTCTTGATGCCAAGCCAAGTTTTAATCCGAATGATTTTTCTAAAGTTAAAAATCCAAAAACTTTTGCAAATCCATTGGTAGAAAATGTATTTGAATTTGGCTCAGTGGTGAAGCCTCTCGTGATGGCAGCAGGACTCGACACTGGTGTGGTGACAGCCGATACAAAATACAACGATACGGGCTCTGTGATAGTCGAGAAAAAACAAATATTTAACTTTGATAAAAAAGGAAGAGGTCCGGGTACGAGCATGCAGGATGTTTTGAATCAATCTTTGAATACCGGAATGGTTTTTGTTTTTCATAAACTTGGCAAGCAAAATATGCACGATTATATGCTTTCCTATGGCATTAAAGATAAAACAGGAATTGATTTACCAAATGAAACCAGCGGACTTATAGGAAATTTGACTAATAATTTAAAAAACGCGCGGGAAATAGAATATGCCAATGCTTCATTCGGGCAAGGTATTGCCATGACCCCGATAGAAATAACTCGCGCATTGGCATCACTTTCAAATGGAGGTAACTTGGTTGTTCCACACTTGGTGCAAACGATAAAATACGACGATGGAACAGAGAAAAATATCACATATCCGACATCGCGTGTAAAAATATCAGAAGCATCCGCCACGGAAATAACTCGGATGCTAGTTACGGTGATGGATAAATCCCTAAAAGGTGGAAATGCAAAACTAGATCATTATTCTGTCGCAGTAAAAACAGGAACAGCGCAAGTTGCAAAGGAGGGTGGGGGAGGATATTATGAAGACAGACATACGCATTCGTTTTTCGGGTATTTCCCGGCTTATGATCCTAGGTTTATAGTTTTTCTTTATGCAGTGAATCCTAAAAATGTGCAGTATGCCTCGCAGACATGGGCAGATCCTTTTTTGGATATTACAAAGTTTTTATTAAATTATTATGAAGTTCCACCAGACAGATGAAAGATTTATTTAAAAAAATAATTATATATGTTTTACGAGTGGAGTCACAGCTCGTTCTTTGGAAGTATAAACCAAAAATCGTAGCTATAACAGGATCAGTCGGCAAGACTTCTACCAAGGATGCAGTTTATGCGGTCATTTCAAAAGTTGCTTATGTTCGCAAGAGTCAAAAAAGTTTTAATTCTGAAATAGGTTTACCACTTACTATCTTGGGCATCCCAAATGGTTGGAATAGCCCTTCAGCTTGGCTTCAAAATATTTTGAAAGGTCTGTGGCTTTTTATTAATCCATTTCCGTCTCACAAATATCCTGAGTGGTTGGTGCTCGAGGTGGGCGTAGGTAAGCCGGGTGATATGAAAAAAACAGCCTCATGGTTAAAAACCGATGCAGTGATAATCACAGCAATAGGCGATACTCCTGTTCATATAGAATTTTTTAATTCACGCGAACATTTAATAGAAGAAAAAAGCGGGCTTATAAAAACCTTAAAAAAAGATGGCTTGCTAGTTTTGAATGCAGATGATGAAGCTGTCCTCGGCATGAAAATAAAAAGTAAAAATCGCGTTGTGACATATGGCTTTAAAGAAGGCGCCGATGTTTTAGGTTCTGGTGATAGTATTTTCTATGAAAATGATAAAAATCCAACAGGGATAATTTTCCGAACGGATGCCGGGGGTAGTAGCTTGCCTGTTATTATCGAAGGTGTATTTGGCAGAAATCATATTTATGCATCCCTTGCGTCACTCGCACTTTCCTTTGGATTAAAATTTAATATGTTGAGTGCTGTAGATGCCTTGAAAAGTTATGAATTCCCCGCGGGTAGGATGCGCTTAATATCCGGGATAAATGAAAGTTTGATTATTGATGATACTTATAATTCTTCGCCTTTTGCATGTGAGTCAGCGTTAAAAACCTTGGGTGAAGTAAAATCTCAAGGGAGGAAGGTGGCTGTTTTGGGTGACATGTTAGAATTAGGCAAGCACACGGAAGAAGCACATAAAAATATTGGCCGGATTGCAAAAGAAAATGCTGATGTTTTAGTTGTTGTAGGACAAAGAGCAAAAGATATAGAAGTCGGTGCACTTGAGGCAGGAATGAAAAAAGAAAATATTTTAGAATATAATAATTCTTTTGAGGCAGGGGAGTTTCTAAAAACTTTTGTAAAAAAAAGAGACTTAGTTTTAGTAAAAGGCTCGCAAGGCATGCGTATGGAAAAAATAGTTGAACAAATAATGTTGCATCCGGAAGAAAAAGAAAATTTATTAGTCAGGCAAGAGAAAGAGTGGCTGGCAAAAAAATAAAATTTGCAATTTATTTTTATTTATGCTATATTATTAGCATAAAAGTTCTTCAAAAAATTTGAGCGTATGTTTGAAAAGTCATGAAAACAACCGGATATTTTATCGGGTTATGTGATGACTTTTCAAATAACTCTCAACTTTTTTACACACAAAACAATATGGAAAATAAGTTTTTACGCAAAGCCTTTTGGCGAACACTATTAGTGCTTATATTAGCACCCACCCTTTTTTTAGGGATATACTATCGCCATCAATTTGATGGCACAAAAGTCGCAAGGATTCAAAATTCTTTTTACGACGAAAAAGAAAAAGTCTGGAAGTGCTATCTTCAGCTAGCTGAGGACAGTACAAACACTTTTGCGCCAAAAACTTACATTGCTTGTTATGATGGCAATGACCCTGATCTCCTGAAGTATTTTTCAAGACAGAAAAGTTTAGCTGTGAAGTTTGATAACTTTCAGGAAGAGATGTGGGTTTATATACATCATAACGGTGAACTCTTCGGTACATTAAACTCCGTCGAAATCGATGGGACTTATGTAGCTGAAAACAATAACAAATTATCCGGCCTACCATAGGCCGGTTTTTTTTCGCGTATTTTAATTTTAGTCGTTTATTTTATCGGCTATCCAGTTTATGAAAGATACTGCAAAAGCTCCAATAAAAGCTGCTTCGAGTCCGTAAATTTTAAAACCGGAAATTATTACGGAAGGGAACCAGAAAAACAAAACATTTAATGCTATTGAAAAAAGTCCGAAAGTGACTATCGTTAAAGGCAAAGTAAGGATTTTCAAAATTGGTTTTATTATCGAGTGAATAAAATACAAAATCGCTCCGATAATGAGAGCTATCCACCAAGGACTCACGCTGATAGTGGGCATAAAATAAGCCAATCCGTAAACTGTTCCCGAAAGTATTAACCAGTGTAATATTATTTTCATAATTAAAGTATACCATATTTAAATAATAGGCAAAAAAATAAACGGCCCCGAGGAGCCGTTTTTTGCATTAAAATTTTGGAAGGTCAATTAAATTTTGCTTTGCTTCCATGGAGGGGTATGCCCTTTTCATGTAAATCTCTTCTCACAATGGTCTGCTTTACATCAATTCTGCGTCCATCTCTGAGGGTGCGGGGATGATCTTTTCGAACGTGTGGTTCATCAAGTTCCGCACCGGTTTTAACAACAATACCTTTTTGCCTACTAATTGAAACAAAAGTAATTGTTCCTCTGCTAACCTCGTGCCATGCTTGTACTTCATCATCTACAATCTCTTGTTCTAAATTAACAGGAGGTGAAGGATGTACGACTTGCATAGTTTGGGGTATTGCATTGGTTGTGTTGACTTCAGAAGAAGGACTTGAAAACCAATTGGAAAATAAGTTTACAAGCCAAGACTTTTTACGTTTCGGACTTTTTACTTCTACTGGTGGCTCCATACTTTTATCGTAAATAATTTTTCCGATACCGTTTATTAGAAACGTCAAAGTATGAGTATTCCAGTCTTTAGCAATTGCCTTTAATGTACTTTCGTCGTCTTGCTTTCCTTTTTCCTCCCTTTTTACTTCCATGAGGTCTAATTCCAGCCAGTCGTACTCATCTTTAAGTACGCCAAATATTTTTCCACTTAGGATATTTATCCGGAAGGAAATAAAGGCGTATTGTCTGTCGAGCCATTCACTCAGGCTAGGGATTACCTTGTCCAACATTTTCGATATTTTTACTTTGTCGGGTTTGTTTTTATCCACGAGCTTAATCATTTCTTTGATTAAGGTTCGTTGGTCATCCCTCAGTAAAAAGTTATGAACTTGTTCAGGTATCAATAAAACCCTTAAAAAGGCGCCTTCCCTGCATACAATAAAGTTTTTGTAGAAAACGACTTCCTGTTCTTTGCTTTTAGGAATACTGGCAATTGGCTTACTTAGTGTTAGCATCCAGTGGTCGTAAGGCATACTATCTAAAAAACTTTTTTGGCAAGGGTCTACTAAAGGAATTTTTTCCGGGTGTGAAACCTCCATCACTTTTCTTGTTTCAAGCCATTTGTGCAGAAACCAAGGAAATGTAGAAGTATTATCATTTCCGGCAAGCTCAGCAAAATCAGCTCGATCAGAGATTTGTTCTCGGAGTGCTGTAGGAACTCTTGGAAGAAATTGGTATGGATCAAATATTCCACCATTCTTTTCCAATGATGTTCTAAGGCGTGTGTATCCTTCAATAGCTCGCCCAAGGTTTCCTCTTTCTGTAAGTTCAGACCCTATCATTGGGGGAGAAAATACTGAAAAAATTTCTAATTCTCTTAAATCCGGATCTTTGTTGAACATCAAATTAAACAAAAAAAGCATCTGTGCATTGAGGTTTATGTCCTCCCAAAATTTAAGGGAATCAATAAGGTGATCCAAGGATACCTTGGTTGGCGGGGTTTTTTTCATGGTGTGTGTGATTTAGGGGGTTGCGGTGAAATTTAATTTTCAAATAATGATTTCCTGCATTCTAGCATAGGTTTTTTGAGTAGTCAAAAAAATGTGACCCTACAGAGAATCGAACTCTGATTTGATCCTTGAGAAGGACCCGTCCTAACCGTTAGACGATAGGGCCAAAAAGTAATTAAACAGTTAACTACAAGGAAAAATATAACATTTTTTAGAAAAAAGGCAAAAAAATATGTCTCAACGGGGAGAAGAGACACATCATTCAATATTCAATTAATCAAAAAGAAGTAAAGTTTTTTCCCTGGCGGGACTTTACAAGTATATTTAAGGAGATTCTTATGCTACTTAACCCGTATATTAGTAGTATATTTTTTTTCAATTTCGGGAGGAGGAACCAAGACCAGTCCTATTTTTTCAGGTGGGTCAACTTTCACGATAACAAAATGTTTTGTTTCTCTTTCTCCTTCGTCGAAGAAAAACCCCTTTTTCCCCTTATTTTCTCCCAATAATTTTCTTCCAAGATTTGAAGAAAATGGAATAATTTTTATTTTTTCCGAAAGTTGGTGTTTTTCTATTAGTCCATCTTCTAATAGAATACCGTATACTGTATACAGTACTTCCCATTGACTGTTTGTGACATGATATTTAATGCCACTACCAAATTCAGCGCTTCTTTGTGTCATAAGAAAATAAAATTGTGTGAAAAAAACAATACTATAAAAGGTACAAAATACCCTCATCTATAATAGGAAATTAAAAATTTAAAGTCAATTTTAAAAAGGGGGATTACTCTTCGAGGTTAGGTTTCTCAATTTCTAGCACTGTTAACTCTGGGGAAGTTCCGGTGATGCGCATCACGTCTTTATCTATCTTTTTTAATTCTTTATTTGATGCATTGTAGTGGTTTGCGACGGTACTAAGAGCATTGCCGAGCTTGCCGTGATATTCTTCATATGATTTTAAATGCTTGCCCAGGTCTTCTACTTTTTTAATTATTTCTTTTGCGGATTCTTCTATTTGCAAAGCCTTGAGTCCTTGCAATACAGTCTGTAAATATGCGAGGAATGAAGTAGGGGATGTGATGATGACTTTATATTTTCCCGCCGCGCGCTGGATGAGGTTTTCATTTTCTTCGTCTTTCAGTCCGCCGATTTTATTGGTTAGTAAATCGTAATAAATAGCTTCGTGGGGGATAAACATAAATGCAAAGTCAGTAGTGCCTTGTGATGGTTGCACATATTTTGCAGTTTCCACTATTCTATTTTTTAAATCATTTACGAAAATAGTTTCCAGTCTTTTTTTCTCGCCGGTGTCTGTGGCTTCTGCCATTCTGTTGTAGTTCTCCAATGAGAATTTGGAATCTATCGGAATTATTTTATCTTTTACGAATACCACTGCGTCGACGATAGTACTGTCGGCAAAAGGGTATTGCATTTGATAACTCCCAGGTGGCAAAACATTTTTTAAAACAGTTTCTAAATAATATTCGCCCAAGATTCCGCGTTGTTTTGGATTCTTTAAAATGTTTTGCAAATCTTGCAACTGGTCCGCAAAGCCTACGACTTGCTTTTGCCCTTCGGACACACGGGTCAATTCTTCCGTTATTTCACGGATTATTTTATTTGATTCTCGTGAATTTATTAGTAGGGTATTGCTCATGTCTTTATGAGTTTCGCCTATTTTACTATCTACTCTGTGCGCCAATTCATTTATTTGTTGGAGTATTAAGCTTAGCCCTGTATCGTCTTTCTTCTCTTCTTTTTTACGCCCAAAAATAAAGTAAGCTACTACGCCTCCACCCAAAACTCCCAAAATTATCCAAATAATATTTTCCATAGGTATATTCTACCAATATTTAAAACAATAAAATAGAGCTTGACTTTTATCACTATTCATGATAAGCTTTTTAGTGAAAAAAGATCCTTGAAAAATATCGATTTTCCTTTGTTATTTACCAAGTTCGTTACGGCTTAAGCCTTAATTATTTTGGTTAATAACAATAGGAGTATCCCCGAAAATCCTTTAAAGAGTAGGGGTAATCAATAATAGATAAACAATGAAAAATTTATTTTTTCTCGCATTTGTATTTTTCTTTTCTTTTAGTGCTCAGGCTCAAAAAACTAAAAAAGTTGTTAGCAACCATGTTTACGTAGGGGGTGGAGCTTCTATGTATATTTTTAACTCCAGTAAATATGAAAAGTTTAAGATGATAGTTGATTCTTTGAAGATTTCCGATAAAGCTTATTCAATGGCTTTAGATTCAATGAATTTCTACAAAAAGGAGGTTGATTGGTTTATTGCAAAAGTAGAAGCTTTTGAAAAGCAGAAAGAATCTCAACAAGTACCGGCAGTTGCTATTCAAAAAAAGGATACATCTGAAGAAACATTAGAGGGTTTTGGGGATTGTTTCCCGCCTAGATAGAGTTTTAGTGAATAGGCAGATTTTCTCAGAAAAGTTCAAAAAAAAGAAAGTAAAATTTAAAAAAGTCAGTTATGAAAAAATCAGTTTTATTTTTTCTCTTAGTAATTCTTATGGGATTCAGAGAAGTTTACGCCCAAGACACAACAATCGTTAGAGGTACAGTTGTGTATGATACACATTTTAAGGAGGGAGATAAAAATTTTCACTTAAAGTATGTGGCACACCATAAGGGTGAGTTTATGTTTATGTGTACTACCTTTGACAAGCCTTATGACAACCTTATGGTTTTAAATGAGCTCTGGTATGAAAATCAGAAGCTTGATTTAACTTATCGTGATCAGGGGAAATTACCACTTTCTATTTTTAAGATCACTACTGAAACAGTCGGTGATTTAAAATCTGTTTTGGTGGTAGAGGGCCATCCGCGTCTTTTGTCTATATTTAAAAATGCAGATGAATATCCTCAAACAGAGGTTTTTAAGATGTATTTTTTACCAGTCAAAAAAGATGGAGTAGAAACATTTCGGCAAATAGAGCCTGGAGAAAAGTAAGATTTAACAAACGAAGAGAGTTGAGGGTATGGATATTCCGTACCCTCTTTTTTTTATTTATTCAAAAAATGTTCCAATGTATAAATCCAATCTTCTTCCATACCCTCGCTTTGTTTTTTCCGCCAGTTTTGCGCTAGGCAAGACCTAACGCAGAGATTAAAAAAAGGGGGGATATAAAAACTAGAAAATTACAATATTGAATCCCTCTTTTGTTACAGGAGGGATTTTTTTTATTTAAACCTCTTTCTAAATTTATTTGCGAGCATTGTGTAGCACAGTTGTGCTGCGCCGTATTCGGTGAGGACGGTTTCTTTTTGGGGGGAGACTTCTACGATGTCCGCGCCTACTAATTCTTTTTTATTTATTATTTTTTCCAAAAGGTTTATTCCATACCACCATTCGAGTCCGCCTTGCACTGCTGTGCCTGTACCAGGCATATATGCCGGGTCAAAGCCGTCTACGTCTATGGTAATGTAAACATACTTTGTTTTAATAGCTTTCATGATTGTGTTTACGGAAGGAGGTTGCCAAGTTTTATTCCCCTCTTGAGGGGTGGCTTTAGCCGGGGTGGAGGTACCCCACTCAAAAGTTTTTACATTATTTTTAGGATTGCTGAAATAATTGTATTCATCGCGGGAATAAGTACGGATGCCGACTTGGACAAGAGGGAAGCCGAGCTCACTCGCTCGACGCATCACGCAAGAGTGCGCGTAGTTTGAAGGGTCGTCGCTATAATCGCCATCATCATTGCGTAAATCGCAATGCGCGTCTATTTGTACTATCGTCACATCTTTTGATTTGTGTTTTTTAGATAAAGCTTGTAATGCGCCAAGCGATACCGAATGCTCTCCGCCTAAAAGAAAAATAAATTTTCCGTCTTCTCCTAATTTAACGCATTTGTCGGTAATTATTCCCAAAGCTTTTTCTGGAGCGTATTTATCCAAATTGCCTAGGTCAAATTTTGCAGTTTTTATAAAATCTGTTGGTTCGCATTTGAACTTACGGTCAAAGAATTCTATTTGTCTTGAAAGCTGTCCGATAACTGCCTTTGGGCCTTCTGCTGTACCTTTGTGTGAAGATGCAGTTTTTTCATAGCTCGCAGAGAGCAATACTACATCTGCCTTTTTAATATCTTTTTCGTTTATTATTGATTCAGTCATATTTTTTTAATTAATTTTTTATATTTTATTAATCTTATAATTATCTCCCATATCTTTTACTTCATATCCTAAATTATTTATTTGTTTTCGCAAGTCGTCTGATTTTTGGAAATCTTTATTTATGCGCGCCGTGTTTCTTTCTTCTGCCAATTTTTTTATTTCTTCCGGAATTATTTCTTCTTTTAATTTATCAAAACCAAGTCCAAGAACTTTATCGAAATCAAGCACTGTCGCGCGTTTGTCGGCAGGGGAAATATTTTCATCTTTTAATACATCCCAAAGCAAAGTCAAAGCCTTTGGTGTATCCAAATCATCATTTATAAATTCTGTAAATTTATTTTTATATTCAGTACTTACTGAGCCTGTATCATTCCCAAGGTCTAAATATAGCCTATAAAGACGTTTTAGGGCTGTATCTGCGCCTTCTAGTGCTTCCCAGACGAAGTTCATCCGTGTTCGATAGTTTGCCATTAAAAGCCAAAATCTATATGAAATTAAATTTATATCTTTTAGAGTTATATCTTTTAAAGTAAAAAAATTATTTTCAGATTTTGCCATTTTTTTCTGATCAACCAAAACCCATTCATTATGCATCCAGTATTTTACAAATTGTTTTCCTGTAGCACATTCGGATTGAGCGATTTCATTTTCATGGTGAGGGAACATATTGTCCACTCCTCCGGTGTGTAAATCAAAACTTTCTCCCAAGTTTGCCATGCTCATAGCCGAGCATTCTATATGCCAGCCTGGGCGTCCTTTGCCTAACTCTGTCTCCCAAAAAACTTCTCCGTCTTTTTCGTCCCAAGCTTTCCATAAAGCAAAATCTTGCGCATTGTCTTTGTCATATTCGTCGGACACTATCCTGCCCGAAGCATTCTCTTTTTGTTCTTCGAGTATGAGTCCGGAGAGTCTGCCGTAATTTTTAAATTTTTTTATATCAAAATAAATACTACCATCCGCGCTTTTGTAAGCACAGCCATTCGCCATAAGTTTTTTTATAATTTCCACCATTTGGTCAATGTAGTCTGTGGCCTTGGTAAATTTGGTCGGAGCTAAAATATTCAAAGATTCAATATCTTTGAAAAATTCTTCCGCATAAAATTCTGTAAATTCCTTCAAGCTCTTGCCGGCTTTTTGTGAATCGCGGATAGTTTTATCATCCACGTCAGTCAAATTCATTATGTGTTTTACGTTGAAATTATTGTAGAGCAATACTCTTTTTAATGTATCTGCAAAAATATACGCGCGATAATTCCCAATGTGCGGATAATTATAAACTGTCGGTCCGCAAGAATACATCCGTACTTCCTTAGGGTCGATAGGCGTAAAGTCTTCTTTTTCTCGAGTAAGAGTATTGTACAGTTTTATATTTTTATTTAGAGCCATTTTTTAATTTTAAAATAAATAAGCATAACGATACCGGTCAAAGTCATGGCGCCTATAACGAGGTAAAAATCGTTTTTAGTTTGTAGTAGTACATCTTTCATGTTCATGCCAAAAACTCCGGTGATGAGCGTGAGAGGAAGCATTATAAAATTCATTATAGTCAAAAATTTTATAGTTTCATTTGTTTTATATGAAAGCAAGGAATCATTTGTCTCACGTAGGTCAGTCAAAAGATCTTTATAATTTTCCAGTACTGTTTCTATTTTATTGTATTCTCCGATAATTTCTTCCAGGTAGTAATTAAATTCAGCACCAAAGAATTTCTTGCCGGCTGATTCAAAGCTAGTTAATGTTTGGCTATGGAAGCGCATTGCTTGTCTTATGTCTAATATTTTTTGATTAACACTGGAGATTGTTTTTACTGTTTGTTTTTCTTTGCCTGAAAAAATCCCTTTCTCAATGCTCTTCATTTCCGGATGCATTTTTTCCAAATCAATCATCACATTTTTGTAAAGTTCTTTCAGGATGTGATAAAAGAGGTATCCGGCATGGTCACCCATACTATTTTTATCGACTAGGGAATGTGCCTCAAATTTTTTGAAAAATTCGTGGAGAGGATTTTTTAATTCGTAGTGAATAGTTATCAAAAAGTTTTTCCCCACGACAAAATCAATCTCTTGTTCCTCAGTAGAGTCGTTGCCATTTTCATATTTAACTGGAAAGTGAAGAATAAGATAAATTAAGTTTCTATATACATCTACTTTTGAACGGACAGTCTTGGAGATGAATTCTTCGGCGACGAGCGGAGGAATGGAAAACTCATCCACCAAATCAAATATTTCTTCAGTGGTTGGTGACTCTAAGTCAATCCAGGTGATGTCATTATATTTATATTTTGAAAGCATTTTTTAATTATAGCAGATGTGCTTGCTTTTTTACAACTTTTCATATAATATAGGTCACATGCTATTCGCAGTCATAAAAACAGGTGGAAAACAATACAAAGTCTCAAAGGGGACTCTTGTTTCTATCGAAAAAATAAAGGGGGAATACACTAAAGGGGATAAAATATCCTTTGACAAGGTTCTTCTTGTTGATGACGGAAAAGACACTACTATCGGCGCTCCATACATCACCGGCGCGAAAGTAGACGCTGAAATAGTAGAAATAGGCCGAGCTCGCAAAGTCCTCGTTATGAAATATAAACAAAAGTCCCGCTACCTCCGCCGCAACGGCCACCGCCAGCCATTCTTTAAAGTAAAGATTACTGATATAAAATAAAAAACCACTTTTACGAAAGTGGTTTTTTATTGTCGATTTTTAAATGCATTTTTTAGGGTGTCGTTATCGGAATATTCCAGTTCTGTGCCGGTGGAAAGTCCTCGGCCGAGGGAGGAAATTTTTATATTTAATTTTTCACAAATGTCTTTGAGTTGATTGCGAAGATAAAAATCAGTATGGTCACCCTGTGGGGAAAGTGAAAATGCTAGAATTATTTCTTTTAAATTTTCTTTCGATTCTTTGTTTATTTTAGTAATTAATTCCGGCAGGCGAATTCTCATCGGGGTATTCTTTTCCACTATAGGCACGAGTCCTCCCAAGACAAAATACATGCCGTGATAAATTCTGCTTTTCCTGACACTTTCGAGGTCAGAATCTTTTTCGATTATCATCAGTGTAGAATTATCTATATTTACATCATTACAAATATCACAAACTCGCTCGTTCTTTGGCGGGTTGTTTTTAACGATAAAAAATCTAAAACATTCTTTGCATTGCGAGATCTCTTTTTTTAACTCCAAAATCATTCTCGATAGACTTTCAGAATAGCTGGGGTGGCGGGACATTAAAAAATACACGAAACGTTTTGCTTGTCTTTCGCCGATACCGGGGAATTCTTTGAATATTTCAGCTAATTTTTCTATTGAATCCATTTTGTTTTAAAAATCATCCAATGCATTGCCGAGCTTTGAGGGCGCAAATTCACTTACACTACTCTTTTCTAAGTTCAAGAACGCAGTAGTCTTTTCATCAAAGTAAAGTTCTATTTTTCCAGTCGGACCATTTCGGTGTTTTTCGATTAAAATCTCGGCGATATTTGTTTTTTCTGATTCATCTTTGCCTTTATCTTCACGATGAATAAACATAACTACGTCGGCGTCCTGCTCGATAGATCCCGAATCTCGCAAGTCTGAAAGGCGAGGCTTGCCTCCGCGGGATTCCACCGCACGAGAAAGCTGTGAAAGAGCAAGCACCGGCACGTCGAGCTCTTTTGCAAGGCTTTTCAATGAGCGGGAAATTTCCGTCACTTGATTCACCATCGAATCATAATTTTTAGAAGTTGTCATAAGTTGCAAGTAGTCCACAATAATTAAATCAAGACCTTTTTCAGCTTTTAATCGGCGAGAAATTGCTTTCATTCGCACAATAGAATTTCCAGGTTGGTCGTCAATATAAATTTTTGCTTTTGAAAGTTTATCTAAAGAGTCTCGAAGTTGTGAGAATTCTCTATCAGCAGTCAGTCGTCCTGTTCGTAAATTCCAAGCATTCACACGCGACTCTGCTGAGAGCAATCTATCTACTAATTGCTGTGAGGACATTTCAAGAGAGAATATTCCCACAGCTTTATCGTGAGTAGTAGCAGCCATGCGCGCGATGTCGAGCGCAAGGGTTGTTTTACCCATACTCGGTCGCGCAGCTAGAATTATCAAATCAGATTTTTGGAAACCAGAAAGTAAAGTATCCAAATCTCGAAATCCTGTCGGCAGTCCGCGCAATGCGTCTTTGTGTTCGTGCAATTTTTCTAAACGCTCCCATGCTTCCGGTAATTCGTCTTTCAAGCTTGTGAATTTTTGATTTTTCGGACTTGAAACAACGCTGAATATTTTTTTCTCCGCCAAATCCAAAATATCATCCATATGGTCGTCAGTTTCTTCGAAGGCTAATTCGGAAACATAATCAGCGGCATCAATCAAACTTCTCAAAATAAATTTCTTTTGTACTATTTCTGCATAATGCCGGACATTTGTAGAAGAGGGAACGACATTTACAATTTCCGCCAAGTATTTATTGCCGCCGATATTTTCCAAAAGTTTTTGCTCCGATAATTTTGTCGAAAGTGAAAGCATATCTATCGGTTCATTTTTTAAAAACAAGTCCATCATCGCCTGGAAAATTATTTTGTGTTTTTCCACATAGAAAGAATCCGCATTTACCACGTCTTCTATTTCATGCAAAGCGTCCTTGCGCAACATTATAGAGCCGAGTACCGCTTTTTCCGAATCAATACTCTGTGGAGGAATACGAATTTCATTTTTTCTCATTTTTACCATAATTCCATTCTATGCGGGCTTGCACAAATAGTCAAAGGGAAAAGTTAGCAAATATGTTATTAAAATGTGGACAAAGTTCTACCTAAATTTTAAAAATGTGGTAAGATAATAAATATGTCTAAAAAAGTATTATTGTCAGGCATTCAATCGTCAGGAAAAGCCCATATTGGCAACTATTTCGGCGCGATGAAGCAATTCGTCGACTTGTCAAAAGATTACGAGTGTTTTATCTTTATTGCCGATTATCATGCATTGCATTCCTTGCAAAATCCTAAGGAAATGAAGGCTAACATTGTGGGTTTGCTTTTAGACTATCTTGCTGTTGGCCTCGATTCTCCAAATGTGACTTTATTTAAACAATCTGATATTTCCGAGCACACAGAGCTTTGTTGGATTTTTGATACTATCACTACTATGCCGTATTTGATGCGTGCGCATGCTTTCAAAGATGCTGAAGCAAAAAATAAAGAAATAGTTGTAGGTACTTTTAATTATCCAATGTTGCAAGCCGCAGATATTTTACTCTATAGTCCGGATGTTGTGCCTGTCGGGCAAGATCAAAAGCAACACATAGAAATAGCTCGTGATACTGCAGAAAAGTTTAATCATATTTACGGGGAAACCTTTAAAGTTCCGGAGCCTATGATACTTGCGGATGTAGCAGTAGTGCCTGGTACTGATGGACGTAAAATGTCGAAAAGTTACGGCAACACTATTCCTCTTTTTGCTGAGTACGAAGAAATTAAAAAATGTGTGATGGGTATCGTTACTGATTCGGGTGAGGGGATACCAAAAAATGTTTATGAAATACACAAACTCGTACGTGCGGAAAGTGAATTAAAAACAATTTACGCAGAAAATTCCGGCAAATATAAAATCTTGAAAGAAATTTTAATAGAAGATTTGGAAAAATTCATAGCGCCTCTTCGCGAGAAAAGGAAAGAATATGAAAAAGATATTCCAAAAGCTCTTGAAATATTAAAAAAAGGTGGAGAAAAAGCTAAAAAAATCGCCAGCGCAAAAATGGACGAAGTTCGTGAGAGGCTGGGCGTGAAGCTTTAGAAGTAAATTTATGAAAAATAAAACAAAAATAGCAGAATATAAAAAAGAAGTTATTGATGTGATGGCTAAAATTTCTCGCGATAAAAATCTGCTTGCGGATTTTATGAAAGATATTTTGACCCCGCACGAATTCGATAATATCGGCGTGCGTTGGCAAATAGTAAAGAAACTCGCCAAAGGCGAGACGCACGAATCCATAGCAGGGGATTTGGGTTTAGGCATAGCCACAGTCACTCGAGGTTCGCGTGAAATGCGCGACAAAGAAGGCGGTTTTCAAAAAACTCTTAAATCATTGGATATTTAAAGCCTGCCCCGTATGAAGCCAAAGGCTTTCGTGCGGGGTTATCCACAGGTTGGTTGAAATCATGAAAAAAGATACTTGCATTTATTTTAACACTATGCTAGCATACTAGTATGATGATATATAGGAAATTACAAATAAATAAAACAAGCACTAAAGCTTGGTGGCAGGCTAAAAAACTTTTTAGCCGGTCTTTGTGATTTTGTAATATGTTTGAATATTAATCTCAACATCCGGCTCGAAAGTCGGTTTTCTTGTTTTTGTAAGAAAAAATGCTCGTTGAAAATTTAATATCAATTAACTAAAATTTCAGAAAAAATGAAAAAGTCTAAAATTATTCTCATTGTCCTTGTTGTGCTTGTCGTAGTGGCAAGTATTTACGAATCTATTGATCCGTTTATGTCAGAATTTAAATTTTTGATTCTGCAGAATGTGTTTATCTTGTTTGTGGAAATTTATCTTTTTCACAAAATTTGGTTTAAGCTCAAAGAATTTCTTAATCAATAAAAATCCAGTTTTAAAATCCCTGCCTAAGGACAGGAAAACTCACACTCAGTGGGTCTGGAATAATGCTTATGCAAAAGTTAAACTTTAACAAAATTGGAAATGTAGCATTTCCTAAATTTACGGGGGTAAACATTTATATGATGCCCTTTATTATGGGAAATGCAGAATCTATTCCAGAGGAGTATAAACAATATCTCCCCATGATAGATGCGTGTAAAATATCTACAAAGCTCATCGGGCAAGTAGGATATTTAACTATCACCGAAACAGTTGTTAAGCTTGGCGAAACTCAAAGAAAGCCTGGCATCCACACTGATAGCGGTTATGGTTTGATTTACATGGCTAATAATTTGCCAAATTCATGCAGGGTTTGGGATGAAGAAATTTATAGCACTGACCCGTATGGAGACTGTGAAGAATATAGGGATTCATTGGGTAAGGGTATAACTATTGAGCCAAATATTTTATATATGCTTAATGAAAACTGCCCGCACGAATCTCTGCCTGTTGAAAAGGAAGGAGAAAGACAATTTTTTCGTTTAGTAACAGGTCCGTTGCAGGCTTGGTGGGAAGGTGATTCAACCCCAAATAGGTTGAAAATAGTTCCACCATCTACTTGTGAAATAAAGCGAGGTCATAAGTTTAAGAGCATGGAGGAAGAAGCTGAATCTCTCAGTAGATTTACCAGTAGTTACCCCTGTTGGTAATTTGGTTAATTGAATTACAAATCCACAGCAGGCGAGATTATTCTCCCTGCTGTTTTTTTATTTATTTTATGTTAAAATAGACATTAATATGCCAAATAAAAAACAAAATAATTTAAACCCTTATCCATTGAAGATTTATGCTAGTCCTTATGACGGGACGCATAGTTTGGCACAAAAAGTGGCCAAGCTTTTAAAAACTGAAATTTCGCCTTGCACTATGAAGATTTTCAGTGACGGGGAATTCGTGCTTCATCACAATGAATCAGTGCGTGATAGAGATGTGTATGTTATTTTTCAACCTAGGCTAGGCAGTAAAGAAAAACTTGCAAGTGACTTGGATGAATGTCAGTCCCTTGTGTTTGCTTTGAAGCAAGGCGAGCCGAGCCGTATCACAGTCGTCGCGCCGTATTTGCCTTATTCCAGACAAGACAAAGCATCCAATCATCGCGAGCCGGTGCTCTCACAAAAAGTGCCGATGAATTTACAGCTCGTCGGAGCGCATAGAATTATCGTTCTTCGAATGCACAATGCTAGCAGTTACAATGCGCACCCGATGACTATACCGATAGTGAATGCCGATACAAATGAATTATTTATCGAACATATAAAATCCAAGAAATTTGATTTGAGTAAATTTAAAATTGTCGCCCCTGATTTGGGCGCAGCGCCATCTTGCAGGAAACTCGCGCAGCAGCTCGGCATCCCTGGAAATATCGTTATCATAAACAAGGTGCGTGATCCGAAAAAAGCGAATTTTAATGAAGTGATGGAAGTCATTGGCGACCCGGCGGGATACAATTGTATTATTCCCGATGATATGGCGGATACTTGCGGGACAGCTGTAAAAACACTGAAAGCATTAAAAGATGCCGGTGCAAAGGATGTTTATTTCGCAGCTACGCACGCGGTTCTATCCGGTGATGCAGTTGCCAATTTAAATAATGCGTCTTTTGCAGGTATTTGGTTTACGGATAGTTGTATACCTGAAGAAAAAAAGAAAATGATTAAAAATTTGGAAATAATTCCTACATCCACACTCCTCGCGCAAATGATAGACAATTTGCACAACGGCGAATCAGTCACGGCATTGTGGAATAAAATAAAATAAATTTATGACAGATAGAGTTTATATAAAAGATTTAAATAAAAATATCGGTAAAGAAATTGTAGTTGCCGGCTGGGTAGATATCAGACGCGATCAAGGTAAAATGGTTTTTTTTGATATGCGTGATATGAGTGGAAAAGTGCAATGCATCACATTACCGGCAAGCGAGGCTATAACACAAGCGAAAGAAATTCGCCCGGAATGGGTCTTGAAAATAAAAGGAAAGGTAAACGCTCGTCCGGAAAAAAATATAAAGCAAGGCGTATTAAATGGCGACATTGAGCTCGAAGTTTTAAATATTGAAGTATTAAATAAAGCAGAAACCGCGCCATTTCAAATTACAGAAAGTACTAGTGGCATCAATGAAGACATCAGAATGAAATATAAATATCTCGATTTGCGCACAGAGCGAATGCAGAAAAATATTCGTATGCGAGACAAAGTCGTTTCTTTTTTTCGTGACCATATGCATCAAAATGATTTCGTAGATATTGAAACCCCGATAATGACCAAAGGCACGCCGGAAGGAAGCCGTGAATATCTGGTGCCATCTCGTCTAGAGCCAGGGAATTTTTATGTGCTTCCGCAATCACCGCAACAATTTAAACAGCTTGCAATGGTAGCTGGTTTTGAAAAATATTTTCAAATAGCAAAATGTATGCGCGATGAAGATACTAGGGGTGACAGACAGCCGGAATTCACACAGCTTGATTATGAGATGTCTTTTATTACGCAAGAAGAAGTTATTTCTTATACCGAAGATATGTTTATAAAAATGGTGCAAAAAGTTTATCCTGAGAAAAAAATCCAAGAGATTCCATTCCCGCGTTTTACCTATAAAGAGTCAATGGAAAAATACGGCAATGATAAACCGGATTTGAGAGAGAATAAAGAAGATCCTAATCTTTTGGCATTTTGTTGGGTTGTTGATTTCCCAATGTTTGAAAAAGATTCCGAAGGTGGAGTGCAAGCCGTGCATCATCCATTTACTTCACCGAAAGCCGAAGATGCGCATTTATTAGAAACTGACCCATTGTCAGCGCGCGCCAATGCTTACGATTTAGTTTTAAATGGTTACGAACTCGGTGGAGGTTCTATTAGAATTCACCAAAGAGAATTACAAAATAAAATTTTTGAATTGCTGGGACTTAGTAAAGAATTAATAGAAGCACGTTTTGGACATATACTAACTGCATTTGAATATGGAGCCCCACCGCACGGAGGTTGCGCGCATGGTATCGACCGCATAGTGATGATTTTACAAAATGAGCCGAATATCCGAGAGGTGATAGCCTTTCCAAAAACCGGCGAAGGTAAAGATTTAATGATGGGTTCTCCTTCGGAAGCTTCCGATAAACAACTAAAAGAGTTAGGCTTAAAAATAGCTAAATAACTTAATGAAAAATAAGACATTAGAAAAAAATATTGCGCTTTTTGAGGGGAATAAAGTTCGAAGGGTTTGGCACGAAGACAAATGGTTTTTTGTTATTGAAGATATTGTTTTTGTGCTTACTGAATCAAAAAATGTTAAAGATTATATTAATAAAATTAGACAAAGAGACCCGGAATTAAGCAAAGGGTATGGACAATTTGTCCATACCCTTGATATACCTACTGCTGGTGGTCTTCAGAAAATGAATTGCGCAGATTTAGAGGGTATTTTTCGTATTATTCAATCAATACCATCACCAAAAGCTGAGCCGTTCAAACAATGGCTTGCAAAAGTAGGTAAAGAAAGGGTGGATGAAATTCAAAATCCAGAGCTTGCTATGGAGAGAATGAAAAGTTTGTATGAACAAAAGGGTTATCCGGTTGAATGGGTTTCAAAAAGAATGCGAGGTATTGCAGTGCGTAATACTTTGACGGACGAATGGGATAAAAGAGGTTTAAAAAAGGGAGTTGAATATGCTATTTTGACGAATGAAATAATCAAAGGAACTTTTGATATGAAAGTCGATGATTACAAAAAACATAAAAAATTGGCAGTTCAACATAATTTGAGAGACCATATGGGTGACATCGAATTAATACTTACAATGCTTGCTGAAGCGACAACTACAAAATTATCTGTTGACCGTGACTCAAAAGGTTTTAATAAATTACATAATGACGCAAAAGAAGGCGGAGAAATTGCAGGTAAAACTCGCAAGGAAATAGAAAATCGTTCTGGCAAGAAAATAGCAACTCAAAAGAATTTCTTAAGTATTAAAAAGAAGAAAATTTTAAAATAATCCAATGAGTGTCACATCAGAACTTATCAGGAATATCGGAGCGTTGTCATATTTGGAAATTTTTGGTATTTCTATTATTTCCAATGTCATTGTTCCTGTGCCGGAAGAAGCGGTTCTTTTGATTTTGGGATACTTAGCCGGAACACAAAACATTAACGGTTTTATTTTAGCACCAATAGTTTTTCTTGGTTTATTATTGAGTGACATAGTTATGTATTTTCTTTCAAAGCGTGGAGCGAAAGTCGTTAACTTCTTTTATCAAAAAGTTTTCGCATCGCGCCTTGAAGGTAAGACAGAGTGGATAGGAGGACACATAAATAAAATTATTTTCTTTTCACGTTTTTTGGTGCAGCTACGTTTTCTCGGTCCATTTTTTGCCGGACACTTACGCATACCTTTTAAGAAATTTTTAATTTATGATTTTTTAGCCTTGATAATATATGTGCCGATGTATTTATTTATCGGTTGGTATTTTCATAGTCGTGTTGAATTTATTATTGATGGTATAGGCACTATTAGAAATATAATTATTATTGTAGTTGCCTTGGGTATGTTATTGGCAACTTATAAGTTTCTGTATAAGTTTTTTATGGGTGAAAAGTTTTTGGGTATAAAAAAATTAGTAAAAAGTGAAGAAATAAAATAATATGGTAAAAATTTCCGGTAAAGTTATAAAGGGTGATAGTTATGGAAAAAAAATAGGTTTTCCTACCTTAAATTTATCTAGAGTTAATTTTTTTAAATTAGAAAATAAGCCAGCGTTTGGTGTGTATGCTGGTAATGTAGAATTATTAGGTAAGAATTATAAAGCCGGAATTGTGATAGGTCCGCTAGATAAAAAAAATTTGCCGAAAATTGAAGCGCATTTAATAGGGTATAATGGTAATGCATATGGCAAGACAGCGACTTTTGAAATAAGAAAATTTATCAGGAAGTTCAAGAAATTTAAAAGTGAAGAAGAATTAATAAAACAAATTAAAAAAGATTTAAAAAAACTTGTCCCGTACTAAATTTTTGATTACGTGTTATTATGATAATTATTAATAAATAAAATTTTAGTACTGGGATGTTCACAGGTATAATACAAAAAACTTCAAAAGTGGAAAAAGTTCTGCAAAATAAAAACGGGATGTATTTAGAAGTTTTAAATAATCTTGGTAAATTAAAAATAGGGGAGAGCATTGCAGTGAACGGAGTCTGCTCCACTGTGAAAAAAGTCAGCAAGAAAATGGTTTTTGAATATATGCCTGAAACATTGAAAATATCCAATTTAGGGCTTTTGAAAAAAGGTGATATAGTGAATTTAGAGAGGTCTTTACGTTATGGAGATAGCTTGGATGGGCATATAGTTTTGGGGCATATTGATTGTGTAGGAAATATTATTTCCATAAAAAAAGAGGGAAATTCTAAGGTTTTTGAAATAAAAATACAAAATAATTTTAAGAAGTTTTTAGCATATAAAGGTTCGGTAACGGTAGAGGGAATAAGCTTAACGATAGCGAAAGTTTTAAAAAATTCTTTTATTGTAAAAATAATTCCTTATACAATAGAAAATACTAATTTAAAATTCAAAAATAAGGGTGATAAAGTTAATTTAGAATTCGATATATTGGTAAAATATGCAAAAAATAAATAAGAAAATTGAATACGTAAATGGCAAAAATCTAAAAGCATGTATCGTGGTGTCTAGATGGAATAATGAAATAACGGATGAGTTATTAATGAGCGCGCTTGAGACTTTAAAAAACTGCAAGGTCAATGATAAAAATATAAAAATTGTTACAGTTGCTGGTGCGATGGAAATACCTTTTGCTTTGCAAAAAATGGCGCAACCAAAAAAATATGATTTTTTGGTTGCGCTCGGTTGTGTAATAAAAGGTGAAACTCCGCATTTTGATTATGTTTGCAAGATGGCGCAAGAAGGAGTGTTGAAAGTTTCATTGGAAAATAATATACCAATTGGTTTCGGAGTTTTGACTGTAAATAATTTATCGCAAGCCCAAAAAAGAATTCACGTCGGAGGTGAGGCAGTACTCGCAGCATTAGAATTAAGCTTACTTAAATAATGAAAAAGAAAAAAGAAAATAAATTGAAATTAAATTCAATAAAAGAAGCCATCGCTGATATTAAAAAAGGCAAAGTCGTGATAGTGGTGGATGATGCTTCACGTGAGAATGAAGGGGATTTTGTCGCAGCTGCGGAAAAAATAACTCCGGAAATAATAAATTTTATGGCGACATATGCTAGGGGTTTGATCTGCGTATCTATCACCGAAGAACGCGCGAAAGAATTGCATCTCTCAATGATGGCTGAAAAAAATACATCGCTCCACGAGACTCCTTTTACTATTTCTGTTGATTTAATAGGCCACGGATGCACGACAGGAATTTCTGCGCATGACAGGGCAAAAACGATTAAAGCTTTAATTGATTCATCTACAAAGCCCAAAGATTTAGGTAGGCCTGGGCATATTTTCCCGTTAAAAGCATTAAATGGCGGAGTTTTACGTAGGGCGGGACATACCGAGGCATCGCTTGATTTGGCACAGCTCGCCGGACTAAAGCCCGCCGGAGTGTTGGTAGAAATAATGAGTAAAGACGGCACGATGGCGCGCTTGCCGGAACTTTTAGAAGTTGCGAAAAAATTTAATTTGAAAATTATCAGTATTGAGGATTTGATAAAATTTAGAATTCAAAATGAAACTTTAGTAAAAAAAGAAGTGCAAGTAAAATTGCCGACGAAATTCGGTGATTTTGAACTTTGCGCTTATGGTAGAAAAGATACCGGTGAAATACATTTGGCATTGGTAAAAGGGAAATGGAAAAAAAATGAGCCTGTTTTAGTGCGTGTACATTCTTCGTGTTTGACCGGAGATATTTTTCATTCATTGCGTTGTGATTGTGGGCCACAGTTGGAAAAAGCAATGGAAATAATTTCTAAAAAAGGTAAAGGAGTAATAATTTATATGAATCAAGAAGGTCGGGGTATCGGGCTTTTGAATAAATTAAAAGCATACAAACTTCAGGAAAAAGGACTAGACACAGTGGAAGCGAATTTAAAACTAGGATTTAAAATGGACGAACGCGACTATGGAATAGGCGCGCAAATATTGCGAGATTTAGGAATTTCAAAAATGAAGTTGCTGACAAACAACCCGACCAAACGCGCAGGGCTTATAGGCTACGGCTTGGAAATTGTCGAAAATGTACCTTTAGAAATAAAATCAAATAAACACAATAAAAATTATTTAAAAACAAAACGTGATAAAATGGGGCACCGCCTTAATATAAAATAGTATTATCTCATCACTTCTACGAAAGAGTTTGCAGTTTCCCAAAGTTTTACTTTATTCACAGAAAGTCCAGAATCATTTGTTATTTTCAAAATCTCTACAGCTAAATTTTCTGCGGTTGGGTTAAATGTTACTACGTCATTTAGATATTGATGATCCCATTTGTCGATTATATTTTTATCTACAACTTTTGATATATCTCCGAAGTCTATCACCATGCCTTCCTTTGGGCCTTCAGTGATAATGGGTCCTGAAATAGATATTTCAAATACATAAGAATGTCCGTGAACATTTTTACACTTGCCATCGTATTTAGGCAAACCATGAGCCGCTTCAAATTTAAATTGTTTATTTACTGATATATTCATATAATTTAATATACACTAGACTTATAATATATCAAGAGTTGCATTATTTGTTATAACTGTTATACATTAATTATGAAAAATTCCGATAAAGAAAAAATAGTACGTAATATGCTGAGGGCCATAGGAGATGATCCAAAACGTGAAGGGTTAAAAGATACTCCTGCCCGCATAGCGCGTATGTGGTCTGAAATGTTTGTGGGTTATGATAAAAATAAAAAACCGCATATCACTCTTTTTTCAAACAAAAAAGACGGTATTCATTACGATCAGATGATTATTGATACAGGGTATTTTTTCTCTCATTGTGAACATCATGGTGTTCCATTTTTTGGGCAATATTATTTTGCTTACATACCAAAAGAAAAAGTTATGGGTTTGAGTAAAGTTTCCAGAGTTGTTGATTATTTTTCCGCTCGGTTACAAATCCAAGAACGTTTAGTAAAAGATATTGTAGACGAAATAGAGAAAGCTGTTGAACCTGACGGTATCGCTTTAGTTTTAAAAGCTCGTCACTTGTGCAAAGAAATGCGAGGAGTTAAAAAAATAGAAAGTGCAATGATTACGACAGATCTGCGCGGTTCTTTTCGTGAAGATCCTGCCACTCGCAATGAATTTATGAATAGTATTAAATTTTAATGTCACAAAATAATTTAGCAAATAAAAAATGTGTAGCGTGCGAAGGAAAAGGTATAAAACCCTTAGATAAAGAACAAGCGGAAGGATATTTATTTGAAATTTTTGGTTGGACTTTGGATAAAGAATCAAAAATGATTTACAAAGAATTTAAATTTAAAGATTTTATCGGTTCAATAAATTTCATAAATCAAGTAGCGGATATTGCGGAAATGGAAGGTCATCATCCTGATATTCATATTAAATACAACAAGGTTTTACTGGAACTTTCCACGCATTCGATAGGTGGACTTTCGGAGAATGATTTTATTGTCGCAGCTAAAATTGATGACCAGTGCGGGCGGTAATTTGATTAAAATAGGCTAAAATGCGATAATAGTGTTATGAATTATCGAAAAGAAAAAGATTCTATGGGTGAGGTTCATGTCCCTGCGGATGCTTATTATGGCGCGCAGACGGCTAGGTCAGTGGAGAATTTCAAGATTGCTCGTGATACGGATAAAATGCCAAAGGAAGTTATTTATGGTTTGGCCTATGTTAAAAAAGCATCCGCTTTGGTGAATGTTGAGCTTGATGTTTTAACCAAAGAAAAATGCGATTTGATTTGCAAAGTTTGCGATGAAATTTTGGCAGGGGAATTGGATAATGAATTTCCGTTAGTTGTATGGCAGACGGGTTCCGGCACGCAAACAAATATGAATGTAAATGAAGTTATTGCTAACCGCGCGCAAGTTTTAAACGGCGGAAAATTAAATGATGCAGAAAAAATTCTACACCCAAATGATGATGTGAATAAATCGCAATCATCAAATGATGCTTTTCCTTCAGCTATGAATATCTCAGCATATAAAATGTTAATGAAAAATACAATTCCTGGTATAGAAAAATTGCGTGATATTTTGGACAAAAAATCCAAAGAATATATGAATGTCGTAAAAATAGGACGCACGCATATGATGGACGCTGTGCCGATAACTCTCGGGCAGGAACTTTCCGGCTATGTATCACAGCTTGATCATGGATTAAAAAATATAAATAATAGCTTGGCGCATTTGAGTGAGTTGGCTTTGGGAGGGACTGCCGTAGGCACGGGGCTTAATGCGCCGAAAGGTTTTGCGGAAAAAGTTGCTAAAAAAATCGTAGAGTTAACCAGTTTGCCTTTTATCACTGCGGAAAATAAATTTGAAAGTATCGCTACTAATGATGCGATAGTTGAGGCGCACAGTGCTTTGAAAAATGTCGCGGTCTCTTTGATGAAAATATTAAATGATATTCGATTCCTTGCTTCTGGTCCGCGCGCGGGCATCGGTGAAATAAAAATTCCTGAAAATGAGCCCGGGTCTTCGATAATGCCTGGGAAAGTAAACCCGACGCAATGCGAAATGCTCTCGATGATTTCGGCGCAAGTTATGGGTAATGATGTAGCCGTCAGCATCGCCGGAGCAAATGGGAATTTGGAATTAAATACTTTTAAACCTGTGATGATTTATAATTTCTTGCATAGCGCGAGATTGATAGGCGAGGGATGTGTTTCTTTTGCGGATAATTGCATTGCCGGACTCGAGCCCGTGCCGGAAGTAATAAAAAGAAATTTAGAAAATTCTTTGATGCTCGTCACAGCTCTTACAAGCCACATAGGCTATGAAAAATCTGCGGAAATTTCACAAAAAGCATATAAAGAAAATAAAACTTTAAGACAATCAGCGGTAGAATTAGGCTATATTACAGCTGAAAAATTTGATGAATTAGTCGACCCGAGTAAAATGGTTTAAGATTTATTCGCAATGTGGTTCATTTGACTAATATGACAATACTCTGTGTTGTATTTTTTACTTGCTAGCTTTTACTGTTCTAGTATAATCCTATGGGGATAAAGTTTGTTGTCCTTTGAGAAAATTTAAATAAAAAAATTGTTATGGAAACAAGTATGTTTTTTGTTGTTTTTGTTGTCATTGTGGCGTTGGTATTTGATTTTACAAACGGCATACACGATGCCGCAAATTCCATAGCAACAATTGTATCTACTGGCGGGTTAACACCTCGTCAAGCTGTTATTTGGGCAGCATTCTTTAATTTCATTGCATTTTTTATCTTTGGAACAGCAGTTGCTAAGACCATTGGCAAAGGAATGATTGATATTTCAATTGTAACCCCAACAGTAATTTTAGGAGGATTGTCAGGGGCTATTATTTGGAATTTAATCACTTGGGCTTTTGGAATTCCCAGTAGTTCATCTCATGCATTAATAGGTGGTTATGCTGGGTCAGCTGTTGCAAAGGGTGGTCTTAGTGTAATTATTAGCAGTGGCTGGATTCAACCCTTGTTATTTATTTTTTTAGCTCCAGTAATAGGTATGGTTTTAGGAGCAGTACTTATTAAGATTGTATCTAAAATACTTCGAGATAAAAAGGTTCATAAAAAGTCCGTTGATAAATGGTCACGATTTACTCAGTTTTTTACTGCTTCACTGTATAGTTTAGGGCATGGAGGAAATGATGCCCAAAAAACTATGGGAATTATCACTAGTCTACTTTTTTCTGGTGGATTGATTGCTTCATTTGAAGTTCCATTCTGGGTAGTTATTACTGCACATTTAGCTATCGGTTTGGGCACACTTGTTGGTGGATGGCGTATTGTTGAAACAATGGGGAAAAAAATAACCGAGTTACGTCCAATTGATGGTGCTTGCGCTGAAACAGCTGGTGCTGTAATGCTTTTTGTAGCAACAATTTTTGGAATTCCAGTTTCAACTACTCATGTTATAACTGGTGCAATCTCTGGGGTTGGTTCAGCTGAAAGCTTTTCCAATGTAAATTGGCGGCTTGTTCTTCGCATAATTTGGGCATGGATATTTACTATTCCAGTATCAGCAGGAATAGGATATTACGCCTATTATTTAATGAATTAATATTTTTTAAGGAATCAGAGGCAAGCCTCTGATTTTTTTATTTCTTTAAAAATTCAGTAATTTTATTTTGGTCATGATTCAGCCAAGCGATGTTGCCTTCAAGGCGTTCTTTGACTTGTTCTATCGCGCGCTTTGCGCCGGGGGCTTCGTGAGTGGCAAAGAATTTTTTAAATGATGTTAAATGTTTTTCTTCAGCGCTCGCGGAAATGGCTTTTATTGCTCTGGCCAGGGTATGTCCGCCGTCGCCATAACGCGAGACTAAAACTTTCCAATTATTTTTTACAAAATTCCACCAGATGTCCCGACCCATAGGGTTTGCTCCTACAGAAGAAATGATACCGATGGTATCTTGAGTTCGCACTTCTTTTGAGAATGCAAATTCACAAGTTTTTTTCAAGAGTTCAGCATTTTTAAAATCTCCCAATGCTCCGCCGATGCGATTTTTTTCTTCGTGCAAAGTTTCTTTTTTGTAAAGTTCTATAAAAGTTTTATATTCTTTTTTACCGCCATTAGTTGCATTGATTGCATATATTGCTCCGCGCAGGTCCGGGTTTATTTTCTCACCTTTTTGCATTTTTGAAAACTTTATTTTTGCTTCAGTAATTATTTTTTTATTTCCTGATCTGCCCAAGCGCGAAATGACCAGTGAACGCAGTAATGCATCAGAGTGATTTTCATTTTCTTTTTTATCCCAAGTTAACTTTTCAAAAATAGGGGAGAATAATTCCAAAATAAATTTATCTAATTCTTTT
This sequence comes from Patescibacteria group bacterium, assembly GCA_040390725.1. Lineage (GTDB taxonomy): Bacteria > Patescibacteriota > Minisyncoccia > Phycocordibacterales > UBA9973 > UBA9973. The sequence continues at coordinate 272,358 of JAZJXT010000001.1, forward strand.
TTTGCAGGAGTTTTAGCTATGATTTGTTCTAGTCGCGCGAGCCCAGAAGCCATTTCCACCCATACTGTGTAGTTATCTTCATTTTTGTAAGCGCTCAAGAATTCCAATGCATCAGTGGTCGGTATCACACCAGCTTCACTCAATGCAAATAAATCACGCACAATGCCGAGCCTATCCGATGCGCTGAAACTTTTATTTTCTACCGGTTCCACAAGTCGCAATAAAAGTTCTCTTGAATACGCTGTTCTGTAAAAACCTGTTTCGCCAGGATTTACTTTTATATAAGAATTTTCTTTTAAAACAGAAAAAGGTATCTTCCATTTTGTTTTGTCTTTTGTTCTCTTTTTTGAAATAGGACTTGCGAAAAATCTTTCTTGTGAAAGTTTTAAATTATTTTTTACGAGTTCGGCTTTGACTACAGGGTATCCACCTTTACCAGTCCAAGTATTCATCATTTTGGCGACAGGTTTTTTGGAAACTTTTTCAAATGCTTGCCAGAGGTGTATAGTCTCGGTATTTTTATAACTATGCTTTTTTAAATAATATCGCAAACCATCGCGGAAATTTTCTTCACCTAAATAATTCGCAAGCATTCGGATAATAGAAGCGCCTTTTGAATATGAAACTTCGTCGAAAATCTCGCCTATTTCATCCGGATGATGCACCGGTATTTCAATAGGGTGCGTATGATAAAGAGCATCGAGGCGCAGTGCCACCCCTAGGTCATTGGTCGCAAATTGTGTCCAGATATCCCAGCTCGGAAAAAGCTTGTCCACTGCCAAGTATTCTATATATGAAGCAAAGCCTTCATTGAGCCATAAATGTGTCCACCATTCCATCGTTACTAAATTACCGAACCATTGATGCGCTAGTTCGTGAGCGATGACGAGCGCGACCCATTGCTTGTTTGAAGCGGAAGATTTCTGTTCATCTACTAATAGTGCGCTTTCGCGATAAGTAATAGCGCCCCAGTTTTCCATCGCCCCGGAAGAGAAGTCCGGAATAGCTATCATATCGAGCACGGGCAGAGGATATTTAATATCAAAATATTTTTCATAAAATTCCAAACTTTTCACCGCGCATTCTAGGGCGAATTTTGCTTGATGTTTTTTCCCTGGGACGGTGTATACTCGAACTCGTACATTATTTTTTGTTTTTGATTCTATAAATTCAAAATCACCGACGATAAATGCGAGTAGGTAAGTGGACATTTTTGGAGTCGGAGAAAATTTAACTATGTCATACCCAGTGCTGTGCTCTGTCACGGAAGTCGGTAATGTATTTGAGATTGCAGTTTTGCCTTTAGGTACGATCAAAGAAACGTGAAAGATTGCTTTGTGTGCCGGTTCATCAAAACAAGGAAAGCCTCGGCGTGCGTCAGTGGATTCAAATTGTGTCGTTGCCATGTTGTTAACTTTTCCATCTACAGTGTATGAACTTTTATAAAAACCGCGCATTTTTTCGTTTAGGATACCCTTAAAAACTAAAGTTAATTTTGTTTTGCCCGTTTGAATATTTTTAGGAAAAATAAAAGTCGCAGTTTCTGATTTCGTATCATAAGAAATTTTTCCAAATAATTTTTCTTTTCCAAACATTATTTCCGCAGTTTCTATTTCTAGTTCTTTAGAATGAAGAGTTAAAATTTTTGTCGTTTTTAAAATGGATAAAGTTATAGTTTCAATTCCCTCAAAAGTAAAATTCTCCAAGTCCGGTCTTAGTTGTATATTGTATTCTATCGGGATAATATTTTTTGAAAGCCGTACACTCTTTATTTTTTTTCGTTTATTTTTATTTATAGACATAGACTCAAGTATAGTCTTTTTTACCATAATTTCAAGATTTTTCAAAAAGGTCGTTGCTTTTAAATGTTTTTATGTTATACTAATTTGGTAGTTTCTCAGGAGCTTTTTGTTTAAGTTGTGAGTTTTGATTTTTGGGCACCAATGAAGTCAATTGAGCGATAAGAGTATCTACGCATTATAAATAGTTTTTGCCCGATTTTTAAAAAACGGGAGAAATAAAAATGGCTACAAAGCTATACGTAGGGGGACTCCCTTACAGTACTCAAGAAGATGCTCTTAAGGAGCTTTTCGCACAAGCAGGAAGTGTTACTTCCGCTGTGATTATCATGGACAAAATGTCCGGTCGCTCAAAAGGTTTCGGATTCGTCGAAATGGCAGGAGACGATGAGGCTCAAAAGGCTATCTCTATGTTCAACGGACAAGAATTCGAAGGACGCAAGCTCACAGTCAACGAAGCTCGCCCTATGGAAGCTCGACCACCAAGAACTGGTGGATCAGGCGGATACGGAGGAGGTTCTGGTGGTTACGGCGGTGGAAACCGTGGTGGACGCCGAGAATACTAAATCTCTTAGATATTTTCAAAAATAAAAGCCCGGCTTAAATGTCGGGTTTTTATTTGCTAAAAATTACTTTTTTTATTATACTCACTATGTTATACTAAAAGCGTGTGGTTTTAGGTACTTAGAGACCTTTCATGCTTAATTTATAATTTGAGCGTGTAGTTCAGTGGTAGAACGCTGTCCTGATAAGACAGAGGTCGATGG
>JAZJXT010000002.1:0-98911 GCA_040390725.1 Patescibacteria group bacterium
CCGTATGTGCCGGTGTGTTTTTCTTGCCAATTAAAACCTTTTTCTATTGCTTCTTCTTTTGTTAATGGAAAAAAATCATAAGCTAAAGTCTCATTATAGCCAAAAGGGGAAAGTGTTGGGGGAATAAATTCTCCATATTCTTCATTTTTTTTCATTTTTGCTACAATTTCATTTTTTAATTTCTCATATTCTTCTTTATTGTATTGTTTGTTTAAAATAGAATAACTTTTTTTATTTAATCCGGCACAGCCAAAACAATTTGTGCAGTTATAACAACTGTCCGAGTAATTTGTTTCATTGCAATACATTATATATGTTCCACAGATAGAATTATTGCTTTGTAGTGAACCCATGACATTGTATACACGCTCACATTTGAAGTACATATTGTTGCAGTCATGGCAGTCGATCGGGTCTTCACCATCGGCTACATATGAAGAGTCTTTGGAATTTCGAACATCAAAAAGATTTACGCCATTATGGCAATTGTATAAATAATCTCCTGTTGCATTATTGCTTTTTATTGATGATGCATATTTTACCAGCGCTTTTCCGCGTAATGTCATATATTTTTTCTTTGCCTGTTCAAGTGTATCGTGTGAAGAGAAAATTTCAGCTTTTCTTTTTTCAAATTCTTCTTTTGTGTATTGTTTGTTTTCTATGCAATAATTCAGATTTCTGCCATTGGTGCAAAATATACAATTTTGCGAATTGCGCATATCAAAAGAAAATAACACCTCCACACAGTCTTGAAGTCTTTCAGAAAATAAACATTTAAAACAACCTTTGCAATCCAGGCATTCATAGCAAATTTCAGATTCATAAGTGGCATAACAATCTATTATATTTTTAGATTTCATTATTAAGCGAGAGTAGGCACAATCTTCGTTTAATTCAGATGCAAAAATTAAATAACAATTTTTATTTTCAGCAGAGTTGTTTGTGTAATCACTATTGATGCTGTCTATCACGAGTAGGGCAATGCGCGGAACTTTATTTTTTAGTTCACGAAATTGTTCAAGGAATGATTTTGACGAATCATAATCCATAGCATAAGTAGTCGGGTCCCAGCCATCACCCCACCAACACTTATGACAATACACGGGGAATGTAGTGCCAGCCGGATATAATGATACACCGTCTTTTTTGCAAAGATCGCAGGGTCGTTTATATAAAGTGCGTTCGTTTCGAAATGCCAAGCGTTTTTTTGTTCGACATTCTGGGCAACACAAAGGAGGAGGTACTTTTATTTGCTCATAAAAAACAAGATCCGCGTCTCTTATTTCAAATTCTTTTTTACAGCTTTTACAAATTTTATGCATTCTTATATTTTAACATAAAAAATTTACGAATTGGCTTGGGCGGAAGCGAAGAGGTTAGACTCAGGGTTAATAAAGGGATTGAATAAATAAAACTTGCAATAGTATAAAGTTAACTATGTACTATATACTCAGTGAGAGCTTTAGTCTCTCACTCTAATAAAAAAAATCCCTCCGTGTAAAATTACACAGAGGGGGATATGATTCTATTATGAATTTAAGTGGGGATTTTGAGCCTTTTCTTTTTCTCGGAAAGATTTAGGTGCTGAACGTACAGTTAACCATTGTACGCATCCGTTAATAATTTCTTTTGAAAAAAGTTCTTCCCATGAAAGGTTAATGGCAATACTTCTCTTGAAACTTATATCATCCGCGTCTTCATTTCCTAAAAATAGTACCGGCTTGGTCGTATCAAGATTACTAAAATCAATTTCTACCCAGTGACTTTTAGTTACAAATATAAATGTAATTCCGACTTGATGGTAATAGTCTCCATTGTCCTCGTCTTCATTAAAAGAAATTTCTGATTCAATAGATATTTCTTGTTTTAAGAATTTACTAAGTGCAACATTTAGTTTGTCAGAAAATATTTCTTCAACTGATTCAAGAAAGTTTTTTAAATTTGTTTTAAGATCAAACTTGGTAATTTGCCCTTTTGTTAAAAGTTCCATAATTTTATTTTTTTGTGAAAGAGCGGAATTGCCCCTCATGTCTAAAGTAAGTATAGCAGAATAAAAGTTATTGTCAAGTAAATTCATCAAAAAGATGTTAAAAAAGTCTGTTTTTTAGGATTAAAAATAGTTCTACACAGATTTTGTGGAAAAAGATTGACACAAATATATGTTTTATTATATACTTAGATTATGAAAAATATAAATATAAAACTTATAAATACTTTGCAAAATGCGGGACTTTCGGACAAAGAAACGACTGTGTATATCGCATTGCTGGAATTGGGAAAAGGGACTGTTAGCCAGATAGCGCGAAAGGCTGGTATTAACCGCACTACCGGATATGATATTTTAGATAATTTAGTTTCAAAAAATTTAATTAGCGTGTCCGGCAAGGAGCCAAAGCAAGAATATGTCGCAGAGTCCCCAGTTCACTTGCGTGAATTTATAAAAAGAGAAATAGCAAAGAAAAATGAAACTCTGAAAGATATTGATAGCGTTATTCCGGAATTAAAATCTATGCAAAATTTGACCGGTAGGCCACGAGTAAGATTTTATGAGGGGATGGAAGGGCTTCGCGAAGTTTATGAAGATACTTTAACTGCGACAGAAACTATTTTAGGATGTGCAAATATTGAAAATGCTTTTACCGGCTTTCCGGGATATTTTGCCAGTTATTTTAAGCGCAGAGCAGCCAAGGGAATATTTGTTCGAGGAATTATTCCAGACACAAAAGGCGGCAGAGAGAGGAAATCTTTAGATAAAGAAGAAAACAGAGAAAGTTATTTAGTTCCAGCGGATAAATTTAATTTTATTCCCGAAATAAATATCTACGACAACAAAGTCATGATAGCATCTTGGCGAGAAAAGCTAGGAATCATTATTGAATCAAGCGAAATAGCCGATGCGATGAAAAAGATATATGAGCTGGCTTGGGCGGAGGCGAAGAGGCTGGACGGAGAAATTAAAATTTAATTTTGTGCATCTTCATTAAAATGTGCGTGCTGGCGTGGAAGAGATTAAAGAATATGGAAAGGGTTAATAGACCCAATGCAAGTTCTTTATTTAGGAATGACAATGGGATAGCGATAACTGCAAAAAATACCGGCACTAGGGTGCGCATAGTTCCACGCAAGACTTCTTCGTGTCCGACTTCTGTGTTTTGTATATGTGCAGACTTGAAAACGTAACCGCGCATTATATAAAGACAAAAACCAATGATGATTACATTTAATGAGAAAAGAATTATAGGTAATTCTAATTTATCTTGACTGCCTAATAGAGCTGTCGAAAAAGGAACGAGCCCGATGAAAAGGAAAAATAAAGCGTTTATATTTGTAAGGGTCATGTCTATATTTTTAGCATAGATAGAAATAAAGAAATGGTGAGCGCGCCAGTAATTGAAAAGCATTATAAAAGAAAGAAGGTAACTTAAAAAAATAGGCTTCATGATCATAAAAGAGTGCCAAATGTCAGCATTTGTTGCAACGAGAGGCAGGCCTGTAACTTTTAAATCAAAAACAAGTATAGTCATAACTATTGCGAAAATGCCGTCTGATAATTGTTCTAATCTTGATGTTTTCATGTGAATAATAATAGCATAAATAAAATTATAAAAAAATATGTTAATATGGAAATATGCAAAAAGGTAATATGAAAATAGGAATTTTTGATTCAGGCTTGGGCGGGCTTTTAATAGCCAAAGCTATACAGAAAGCAATGCCGGAATATGATTATGTTTATTTAGGGGACACAAAACGGGTGCCTTATGGCAATAGGTCGCATGAGACTGTTTTTGAATTTACTCGTGAGGCTGTGGATTATCTTTTTAGGAAAGAAAATTGCGCGCTAGTTATCATAGCTTGCAATACTGCTTCGGCAAGGGCATTACGGAGAATACAAAAAGAATACTTGCCCGAAACTTTTCCCAGTAGAAAAGTTTTGGGCGTGCTCATTCCTACTGCGGAAGAATGCGTGAATTTTAAAAATATAGGAGTTCTAGCGACAGTAGGCACAGTAGCATCCGAGACTTTCCCTAAAGAAATAAAAAAGGTTAATAGTAAAGCAAAAATATTTCAAAATCCTGCGCCGATGTTAGTACCTCTCGCAGAAGAGGGGGAAAAAGTTTTAGCAGAAAAGTTTTTAGAAAAGTATTTAAAGCCTTTTCAAAATAAAAAACTCGATGCCTTGGTTTTGGGTTGCACGCATTATCCGATATTTAAAAATGATATTAGAAAAATATTAAATAAAAAAATAAAAGTCATTTCTCAAGATGAAATTATTCCTAAAAAATTAAAAGATTACTTAGTGCGACATCCCGAAATTGAAAAAAACATTTCAAAAAATAGCTCTACAAAAATCTTGGCCACAGACAAGACGAAAAACATGGAGCTTTTAACTCAAAAATGGTTTGGAAAGAGCACTAAATTGAATTTGGTTAAATAATCCCATATGTCGGACATATGGAAAAGTCTTTGTTTGTATGCTATAATGGCTTTATGTCATATAGGAAAGATTCCCTTGTAGATGGAGAATATTATCATATTTACAATAGGGGGAATAGCAAACAAAATATTTTTTTAGATGAGGCGGACTATAAACATTTTATGGAGTGTCTTTTTGTTTGCAATACTCGCAAAAATTTCAGTTTCAGGGATGATATTATTTCTCCTGACATAGATGCTTTTGATTTTGAGAGAGGGGAAATGCTTGTTTCTATTGGTGCTTGGGTTTTGATGCCGAATCATTTTCATATTTACTTAACCATAAATCCAAATCGTTCTCATAAATCAGACAAATGGAAAAAAAATAATATATCAGAATTTATGCGCAAGCTTTTGACCGCATATTCAAAATATTTTAATACAAAATATAATCGTACCGGCGGACTTTTTGAAGGGTCTTTTAAGTCAGTAATAATGTCGCAGGATGTTCAAGCAAAATATATTTTTGCTTATATACACTTAAATCCAGTAAAGATTATTGACCACAATTGGCGTACAAAAGGTATTGATAAAAAGAAAGCCCTTAGTTTTTTAAGCACATATAAATGGGGAAGTTATTTTGATTATTCTTCAAATGAAGGTCGCAAAGAAGGTGCGATCTTAAATAAGAATGATTTTCCAAAATATTTTTTAATTATAAAAGACTTCAATAAGGAGATTTTTGAGTGGCTCAGTTTTCCCTCATATGTCGGACATATGGAAAAGCCTTAATTTATAAGGATTTTTTAATGTTTGCTATGGGTGCCTAATTTTACTATACTCAAATTATAGATAGTACCTTGACAAAAGCTGCTTCTCTTTGCTTTAGAGCCAATGATTTTTTTCATTGTTTCGATAAACAAAGGGAAGTTAGCCGAAAACCCTTGCCCCAAAAAGGCGAAAAAAGAGTAAGCATGGCATACACATAACAATAAATTTTTATAATATTATGAGATTAATTATTATAGCTGGTTTTATGCTAGCAATTGGTTTTATCTGGCTTAGATTTTTAGGTACAGATGAAATAACTTTGACTCATGCATTGGGAATGAGCGTTGTAATACCTTTAATTCCTATGATGTTTTTCTTTTTGGGTAAAATAGATTTTTTAAAAAAATGGTTTGATGAAATCTTCGGACCACAAGCCCTAAGCCGTGATGACTAAATGTTGTCCGGCTTTTTTATTTACATTTCCAAATAAATAGGACAGTGGTCCGAGCCCATATAGTCTGACATCATTCCTGTCTTTTTTATTTTAGGAATTAATTCGGAGCTTGCGAAAAAGTAGTCGATACGCCAGCCGACATTGCGTGTGCGGGAAGCAGTCTTTTGGTCCCAGTATGTATACATGTCTTTTTTGTCTGGATAAAAATTTCGGAACACATCTATAAAATTATTTTTTATAACTTTGGTAATCCATGCGCGCTCGATGGGGAGGAAGCCGGTATTTTCTTTATTAGCTTTTGGGCGTGCGAGGTCTATGGCTTCGTGTGCTGTATTTATGTCACCGCAAAAAATAACATGTTCGTCATTTTTTCTTAATTTTAAAATTAATTTTAAAAACGCATCGTAGAATTTTAATTTGTATTCGAGTCTGTCCGGACCACTTCCACCATTTGGATAGTAGCCGTTTATTAAAGTGAAATTTTTAAATTTTGCGCCGAGTAGGCGACCTTCACCATCCAAGTCTTTCACACCGACGCTTTCAAAAACTTCCCGTGGTTTTTCTTTTGTATAAATAGCCACTCCGCTGTATCCTTTTCTTTTTTGCGAATGTGAGAAAAAAGAATAATAGCCTTTCACATTTCGTACATCTTCAGGTAGTTGGTCAGGTTCTACTTTTGTTTCCTGCAAGCATAAAATATCGGGCTTGTATTTTTTAAATAGGGGAACAAAGTATCCTTGTTTTGCTGTTGCCCGCAAGCCATTTGTATTCCAAGAAATTATTTTCATTTTTTTATTATAGCATTTATTTTTTAGAGTGAAATTTTTTGTGAACTTCGCGGAGTTGTTTGTCAGTAACATGTGTATATATTTGTGTAGTTGCGATATTGGAATGCCCGAGCATCATTTGTACCGAGCGAATATCTGCGCCATTTGAAAGTAAATCCGTAGCAAAACAGTGACGCACCACGTGCGGAGTGACTTTCTTGGAAATGCCAGCGATGGTAGCATATTGTTTTACAATTCTTTCTATTGATCTCCTGGTTAAGGCTTTTATATCAAAGTTTCCTTTTCCCCCAGGTTGTTCTTTTTTATTAATTTCTTTTCCAACTTGTACAAACAATGCTTCGGACATGTCTTTGCGAAGCGACATGTACGCGCGCAGTGCTTTTTTTGCTTCATCAGAAATAAAAACCACTCGTACTTTCCCACCCTTACCTCGAATAGAATATTCATCTATGCTCAAGTCTATATCATTCGTCAAAGAGCAAAGCTCGGAAACACGGAGTCCTGTTGAAAAAAGTAATTCTAGAATTGCTTTGTCTCTCAGTGATTTTAAGTCAGTGCCTTTTGGTGCATTTAGCAAGCGAGAAAGTTCTGCATTTGAAATGAGGTCGAGGCTGCGTTCTTGTACTTTGGCTAGTTCTATTCTGTCTGCAGGGATTGATGTGATGTCTCTTTTTGCCAGAAATTTTAAAAATACTCGGAGTGCTATCAAATAATAATTTTGTGTTTTTTTTGAAAGAGTTTTTCCTGTGGCTTTGTTGTTGCCTGTGGACTGTCTGTTTAGCCATAGGCGGAATTCACGCACAGAAGTGTCGGTAATTTCATTTGCATTTTTTATTTTTGTAAATGCAAAAAAACGAGTGAGGTAATGTTCGTAATTTTCTACTGTTCTGATGCTGGAACCTTTTTCAATTTCTAAATATTCCAAAAATTGTCTTTGTAAATTTTCTATTTCTGTTGCCATAACTTAATTTTAGCACAAATATTGTGCGACACAGTATTTTCTCTTCTATATTAGAACAGAGAAGGGCAGAGGGTGGGGCATTTGCAATTTTTCAGCCTTTATGCTAGTATATGAAACATGTTAGCAACAAAGAAAAAACAAACAATTATCAAAAAACATCAAGTGCACGACAAGGACACTGGTTCTTCTGAAGTCCAAGTAGCCGTGCTTTCAGCGCAGATTGACGAATTGGCAAAACATTTAAAGAAACACAAGAAAGATAATCACTCTCGCCGTGGTCTTATTAAGATGGTTGCCGACAGACGCACTCATTTAAAGTATCTTCAAAGAAAAAACAAAACTCGTTACGACGCTATCGTAAAGAAAATGGATCTAGCTTAAACAATAAATCCCCGCGAGGGGATTTTGTTTTTATTTTATAAAAGGTATACTTATATATATGACAGTAATAAAACATAAAGAACAAAGAGTTGGGGTTTTTATTGATACACAAAATCTTTATCACTCAGCGAGGAACTTATATCAGGCACGTGTGAATTTTGGCGCAGTTTTAAAAGAAGCTGTAGCAGGCAGGAAGCTCGTACGAGCGGTAGCTTATGTCATCACGACAGAGGCCGGTGATGAAAAGAATTTCTTTGATGCACTTTCAAAGCTCGGCATTGAGACTAAAACAAAAGATTTGCAGATTTTTGCCGGAGGCGCAAAGAAAGCTGACTGGGATGTCGGCCTCGCAGTGGATGCTATCAAGATGGCAAATCGCCTAGATGCAGTGGTTATTATTTCCGGTGATGGGGATTTTATTCCGCTTGTAGAATATTTGCAAACTATCGGTGTGCAAGTCGAAGTCGTTTCTTTTGGTAAATCAACTTCTTCGAAACTTCGTGAAGCTGTGGATGACTTTGTTGATTTATCTGAAAATCCTAGGAAATATTTAATCGGGGGCAGATAGCATTTGCATTATTTTTTTAATTTGTTAATATATAAGAGTTATGAAATTTACATTAATTATACGCAATATTATTATTACCGACTTCACTTCGAAGGTCGATCTTTGCGTTTAATTATCTACTAAAATACTTAAACATAAAAATCGGTCTTCGAAAGAAGATCGATTTTTTGTTCTTTAGTTTGGTAAGAATTTAGTTCTTTCAAAATTTGTTTATTTAAACCTTTAAATATATACACATGAATCCAGCAAAGCCAGTATCAGACGTAGTTGTTGTTGAATTTGACGACAACAAAGGAAAATCCCATGGATTTTCTTATAATACCAATCCTTTGCCAGTAGGTGGGGAAAAAATAAAAAATTGTAAATGTAATAAAATTCATTTAATAATTTTAAATACTCACCGTGGAGCGCATGGAGTATTGATGGATGATGACAATTTCTTTAATTTTGATTCTGGGCAATATGAAGAAATGCCACCAGACTCTATTGGGATTTAGTAGTATTTAAGTATTTTTAAAAACGGGCTTAATTAAAGACCCGTTTTTCTTTTTGCATTTTTTATTTGAAAGTAATAGTATAATCAGTATTGACATTGTCATTACATAGGAATATACTTAAGTTATGAATACAACAATGCAAATAAGAATAGACGCGCCAACTAAAGCTCGAGCTCAGAGAGCTTTTAAGGGCATGGGTATAGACATGTCTTCGGGTGTGAAAATGTTTTTAAATCAAGTGGCTATCGATCAATGCATGCCATTTATCCCAAGTACAAAAAAAACAATAGCTATCCGAAAAAAGTGGGATAAAGAATTTGAATGGGTTATGAAACATGGAAAGGGATATAATTCAGCAGAAGAAATGCACGATGCTATTATGAAAAAATAAAAATGCTTTTTCCTTTTCCGACAAAACAATATGAAAAATCTTTCAAGAGATTAAAACATTCTGGAAAATTTAATGAGGGTGAATTAAATAAGGTTATTAATACTTTGTGTATGGGAAAAAAATTGGATGCTATTTATCAAGATCATGCTTTGCAAGGGGAGTACTGGGGATACAGAGAATGTCATATTCGTGGAAACCTTTTGTTAATTTATAAAATTGAAAATAAAAAACTTATTTTAGTATTGTTCGACATAGGAAGCCACTCAGAACTTTTTTGAATTTAGAACTTGATATATATAATCATAAATGATAATCTCCCAACTAGGAGAAACCCGAAAATCCAAAGAGTAGGGGCTATTAGTTATTTGAAATTTTATGTTGTTTCAAGAAAATTTATCCAAATGTGTTGATCAATTTGATCAACTTTGGTGCGTTGCAAAAATTGAATGTACGAGTTTACTGGGAGTGATAGGAAGGATTAAAATTTATGTTTATTCTAATCATAAAGATTCGGATAATAATGAAAATTGGTCGGAAACCGTATGTTTCATTTTAATTCCCGAGAATGAATGTGTTGAGTTTCCAAAGCTTAATGATGTTTGTCCTGAAATTGAATGGTCGGATATGTTTAACGATTGGTATCACAAGAATCGTCGAAATAAATCTTTTCAAACTTGGCAGGGATTTTATGGAGCTTTGATTGAGCTTGATGAGAAAATATTGGACCGTGTTTTTTTCAAGATGGACTTCCACGAAAACTTTCGTCCTTCTTTTGAAAAATTATCAATTTCTCGTCGTAAAATTTTTTGGGTTTTGAGTCGAATTTTTCAATCAAGCCATGAATTTGATTTCAAGATTCCTGAAGGTTATTCAAAATCTGGTTTCATTGATAGATTTGTGAGAGAAAAGAAGTTTGGAAAAATAACTCAGCATGTTTCTGATTTATTGACTGATTCAATATTTAAAAAAGAAGAACCATTTGGATTGGAACCAGGTAAAACATATAAGGTTTTAATTTTTGAGATACCTTATATTGTTTTTGGAAGGAAAAATTTTCCTATTCCATTGGCTTTTTGTCTTGAATTTATTGAACTTGTCCTTCGTTACCAAGGAGAAATTCAAAATCAAATAAAAATCCCATACCTAGTGAGCTTGGAAGGTCTTGTATTATTGCAACAAGAAATGCCGGACAAATTCCCCGTTGGTGGTTGGACTTTTTCTTTTGATGTAGAAAAAAACTTACCAAAAGATCTTGATGGAGATACTGTGGTGCCCGGTTTTTATCGTTCTTACGAAGGTGAACAAAATGAGTTCCGGTTCGATACTTTTAAATTTAAAGGGAAAACTTCTTATGGTGATCACTTTATTTGTTTTTATGAAACAAGGCCAATACTCGTCTAATGACGGGTATTTTTTTACTTTTTTATTCAAAAGTGCTAACATAACTAGTATTATCAATAGTTAATCGGTTTGTCTTTAGATAGAGATAATGTGGCACAAATATTTGTGAAACAGTACTTTATTCTAAAGAGAAACTAACACCGTGTTTCACACGGAGAGAATAACATGCAAAAAAAAGAATATAGTTTAGAAATCGGCGGTAAAACATTAACAGCTATTTTCACAGACTTGGCAGATCAAGCACACGGTAGTGTGATGTTGAAATATGGCGAGACGATAGTCCTAGCGACGGCTTGTATGTCCAAAGACAAACAGCACGGTTTGGGATTTTTTAATTTGACTGTAGACTATGCGGAGAAATTTTATGCGGCGGGGAAAATCCTCGGTTCGCAATATGTGCGTCGAGAAGGCAAGCCTTCGAATGAAGCGATACTTGCAAGTCGTGTGATAGACCGCACACTTCGTCCACTTTTTGATCAAAGTATTCGTCACGCAGTGCAAGTCATAGTGACTGTTATTGCTTGTGATGATAATGATCCGGCGATGCTCGCAGTGAATGCGGCATCTCTTGCGTTAGTTGTTTCAAATATTCCTTGGAAGGGTCCAATAGGTTGTGTGCGCATTGGTAAATACCCCGAAGGAAAGAGTACTTCCAACGGGGCAGGTGACGATGAAAAATTAATAATTAATGCCTCTACGAATTTGCGTGCAGAGGAATATCCTTATAAGTTTGACCTGACAGTTTGTGGAAGAGAAGGACATATTAATATGATTGAGGCCGCAGCAAGACAAGTCAAAGAAGAAGAGCTCGCAGAAGCATTAGAAAAAGCGAGTATTGAAATTTCTCGTCTTGAAGAATTCCAAAAAAATATTCAGAAAGAAATCGGTAAAGAAAAAAGAGTTATAATGAAAGAAAAAATTAGTGATGCATCGGTAGCATTGTTTAAAGAAAATATTTTGCCGAAAATGGAAAATGCTATTTTCACTGGCCCGGGCAAAAAAGAGATTGATGCGTTGCATAATGTTTGGAATAATTTAGTTCGTGAGAAATTTACCGAGCAGGAAGATTTCCAGCTTGAAGATGATTTGTTTGATGATACAGAAAATGATTTGCTTCACGAAAAAGCTATTAAAGAAAACAAAAGAGCAGACGGCCGAGCTATGGACCAAGTGCGTGAACTTTACGCGCAAGCCGGAGGACTCTCAACTGTGCTTCACGGCTCTGGAATATTTTATCGCGGAGGCACGCACGTTCTTTCAGCGCTCACGCTCGGTGGCCCGGGTGACAAGCAAGCAGTAAACGGAATGGATGTAACTTCAGAAAGAAGATTTATGCATCACTATAATTTTCCTCCATTCTCTGCCGGAGAAACTGGACGAAGCGGATTTACAAATCGCCGAGAAATAGGACACGGCGCTCTCGCAGAAAAAGCTCTCGCAATGGTGTTGCCTAGTAAGGAAGATTTCCCTTACACTATTCGAATAGTTTCCGAATCAATGGCATCGAATGGTTCCACTTCACAAGCATCAATTTGCGCATCAACTCTCGCATTGATGGACGCCGGTGTGCCGATTAAAAATCCTGTGGCGGGAATTGCGATGGGATTAATGATGGGAACCTCACCCCAACCCTCTCCTTATAAAGGAGAGGGGGAAATTCCACCTTACAAAATTTTAACTGACATCCAAGGTCCGGAAGATCATCATGGTGATATGGATTTCAAAGTTGCGGGAACACGTGAAGGCATCACTGCTATACAGCTCGATGTAAAAGTAGACGGCGTGCCGGTGAAAATTCTTGCCGAAGCAATGTTGCAATCCAAAAAAGCTCGATTAACTATTTTAGATGCTATAGAAAAAGAAATTGCAAAACCACGCGCGGATATTTCAGCCAATGCTCCGAAGATTTTGATAATTAAAATAAAACCTGATCAAATAGGAATGGTTATAGGTTCCGGCGGAAAAACTATTAAAGAAATAAAAGAAAAATCCGGCGCGGAAGTTGATATCGACGATGATGGCACAGTTTACTTTACAGGCAAGGACGGCAGTGCTGAAAAAGCGAAAAAGATAGTAGAAGAAATGACTCACGAATTCAAATACGGAGAAGTACTAAAAGGTGAAGTGGTAAAGATTGCTGATTTCGGAGCTTTTGTCAGATTGAATGATTTCACCGATGGTATGGTGCATATTTCTGAAATAGCGCCTTTCCGAGTAGAGAGAGTGACTGATCTGATAAAAGAGGGAATGATTGTGCCTGTAAAAGTCATAGCTATCGACGCGCAAAGAGGTAAAATAAGTTTGTCTATAAAAGAAGCTGACAAAGATTTCTTTAAACCAAAGGTATAGTTTGTTATACTATATATATGGATAATGAAGTAAAAAATAAAAGTGTGCAAACTCTTGCTGAAGATATGGCGAAGGTTATTAAGACTAGTGAAAGCGGAGTAATAAAGAAAATGATTCTCGAGCAGGAAGAACAAGAGGCCGAGAAGAAAAATTCAAATCCAGAATCCCAAAAAAATAAATTGTTCATGATTATGAGCATTATTTTAATAATACTCTCGTTGAGCGCTTTGGTTTTTTTAGTAACTTTTAAGAATTCTATTTCTACTGTTTCCGTGGCTCCTAGGCCTGTGCCTATTATTTTTACCGATCAAAATAAAGATTTGGATATCAGTGGATTAACAAAAGATAAAATTACTCAAAATGTTTTGGATGAAATAAATACAAGTGATGTAAAGCTGGGCGGAGCAGAGAGCATATATTTTTCTGAGAATAAAAATATAATAGGGTTGAAAAGATTTATGACTTTAATAAAAGCGAATCTTGATCAAAGTAAGTTAACTTTTGTGAATGATAATTTTTTGTTTGGTTTTTTTCATAAAGACAAAGATACTAGGAGTTTATTTATTTTGTTAAAAACACGCTCCTTGGCTGATGTTTTTGATGTGATGCGATCTTGGGAAAATAAAATGTTTGTTGATCTGCATGGATTTTTTGGAGTGGGTGTAAATGCAGATACAAATTATTTATTAACAAAAGATTTTGAAGATGGATTTTTAGCGAACAAAAATGCTCGGATACTTCGTGATAAAGATGGAAATTTGATTTTGGCTTATATCTTTGCAGATGATACATCAGTCGTCATTACAAATAGTGAAGATACCGTAAATGAGATAATTCTTCGTTTAGCTTCGAGTAAAGTAAAGAAATAGTGCGTTGTTGATTTGCCTTTAAAATTTAAAATGCTATGATTGACTTACTATGTTAGACAAAAAGAAAATTAAAGAACAATTAGAAAAGGAGAGAGATTTATTGCTAGGGGAGATGAAAGATATGGGGAAATTAAACCCTGAAACAGGTGAATGGGAGGCTACTCCACAAGAGCAAGACACTCCTGAGACTGATTCCAATAATATGGCGGATCGATTTGAGGACTTTGAAGAAAGAAGTTCAATGATTAAAGATTTGGGTGCAAGATTAAATAATATCTTGCGTGCCATTAAAGGTGTGAACAGGGAATCATTTGGCAAGTGTGAAGTTTGCAAAAAAGACATCGAAAAAGACAGAATGGATGCGAACCCTGCCGCTCGTACTTGCAAGAAACATCTTAATAATTAAAACTGCAGGCTTTGCCTCTCAGTGAATTAAATAATGGCGTTTGCACGAGTCTACTCGGCACAAGTGAATTTGTTATCGGGCGTCATCGTAACGATAGAGGTTGATTTGTCGCGTGGACTGCATTCTTTTTCTGTTGTCGGTTTGCCGGATAAAGCTGTGGATGAATCCAAAGACCGCGTATCTTCAGCTATTAAGAATTCCGGTTACGCTTCTCCGAAAACTAAGAATCAAAAAATAATAGTTTCTCTTTCACCGGCGGATTTAAAAAAAGAAGGTCCGTTTTTTGACTTGGCTATTGCATTGTCATATATGCTCGCAGCGGGGGATTTAAAATTTGATTCTGAAAAGAAAATTTTCTTGGGCGAGCTCTCACTCGATGGTACACTTCGCAGGATACGCGGAGTCTTGCCAATAATTCAAGAAGCAAAACGCGCTGGTTTTGAAGAAATATATTTACCGAAAGAAAATGCGGAAGAAGCTGCTCTAGTGGAAGGAATTAAAATTTTCGGCGCTAGTAATTTAGAAGAAGTTGTGGAACATTTAAATACCTTAAATAAATTAGGCAGTCCTACAAAAAGTGGAGAATCGATAGGTAAAAAAATTTTAGTGCAACCAAAAACACAAATAATTTTTGATAGAGAAAAAAGAGTTTCAGATTTCTCAGATATTCGCGGACAAGAAGGCGCGAAAAGGGGTTTGGAAATTGCCGCTGCCGGTGGGCACAATATAGCGATGTATGGACCGCCGGGCACAGGCAAGACGATGCTCGCTCGAGCATTTTCCGGACTTTTGCCTGATTTAGGCTTAGAAGAAATTTTAGAAATTACCGGTATACACTCCGTCGCCGGAGCAACTCATGGCGAACTCGTTTCCGCTCCGCCATTTCGCGCACCGCACCATACATCTTCTTATGTTTCACTTATCGGCGGAGGGACGTATCCGAAACCAGGTGAAGTCACACTCGCTCACCGCGGGGTATTATTCCTTGACGAATTTCCTGAATTTGAAAAAAGAGTTATTGAATCTTTAAGGCAACCACTTGAAGACAATATCGTTTCCATTTCTCGAGCAAAAGGATCGGCTATTTTCCCTTCAAATTTTATTTTAGTCGCTGCCATGAACCCTTGCCCATGTGGCAACCAAGGTTCGAAACAAAAAGCTTGCATTTGCAAACCTTCCGACCTCGACAGATATAAAAGAAAATTATCTGGACCAATAATGGACCGCATTGATTTATGGGTTTCCGTCGGCAATATTGATTATAAAAAATTGGGCGAAGACGGGGGAGATGGCGAAAAAAGTGAAACAATAAAAGATAGAGTAAAAAATGCGCGAGAAATTCAGAAAGATAGATTTCAAAAATTAGATAGAAAAATAAATTTAAATAGTGATATGAATGTAAAAGATTTATCGAGCATCATAAAACTCGAAGACGCAGTGCGGGAACTTCTCGACCAAAGCGCTGAACGCCTAGCCCTCTCCGCTCGAGCGTATCATCGGGTCCTCAAAATAGCTCGTACCATAGCCGACTTAGAAAACTCCCCGGACATAAAACAAAATCATATTTTAGAAGCGATACAGTATAGACCGAAGGTAAATTCGTAAACAAAGAACTTAATTTTCTGCGATCGCTGAGTTTTAAGTAATTGGTTACGATAGTAAACATATGTCGACTATAGTAGAAAGACTACTTATTTTGCAAACTTTTTGCTCCGAGCCACGCTAGCTCAAACATTTTCTTATGGAAGTTTGCTATTTCGGCGCTTTCTATAATTACTGCGAATTTCTCGCGCCATGAAGCCATCATTATGGTATTATTATAGATATTTGTTTCTATTGAAAAGTAAAATTTATCGCTCGGTATCAATAAGGATTCACGCAGTTCATTTTTATCGTTTTTAATAACAGTTTTACTGTCTGAATCATCTGGAGCTATCACTCGTACGCGGATATTTTTTTCTGTTCGGCGCCTGAAATAACTTTCAAAATATTCTTCTCCCAATGCGTCAAACATATCCGTACCCACTGCATATGCCAAGATTTCCTTTTTTGCATTCAGTGTATCCTCAAATGCTTCTCGCACTTGGGCTATGCCTTCATAAAATTTAACTTTCGGTTTTTCTTTGAAATTATAAACGGATAATAATTCCGGCAACAAAGATTGCGCTTTTTTTAAATTCTCCTGATCTTTTCTTATTTTATTTTCCAGGAGCGAGATTACCTTTTCCGGATTTTCAGCCGCGAACTTTTGTATTTTTGTTTCCCCGACAAAATTTATCAATCCGTCTTTTGCCAAGGCTTCCAGTATGGGGTAGGCAGTCGTGCGATTTATTTTTGCATTGCGGGCTATTTCTGTCGTCGTTGAAATGCCGAGTTCAAGCAAGGCAATATATACGCTTGCCTCCTTTTCACCAAAACCTAGACTTATTAATTGTTTTTTACTAACCATATATCTATTATACTTTTTTATTGTTTTGTGTCAAACTCTTTCAACAAATTTTATTTAAATTAGCCTTATTTTACAAATATATATTGATAAATAAGGTTTTTCTATAAAAAAATTTAGTCCACACATCTTGACATTTGGTAACAATTTTATATAATGTCAAGAAATAAAGTTATTTGAAAAACAATTTGAGTGGTTGCCCGGGGTGATTCTAGAAACCCCGACTAACCATTTAAATTTAAAAATCATGAAAATTTTAGTTAGTTATCTGGGGCAGTTAAGAATTTACTCACTTATTGACCTAATAATGCTTCTAGTTGCAATCAAAGCAACTCCATTTGAGTTAATCGGTGTAATTTTATTACATGTTGGTTTCTTGGCTTACCTTGAGTCACAGCACAGTCATTCTTACAGAAAAAGTGTTCCTAAATATCTTTGGATAACTTTCGTTATTCCTGGCATGTTTTTGTACGGCCATTTTATTTTTGGAATACTATTTATAGTTTGTAGTTTCTTGTATACATTAAAAAATAGAAACTACTTTGCTATATTTTCTCCATTAATTAGGGGATTGCAATACTTTTTTCTTGTAGGTGGAATAGTTGGCTTTCAAGGTCAGCTACCATGGATTGCACTTGTTGTAATATGTGCAAGAAATCTTATAGGTGATATAAGAGACGTCATAAAAGACAAAGAGGAAAATATGAAAACTATTCCTGTAGTCATTGGGTTTAAAAAGGGTTTTAAATATTTATACCCGGTGGCAGTGCTTGCAACAACTTTAATTTGGTGGAATTTTACTGCATTACCATTATGGATTTTACTTTCTGTCTTTGTGGTAGAAGTTTCCACATACAATTTAACTTCAAGATAAAAACTTAACAAAGGAGGATATATGGATTTGCTAGGATTACTTTTGATTTTAAAGATGGTGTTAGGGGTATTGATGATAATTTTTTCTGTAGTAAGAATACTACGCAAAGTTAAGTAATTTTTAAAGCGCTTGAAGTAATTCCGGCGCTTTTTATTTGGTTTAAAGGTTAATTTGGGTTATCCACAGGTATGTTGTTGACAGGTGAACGCTCGTTCACTTATACTATATCTAGGTCACTTATTAATTTAATTCGGATAGCGTCGCGCTTAATCGACTTGCGCGACGTGATTCCGCTGAATCAATGTCACAAACACAATATTTAAAAATAGTAGAAAAGGAGATACACAATATAAATAAAATAATTGATCGCAAGATTCTTCGCGGAGAAGAGTATTGGAAAGAAGCTCGAGATCACAAATTATTGCTTCGCAAGGTGCGATATGTGCAACGACAGAATTTCCTTCAGAGGTTTTTTCCAATGATGCTTCGCTTTAGCTAAAATTGGCCACAAGCTCAGACAAATGGTTCCCATATGTCTGACTTGCGGACTAAATTAATTTATGCAAAATCAATATAAAAAAAAGTTAGAGTCTTTTTATTCAAGCCACAAAAGGATGCCCACCTATTCCGAGATGATGAAACTTTTTGACTTCAAATCCAAGAATGCTATTTTTAAAATTGTAGACAAGCTAGTGGATGCTGGCATCGTCGCCAAAGATCATTTGGGAAGATTAATTCCTACTAAATTTTTTAGTGAAGTTCAGATGGCAGGATATGTCACTGCTGGATTACCGGCAAGTGTCGAAGAAGAATTGGCGGATACTGTCAGCTTGGAAGATTTACTGATCGGTAAAAAAGAACTCACTTATATGCTCGAGGTGGATGGTGATTCTATGATAGATGCCCATATAGAAAAAGGCGATATGGTAATAGTTGAAAAAGCTAATCAAGCCAAAGACGGGCAGATAGTTATAGCCGAAGTTGATGGGGAATTTACAATGAAATATTTTAAAAAAGAAGGAAATAAGATCTGGCTACAACCAGCAAATAAAAAATATAAACCTATTTACCCGACACAAAGTTTAAATATTATAGCAGTTCTAAAAGCGGTTATAAGAAAGTATGAATAAAAATCAAAAAATCCCCAAACAATTAAGTAAAGGGATTTTTTGATTTTTATCTCGAGGTAAAACTTGTCTGCCTTTGGAAGATTAAGCAACCATGTCCTTCAAAGCCTTTGCAGGTCTGAATTTTGGAACTCTTTTAGCTTCCACTTTGACTTGCTCTCCAGTTTTTGGATTGCGAGCCATTCGAGCTGCGCGCCCCTTTACGGAAAAGATACCAAAGCCAGCTACGGAGACTTCGTCTCCTTTTTTCATTGTATCTGTGATGGTGTTAAAGATTCCATCAACGATTTCTTCAGCTTGTACTTTTGTACCGCCTAGTTTTCCTTGAACCATTTCTACTAATCCTTGTTTATTCATATGTTTTTATTTGTTATTTTTTAAAAAAAAGTTTTTATAATATTTCGACCTTATTAAATTACTTATAAATACCCTTGTATTATAACAAATTTCAAATAAAAAGGCAATTGCTTATATTTTAATGTGTTTATGCTATAATAAGGGTATTAATAATTAATATTACAGCTCAAAGCCGAGCATTCGGTGGAGGGTTGAAAAAAATATGGCAAAAATGACAAAGTCCCAGATTATCAGTACGCTTGCTGAAAAATTGGGCAAATCAAAAAAAGAAGTATCTGAAATTATGGATACTGTTGTAGCTTTGGCTTATAGTGAGACAAAGAAGAATGGTGAATTCACTATTCCAGGAATAGGTAAGCTTCTAAAGAAGCACAGAGATGCTCGCATGGGTCGCAACCCTGCTACAGGAGAGCAAATCAAGATCAAGGCAAAGACAGTAGTAAAATTCCGCGTGGCAAAGGCCGCAAAGGATTCGATTCTTTAGGAATCTCAAGTTTTTAAACAAAAATTCCCCCGTTTGGGGGAATTTTTGTTTTATGAACTAATTGTGAGATAATATAAAACACATGGAAAATAAAACTACACGCCAGGGCGAGACAAGTTGCCAAAAATGTAATAAGGAATTTCTTGTAGATTCAGAAGATTTAAAATTCTATAGAAAGATGGGGGTTTCGGCGCCGACTTGGTGTCCAGACTGCAGATTGCAAAGGCGATTGTCTTTTCGCAATGAAAGAAGTCTTTATAAAAGAAAATGCGAACTTTGTGGGGTAGATACTATTTCTAGATTTGACCCCGAAAAAGGCATAGTGAATTACTGTGGGGAGTGTTGGTGGAGCGATAAATGGGACCCCTCAGAATATGGACAAGATTATGATTTTTCTAAACCATTTTTTGTTCAATTTGCGGAATTGATGAAAAAAGTTCCGCATCAGAATTTAATTGTTATATATAAAACTTTAACCAATAGTAATTTCACAAATATGAATCACTATTTGAAAAATTGTTATTATATTTTCAATTCCGATTATAATGAAAAATGTATTTACGGCGAAGAGTTGGAGCATTGTACTGATTGTATTGATGTGACAATGGCTGACAATACGCAACTCGCTTATGAAAGCTTGAATTGTAATAAATGTTATAAAATTTATTATTCCGTGGATTGTGAAAGTTCGCACGATATTTATTTTTCAAAAAATCTTTCCGGCTGCTCATATTGTTTCGGATGCATAAATTTACGCGGTCAATCATATTGTATTTTTAATAAAAAATATACAAAAGAAGAATATGCGGAGAAAATAAAAGAATTTAATCTAGGCTCGCATTCCTCAGTTTTAGAAAATAAAGAAAAAGCTTTAAAATTTTGGGTAAATTATCCTAATAAATATATGCATGGTGTGCAGAATTTAGATTCTGATGGAGACTATGTTTACAACTCTAAGTATGTGAGAAAGTCATTTATAGCCACCGGGTCTGAATCGTGTAAATATTGTATGTGGCTCATAGTGAAAAATAATAAAGAGTGTTATGACTTTACTCAGTTTGGTGAGAATAGCGAATTGGTTTACGAGTCTCTCTGTTGCGGGAAAAATATTTTCAATGTGATGGGCTGTATAAATGCAGTAGAGGGTAGAGATATCCGATATTCTATGTATTGTTATAATAATAACAGTAATTTATTTGGATGCATTAGTTTAAAGGGGAAACAATATTGTATTTTAAACAAGCAATATTCTAAAGAAGAATATGAAGAAATATTACCGAAAATAATCGCGCATATGAATGAAATGCCGTATGTGGATCAAAAAGGACGTTCACATTTTTATGGAGATTTTTTCCCGACAGAAATCTCACAATTTGATTATAATGAAACATCCGCTCAAGAATTTTTCCCACTGGCAAAAGAAGAGGCTTTAGCTTCAGGATTTTCTTGGAAAGAGCCAAAGGAAAGAAATTATCAGATAACAATAAATCCAGAGGATTTGCCTGATAATATAAAAGATGCAAATGATGACATCGCTTCTGCGGTGATAGGTTGCGAGCATAATGGTGAATGTAAACAACAATGCACTACTGCTTTTAGAATTCTTCCGCAGGAATTAAATTTTTATAAATCACAAAATTTACCCCTTCCGCATTTGTGTCCGAATTGTCGGCACTATGAAAGAGTCTTAAATCGCAATCCAAATAAATTCTGGCATCGTATTTGTATGTGTGGTTCGGCAAGCTCACCATCTACGATGACAAAACATGGACACGAAGGAAAATGTAAAAACGAATTTGAAACTTCCTATGATCCGGAAAGACCGGAAATAGTGTATTGTGAAAAATGTTACCAGCAAGAGGTGTATTAAAACTCTACTCATTTTTATCCCAAAGCAACCCAAAAATTTCTTTTTGGGTTTCGATCATTGTTTTGTTTTCTACTACGAGGGCGACGTATGGCTCGTGGAGTTGAAATGTGACTATTTTATATGGAGTGATGACCATATCCGTGTGGATGTTGGAATTCTTCGGCAACAAGCGGACTTTTTCATTGAAGTTTTTTTCTGTTTCCTTTCTTCTTTTGGCTTCTGGGGAATCGACGAATAAAAGCCGGCGGTTTATTTCTCGCATATAAGTGAATTTCTCCACGTGATTTTTCATAAAGTAATCATCTTCTAAATTTTGCCATAGGGCGGTATTTGAAATGCAATAATAAAAGTCGCGGGGTTTTAAATCTTTTATTATGTCGTTGTAAACATTTTTTATTGCAGTTAATCCTTCGTAGTATTTTATCGAGCTTCCGGTACTTTTTAAATAATATTTTCCGTCGAGCTCGGGCAAGATTTTTGCGAGCAGTGAGCGTTTTGTTTCCAGTGTGTTTTCCAGTCTTTCCGGAGGCTCGGGGGAGTATAAAGTTTTGAGCCCGTGAATTTCTTTTTTCATCAAGCCTTTTCTTTCTAGAGATTCGATTATTTCATAAGCAGTCGTTCTATTTATTCCGGATTGGTTTGAAAGTTTTAGAATTGTCGTCGCTCCCAAGACCAAAGAAGCGAGGTAAATGCCGGCTTCCTTTTCTTCAAGACCTAATTCCATTAACTCTTTAATTATTTTATCTTCTTTCATGGTTTAATTTTACTAAAAACTGTTGGAAAAACCTACAACATTTATTCTATACCCCATAAGCCTTTTTGTCCACTTTTTTAAAATATGTAGACAAATATGACAGATTTTAAAATTCGTTGGATAATTCATATAGAAAAAGGATAATGTTGTCCTTTGAAAACCAAAAATTATTATGGCAAAAGCACACGGTAAGTATGTTGTTTACTATGCATTAGTAAACAACAAAAAGGTATTCATAGCGACTAATATTTGTCCAGTATTTAGCGATGACTATGATGAATTTGAGATCGGTATTGATTCCATTAAAGACAAACTGTTCAAATCACTTCTTTTTAAAGAAGGAAAATTTAAAGAACTTGAGAGAACTGAAGATTCTCTAAAAATAGAAGTAACTTTAAAATTTTATGATGGGAGCGAGGCAAAATCTGAGTTGCTTATAGAAATGGCTGATGAAGAAGAATTAAGTAAAATTCAAAACTCTTAAATTATGAAAAAGTTAAGTTTCGATCAAAAGCAAGCACTTGTACGACATCTACAATCTTTCGTATGTGCTGTTAACTTGCCGTTAATGTTTTTCTCATTAACAGAGAAAAAAGAGGCACTGTTAGGTAATAAAAATTTTGAGCAAATCCTTGATATCAGTGACGGTAAAAATTCTATTCGTTCTGCTGTTGAACAGCTTGTCTCAGGGCATCTTTCACCAAAGGAGTATTTATTGCAAATCATATCTCTAAATACTTTTTTACTTGGACGTTCTAATGAGTTTATCGTGGTACGTCCTAATAAAATAAAAATTAGTATGAGAAAGATATCTCATTTTTATTTAAAGATGAAGTATTACGTTAATAAGTACATTAACGAACAAGAGTTCGGTACGATTGAGGAGGTATTGTTTGAACCTTATGAGCTTGAATTTATTGGCGGATGTATTGAAAAGTTTTTTCAAAAATATTTTCCAGTTTTTTCAGAAAGGGTGTCAAAAAAAGTTAATCAACTTTGCGAGCCGGTGGGAACAGGTTTTAATTTATTTACTGGCACACTGCTCATTATTTCAATGAGTTATCTGGTAGCGCGCATGATGATAATACTGTTTACACCAAGCTTTGTTCTTCTTTGGGCACTCCTCTTGTTTTGTAGGTTATGAGGAAAAGAGTTAAATAAAAGCGTTAGATAATTTCTAGCGCTTTTTTATTTTTACCGGGCGTATTCGATAACCCTAGTCTCACGGATCATGGTGACTTTTATTTCACCCGGATATTTTAGTTCTTGTTCTATTTTTACGGCTATGTCGCGAGCCATTAGTTTCGCTTCTGCGTCGGAGATTTTTTCTGGGGTTACAAAGATTCTTATTTCACGTCCTGCGGAAAGTGCATATGATTTTTCGACAGCAGGGAAGCCGTTTACTAAGGCTTCGAGTTCTTGAAGTCTCTTTAGATAATTCTCTACAGAGTCTCGGCGTGCGCCTGGGCGTCCACCGGAAATAGCATCAGCAGTTTGCACGATGACGGATTCGATAGTTTCATAAGGGTAATCTTCATGGTGGGATTTCATCGCAGTGATGATGCGTTCATCCGCGCCGAATTTCTGCAAAATACGCATACCTATTTCGACGTGTGTGCCTTGGACTTCATGGTCGAGAGCTTTACCGATGTCGTGCACGAGCGCGCCGGCTTTGGCAATAGCTACATCAGCGCCGAGTTCTTCGGCAATCATTCCGGCAATGTGTGTCATTTCGACGGAGTGTTGGAGGACATTTTGTCCATAACTTGTTCGGAAATATAATCGTCCAATAATAGCTACGATGCGTGGATCAAAATTAAATATGCCGCATTCGTAAACTGCTTGTTCACCTTTTTCTTTAATTATTTTATTTATTTCTTCTTTTGCTTTTTCCACTAATTCCTCAATTTTTGCAGGTTGAATTCTGCCGTCTAATATCAAGTTCTCGAGTGCTACGCGAGCGACTTGTCGACGAACAGGATCAAATGAAGAAATGACGATTGTACCGGGAGTATCATCTACGATAAGTTCTACGCCGGAAGCTCTTTCAAAGGCGCGGATGTTTCGTCCTTCTTTTCCGATAATTTTTCCTTTTATTTCGTTGTTTGGAATAGTGACGATAGTAGTCATTAATTCTGAAGCAGTACTCGATGCAAGGCGTTGAATAGAAGTAGCCAAAATGTCTTTTGCACGGCGGTCGAGCCTCTCAGCTGCGGAATTTTCAAGTTTCTGCATTCTAATTAAAATATCTTCCTCGTATCTTTTTTCGATATCACGTAAAAGTTCTTCTTTGGCTTCTTCACTTGTTAGCTTTGCTACGCGTTCTAGCTCAGCACTTTTTTCAGCCGCGATATTTGCAACTTTTTCTTGAATCTTTTTTATTTCTTCGACTTTTGATTTTATATTTTCGACTTCTTTATCTATTTCAGATTGACGCGCGTCCAAAAGCTCATCTTTTTTAATGAGTCTTTTTTCTGTTTCTTTAGCTTCTTGTTCTTTCTTTTTCTCTTCTTCCTTTAATTCGGTTAATCTTTGTTCCGACTTTTTCTTTGCTTCATCGGTAATTCTCTGCGCTTCTTCTTTCGCGCCGACCATCATATCTTTGATGTCTATTTCGATTGACCTCTTTTTCCCGAGAGCGATAATCAACCGCAAGTAATACCCGACTCCTACGCCTAAAAGGAGCGCTACGGCCCCTAAAATTATTATCATTAATGTGCTCATAAGCTTTGTTCAGCCTATAAAATACACCACTATATTGGCATTGCTATGTTCCCCGTGAAGTAAATTTTCGAAACTTTTAAGCCTTTCATAATATAAGATATATTTCTATAAACCAAGTAAAATAAATTGTTAAATCTCACTTATACAATATATCAGATATCGTGTTTTTTGTCTATAAAGGCAAAAGTGGAGAAGTCTTACGTCTTATTGAGCTTTATTGTTGGAATTATTTGAGCCGGTTGCGAGTTTGGATTTAGTGACTATTTCATCAATGATGCCGTATTTTTTAGCTTCTTCGGCGTCCATATAGAAATCACGCTCTACGTCTTTTTCGATTTGCGCTAAAGTTTTACCTGTGTTTTTAGCGAGTAATTTATTCAAATTATCTTTTGTCTTTAAAATATGTTTTGCAGTTATTGCAATGTCTGAGGCCTGACCTTCAGCACCACCGAGAGGTTGGTGAATCATTACTTCTGCATTTGGCAAGATGTACCTTTTGCCTTTTTTACCGGCTGATAAAACAATTGCTCCGCCGGAAGCTGCGATGCCTACGCAGAAAGTCGCTACATCCGGACGAATATGGTTCATAGTGTCTACTATTGCCATAGTGGAAGTGACCGATCCTCCAGGGGAATTAACATAAAGGAAAATATCTTTTTTAGCATCCTCGGATTCAAGGAAAAGAAGCTGAGCAATGATAATGTTCGCTGTGTGGTCATCTATGGCACCACCGAGGAATATAATGCGGTCCCTCAAAAGGCGTGAATAAATATCATAAGCCCTCTCCCCAAATTGTGATTTCTCTATAACTGTTGGTATTAACATAATCTTAATGATATATATAAAATAATTTTTTGCAAGCCCCCACACCTATTTATTTTGAGGCACTAAAGCGTAAAATATAAATATTAAGTAAATAGGTGTGGGGGCAAGCCTCACCCCCGACCCCTCTCCAAAATTAAAAATTTTAGAGAGGGGAGGAATTCGAATTTCCCCTCTCTGTTACTACGGAGAGGGGATTAAGGGGTGAGGTGAGTTTTCGGCTATTAATTATGTTAAAATGAATTTATGCTAACAATTGAAGGAAATATCGTAAATAGTGAAACGGTTTCTCGAAAGAGGATTGAAATTGGTAATACAGGGTTAATCACGAGTGTTAGTGAGCCGATAGGTAAGGCTGATTTTATTTTTAAGGATGAATTAATTTTCCCGGGTTTTATTGATTTGCATGTGCATGCGCGGGAGGATGCCAGTCATACGCAAGATTATAAAGAAAATTTTACGACTGCCGGAGAAGCGGCGGTAAATGGCGGAGTAGTGGCTTATGCCGATATGCCGAATAATCCTGTGCCACCTATCGATGATGCAAGTTACGATGTGAAAAATAATTTAGCAAAAAATGCGACAGAAAAAACTGGCGTAGAAATCTTACTTTATGCTGGCATCGGGACAAATACAAAACCTCTGTCTAAAAAAGTTCCGTATAAAGTTTTTATGGGGCATTCGGTGGGGGATTTATTTTTTAAGAATTATACGGAATTGGAAAATGTATTGGAAAATTATCGCGGGCAGAGCGTGAGCTTTCACTGTGAAGATCCGGAAATTTTAGAAAAATATAAAAATGAAAATACACACGAAGAGCAACGCCCGCCTGAGGCGGAGATTTCTGCAGTGGATTTCGCTTTGAAGCTTATTGAGAAATATAATTTATCGGGGAAGATTTGTCATTGCTCGACGATGGAAGGAGTTCAAAAAATAATTGATGCGAAAAAAAGAGGAGTAAGTGTGACTGTGGAAGTCGCTCCACACCATTTGTATTTTGATGAGACGATGCTTAATGAAAGTAATAGGAAAATGTTTCAAGTGAACCCGCCCATCCGCCAGACTAAAGAAAATCGTCTTGATTTGATTCAAGCTTTGAAAAATGGAGATATTGATTATCTTGCGACTGACCACGCTCCGCATACACTGGAAGAAAAAGAAAAAGGAATTTCAGGGATGCCACATTTGGATACTTATGGACTATTTACTACTTGGTTGATGAAGGAACATAATTTTTTAGCGCAAGATATTGCCAGAGTGTGTTCAAAAAATCCTGGGGATTTTTTGAACGAGTTTTACCTCACCCCTCACCCCTCTCCTTATAAAGTAGAGGGGAAAAATGCAATACTTAAATTTGGCAAAATTGAAGCTGGGTATATAGGCTCATTAACTATTCTCGATATGACTAAACCAATAAAAATAAAAAAAGAAAATTTAAAAACAAAATGCGCCTGGTCGCCGTTTGAGAATGTAGAATTCCCTGGAAGTGTTGTTATGACTGTAATTAAAGGGAAAATTTATCGTTAGTTTTCCACAAAAAACAAAACTTGCCCCCACACCTATTTATTTAAAGCATTAAAGCGCAAAATATGTTTAAATATCAAATCAATAGGTGTGGGGGCTTGCAAACATTTTTGAATGTGATACTATCATATGCAATGTGTAAGGTAATGTTAAAGTCAAATACATACAAAACTCCTCAAGACTTTTTCTCATTTAATATTTCGTTTTTAGCCCCTGTCGCGGGGTTATTTTTTTATATGAACAATTATGCAAAATAAAACAATAACAAAATTAGTATTAAAAGACGGCAGTGTATACGAAGGTAAAAGCTTTGGCGCGGAAGTGTCTATTTCCGGCGAAGTAGTTTTTGCCACAGGGATGACAGGTTATCCGGAAGCATTTACCGACCCTTCTTTTCGGGGGCAGATTTTGGTTTTAACTTTTCCTTTGATTGGGAATTACGGCGTGCCTAAAAAAGAAAATTGGGAATCAAAACAAATACAAATTGCCGGACTAGTGGTATGCAATTATATAGATACACCTTCGCATCATGAATCAATGCAGACTTTGTCGGAATGGCTCAAAGAGCAAAATGTTCCGGCTCTTGAAATAAAAGATACTCGAGGAATTACGGAAAAATTGCGAGACAAAGGCTCGATGCTTGGGAAAATTTTAATTGATAAAAAATTGATACCTTTCATAGATCCAAATACTAGGAATTTAGTGGCGGAAGTTTCTACGAAAGAAATTTACGAAGAAGGCAAAGGCAAGCATGCAGTAATAGTGATAGATTGTGGAACAAAATACAATGTCGCGCGCAGATTGATGGCTCGCGGATTAAAAGTCGTCACTGTGCCTTGGGATACTGATGTGACGAAATTAACTTTTCCATTTTCCGGCGTAGTTATTTCAAATGGTCCGGGAGATCCGAAAAAAGTCCAAGCTACTATACAAAATGTAAAGAAAATTCTAGCGAAGAAAATTCCTGTATTGGGGATTTGTTTGGGCAATCAAATCTTAGCACTTGCTTCCGGAGGTACTACTTATAAATTAAAATTCGGACACAGAAGTCAAAATCAGCCTTGCGTGGTAAGTGGCACCAATCAATGTTATTTAACTACACAAAATCACGGTTTCGCGGTGAAGAAAATTCCAGCTGGTTTTAAGGAATGGTTTTATAATGCGAATGACAATACTAACGAAGGAATAATTCACAAAACATTGCCAATAATG
This sequence comes from Patescibacteria group bacterium, assembly GCA_040390725.1. Lineage (GTDB taxonomy): Bacteria > Patescibacteriota > Minisyncoccia > Phycocordibacterales > UBA9973 > UBA9973. The sequence continues at coordinate 28,444 of JAZJXT010000002.1, forward strand.
TCGGTGCAGTTTCATCCAGAAAGTTCTCCCGGCCCACTCGATACTGATTGGATTTTTGATTACTTTTTAGAAAAGGCGGGGATTTCGCCGAAGCTTAAAAATTTTCTGGCGGACAAAACGGGGCCAGTGCCCGCAGGCGAAAACTTTCAATCTTCAGCGAAATCTAAATACAACAATTATGAAAAATAAATTTAAAAAAATAATAGTATTAGGGTCAGGAGCTTTGAAGATAGGTGAAGCTGGGGAATTTGATTATTCTGGTAGTCAGGCAATCAAAGCGCTCAAAGAAGAAAAGATAAAAGTTATTTTGGTAAATCCAAACATCGCGACTTATCAGACTTCGAAAACTTTGGCAGATGAAGTTTACTTTTTGCCGGTCAACGCTTATTTCGTAGAAAAAATAATTAAAAAAGAAAAGCCTGACGGTATAATGCTTTCCTTCGGCGGGCAGACGGCCTTGAATTGCGGGCTTGATTTAGATAAAAAAGGAATTTTGAAAAAATATAATGTGCAAGTTTTAGGCAGTCCGGTGGCGTCTATTGAACTCACTGAAGACAGGCAGATGTTCGCAGAACATTTGAAAAAAATCGGCATACCTATTCCGCCTTCCGGCGCGGCGGTGAATTTGGAAGAAGCAAAAGTTATTGCGAAAAAAATCGGCTATCCACTTATGGTGCGCGCGGCATTTGCTCTCGGGGGGCAAAAATCCGGAGTGGTTTATAATGACATCGAACTAAAAGAAATAGTCGAAGGCGCTTTAGCTATTTCAAATCAAGTTCTGATAGAAAAATATTTGCATCATTTTAAAGAAGTTGAATACGAAGTTGTGCGTGATAAATTCGACAATACTGTGACGGTTTGTAATATGGAAAATTTAGACCCGCTAGGCATTCACACGGGGGATTCTATCGTCGTCGCGCCGAGTCAGACTTTGAATAATAATGAATACCACGGATTGCGCGAAGCAAGTATAAAAATAGTTAAAAGTTTGGGAATAGTCGGTGAATGCAATGTGCAGTATGCTTTAAATCCGAAACCAAAAAATGGCGAACCTGATTATTTTGTTATCGAAGTAAATGCCAGACTTTCACGATCATCAGCACTTGCTTCAAAAGCGACAGGTTATCCGCTCGCATATGTCGCTGCAAAGCTCGCGCTAGGGAAAAGTTTACTTGAAATACAAAATAAAATTACAAAAGTGACGCAGAGTTTTTTTGAACCGGCGCTGGATTATGTGGTGGTGAAAATGCCTCGATGGGATTTGATAAAATTCAAAGGCGCGGAGGAAAAAATAGGGTCTGCAATGAAGTCCGTCGGTGAAGTGATGGCAATAGGGAGAAGTTTCGAAGAAGCATTGCAAAAAGCTGTGCGAATGCAGTCAGGAATTTTAGAAAGTGTGACCGACAGTGATTTTATAGATAAAGCTGAACAGAAAAAATATGTAGATACGCCGACGCCGAGGAGGCTTTTTGCTGTTGCGGGTGCGTTGCTAGATGGGCAAAGCGTTGAATCTTTGCACGACACTACCGGTATTGATAATTGGTTCCTATCCAGAATAGAAAGTATCGTAAAAGCGGAAAAAGAATTTATAAAAAATAAAAAGTTAGATAAAGAAATTTTTACAGAATTAAAACAACTTGGTTTTTCAGATAAAAAAATAGGACAGCTTTGTGGAAAAACAGAATTTGAAATTCGCAAAATACGAAAAAATTTCAAAGTTTTGCCTTCGGTATTCGCTATCGATACTTTGGCGGGGGAGGTGCCGGCCAAGACGAATTATTTATATATGACATATCACGGTGGGCATCACGACGTAGCCCCGCTCGGTCAGAATGCCATAGCAGTCCTCGGTAGCGGGCCGTATCATATCGGTTCATCGGTGGAATTCGATTGGTCTTCAGTCTATGCGAATTTGGCTTTGAAAAAACACGGTAAGAAATCAATAATAGTTAATTGCAATCCGGAAACTGTTTCGACTGACTATGATATGTCGGACAGATTGTATTTCGAAAATATTTCTTTTGAAACTGTTTCAGATATTTATGAATTCGAAAAGGCGGGCGGGCTGATAATCTCTGTCGGTGGGCAAAGACCGAATAATTTGGCGAAAAAACTTTCGAAAGAAGGATTTAAAATTTTAGGCACAAAAGCCGAAGACATAGACCGCGCGGAAGACAGAAATAAATTCTCAGCATTGTTAGATAAATTAAATATTCTTCAGCCGAAATGGCAGAGTTTTGTAAATATAAAAGATGCGGAGAAATTCGTAGACGAAGAGGGTTTCCCAGTTTTGGTGCGTCCTTCATATGTTCTCTCTGGTAGTGCAATGCGGATTTGTTATAACAAAAATGAACTATATGATTTTGTGACCAAGGCCTCGATACTTTCTCCGGAATATCCTGTCACTATTTCCAAATTTATGGAAAATGCTAAAGAATTGGAATTCGATGCTGTTGCGCAAAAAGGGGAAGTGATGATTTATGGGATTTCCGAACACGTAGAAAATGCCGGAGTGCACTCTGGAGATGCTACGATAGTTTATCCGACGCAGAGAGTTTACGCTTCGACGGAATTCCAATTGCGAGAAATTTCTAAAAAAATATCTCACGAATTAAAAATCACCGGACCATTTAATATACAATTTTTAGTCAAAGACAACAGACCATTTGTTATCGAAGTAAATGTGCGTGCATCGAGAACTTTGCCATTTCTTTCCAAGGCAATGGATACGAATTTCCCGGAGATAGCTGTGGATGCATTTTTAGGCAAAGCGAAAAAACACGAATATGTGTATCCGAAAAGTGTCTTGGTAAAATCTTCACAGTTTTCATTCTCACGTTTACTCGGCGCTGACCCTGTGCTCCGAGTAGAAATGTCTTCGACTGGTGAAGTGGCTTGTTTTGGAAAAGATTATGATGAAGCATTATTAAAATCAATCCTCTCTGCGAATAAATTTGATTTCAATAAAAAGGCAGTTCTGTTTTCTCTAGGTGGCACGGTGAATAAAGCAAAATTTTTGGAAGCCGCGCAAACTATATCAAGCCTTGGTTATAAAATTTATGCGACTGATTCTACTGCGGAATTCTTTAAAAATAATGGCGTAGAAGCGCAGACTGTCAGCAAGGCATCGGAGCAATCACCCAATACGCTCGATGTGATAGACGGCAAAAAGGTGGCATTTGTGGTAAACTTGAGTGAGACGAAAAATAGTGAGAGTAAAAAAGCAGACAATATAAATACCGACGGTTTCCGTATCCGCCGAGCGACAGTCGATAATCAAATTCCATTATTTACTGACCTTCACCTCGCGCGCGCATTTGTGAAAGCTCTCGCGCATTATAATATAGAAGATTTGGAAATAAAAAGTTATAGAGAATATATAGATTAAGAAATAAAAATAAAAGATAACATGGTTAAGCATATTTTAAACACAAAACAATTTACGAAGGATGAAGTGGAGCAGATTTTTTCTATGGTTCCTAAAATGGAAAAAATCTGCTCTGGAAGTGTGAAAGAAAAACCATTGGAAGGAAAAATAATAGCTACTATTTTTTTCGAACCATCTACTCGCACGCGACTTTCTTTTGAGACTGCGGCTCTCCGCCTCGGCGCGCAAGTTATCTCTTCGGAAAATGCATCTGCTAATTCTTCTGCGAAGAAGGGTGAAACAGCTGAAGACACCGCTCGAATTCTTTCTTGTTTTGCTGATGCGATAGTGGTGCGTCATTCTGAAGTTGGCTCAGTCGAGAAGATGGCAAGTGCAGCGACTAAGTCTATGATTAATGCGGGCGATGGTACCAATCAACACCCGACTCAAGGATTGCTCGACCTTTATACAATAAAAAAAGAACTCGGGAAATTGGAAGGTCTTTCCATAGCTTTTGTAGGTGATGTTTTAAATAGTCGAACTGTTCGTTCACTGTTGCCACTCCTCGCTCTTTACGGCGATAATACTATTTATCTTTTCCCTGTGGGCGGGCAAACTCTTACTGAAGAATATAAAAATTATTTGCGTGAACACAAAGTAAAATTTGAAGAAGCAGAAAGCTTGTTAGAAATTTTACCAAAACTCGATGTGTTGTATATGACACGTTTACAAAAAGAGCGTTTCACCAATCCTGAAGATTACGAAAAAGAAAAAAATTATTTTATTTTAAAACCCGAGCATGTTCAGAAAATGAAAAAAGATTCTATCATTATGCATCCTCTTCCTCGAGTAGAGGAAATTGATCCTGCTGTCGACTCTGATCCTCGTGCCGCATATTTCCGCCAAGTTCAAAACGGGCTTCTTGTTCGTATGGCATTATTACTTTATGTTTTTGGAATTTAATATAAAAAAATCACCCCGCTTTGCTGTTTTGATTTAAGCAAGGCAGGGTGGTGTGAATTAATTTCCCCTTAGAAAGGGTATGATTAGGGTATGTTCAATGCTCGGGCACGGTGTCTCATCGTTTGTTTTTAAAACTTTGTGTTTTAAGCCATCCTCAGAGGGATAATCTAAAAAAACATGCACCTCATCGTCTATCTTAATAAGAAACATTAATGCCCCATTTCTTTTAGGGTTTTTCTCCTCAATTTCTTTAAGGTATCCTTCTATATATTGTCTATTTAGACAATATATTTTTAGCTTTTCTTTAAAAGGCAACAACATTGTTGCTACGGTCCGTCCTTGGACGTGACATTCTTCGGTGTACAGGGGGTCGTCGTTCATATCTTTTATTTTAAAATTTAAGTGAAAAAATCAAAATCCCCAAAGATTTAGGAACTTGAATTTTTCCACTAAATTTTTTAAATCAAAAAATTTTACCCGAATACAATCATAAGGAGCCTTCCATTTAAGGATATTAGTCTTTTATAGCAGAAAGTCAAATTTAGGATTTTTCCAACATATTGAAAACTTTTTCGTTGGTTAGAACCATCTCGGCGTGCATTTTTGCTCGTTCTGGGTCGGCATCTTTGTAGTGTTCTAGGATATGCGCAACTTCATTCGCAACTTGTTCATCGTCGGCTTTGATATTTTCTATTTTAGCTATATCGTTTAAAATAAGAGCAAGCTTGGCTTTTTTCTCACCATCTTTGCGGAATTCTTTTTTCAAATCTTCAACTGTTTTGTTTAAGTGCTTTAAATACTCATCGAATTTCAAACCCATTTGAGTGATGTCGGATTCCATTTTATATAATATTTTACCGACTTCAGATTCAATTAAAATTTCCGGTAAATCCGCCTTAGTTTCTTCGATTATTTTTTCAATAATTTTTAGACGAGTTTTTTCTTTCGCTTGATTTACTTTTTCGAGCTTTATATTCTCGCGAAGTTTTTCAGTAAAATCAGCCACGTCCTTGAAGGGTCCGAGAGCTTGCACAAAATCATTATTAAAAGGCGGAAGCTCAGGGGCAAGATTTTTCTCTTCTTCGGTGGGTGTATGCACTGTGCCGTCTTCGTGAGTGTGAGGTTCTTTCATGTGCATTTTCGGCGCGCGGGATTTGCGGATATCCATAATAGTGTTTTCCACATCTTCATCAGTCACTTCCACATTTTTTTCTGCATCTGTGGTGTCGGCAATTATTTTCTTTGAGATTTTTTTGTAATCAGGAAGTTTCATTTCCGGCAAGATTGCGGTTTTGATTTTAAAAGTCAAAGGGTTATTGCGGGCGAGTTTTGTAATCATTATTTCCGGACGGCTGATAGCATCAATTTTATTTTCTTCCAAAATTTTCGGATAATATTCTGCTAAAGCCATCTCTGCCATTTCTTCCAAAACTCTTATTTCTGGGATATTAGCAGTTAAGATATTCTCTGGGGCTTTGCCTTTCCTAAAGCCATCCATCTCGAAATTCTCGCCAAGTTTCTTTAAAGCGTTTTTATAATAAGCCTCAAAAACACCGGACTCTATTTCACCCTCCATTTCCACCATACTTTGTGGCAATTTGTTTATTTTTATTTGCATAGGGCTATCCTATACTAAAATAGACTTTTTTTCAAATTTCTACTATAACAAACATATGTCGACTATCGTAGAAAAGCAAATTGTCTACTATGTCTACATATGGAAGGATAGTAGACAATTTTGGTGTTTTCGCATGTGGGCATTAAGCAAGAACGGTTCTTGCTTAAATAGAACTGGGCAACAAACCCTTCAGCGGGTTTAGGGGGGGGGTTAAAATAGCAAACATTTATAATTTATTTCTCCAATTTCGGCGCGTATTCTTTTTGGTATCTTTCAGCGCATTCTTTGATCACTTTTATCGCTTCTTCTTTTTCGTGAAAAGTTTCCACGACACCGGTGCCGGGCTTTTTCATAGCTTTGTAATTCTCCCAATAGTATTTGGTTTCTTTTTCCCAATATTCACCGAGGTCTTTATAACTTTTTATGTGATCTGATCTTTTGTCGTCATTTAATACCGCGATTATTTTGTCGTCTACTTCTCCGCCGTCTATAAATTTCATTATGCCTATTATGCGCGCTTCTACTAATGAACCCGGCACGAGTGGCTCGCTGATGTTTACTATTTCTACGTCTAGAGGGTCATTATCTTGATCCCAAGTTTGAGGGATAGCTCCGTAAGTAAAAGGATATGCGAGTGAAGAATATCCGACGCGGTCGAGTTTGAGTTGTCCGCTTTCTGTTATTATTTCATATTTATTTATTGAACCGGCTGAGACTTCGACAATTACATTTACAACATCATCTTTTGCAAAAGGCGAAATGACGTGTAAAAGGTTGAGCATGTATTTACTTGGGGGAACGTTTATGTTTGCCATAGGATTATTATACTTTAATCAAAAAAAAATGCAAAATTTTAATTAAATGTATTTATGATACACTTAGGCTGTGAATAAAAATACTTTTGCATACATTGATGCTTCAAATTTAAAGTTTGGCGTAAAACAAAGTGGTTGGGATCTTGATTACAAATCATTCAGGTCTTGGCTTCGTGATAAATTCGGTGTTTCTAAGGCGATACTTTTTATGGGACTTATGCCTGACAATTTTGAATTATATAATCATTTGCAAAGCATAGGTTATGATATTTCTTTTAAACCTACTATTACTAGCAAGGAAGGCAAGACAAAAGGAAATGTGGATGGTGAACTTATTTTAACCATTGCAAAAGATTTTTTTGAAAATAATTTAGAGAGCGCTGTGCTCGTAGCTGGTGATGGGGATTATCATTGCATTGTGGAATTCTTAAAAGAAAAAAATATACATATTAGTATTGTGTCTCCAAACAGAAAATATTTGTCGCTTTTATTGAAAAGAACGAATGTGCCTATAATTATTCTTGATAAATTTATTGAGAAACTAAAGATAAAATAAAAAAGCCCCCAGATATGCCGTGACATATCAGGGGTCTTTTTCTTGTTTATGAGTATATATTATCATATGTAAAAAATGATGCAAGTTTTTGCTTTATAATTAAAATTTTGTTATTATTTTATTCATATGGATGAATCTTGGGTGCCACAACCGTTAAAAGAAGATAATAGACCTGATTATATCAAAAATAATGAGGTCAGTACTGGCGAAATAGAATATGGCGGGAAAAAATATTTTTTTACTGTTTTAAAAAAGGAAGTGGGACCAAAAACATTACCTGGTTTTTTAGGTAAAGATGGCGAACATTTTTTTATTTCAGAAGAAGCGCCTGAAAAATTTAGAGTCTTACAATTAACTCATGAGATTATTGAGTTTACAGAGCTAGAAGGCAAAAAGGGGAGATGCCTTGAAGCATTAAAACGGGAACTTTTATTAGTACCAGATGAGATTAGAAAGGAATACATTGAATATCGAAGAAATCTTTTTAATAATTTAATTCAATATTACAAGAAATTATTAGAAGATAAAAAATTAGAACAGAAAATAAAAGAAAGTTATGAAGATATTGAGAAGGAAATGAAGGGAAGCTATGAGTATTTGTGTACTTTATAATTAAGTAATTTATTCTGCTACTCTTCTTTTGCCACTTCTTCAGTTTCAACTTTATCTCCGTCAGTTTTTGCAACAGTTTTACCGTCACCTTTTATGTCTATTCTCCAGCCGGTTAATTTTGCGGCTAGGCGCACATTTTGTCCGCCTTTACCGATAGCGAGTGAGAGCTGATCATCAGCGACTTCTACTACTGCTTTGTGTTCTTTTTCATCAACATCAATAGAGAGAACTTTGGCAGGGGAAAGGGAATTGGTAATAAATTCTTTTGGATCCGCAGACCAAGGAATGATATCTATTTTTTCTCCGCCGAGTTCGGCTGTGACAGTATTCACGCGAGCTCCTCTTTGGCCGACGCAAGAACCTACTGGGTCAATGTGTTCGTCATTTGAGTGAACGGTTATTTTCGAACGAGCTCCAGCTTCGCGAGCGATGGATTTTATTTCCACTACTCCGCTGGCAATTTCTGGCGCTTCAATGGCGAAAAGTTTTTCCAAGAATTTCGGATGCGTACGAGAAAGGCGAAGGTTGATGCCTCTTGGGGTGTCTTCGACAGAATACAAATACACGCGAATTCTTTGACCACGCTGTAAATATTCTCCGGGGATTTGTTCTTCGGCTGGCAAAATACCTGTCGCTCTGGAAAAATCAATGTATGCATTGCCTCGTTCTATTTTTTGGACAACACCGGAAATTATTTCTCCTTCTTTTATGCCGTATTCATCAATGATAGATGTGCGTTCTGCTTCACGGATTCTTTGGATAATGACTTGTTTTGCAGTTTGAGCGGCGATGCGTCCATAATCTTCTTTTGCTTCGAGGGCAAAAATGATTTCATCGTTAAGCTCTGCGCCTTTTTTTATTTTCTTCGCATCTTCGAGTAAGATGTGGTGTTCGTCGTTGAAATAAGGGCGTTCGTCTTCGTCTTTTACTTCGTAATCTTTTTCATCTTCATTTTTTTCATCCATTCGGACGATAGTGTCATCAACGACGATTTTGATTTGGAAAAAATCGGTCTTACCTGTTTCCATGTCGAATTTCGCGCGGATGATTTGTCCTTTTTTGCCGTAATCTTTTTTGTACGCGGCGGCCATGGCTTGTTCGATAGCGTCCAATATTTTTTCTTTTGGAATTTTCCTTTCTTGTTCCAATTGTTCTAATGCTGATTTGAATGTTTTTATGTCTAACATAATTGATTTTGTTATATTTTTTAATAAAAAAAGCCCTGTTCTGCAGGACTTTACTGCACCCAGTATAGCATATTAAAATTTTTTACACAAGTTATCCACAATGGCTCTATTATTGATTGTCTTTTTGCTTGGTTTGGTTGTATAATATAAACAATATGTCTAAACGAAGTTTTATTGTGTTACTTATATCTTTTATTGTTGTTGCTATTTTCGTGTTTTTATATTTTTATATAAATAATCAAGGTATTTTTAATCCAAATTCTTCCAATACTGCTGTAGTTCCAGCCTCAAATTCAAATGTATCATCTACACCTCAAATAGTGAAAGAGCTCACCGAGTATACACCACCGTCAAAAGACTTAAAAAGCACAAAACAAATCACTAAAGAGCTCTATTCATTTAAGGTTTCCACTGCTACTAAAACTTCTTCACGAACAGATTTATTAAAAGCATTACAAAGTGTTCAGCCTTCAAGTAATTAAAAAACCATGAATAATAATTTTCAAAAACTTTTAACTTCCGGGATCATTGTTTCATTATTTTTTGTTTTTTTTGGTTTTTATAATTCCGTCAGCTCGAGCGCCATTGGACGAGGCTCGGGATATGCTTGGTCTGCCAATGATGGTGACGGCATGGGGTGGCTTTCTTTTAATTGTACTTCGGGTGGAAATTGCGGTGATACAAACTATGAAGTTACCGCAGATAGAACCACTGGTGATATGACTGGGTATGCTTGGTCTCCTAATTACGGTTGGATTAAATTTGGAGGTTTGTCAGGCTTCCCGACGGGCGGAGGCACTACTCCTGCCAATGCAAAGCTTGATTATCATACCGGCATCATGACGGGTTGGGCTAGGTTTTGTTCGGTGGCTGCGACTCCTTCACTTTGTTCAGGATGGCCTGGAACCAATAATACTAATGGAGGATGGGATGGCTGGGTGAGTTTGAATGGTACTGGATATGGAGTCAGCAAGTCAGGTACTAATTTTACAGGTTTTGCTTGGGGTGGGGCTGATGTTGTCGGCTGGATTGATTTTTCAAATGTTTCTATACGTTATCCTCACAGTCCTGCTTCGGATCCTTTTGTTATTTTGACTGTTAATAATCAGACGAATACTGAAGCAGACCCAGTCTTGGTTAATTCCGGAGAGCCATTTGTGTTGAGGTGGGATAGTGAAAATTCTAGTTCTTGTAATGGTGATTGGACTACTGATGCATTGACTATGCCGGCAGGGTCAGCGATATTGTCAGTAATTACAGACAAGCCTTTACCGAAAACTTACACCATTTCTTGTGTTGGACAATCTGGAACCACTGATAGTGTTGTCAATGTCAGTATTGTGCCTTCTGACGTTGTGAATGCTGTTCCAAAACTTAATTTTTACTCTTCTCCTAATAATTACGTTCTTCTTCCAAATACTAAAACGACCTTGAAGTGGAATTCAAACGTTGCTATGGCTTGTAAGGCAGATAATGCTATTCAAAATATTCGATCATCTTCCTCATGGTCTGGTAATGTAGGTGATTTATCTGCTTCGAATTCTTTCCAAAATTCTCTTGTAGTTGATGTTCCAGACAATACTCCATCTACCGAATATGGCATAGTTTGTACTGATGAAAGTGGTGCAGAATTTAAAAAGCAGGTTTATGTTTCTCAACAATTCCCTCCTGAAGGATTTAATATCGGATATGATGCAGTGGATCCAACATCACATACCACCATGCTTCGCTTGAAAGATATCTTTAATCTTACTAGCAGTGATTGTACTACTACGGCATCCGTAGTAGGTACTGGATGGGATGGCACCATAAAGAGTGATGGTTCTGAGGTAAAGACTGTGACTGTTCCTGGAAGTGGCGCGACTTATACAGCTACATGTACTGGGTTGAATTCCGGGCTTCCTGTCATTAGATTTATTTCCTTGAAACAAGACAGTACCGCCGGCTCAACACAAATATCACCTTCATATATTGAACATTAAAAATAGCATGGTATACTTATTATTATAAAAATAAAATTATTATCAAAAAATTATTAGCCCCGACGCAAGTCGATTAAAATATTAAAAAAATTATGAGTCACAAAATAAAAACAGCTTTAAAATCAATATTCGTTCTCTCTATGGTCGTGTTGTCAGCGCATGCTTTTGCAGTATGGACACCGCCACCAGCAGGGATACCTCCAGCCAACAATACTACGGCTCCTGTGAATGTGGGTTCTGTGACTCAATATAAAACCGGTGGGCTCGTCGTCGGAGGTTTTCGTTCTACTGGGCCTGCATTTTTTGATGATACTGTGCAATTCAAACAGGTGACGACTTTGCCTGATTGTACTGCGACTGATTCTAGCGGTAATTTTATATACAAAGGGGCACAAATATACTACAACGGCAGTATGGAATTTTGTAATGGAGTTACTTGGTCAGTAGTAGGCACCAAAGATTGGCTGACTACAGCAATGGGCAATATTTACTATACAAATGCCGGCAATGTAGGTATCGGTACGCAAACTCCAGCTACCAAACTCGACGTAGTGGGAACCATTACATCAACTGGCTTGAATGTCGTAGGCAATACGGCGACAACTGGTTTGACTACGGGTGCAACTGGGCTCACAGTTAGCGGACCACTTTCTATTCCTGACGGTGCATCAGCAGGGAAGGTTTTGACTTCTGATGCTGCTGGTACTGCAACATGGCAAGGCTTAATTGCATCTTGGAGTCTTTCTGGCTCTAGTCTTTTCCCTACAGATTTTGCAAATGACAATGTCGGCATCGGCACTGATAGTCCTGCTGAACGCTTGCAAGTCAGTGGAGGTAATATTTTGACAGATAATAAATGGGCATTTGAAGCTAAAAATGCTTCGGGTGTAAAAGAGGCTTGGATGTGGCCTAGATATACTGATAATGTAATGTACACTAATTATGGTGCAAATGGTTGGAATATTCGCGACAACGGTGGAGCTCCTGTTATGTTTATGGACAAGAATGATAATGTTGGCTTAGGTAATATTCTTCCAACTAATAAACTTTCTGTGACCGGGAATGCGGACTTCTCGGGTAATGTTGGGATAGGAACAAAAACTCCAAGCGCTCAGCTTTCTGTACTTGGTAATATTGCGATAGTAAGAGATCCAGGTTTTACAAATTACTCCCCAGGATCATCTTTGTCTCTTGAGTCTTGGAGTGATGGAACTTCCACTAGTCATGATGATGATGTAGGGGCACAAGTTAGCGCTGCTGATTGGCTGGCTGGTACTGATGGTGCTCCGGGCACAGATAAAATTGTAAAGTATGCTTGTCCTTCCGGTAGTGGTGGTAGTACTTATCATAATGATTATTACAGAATTGACCTCGGTTCAGGAGCTTATGATTATCGAAAAATCAGTGATGTTTTTTGTGTTGCCGGTACAGATAAATTCTCTTTGAGAACCGACAGAGGCAATTTGCAATTTTTAGATACTAATTCTAATCCTAAATTTATTATGACTCAGTCAGGTAATGTCGGTATCGGCGTCACTGCTCCTGCTGTAAAGCTTGACGTAAACGGCGCAGTAAAATTCGGCGATGATACTACGATTGTTTGTGATACCACTCATCCGCAAAACGCAGGAATACAGAGATATGACAAAGTAGATAATATAATGAAAGCTTGTAACGGCACCACATGGATAGCTGTCGGAGCAAATGCTGCACCTTCATCTTCACTCTGGTCTGCAGGTACGGGTGATGATGTTTTCAAAACACTAAATACTGGCAATACTGGTATCGGAACCCAAACTCCAGCAGCAAAATTGCATTTGAGCGGAGGTAATTTCTTGATGGATAATAGCGCGACTTTGCAAGCTTACAATCACGCTGTGCCGGCGATGATTAATGATTGGATGTGGCCTAGATACCATGATCCTGTTTCCGGTACTGACATCATGTACACTAATTTTGATGTAAATGGATGGAGCATTCGCAACAATACTGCGCACCCTGTGATGTTTATGAAAGACAATGGCAATGTCGGTATCAACACAATAAACCCGGTAAACAAGCTTTCAGTTAACGGAGATGTTAATATCGGTGATTCTATAATTCCTGGAAAGCTCGGTATAAATACCACGACTCCTACTTCTTCTTTGGATGTAAATGGAGACATCACTGCTTCTAGGGGTGTTTCACTTGTGAATAGTTCAGCGCTTAGTTTTTATTCTGGCACAAAGGGAACAAGTGTATATGAGCTTCCATATTTGCCTGCGACGGGCAATGATACTTGTGGCACTTTAAATTCTGATACTGATGGTGATGGCAGTGTTGTTCCAAACAACGATCGTGTCATGTGTGATGGTTTAATTTCAGGACCTAGATGTTATGATCGTGTTCATCAAAGCACTGGAGATGTGGGCGCTTATGTGACATGTGTGGCTGATGCGGGTACTTATACTATTGCAAACAATACTAATAATTTACAATTTTCAAATGGCACAGGCACTAATGCGGGTGTCAGAGTCACTTTAGATAAAGACGGCAAGATGGGCGTGGGTACGACGATTCCACAGGCAAAACTCGACGTCAACGGCGGAATTAAATTCGGTTTAGATGGCTTGGCTACGGATACTATTTGTACTGTTGCCGGTGTGCAGAGGTACAATGGTGCTATGCAATATTGTGATGGAACAAATTGGGTTCCTGTCGGGTCTCCTATGTTTTGGAATGTTATCGGTACGGGTTCTGACCTCGCTACTATAAATACTGGTAATGTCGGCATCGGTACGGGCACGAATCCTCCATTAGCAAAGCTTGATGTAAATGGTGCAGTTAAATTCGGTGATCAAACTGTTGTAAAAGATATTACTACTCCAAATTCAAATGTGCCGGGCTTTCCAAATGTCACTTGTAATGTAGCCGGTACCCAGAGATACAATTCTGTTTCTGCAAAGATGGAATCTTGCGATGGTCATTATTGGTCAAGCGTTGGAGATAAATCTCTTTGGAATGCTGACACGACTGGTGTCATGGTTTCTTTGGCTACTCCTGGACAAAAAGTCGGTATCGGCACAGCTACTCCTCATTCTGCTCTCGAAGTTGTCGGTAATTTACAAATCACAAGCCCTATCAGTGGTCCTAGTTCCAACAGTATAATTTTAGGAAGTGGAAAGTATGACAATTATGGTGGATGGCCTCTTATTCCAATGCTGACAACTTCTGGTGATCCATTACCAGCAGACCCTGGATCAAGTGCGGATACTTGTGACAGTAATGAAAATGCTGTATATAGTTGTCCGGATAGTGTTACAAAGAATTGTACAGATGTTACTTCGGGTACATTTAAGTCTTCCACTAGTAGTGCTCCTAGGGACGCATGGTATAAGCGAGATGTGTCTTGTGTTTCTCCTGATGAGCCTTTATATCAAATACAAAATAATTCTGGGGATTTGAAATTCATAAATAATAATGGTCCGCAAGTTACAGTTAATCAAAATGGCAATGTCGGCATAGGCACTACCACTGCTCCGGGTGCAAAACTCGATGTAAACGGTGGCATCAAATTCGGCCTTGATGGTTTGGCTACGGATACTACTTGTACTGTTGCCGGTGTGCAGAGATATAATCCTGCTAATTCAAATGGAATGCAATTTTGTGATGGCTCACACTGGAAAGATGTCGGTTCTCCTGCTACATGGAATGAAGTTGCTGGTGTGCTTTCTCCATTTACTCTGACAGATAAAATCAGTATTGGTAATGTTGCTCCTTTTGAAATAGATCCAGGCAATGTTTCTTCAAATTCCTCAAATGCTGGATTCCTTCGTTTTGGTGATAATTCTGGATGGAAATTCCATTTTGGAAGAGCTAAAGAATCCACTTCTTCCGGTTTCAATACTGACACTACCGGTTCTATTATGACGATGCAAGACAATGGCAATGTGGGTATTGGTACTACATCTCCGAAGGCAAAATTTGAAGTTGCAGGAAATAGTGGAGATGACTTAATTAACATTAGAAATCTTTCTACCAGTCAGCCAAATGCAACTTCTTGGGCATTGCGTCCGGTTACAAATAGTAAGACTGCTTATGCTACAGATTTGCAATTCTTCGAACACGGACTAGACGGAGCTAGAGTTACCTTCCAAGGTAATGGTGGAAATGTAGGTATCGGTACGACAAATCCTACCGCTAGGCTCGATGTTGCCGGAGCAGTTAAATTCGGTGATGAGCACGTAGTTACTACTTGTGATTCTACTACGAATGGTACACAAAGGTATAATAGTTCTGGAGTAATGCAATGGTGTAATGGTGTAAACTGGCAGAGTTATGGTAGTGGTGTGGGCTGGATAGCTAATGGCAATGATATTTATAATGGTAACAATGCTGGAAATGTAGGGATAGGCACCGGAGCAACTCCTGTAAAAAATAAACTTTTTGTTAATGGTGATGTTGGTACTTCTGCTTCTATTATTAGTGGCGGTATGATGTATTTGCAAGGCAATGATTATGAACATTTAGGTAATTTGAAATATGTCAGCCAAGGAATCTTTCTCGGAGGAGATGGATTGAGTCATGGAGATATTTCATGGCTTCCAAATTCCAATACCCTTAACCTAGGTACAGGTGATGATCCTACAAAGGCAGCTAATTATCCTGATCAATATGGCCCTGTAAATCTTTCCTTGGGTGGACAAATCAGAATCGGTGGCTCTACTGCGGTTTTTGATTACAATGGACACAGTGTTACTACTGTCCCTCATCCTCCTACGAAGGGGCAAGTTTTGACAGCGTTAGATTCTACCGGTCTTGCTTCTTGGCAAGCACCCCAAGCTGGCCCTTGGTCAGTTGTAGGTGATGATATTTCAAATTCAAATACCGGAATGGTTAAAGTGAATGGTTCAATAGCTACAATATTGGGATTAAATAATAATGCGAACATCAGCCAGTATGATTTGGGAGCAAACAAGATTGGTGCCGCTACTTCTATTTATTCTTATGGACGCATTTGTGCCGGAAATAATTGGGGAACTTGTGACAGTGCTACTCAGTCCGGTGTAGTTATAGAATCTTCCGGTCAAGGTAAATTTGGAGCCGTTGATATTTCTGGGAATGGGCCGTCATACTTTGCTGCCGGGAATCTCGGAGTAGGCACAAATTCTCCTAACGCTAAACTTGATGTGAGCGGTGATGTGCAGGTTTCAGATGGTGTTTCTGTGGTAGATAGCTCAGCGGTTAGTTTTTATTCCGGTGATAAACATATCAACTCTCATACGGATTGGACTAATAAAAGTTCAAATAGTGCGACGCGTACCCCTGATACTTGTCCTGGTGCTGATACAAAACTTAAATTTGAGTGTATAGGTTCTAATACTGTGAATTCTTGTACAGACACCGCTGATTATCAGGAATATACTTCCGGACAACTTACCTTTGATGGTTGGGCAACTCGCACAGTTTCTTGTGTGGCTACTACCGGTGTTTATTCTGTAAAGAATAATAATAGCACTTTGCAATTCTTGAATGATAAAGGCACTGCTAAGTTAACTTTGGATCAAAATGGCAATTTGGGTGTAGGTGGCAATGTTAGTCTAGGGGCTGGCGGTAGTCTTCTTCAGACTTCACCATTATACTTACTCGGTGATGCTAATGGATATACTGCTCTTAATTTAGACCCTAGCCAGTACGCCAGCCAGGGTATTCGTTTCGGAGGAGATGGAAAATCTCACGGAGACATGGCATGGATTCCAGGCTTAAATACATTTTATCTTGGAACAGGAGATAATCCGCAAGATATGCTCACAGGTGTTCCAAATAGATACGGTCCGGCTAATCTTACTTTGGCGGGTGCTCTATCTATCGGCGGGCAAATTACAATTGCCGGCGGTTCCCCTGGTGCCGGAAAAGTTTTGACATCAGACAGTACAGGTAAGGCGACTTGGCAACAGCTCCCTCCTTCATCTGTATCTCCTTGGCTAGTAGGAACGAATCCAAACACACATAATACTACTATTAGTACTGCGGCTAATACTGAAGTTACAGTAAATGGAAATTTGACAATTGCTAATGGCGCTAATGGGGTCCTTACTACTTCGGGAGATATTAACGCTGGTCAGAATTTAAATGTTGCAGGAAGTTTAATTTTACTAAAAAAGTGTTACACTAATGATAAAAAAACTACTTTTACTAATTTCTATGGTACTAGTACCCCGAATCTATATGGTAGAGCACTTTTTTTAAATGGAGATGGCAGTATTTACCCACAGCATGTAGATGGTTGTGATAACTAATTAGCAAGTAGCTCGTAAGGATTTTTCTTACGCTTGTGTTGTTCTTACAAAAAAATCCCCATGACGGGGATTTTTTTGGTATAATAAGTGTATGCAAGTAAATGAAGATCAGTTAAAAAAATTTATTTTGGAAGCAGGGCTTGTGACGCGGACGGATTTGGAAGAAGTCGCAGAGAAAGAGGTAAAGACAAATCAAAAATTTGGCAATATTTTATTGTCAGAAGGAAAAATTTCTGAAACAGATTTAAAAAGAATGGAAGCTTTGGTTTTAGGAATTCCATTTGTGAATTTGGCAAATGAAAAAATAGATTTTTCTGTTATATCTTTGGTTCCCGAACCTATCGCTCGCAATCACAATATTATTGCTTATAAAAAAAGTGACAAGGGTCTCGAGGTTGCGATGTTTGATGTGGATGATTTACCTGTGATTGATTTCGTAAAGAAACATTCCGGTTTGAAAATATTGCCTAGGCTTACTGATAGTTCTTCTATCAAAACTGCTTTGGCGCAATACGGCAAAACTTTGCAAATGGAATTTGATGATATTATTCAAAAAGAAAATTCTTCTTTCAAGAAAATAAATGAGATAGAAGATGGTGAGAAATCAGAAAAAGAATTAAAAGAAATGGCGGAAGATTTGCCTGTGGTAAAAATAGTCGATTCTTTGATTTCTCATGCCATATTGCAGAATGCTTCCGACGTGCATATCGAGCCGGGGGAAAATAATCTCGTTGTGCGATACCGAATAGACGGTATATTGCATGATGCTATGACTTTGACAAAAAGTGCGGCTAGCGGGGTCACCGCTAGAATAAAAGTTTTAGCCAATTTGAAACTAGACGAAAAAAGATTACCTCAAGATGGCAGATTTAAAATAGAAAAAAATGGAGATAAAGTTTCCTTTCGTGTTTCCACCTTGCCGACTTTTTATGGAGAGAAAACTGTTATTAGAATTTTGAAAGAAGGCGCACATGGATTTTCTTTGGAAGGCCTCGGTTTTCACGGTGAAGGATTGGAGAGGATTCACAATTCTTTGAAACAAAGAATAGGTATGGTATTGGCTACGGGCCCTACGGGCTCGGGTAAAACAACAACTCTCTATACGATGCTCGATATTTTAAACAGGCCGGAAGTGAATATTTCCACCGTTGAAGATCCTATCGAATATCAAATGCCGAGAGTAAATCAAACGCAAGTAAAACCGGAAATAGGAATGACTTTTGCAAATGGCTTGCGCAGTTTATTGCGACAAGATCCTGATATAATAATGGTGGGGGAGATACGTGACGGAGAAACTGCCGGACTCGCAGTGAATGCATCTCTTACCGGGCACTTGGTTCTTTCTACAATCCACACGAATTCTGCTGCGGGTGCGATACCGAGACTTATAGACATGGGAATATTACCATTTTTGATAATTTCTACGGTAAAAACAATCATAGCTCAGAGGTTGGTGCGTCAGCTTACAGCAAATAAAGAAAAATATTTTTTATCTGCGGATGAAATAAAAAATTTGGCAAAAATTATAGATTTGGACAGGATGCTCCAAATGTTAAAAAATGAAAAAGTCGTAGGAGTGAAAGACACTTGGGAGAAAATTCCTTTTTATAAAGCAGTACCGAGCAGTGAAACACCTGACGGGTATTCAAATCGTATAGGTATTCACGAAGTTTTAAAAATGTCTCTGGCTATAAAAGAAATAATTACTCGCGGAGGAAGCCAAGACGAGATAGAGAAACAAGCAAAAGAAGAAGGCATGATGACAATATTAGAAGATGGAGTTTTCCAGTCAGTCTTGGGCAATACGACACTGGAAGAAGTATTTAGAGTTGTTTCAGAATAAAATGAAATTTTTTTACACTGCAAAATTACAAAATGGAGAAATTTTAAAAGGAGAAATGGATTCTTCAGATCGTTTTACTCTTTCACGCGAGTTGCGAACACGCGGGTATATTCCTTTGTCTGTTTCAGCAAGGGGAGTAAATTCTTTTGATGTAATGAAAGAATTTACTCGTATTTTTGGCCGTATTAAAGTCTCTGAGCAAGTTATTTTAACCAAGAATTTAGGCAACATGCTCAAGGCCGGGTTGGCATTGTCTCGCGCATTGTCTGTTTTGGAAAAACAAACAACAAATGAAACATTAAGAAAAATTTTAATAGCACTTACAGGGGAAATAAATTCAGGTGGGACATTTTCTTCCGGGTTATCAAAATTTCCAAAAGTTTTTTCAAAACTTTTTGTTTCGATGGTTCGCGCCGGCGAGGAGTCGGGCAATCTCGCCGGCGCATTGGCTGAAGTCGGTGCGAATTTGGAGAAATCAAATGCTTTGACTAAAAAAATAAAGGGTGCGCTCATTTATCCGGGAGTTATTCTCTCTGCTATGGTTGTCGTCGGAGTATTGATGTTTGCGTTCGTGGTGCCGACGCTTGCAAAAACTTTCATTGAGCTCGGCGTAGCATTGCCGGCATCTACTCAGTTTATAATATTTTTAGGTAATTTCTTTTCAAATTATTTAATTTTATCTTTTGCTTTGATTATTGGTTTTGTTTTCGGCATCGTGGCTCTTTTCCGAGCGTCTTTCATGGCTAGGCCCATTGATTTTGTAGTTTTGCGTATTCCAATTATTAGTAATTTGGCCAAGGAATTAAATACTGCCCGCACAGCGAGGACCATCGCATCGCTTATTATTTCCGGAGTTCCCATTACCCGCGCAGTGCAAATAGCCGAAGATGTGGTTCAAAATGTATATTATAAAAAAGTTTTAAAGGATGCGCGCATAGCCATAGAAAAAGGTGCGCCATTTTCGGAAGTTTTTACAGAACATCCGGAACTTTATCCGGTGATGATGTCGGAGATGGTAGAAGTCGGAGAAGAGACGGGCAAGCTTTCCGATATGTTGCTCGAGATTGCTGTTTTTTATGAAAATGAAATAGAAAATAAAACAAAAAATCTATCCACTATCATAGAACCATTTTTGATGATAATAATCGGTACAGGAGTAGGATTTTTTGCAGTGTCTATGATCACACCTTTGTACTCTATACTTAATAATATAAATTAAAATGAGAAATTTTTATCAAAAGGGAATAACATTAGTTGAGACTTTGGTTGCAGTGGCTATCATTGTTCTCATTCTTGCTATTGTTTTGCCTTCTTTTAATACAATAAAAAAAAATAATATTTTGAAAAGTACCACTGAAGATATTTTTTCAGCTCTGGACAATGCTCATTCACAGACTCTCTCGTCTGTGAGTTCGTCCACGTATGGGGTGCACTTTCAGTCTGATAAAGTTGTGATTTTTAAAGGCACAGTTTATTCATCGAATGATGTAAATAATAAAACTGTAAATATAAACTTTCCGGCAAGTATTTCAAATGTAAATTTTAATAGTGTGAGTGCAATTTCCGGTGATATATACTTTGCTCATCTGACTGGAGTGCCGAGCAAGACCGGTACGGTGACCATTGCTGTTTCTTCCAGTACAAAAATAATTACGATTTCAGCAACGGGGAATTTTAGTATAAATTAATCATGATAAATTTTCTTAAAAATATAAAAGAAAAAAGAAATAAAGCCGGATTTTTAATGGTTGAAGTCATTGTGGCTATTTCTATTATTACCGCTTCTGTTTTGTCAGCGATGGCAGTCGCCCAAAAGGCAGTATCTATTTCCAGACAATCAGTTCATTCCGCACAAGCCGCATTCTTATTGGAAGAAGGTTCAGAGAATGCCCGAATATCGAGAGATAATGCATGGGCCAATGTTGCAAGCATAAACACAACAGAGACAATAGGTATTTTTACAAGGACGGTGGTGGCTTCTAGTGTATTGCGAAATGTGACGACGGGAGCTATTGGCTCCGGAGTCAGTGATGCCAATACAAAATTAATAACTGTCACGGTTTCTTGGAAGGAGGGAGCTACGACTTTATCAAAAACTTTACCATTTTATTTGGTAAATATTTTTTAATAATTATATGCAAATATTTTTCAAAAATAAAAAATTAATAAATAGCGGCGGGTATGCTTTGGTGGAAACTATTTTTTACATTGCTATTTTAGGTATTCTTTCTACGGCTGTTATCAGTGCTTTGGTGACTATGGGAAAAACATTCAAAGAAACTGTCGCACAAACGGCATTATTGCAAAGTTCCTCTATTATGGAAAGAATGTCCAGAGAAGTACGGCAAGACTATAGCGCAACTTTAGTCAGTTCAACTGATTTAATCTTAAAAGATTCCGCCGGAGTAAATAAAACGGAATTCAAGCTTTCTGGTACTGATTTGCAATTATTGGAAGGTTCCGGTTTAACTTTTACCGGTAACTTGAATTCTCCAAATGTTACAGTTACAGCTTTGAGTTTTACACAGATTACAACCACACAAGGAAAAGCATTTAAAGTGGTCATGTCAGTCAGATACACTTTAGGGTCAGTTGTTCGCACTGCGGATTTTTATGATACAGTTACATTGAGGGGAAGTTATGTGCATTAATTATGAAAATAAAAAATAAAAAAATAAAATATAATTCCGGCGCGGCGATGCTCATATCTGTGATATTTTTTCTTTTTATTTCTTTGGCGATTATTGCCGGACTTGTTTCTCCTTCAGTGCGAGAATTTAAAATTGCCAGGGATTATTTGCAGTCCAGGCAAAGTTTCTTTTTGTCTGAATCTGCTATTGAAGATTCTTATTATCGTATAAATAATAGCTTGCCACTTGGTTCGACAGATACTTTGACTATCGGCAGTACTACGGCGACAGCTACTATTGTGGCTGACGATGTTAATAATAAAACCATTACATCTCTTGGTGATTTATCTTCAAGACAAAGAACAAATCAATTAAAAATAAATTCCAATTCTTCGGTAGTTTTTGCTTATGGAACACAGGCAGGTGAGGGGGGAATTATTTTTTTACAGAATACAGGATTAGTCGGTAATTTGTATTCCAATGGACCTATTGCGGGATATAGTAATGCTTATGTGACAGGTAATGCGTATGCTGCTGGCAGTTCAGGAACAATCACTACGAGTGGCGGTTCTTTTTGCATAGGGGGTTTTACTTCAAATAATCATTGTACATTAAATTCTAGTGATGCTCATGCTCATACAATAACAGGGACGACAGTAGCAGGTACTCTATACTGCCAAACAGGTTCTTCTAATAGTACTTCTTGCAATACAACCCAAGCAGACCCGGCAGTTATTTCTTTGCCTGTAACTGATGCAAATATTACTACATGGAAACACGATGCTGCTACAGGAACTATTATTAATGGTGATTATACTGTCTCTGCGGATACTACTCTCGGCACAGCAAATGCCACGGAAATTACTGGAAATCTTACAGTGAATAGCCGTACTACTCTTACAATTGCAAATACTATTTATGTTGTTGGAAATATTGTAATTAACGGTGATTTACAAATGGCATCTATTTACGGACCACACAGCGCAGTGATTATTGCAGATGGCTTGATTTCAACTGGTGGAGGTGTTCATGTTTATGATTCCGGAACTGCTGGGAGCTATGTAATGTTACTTTCAACTAGCACTTGCGATGAAAATACTTCTACTGGCCCTTGTAGCGGGCATAATGCTATGGATATAGGAAATAGCTCTGATATTATGATTATTAATGCGCAGAATGGAACTGTTTATATGGCTAATGGCGGAAACGCAAAAGAAGTTGTTGGACAAAAAATACGCTTAAAGAATAATACTGTTGTTACTTATGGTACTGGTTCCACTACTGCTAATTTTTTGAGTGGTATTGGTAATGTTTGGCGGGTTTCGAGCTGGCTCGAGATATAAAAAGTTATGATATAATAGGTGAATGAAGAAGATAGTTATAGGCAATTGGAAAATGAATCCGCTTTCTAGTAAAGAAGCGGAGAAAATTTTTTCCGGTATTGTTAAAAATTTAAAAGTTAAAAAAACAGAGGTGGTTATTTGCCCGCCGTTTTTGTATTTGGAAAAGCTGGGGAAAATTTCAAAGAAAGTTTCCTTGGGAGCACAGAATGCTTTTACAGAAGATGGTGGTGCGTACACTGGGGAAGTTTCTGTAAAAATGCTCGCGAATATGGGTGTGAAGTATGTGATATTAGGACATTCAGAAAGGCGCAGTCCGCCGGCCGGCGGAGGGGAATCTAATCAAGATGTAAATAAAAAAATAAAAGCATCACTATCTGTTGGGCTTATTCCGGTAGTTTGTATTGGAGAAAAAGAACGGGATGAAAATCACGAGTATTTGAATTTTGTGCGTGAACAAGTCGAGCAAGGTTTTACAGGAATTTCCAAGAATTTAATTTCAAATATTATTATTGCTTATGAGCCTGTATGGGCTATCGGCAAGAATGCAAAGAGAGAGGCGTCTCCTGCGGAGTTTCGCGAGATGAGTATTTTTATCAGGAAAATTTTGTCTGATAAATTTGGCGCAAAAAATATTGAAAAAATCAGAATTATTTACGGTGGTTCCGCGCATCCGGAAAATGTTGCTGGATTTTTAGCAGAAGGCGCGGATGGTTTTTTGCCAGGCAGGGATAGTTTGGATCCGAAGAAGTTTTTATCAATTGTTAATACAACAGAAAGTATCTTTTAAAAACCGCACATAATTTTCTGCTGAAAATTTGCTATGTTCGGCTCGTCAGCCTGCGCAATGCTTTTTAAAAAATACTTTCTGTTTTCTTAAAGTTATGAATAGTATAAAAAGTTTAAAAAACATAAAAGGTAAAAAAGTTCTTGTGAGAGTTGATTTCAATGTGCCTGTTTTGAACGGTAAGGTGGAAGACGATTTCCGAATACAAAAAGCATTGCCAACAATTAAATTTTTACAGAAAAAAGGCGCGAAAGTTATTTTAATAACGCACTTGGGTAAAGGCGGGGAAACTCTTTTGCCGGTGGAAAAAGTTTTGAATAAATATGTAAAAGCTGTTTTTGTGGCTGATATTGTGGGAGAAAAAGCAGAAAATGCTGTGGATGCTATGAAAAATGGTGATGTAATTTTGTTAGAAAATTTACGTAATAATGACGGCGAGAAAAATTGTGATAAAACTTTTGCGAAAAGTTTGGCAAAATTCGGGGATATTTATGTGAATGAAGCCTTTCCTGTGTCACACAGAGCTGATGCTTCTATTGTTTTGTTGCCGAAGCTTTTGCCGGCGTATGCGGGTTTGCAGTTAGAAAATGAAGTGAAAAATCTTTCGAAAGTTTCCAAGAGCGTAAAGCATCCATTTCTTTTTATTTTAGGCGGTGCGAAATTTTCTACCAAGATGCCTTTGATTAAAAAATATTTAAAAACTGCGGACAATATTTTTGTTGGCGGAGCATTAGCGAATGATTTTTTGAAAGCGAAGGGTTATGAAGTTGGCAAATCTTTGACGGACAATGGTGATTTTGGAATTAAGAAATTTATAAATAATAAAAAACTTATTTTACCGGTGGATGCTGTAGTCACCTCACCCCAGCCCTCTCCTTATAAAGGAGAGGGGGAATTCGTAAATAAAAAAGCAAGTGAAGTAAAAAAAGATGAAATTATTTTAGATGTCGGCAGTGAATCAGTAAAAAATTTAGCACCGATTATTAAAAAAGCAAAAATGATTCTCTGGAATGGGCCTTTGGGAAAATATGAAGAAAAAGAATGCAGAGCGACAAAAGAAGTTTTGAAAATGGTGATGAATTCAAAAGCTCAAGTGACTATAGGTGGCGGAGACATAGTCGCTGTTTTATCTCAAATGAAAATTAATACTGACAAAAGAAAAAATTTATTTGTATCTACTGGCGGAGGAGCAACTCTCGACTTTCTTGCTAATGGCACCTTGCCAGGAATTAAAGCGTTAAAATAAATTTTTGTCATTTTAAAAAATTGACAAATTACTAGATATATATTAATCTTCTTCTTAGAAACATTCTTTGAAAAGGAAAGTTGAAGTGTTAATACGTCAGCTGAAATTCGGCTTATGTTTTAACATTTTAACTATATTATTAATTATGAACACGATTTCTAAAGAAAACACCGCTATTGTCGCAAGCGTGCTCAATGAAGAAAATATTGAGACCCTTGCTGTTGCTCTAGGGCAGCAAATCTTGCCTTTTTTTAAAGCAAAATCATATTTGGAAAAATTCAAGTCCCCTGCTCTTAAGCACGTAGTATTTTTTAGAGATGGAACACAAACATCTGATATTAAATTTCATATTTACGATCAAAAAGGGAATGAAAGAGTTGAGTTTGATTATTTTATTTCTGTGAAGGATAGCTTGACTCATAATTTTTATGGTCAGGACTCTTTCAAAGATGCAGGCTCTATCTTGGAAAGAGAATTTCTTCTTTCTGTTTCTTTTTATTGGTTTGAGTTGGCTTTAAAGAAGGATAAAAAATAATTGATTACTAGTATCTCGGCTGATTTCTGAAAGGGAATCAGTCATTTTTTTTATACTTTTGCAATAATTTTTTCAGCAACTTCTAATTTTACTGTTTTGTTAATGCAGTCCACAATAGCAGTATATTTAAATTTTTCCATAAAACTTATTCCCATTAACGGTCGGTTGTTTGAAATTAAAACAGTGACAAGCAATTCTTGTCCTTCCATATATGCAATAGCAGAAGCTGTTTGGAGAACAACAATTCCTCCGTTTGCATTTTCAACTTTTTCAATGCCATCTATTTTTAATCCCAATTCCTGGGCAATCTTGGGCGTGACAACTAAATCTCCGGTAAATCCCGTATCAACTACAAAATACGGAGTTTGAACGGACTGACCCCATAATATTACTGTCGGGACATAAGGTAAGGGATGTTTTAAATCATCAAATTTTCCTGTTACCATATTATTTATTTTGGAAAAGATGAGAGATAGTTTCCGCTGTATCTGAACCGATTTTTACCACATAAAATATATTATCAGGGTGTTCCATTTTTGCATTTCTTACTGCTTCTGCTGATGTATCACCTAAATATACTTTCTTACTACCAGTATCAATAGCCAAGAATTTACCATTCTCGGCAGGCTGATAGTTATTTTTAACGGATTCATATATTTCTACTCCGTCAGTTACTATTTTTTCTATATTGTTGGTTTTGAGTAATTCGTCTGTGCTCATAGTCCAAGTATATTACATTACCGCTTGCCATTCAACAAGTAGGCAGTGTGGATAAGATTAAAGTTTTGAAGTAATTTTTTCTGAAATAGATTTCATTTCGCCGTCTTCATAAGGGCGTTTGCCGTGCCAGGGTTCGAAACCATCGTTGGAGAAGCGGGGTATGACATGAATGTGCGAGTGAAAAACCAATTGTCCGGCGGCGTGATTGTTATTCATTGCTATATTTATGCCGTCAGCTTTTACGGCATCTTTGATTGCAAGTGATATTTTTTTGGCGACTTTTATCATATCTGCCATTACTTCTTCGGGCGTTTCATAAATATTTGGGTAGTGTGTCTTAGGAATGACGAGCGCGTGGCCTATGTTTACCGGAGCAATGTCTAAAAAAGCGAGAGTTTTATCGTCCTCGTAAATCTTTGTGCTGGGAATTTTACCCTCTATAATTTTGCAAAAAATGCATTCTTCCATAATTTAATTATACTAAATATGTGTTAGAATTGCATCTATGCAACAAAGTGAGTTATTGATGAAATTATTAGAAAAAAGAGGCATAACTATCCCTGCCGAAATTGAGAAATTTTTAAACTCCAGCTACGAGAGCGATATGCACGACCCTTTTTTAATGCGCGATATGGAAAAAGCTTGCGTGCGGATTTTTGAGGCGATGGAAGCCAAAGAAAAAATACTGGTTTATGCGGATTATGATTGCGATGGCATTCCGGGCGCGGTTATTTTAAATGATTTTTTTAATAAATTAAATTATCAAAACTTTGAGGTGTATATTCCGCAGAGGAATTCCGAGGGATATGGTTTGAATTTGGAAGCGGTAAAAAAAATGGATGAGGATAGGGTGAAACTTTTGATTACTATTGATTTAGGTATCACAGCCGTGGCGGAAATAGCTCAAGCGGAAGTGTATGGCATAGACGTGATAATTACTGACCACCATATTCCTCATGAAGTATTGCCGAGGGCTTATGCTATTTTGAATCCAAAAGTTGATAACTATCCGGAGAAAATGTTGTGCGGGTCTGGGGTTGTTTTTAAATTAGTGCAAGGGTTTTTGAAAAAGTATGGCGATTACTATCGCGGGGGCGGAGTTTATAATTTTTTGCCTGCGGAACTCGCCTCCGCTTCGCTACAGCTCAAACAGTCCTCGTCTGCAAAATTACAAACTCCGCCCCCGCGAGACTGGGAGAAATGGCTTCTCGATATGGCAGGGCTCGCTACACTTTCTGATATGGTGCCGTTATTGGGTGAGAACAGGGCGATTGCGAGTTTTGGAATAAAAGTTTTTAGGAAATCTCCGCGTCCGGGTTTGCAAAAACTTTTAGCGAAAATGAATATAGAGCAGAAATATATTTCGGAAGACGATATAGGTTTTATGGTAACGCCACGACTCAATGCAGCATCAAGAATGGATGATCCGCGTCGAGCTTTTGAATTACTGGCTACGCAAGATGAAACGGAAGCCGGAGTATTGGCAAACCATTTGACGAAAATAAATGATGACAGGAAAAAAATCGTTGCGGGGATAATGAAAGATGTAAATAAAAAATTCGACAAAAGAGAAATAAAAAATGTGATAGTGATAGGGCATCCGGAGTGGCGGGTCGGGGTTCTCGGTTTGGTTGCGGGGAAAATTTGTGATGAACATAAAAAGCCGGTTTTCGTGTGGGGGAAAGATGAAAATGATTGCATTAAAGGCTCGTGTCGTTCTGACGGTTCTGTATCTGTGGTGGAACTTATGACGGAAACAAAAGAATATTTCTTGGATTTCGGCGGACACGAAGGCGCAGGAGGTTTTACTGTGCACAGTGAAAAAATACATTTCTTGGAAGAAAATTTATCTCAATCTTTTCAAAAAATTATAGAGAAAACTATAGTTAAAGAAAAAGTATCGCTTCCAGGCTTTGATGTTAAATTAAATTTAGGTGATGTAAATATGAAAAATTGGAAAGAGATAGAAAAAATGGCGCCATTTGGTTGTGAAAATCCAAAACCAGTTTTTCTTTTTGAAAATGTAAAAATAGAAAAATTAAAAAAATTTGGAAAAAACAATTCACAAGAACATTTGGAGATTATTTTTTCTGATGCTACAGGTAAAGCTAAAGCGATTGCATTTTTCTCCGGCTTGGAATCTTTCAAAAAATCATTAGCCGAAAATTTAAATGTAAACTTATTGGCAACTTTTGATTTATCCCGTTTCCTAAGGAGAGAAGAGCTAAGATTAAGAATTGTTGATATTTTTTAACGAGTTTTTTTGCTTATTTTTAGGAGGTTTGATATAGTTTACTTGTAAATATATGCTTGAATTTATACCAAATGAGTTTCCAAAAAAGAATAGAAATCTTCCACCTGAAAGTGAGATCCTTTGGAGTGGTGGAGGAAGTCCATTAGTAGATGAGAATAAAGAAGATTTTGAACTAATGTTAGTTAATAAGACTATTGAGTTAATTGAACAAAATCCAAATTTAGCGTTTATTCTTTCCGGAAATGGTAATGTTATAGATAAAAACGACAAAAGAAGAAATGGCGGTAAGGATTATTTTTTCGACAAAAAACAACAAAAAATGGCTCCTTATCCAAAGGATAGTTTGTATCAAGGATTAGATTTTAATATTCTTGATATTCCTGGTAATAAAAATGGAGAATTAAAAACCTTTGGGATGTATTGGAATTTTTTAAAAGCATATAAAAAAAATTTTTCACATGAAAAACAACAATTACCTTTTAATATTATTAGTTTAAGATTGCCATTTAAAGCATTAACAGATAATCCTTATTGCATAGAAAATAGACCAAGCACTCATTTATCATTTGGATTAATGTATCCTAATAATAAACCTGAAATCTTTGATTCTTTTGGAGAAGAAAAAATAAAAGAATATTTAAAAAATCCAGATACAGATGAAGCAAAAAAATTTCTTTTAAAATTATTTGATACCTGTGCTAAAAAATGGATTCCAGAATATTGGAATTTTTATATTGGGCAACTGAATTTATATAAAAAGAATATACAAAAATAATTTATGCAAAATGAAAAGATAATTATTTATACAGATGGCGCAGCGAGGGGGAATCCGGGTCCGGCTGGATGGGGGGTTGTTATTATTTCTGGTGATAAACTTTTTGAAGTTGGTGGAAGAGCTGATAATGCCACTAATAATCAAATGGAACTTTCTGCGCCTATTGGTGCTTTGAAATATTTGAAAAATAAAAATTTTACAGGCGAAGTGGAGATTTTTTGTGATTCGAAATATGTGATATTGGGCATTACAGAATGGATTTTTAATTGGCAGAAAAATAATTGGCGAAATTCTGCGAAAAAGCCGGTTCTAAATAAAGAGCTTTGGCAGGAACTTTATGATCTCGTAAAAGACTTTAAAATAAAATGGACTTATGTGGAAGGGCACGCGGGCATAAAATACAATGAACGGGCGGATGTGATAGCTACGAGTTTTGCTGACGGGGAACCGGTAGAGCTTGCCGGCAATTAAATGCGAGATAAAATATTTTATTTTACTTGTTTTGGTTTCGCCCTAGGAGTGCTTTTGCGCTCTTTTGTTTTTGTGAATTTTTATACGGCTATTTTTGCCGGAGTGATTGCTGTTTTTCTTTTATTATTTTTCACTTTGATTTCTAAAAATAATCAGGGCATAGTCGCCAGTATTTTTATCATAACTTTTTCACTGGGAATTATACGTTTTCATATTGCCGACGAGCCTGCACCGTATATTTATGAGTCTCAAGTCGGCAGTAGTGTAGAATTCTCCGGTGAAATAATCGACGAGCCGAGCATTAAAGAAAAAAATATCAGTTTAACTGTACTTTTGGCTCCTCAAGGTTCTGCCTCGGGCTTACTAGAGGCAAAACCTTTTCCCGCCAAAACAGAAATTTTAATCACTACTGATTTTGCAGGGGATTATAAATATGGTGATGAAATAAATTTCAAGGGTAAGCTAGAAAAACCGGAGAACTTTATGACGGATCAAGGGAAGGAATTTGATTATGTAAATTATCTGCGTAAAGATGGGATTTTTTATGTGATGAAATATCCAAAAATTGAAGTTATTTCACGCGGGCATGGGAACTTTTTAAAAAATATTTTATTTTCTGCGAAAGAAAAGTTTTTAGAAAAAATGAATATGGCAATATCTGAGCCGGAGTCATTGTTAATGGGCGGGCTTATCTTGGGAGAGAAATCTTCATTTAGTCAGGCATTGCGACAATCTTTCGTAAATACCGGCACGATACATATAGTAGCTCTTTCTGGATATAACGTGACCATTGTCGCTGAATGGATTATGAAACTCTTCTCATTCTTGCCGAAAAATTTAGGCATAGGAATGGGTATTTTGTCTGTGATTCTTTTTATAATAATGTCAGGCGGGAGTTCTACGGCTATTCGCGCCGGAGTGATGGCAGTTTTGGCACTCTTCGCTCGTGCGACAGGGAGGAATTATGATGTAGGGCGAGCATTAGTACTCGCCGGGATAATAATGATTTTATTTAATCCTTTTGTTTTGGCTTTTGATGTGTCTTTTCAACTTTCTTTTATCGCTACCATTGCTGTGATTTTCTTGTCGCCGAGAATTGAAAAATATTTTCTTTGGGTGCCCAAGCGTTTTGAGTTGCGGGATATTATTTCTGTCACCTGCGCGGCGTATATTTTTGTTCTTCCTTTTATTTTATACAAAATGGGTAATTTGTCGCTCGTAGCGTTGCCGGCGAATATTATGATTTTGCCTTTTATTCCTATTACGATGATATTTGGTTTTCTCACAGGTTTTGCCGGAATTATTTGGCATTTCTTGGCTTTGCCTTTCGGCTATGTTTCGTATTTTTTATTGCATTACGAACTCAGCACTATTAGTTTCTTTTCAAATTTACCTTTTGCGTCATTTTCTATCCCTAATTTTCCATTAATTTTAACTTTAGTAATTTATGCATTTATGCTCTGGAAAATTTTTAGGTATCCTTTGCCGGAAAAAAAAGAAGAAATTAAAAAAGAGAAAAAATTCAGAATAAACGATATTTTAAAATCTAAATTTAAGTTTTTAATTTTGTTATTTATTTGTTCGGTAATTATTTTAAGTAGTTTTTATTTTTATTATTCAAACAGAGAACAAAATAATATTGCTGAGCAAAAACTGCAAGCACTTTTATTAAAAACTCCGACGCATCTTCTTGTTCTTGAATCAAGGGATAAAGACAACGATTGTCGGGTTAGGGGGCCTTTGCCTGATCCTGATTGCAGTCCGGGGGCAGTATTTACCGATAAAACATTGGAACAAATATGCGTGCGTGGGTATACAAAAACTGTCCGTAATGTTTCTACGAATTTAAAAAAGAAAATTTATGCCGAATATAGTATAGCGTATCCGGCACCAAAAGGTTCTTACGAAGTAGACCACATTATTCCTCTTGAACTCGGAGGTAGTAATGACATATCAAATTTATTTCCAGAATCAGCCGAGCCTATGCCAGGCTTTCGTGAGAAAGATTTAGTAGAAAATTATTTGCACCAAGAATCTTGCGCCGGCAACGTCGCCTTGTCTGTCGCGCAATATCAAATAGCCACTGACTGGCTAGCTGTTTATAATAGCTTGAGTCCTGATCAAATCACCGCATTAAAAAATCAATATCACAATTGGTCGTATTAAATAAAATTTTATTTTGCTGCTAAAAAGTTATTTTCAATAACTTCCCAGTTTAGATTTTCAAAAAATGCTTCGATGTATTTTTTCTTTTCGCTTGTTGCATAGTCGTAGACATAAGCATGTTCCCACATATCAATTCCTAAAACCCAAGACAGTCCGTTTAGTTGGCCCAAGTGTTGCTCGTCTATCCATGCTGGCACGAGTTGCTCTGTTTGTTTATCCCAGTAAATTACCGCCCAGCCTATTCCTCTGGTCATCGCAAGAGTTTTAAATCCACCGAGCCATGCTTCCATTGTGCCTGCTTGTTTTTCCATTTCTTTTTTGAGTTCCGAATTTTCTGGCAATGATTTTGCTCCACCTTCTAGCGAGGAGAAATAATATTCATGATTACGCATACCATTAAATTCAAATCCGACTCGGCGCATAAGTTCTCCGACAACATATGTATTTTTTTCTGGATCACTTGTCATAAGTTCACCGACTTTTTCATAAATTAAATTTATATTTTTTACATAGCCTGCGTAGAGCTTTAAATGCTCCTCGATATTTTTTTTAGAGATGCCTTTTAATTCCGCAATATTAAACTTTCGTTCGTCAAATTTTTCCATATATTTTATATTTGCTTATTTTTTTA
The DNA here is from genome assembly GCA_040390725.1 of Patescibacteria group bacterium. Classification (GTDB taxonomy): domain Bacteria; phylum Patescibacteriota; class Minisyncoccia; order Phycocordibacterales; family UBA9973; genus UBA9973. The sequence continues at coordinate 61,220 of JAZJXT010000002.1, forward strand.
CAGTTACTTATAATACACTAATTATACATTAATTATTTAAGAATTAAAATATGAAAGACAAAAAAATCGAGCAAGCTATAAAAGGCGAAGCCAAGAGGCAATCAGAAGGTTTGGAACTTATTCCATCGGAAAACTATGTTTCCGCTGATGTTTTGACTGCAAATGGGTCTATTTTTACCAATAAATACTCTGAAGGGTACCCAGGCAGGCGCTATTATGGAGGGCAAGATTTTACTGATACTGTGGAACGTCTCGCTATCGAGCGTGTTTGTAAACTTTTTAAATGTAAATTTGCTAATGTTCAGCCTCACTCCGGTGCACCGGCGAACCTCGCTGTATATGCGGCGCTTCTCGAGCCGGGGGATACAGTTCTCGGAATGGATCTTTCGCACGGAGGGCATTTGACGCATGGGCACCCTATGACTTTGCCAGCAAAGATTTATAAATTCGTCACTTATAAAATGAAGAATCCTGACACGGGTGAGATTGATTATGAAGATATGCTAAGAGTAGCAAAAGAAACTAAACCAAAATTAATCATTGCCGGATTTTCTGCATACTCTCGTACTCTTGATTATAAAAAATTCGTGGATATCGGGCGTGAAGTCGGAGCTATAACTATGGCAGACATGGCGCACATCGCGGGGCTCATAGCGGCGGGAGCACTTAGGAATCCTTTTGATGATGGTTTTGATATTATTACTTCGACAACGCACAAGACCTTGCGTGGACCTCGCGGAGGAATTATTTTGACTCGTGAGAGTGAAGAGATTGCTAAAAAAATAGATAAAGCTATTTTCCCCGGCATCCAAGGCGGTCCGCATATGCATACTATCGCTGCGAAGGCTGTGGCTTTCGGAGAAGCTCTTACTCCTGCATTTAAAAAATATGCAAAACAAATTTTGAAAAATGCGAAAGCGATGGAGAAAGTGATGAAGAAAAATAATGTGCGAATGATCGGTGGAGGTACTGATAACCATTTGATACTTGCTGATGTTTTTGGATCCCTCGGCGTCACAGGAAAAGAAGCGCAGACTGTTCTCGATGAAGTCGGTATCACACTTAATATGAACTCTATCGCAGGAGATACTAGAAAACCGCTCGATCCTTCTGGTATTCGTTTTGGTACGCCGGCTATCACTACTCGAGGATTTAAAGAAAAAGAATGTACGCTAGTAGCAGAGCTTCTGCTTGAAACTTTGAGAAACAAAGACAATAAAAAGAAAAAAGAAGAAATCTCCAAAAAAATAAAACAACTCGCAAAGAAATTCCCAATACCTAAAAAGTTTGTATAATTTAACACAATTTCTCTGTTTTATAAAATTAGTTTTTTAGCATTTTTTTTGCTATATTTTCTATATGGTAAAAAAGGGCAAACTCATAGTAATAGATGGTACGGATGGTAGTGGAAAGGCTACACAGACTGATTTATTGATTAAACAGCTAAAAAAAGAGGGAAAAAAGGTGAAAGTTGTGGATTTCCCGGAATATTATGATAATTTTTTTGGTGATTTTATCGGACACTGTCTCTCCGAGCAGTATTTTAATTTTGTGAAAGTGCATCCCAAGATAGCTTCGGTGCTTTACGCTGCGGATCGTTTTGAGTCAAAAGAAAAAGTGGAGAGTTGGCTGAAAGAAGGCAATATAGTTATTGCAAACAGATACGCGAGCGCAAACCAAATACATCAAGGCGGGAAAATTTCAAATACAAAAAAGCGTGAAGCATTTATCAAATGGCTGGATGAGATGGAATATAAAGTTTTTAAAATTCCTCGTCCCGATGCGGTATTTTATTTGAGTGTGCCTATATCTATAGTTTTGAAATTAATAAAAGAAAGAAATAATGGAAAAAGGCGAAAATATTTAGGCAAGAAAAAAACAAACAAAACTGATGTGCACGAAAAAGATGTGCACTTTTTGGAGAATTCTAGAAAGAGCGCATTATGGCTCGCCAAGACGCAAAAAAATTGGATAAAAATCGAGTGTGTGAAAAATGGAGATTTACTGTCTAGAGAAATTATCCATCAAGAAATTTACGAAAAAATTAAAAAAGTTTTGAAATAAATTTATGAAAATAAAAGTTAAAAAATTAAAAGATGGGGCGAAGTTACCGACTTATCATCATCCGGGTGATGTCGGTATGGATATGTATGCCATGGAGGAAATTATTGTTGGCCCTGGTGAGCACGCGCGTATATGGCACGGTTTTGCTTTGGAATTCCCGATAGGATATGGCGCATTGGTCATGGATAAGGGCAGTATTTCAAAGGCAGGATTGCATACTATGGGGGGAGTTTTTGATGCCGGGTATAGGGGTGAATACAATACGCATTTGGTAAATTTATCTGACAAGCCTTATACTATAGAAGTGGGGGATAAAGTTTCGCAACTTGTGATCACACCTATTGTTGTTGCTGACTTAGAAGAAGTTGATTCACTTAGCGAGTCGGCTCGCGGTGAGGGAAGGTTTGGGAGTACGGGTAAAAAATAAAATGAGTATAAAAAATAAGCTAGAAAATTTAATAAAAGATGCGTTAAAAAAGTTAGAAATGAATTCGCCAGACGGCGAAGTTAATTTTGTCGTAGAACATCCGGAAGATTTTAAGAATGGGGATTACTCTACGAATGTGGCATTGGTTTATGCTAAGAAATTAAAAATGAAACCTGTTGATTTGGCGGAGAAAATTTTAGCAGAACTTTATGAAGATACAGATGAAAAGGGCATTAAGGGTGTGGAAAATATAGAGATAGCCGGCGCGGGGTTTATAAATTTTTATTTAACACGTGAATTTTTCAGTGATTCTATAAAAGATATTTTACACAAGAATGAAGACTGGGGCAGGAATAATTTATTGGAAGGAAAAAAAGTAATGGTGGAATACACTCAGCCGAATCCTTTCAAGCCTTTTCACATAGGGCATTTGATGAGCAATGCCATCGGAGAGTCAGTTTCGAGAATTGTAGAATTCTCCGGCGCGAAAACTATCCGTGCGAATTATCAGGGTGATGTTGGTCCGCATATTGCGAAAGCGATTTATGGGATTATGAAAGACCCTGAGTACTTAGAGGCAAGACCTCTCAGTAGAGGTCTTGCCTCTAAGTCGGCATCTTGGATTGGGGAGTGTTATTCAAAAGGCAGTGATTTGTATGACAATGATCCGGAAGCAAAAAAAGAAATTGATGTAATAAATAAAAAAGTTTACGACAAGAGCGATGAAGAAATAAATAAAGTTTATGATTGGGGGAGGAAAGTCACCCTCGAAGCATTTGAAGAACTTTATAAAATTCTCGGCACGAAATTCGACTATTATTTTTTTGAAAGCGAGATGGCACCGATAGGTGAAAAAATTGTCCGCGCAAATGTGCCGAATGTTTTTGAAGAATCCGACCCCACACCAGAGCAAGCTCAGTACGGGGCAAGAGGCGCTATTATTTTTCGTGCTGAGAAGTATAACCCTAAATTGCATACGCGAGTGTTCTTAACTTCACAAGGCATACCGCTTTATGAGACGAAGGAAATAGGTTTGACGATGACGAAATTTGAAAAAGAAAATCCTGATATTTCTATTGTTGATACAGCTATTGAGCAAGGCGAATATATGAAAGTTGTTCAGCAGGCTATCGCACTCATGCATCCGGAATTGGAAAAGAAAATGTTGCATATCACGCACGGTATGATGCGCCTCGCATCGGGCAAAATGTCTTCCCGAAAAGGTAACGTAGTCACAGGTGAGTCATTGTTGCGAGATTCTATGGATGTCGTATTGGAAAAAATCCAAGATAGAGATTTTACCGAAGAAGAAAAGAAAAAAGTCTCAGAAGTCGTCGGCGTGTCGGCGCTCAAATATTCTATTTTGCGTTCTTCTGTCGGCTCGGATATTGTTTATGATTTTGATAAATCAATTTCGTTTGAAGGGGATTCCGGCCCATATTTACAATATTCCGCTATCCGCGCGAAATCAATCCTCGCAAAAGCCAAAAGTGAAAATTTGGAGGCTAAACCTCCAAAAGAAGTTCCAGAACAAATTTCAGATTTAGAAAAAATTCTTTATCGTTTCCCCGAAGTTGTCGCGCGCTCATATGAAGACCTCGAACCGCACAATATCGCCACATATTTGACCGAGCTTTCATCATCCTTCAATTCTTTTTACGCCAATACACAAATCTTAAACAATGAAGATAAATTTTCTTCATATTATTTAGCACTCACCAAAGCATTTTTCATCACAATGCAAAACGGCCTTTGGCTTTTGGGAATTAAATTGCCGGAGAGGATGTAAATATATGGAATTTAAAATAATAAAATTACCAAAAGAAAGATGGGAGGAATATAAAAAACTTCGTATTTTTGCAGTCACTGTCGATACTTTGGCTTTTTGGACAACACCTGAGGAGGATAAAAAAAGAACAGATGAGGATTGGATGAAAAACCTCGGTGATAATTCACCACAGCCAATGTTCTTTATTGAGAGTAATGGTGAGCTTGTTGGGATGATTAGAGTTGCAATAAATTCAGGAGAAAAAGTAAAACATAATGCTTTTATTTATTCTTTTTTTGTAAAACCGGAAATGCGTGGTATGGGTGCAGGTAAAGCTTTGCTCGAACAAGCGATTTCTTTTTTGAAAGAACACAATGTAAAGAATGTTTATTTAAACGTGACAGTTACTCAAGAAAATGCAATAAGATTATATAAAAAATGGGGATTTAAAGTTATTGGTAAGTATAAAAATATTTTAAATTATGAGGGTAAATATTACGATGAGGATATTATGTGTTTGAGTTTGTAAAAGTAAATCTTTTACAAAAAGATTTAAAATGTAGTATCATAGACGAATGACTCAAGCAGAAGCACTGAATATTTTGAAGACGGGGGCGAATGTTTTTTTGACTGGGGAACCTGGTGCGGGGAAAAGTTATACGATAAATTCTTTTGTGGAATATTTGCGCGAGAGGGATATAGAGCCGGCGATAACAGCGAGCACGGGAATAGCCGCGACGCATATAGGCGGGATGACTATACATTCTTGGAGCGGTATAGGCATCAGGAAAAAACTCGATCAATATGATTTGGATAAAATAGCGAGCAGTGAATATATTGCGCGCAGGGTGCGGAGGACGCGCGTTTTGATAATTGATGAAATTTCAATGCTGACGGCGGACATGCTCGATATGATAGACGCGGTGTGTAGGGAAGTGAAACAAAGCTCCGAGCCTTTCGGCGGAATGCAGATAGTTTTGGTGGGAGATTTTTTCCAACTTCCGCCGATTGTGAAAAATGATACGGACGAAAAACAAAAAACTCTTTTAGTGGAAAAGAAGAAGAGCGTTTTTGCTTATGATTCAAATGCTTGGGCTCGGGCGGGACTGGTAATGTGCTATCTGACGGAACAACACAGGCAGGATGACAAAGATTTCTTGGATTTTCTTTCCGCTATTCGCGCGGATAAAATAAATGACGAGCATATGGAATACGTGACGGCGCGACAGACTATTTTAGACGATGTGCCGGATAATGTGACGAAATTATTCACGCATAATTTTAATGTGGACACGGTGAATAATATGGAATTGGAAAAAATTACGGAAGAGAAAAGAAAATTCGAAATGATTTCCGAAGGACGCGACGCATTGGTGATGGCATTGAAAAAAGGATGCCTCTCGCCGGAGAATTTGGAACTCAAAATAGGCGCGGTGGTGATGTGCACGAAAAATAATCAAAAAGAAGGATATGTGAACGGCACATTGGGCATAGTGGAAGATTTTGACGAATTCACCGGCTATCCGATAATTAAAAAAAGAAATGGCAAAAGTATAAATGTTTCTCCGCTTGACTGGGTGGTGGAAGAAAATGGAAAAATTTTGGCGATGATTTCGCAAGTGCCTTTGCGCCTGGCATGGGCGATGACGGTGCATAAAAGCCAAGGGATGTCGCTCGATGCGGCTATTATGGATTTGTCGCAAGTCTTTGAATACGGGCAGGGGTATGTGGCGCTCTCTCGCGTGCGCAGGCTTTCCGGACTTTATCTTCTCGGCATAAATGAGCGTGCATTCAAAGTGCATCCGGAAATTTTAGAAAAAGATATTTTCTTTAAAGAGCAATCAGCCGAAGCGGTAAAAGTCTTCGGCAAACTTTCCGAAAGTGAACTTCAAAAAATGCATGATAATTTTGTGTTGGCTAGTGGAGGGGAAGTAAAGATAGAGTATAAAAGAGAAGAGCAGATGCGCGCGCCGAGTACGGCGCGCGCCCTGGATAATTCTGAAAGTTCTCCAGTTAAACCTTTTGAAAAAATAAGAGAACAACACCCCAATGCTTATCGTCCTTGGGATAAAATACAAGACGAAGAATTAGAAAAATTATTCAGCGAAGGAGTACCAACAGCTGACCTTATGAAAAAATTTGGCAGGAAAAAAGGAGGAATAACTGCCAGACTTGAAAAACTTGGTTTAGTTAAATCATGATTCGTGATATCATTACAACATTATCAATAATGTCATAATGTACAAAGTAAAAATATGAAAAAGGGAATTAATTATAAATATTTGGAAAGAATAATAAAAGGCGGAGCTAATCATCGCCGACTCCAAATACTTTTTCTCTTGGAAAAGAATCCGGGCCTGTCTGTGGAGTTGGTGTCTGAAATGTTGAATGTAAACTTCGTTACCATAGCTAGTCATTTACAGAAATTGCATCACTCCGGTCTTATTACTAAAAAATACATCGGGCGAACAGTTATTCACGATATCACGCCGAGAGGAAAGAACATTATGACATTATGTAGAATGTTGTAATGTGGATTTTGAAATAGTTATCCCCATATTTCTTTCCCTAATTTTCGAGTAAGTTATATAATTTAGCAATGTTCAAAATTAAATACTCGAAGTTTTTGTTTCTATTTTTTACTTTCTCTGTCGCCGTTGGCATTTTTTCTTTTTCACATCAGGCTTTCGCTTCGACTGTTGTGACTGACGATATTATTGATGATACGACTTGGACTCTGGATGGCAGTCCGTATTTGGTGGATGGTTATGTGCCTGTTTATTCTACGCTTACCATAGAGCCGGGCGTAGTAGTGCAAAATGGCAGTTTAGATATTTTTGGAACTTTAAAGGCCGAAGGCACGAGCGACCAGCATATTTCTTTTACTTCATCTATAATTTATTTTGACGGATCTACAGGATCTTCCTTAAAATATATTGATATTTCTCACGAGCATGTCGGGATGTCTTTTTGGGCTAGTGATGCATCTATTTCAAATATTAATGCGCAGTATAATGATACGGATTTATATATAGAAGGAGGTAGTAGTATTTCTATTTCTGATTCTAGTTTTTCCAATGCGAAATACGATTCTATTTATATAGAGGACGGTTCTTTGAGTGCAAATAATTTAACAATTGAGGGAGGGTCGCAATATTATGAAGCAGTCCGGGTGCGGTTTGGTCAGGTTTCTATGGTTGATTCAGTTATTCAAAATATACCTGACGGCGAAGCTTTGGCTGTCGGTAGACTTAGCAATGTAGACCTGGAGAGAACAAATATTAAAAATGTGGGCAGAGGATTCTGGGTTGATGAGAGTAGTACTACGAATATAAATGATTCTACTTTGGACAACACTTACGTTTACGCTTTTGCTTGCGCATCTTTTAATGCTGATAATAGTATATTTAAAAATAGTATTTGGGGCGCGATTATTGATTTTGGACAAGGATGTGAATTTAACATTGTAAATAGTAAATTTATAAATAATCAAGACGGATTTTATATTTTTAACAATGGAAGTTATCCGGAATCTGTCTACAATATTTCCAATTCTGAAATTTCCGGCAACACACAATACGGAGTTTATTCTCAAGCTTCGTATCCTGTAGATTTTACAAAAACTTGGTGGGGCGATGCATCCGGTCCGCAACATCCGGACTTAAACTCCACCGGCCTTGGCAACGCAGTTTCTGATGGCGTCCTTTTTGACCAGTGGTGCAAAAATGAAACTTGTAAAACAAAAACCCCGGTGATAATTATTCCGGGAATCTTAGGGTCAATTCTTTCTAAGAATTATGGGGATAGTAGCGAGATGTGGCCGAATATAAATACATTACTCACTTCTTTCTTTGATGGATTTATGGATGATTTGGCTTTGCAGGCGGACGGCACCGAAGACCCGGCCATGCCTGTGAGCGTCGGCGATATTTTGCGCAAGGTTGATGTATTGGGTAATACTGTCACAGATACTTGGTCAGGACTTATAGATAAATTAACTACATCTGTGATCGGCGGATATGTCGAAGGCACCGACCTTTTTGTTTTTCCTTATGATTGGCGCAAGAGTGATGCAGATACAGCAGTGCTTTTGAAAGATAAAATTGACGCAGTGCTGGCACAAACAGGCGCGGAAAAGGTGGATATTATTTCACATTCAATGGGTGGGCTTATTGCCGAGAAATATATTGCGGATAACGGTAAAGATAAAATAAATAAATTATTTTTCATAGGCACGCCTCACCTCGGCGCGCCAAAGGCATTCAAGGCTTTGATGTATGGGGATGATATGAATATAAAATTTGGAAGTTATAGTGTTCTTTATCCAGCTGAAATGAAAAAGATTTCTCAAAATATGCCGTCTGCTTTTGATTTATTACCGAGTCGTATTTATGTGGATGGTAATCCGAATGCGAGTATAGTTTTGCCGAATCAATATGTCTATGACGCAGTCGCAGGTAAATGGCTCAATTATGATGAGACGAAAAATTTTATGATTACGGATGGCAGGAATGCGGATATTTTTCCACAAGCGGATGACTTGCATCAAGTAGTGGATAAAGTAGACCTGAGCGGAGTGGATGTTTATAATTTTGCCGGTTGTGGGATGACGAAAACTCTTTCTACCATTACTGCTAAAAAAGAAAAATCCTGGACTTCGCTTTGGCAAAAAGTCGTGGATGATTATGATTTAGGTTTTACCAATGGTGATGAGACTGTGCCACTGATTTCCGCTTCCGGTCAGTATCAAAATCAATATTTTATAAAAGGCGCGACTCATTCAGAGTTGCCATCTACTGCTGGAGTGCCAGAAACTATTTTAGCTTTGCTTTCGGGGGATGCTGTTCCTATGGAAACAAATATTTCTACTGATAGTAATAATTTCTGTGATGTGACAGGGCGTGTAGTTTCTACACATAGTCCTGTGACTATGCATATTTATGATGACAATGGACACCACACAGGACCGACAGATAATGGCGACATAGAATACGGCATTCCTGGTGTGTCGTATGATGTGATAGGGGGTGATGCTTTTGCGTTCTTGCCTGAAGGTGGTAATTATAAAGTAGTAAATAAAGCGACGGACACGGGAGCGTATGATTTTTATATAAAAGATATAGGGGCGAATGATGCAATAACAAATGAAACATATTTTAATGAAATTCCTCTCACGAATTTGGCATCAAGTTCAGAAATAGATTTTACACCTTCAGGTAATGATTATAAAATTAAAATGGATCAAGATGGCGATAATACTTTTGAAAAAGAATTTGCGCCATCGTCCAGCCTGGGTGCAACGCAAGCAAATGATTTAACTGCGCCGGAAACTACAGCGAGTGTCGCAGGCAGGAATCTTTCTTTTTCTTCGACTGATGAAAATTCCGGAGTATTAAAAACAGAGTATTCTATTGATGATGGTGTTAGTTGGGTTTTATATAATTCTGCATTCAATGCATCAGGAAAAACTGTGAAATATTTTTCTACTGATAAGGCTGGCAATATTGAGAGTATAAAAGAAATAATAGTGCCGAAACGTCATACTGCGTATGTTGAAGATGTAGTGGAAGACCCTAAGCCGGTTGAAAATCAAGAAGTCGCTCATTCTTCAGAATGCAGTGGGTGTAATGTTTTATCTCAAAATCCTGTTGAAATAACTCCTATTGCAAAGGAAATTGTTGCCGTGGCTACAGTAACATCGGATAAAATAATTATTCCCGAGCAGAAAAAAGTTTTATCTAAAAATCAAAAAACTATTGTCAAATCTGAGCAAGTTTTTAAAGCTAGCAAGGAGGTGGCAAAAAATGCTAAAATAGAAGTATTGCCGGAAATGATTACGGCGTCAGCCATAAATGCCGACAATAGCGCAGGATTTTGGAGCAGAGTCGGGAATTTTATTAAAAGCATATTTTACAGAAAGAAAAAATAAAAACATGAAAGACCAAATAAATAATTTTTTTCATACGGACAAATGGTGGGGGAAGACCATTTTTATAATTTTGATTTATGCAGTTTATTGGTGCGTGTTTTATGGAGTTTGGTTTTTAATTCCACCTGATAATTTTGATAAAAATACTGATATAAGTGGAATTTTGTTTTTAATACTTAATTTAGCAGTTGTGCCTATTATTAGTTTTTTCATTCCGTATTTTATAAAAAAACTTTTTACGATAAATAAAGTAGTATTGTATGTCTTACATAGTTTTCTTTTATTAATATCTGTTGCATTATTTATATTTTTAGCTATTATCTCAGCTTTATCTCATATTCAAATTGGTTAATTCGTAAGAACAGTCTCTGTGCGGTTAATAAAATGCTTATTTACCAAAATACCCAGTAAATACTGGATATTTTGTATTTTTACTTGACTTTTAGGTTGTAAGGTGCTATACTTTGCATAGTATTTTGCTCGTTGAAAAACATATTGATATTTTCCCTATATTAACTAAGTTCACTATTAAATTAGCGATTTCAGTTAATACAGGGAAATGCCGAACACCCTTTTCCAAAGTAGGCACTTATGTCAATTTCATACACCAATGAAAAAATTCATTTTAATTTCAACCGTGGCTTTCTTTATGGTTCTGGCTTTAACAAGTTGTTCAGATAATAAAGAAGAAAAATCAGTAAAACAGGAGGCACTTGCTGTGGGGGTAGTAAAAACAGAAACCCCTAAGGTTTCTGTTTCAGAAATATCCTCAAGCGAATTACTTTCAAAAATTGATACTTCAAAAATTAAAACCTTCGATGACTATTACGCTTTGAAGCAAAAACTTTTTGACGAGTATTATGCATTAAAGCAAGAGTCATTCGATGATTATTACAGCAATAAACATCGTGCTTTTGATCAGTATTGGACTAAAAAACAAAATGCTTTGATGGTTGTTCGTGAAAAACATAATTCAAAGTATCTTGAATGGTTGGATACTGAAAAGATGAGTAGGTATGATAAGCAGATGGTAATTGAAAAATCACCTGAGTTTGCTGATTATATTTTGGTTGAAAAAACTGAATATAAAAAGTATGAAGAAATTGAAAAATCTTTATACGTCGCATATGAGCAAATCGAGCAGGGTAGTTATAAAGAATATACCCAAAAAGAACAGTTAGCTTATAAGGCATATCAGATTAATCATTGAGGAAATTCTCAAGAAGTAGCCTACCATTTATTGGTAGGCTCTTTTTTTTGCTATTGCAGTTATGGTATTAGCTCGGTTTTTGTTCTTTTAATAATGATTTGTGGGAAGAAATGAGCCGTTGGCGGGGGAATTTGTTATAATAAAAATATGGAAATTTTAAAAATTATTTTTGCCGTTTTAGGAACAGTCGTTTTTATTTTTGGCTATGTTCCGTATTTTCGTGATATATTTAAAAAGCGTACAAAGCCTCACGCGTACACTTGGTTGATTTGGTCTATCACTCAAGGCACGGCTGCCGCAGGAATTTTATATGGAGGCGGAGGTGTCGGCGCTACCCAATTAATCGTCGGCTTGATTCTTGTTTTTTTGGTTTTTGTTTTATCTCTTAAATATGGAACAAAAAATATCACTTGGCATGACACGGTCCTATTGATTTTAGCCTTGATTGCAGTATTTGTCTGGTGGCAATTACACGATGCCGCGCTCTCTATGTTAATGGTTACAGGCATAGACGCGCTCGGATATATTCCAAGCTATAGAAAATCTTGGCAAAATCCCTGGGATGAAACTTTATCTTCTTGGCTTATTTTTTCTGTCGGAAATGTGTTTGCGATAATGGCTCTTGAAAAATATAATCTTTTAACCTTTTCCTATCTTTTAATGAGCATAACTTTGAATATAATTATGATTTTTTTGTGCGCATGGCGAAGACGGAGGATACCAAAGCCGGCGTAGATTTAAAAAACTCGCATCTTTTTAATGTAAATAATCATTTGTAATTCAGCCCTATTTTGTGCTATATTTCAGTAATGTCTGAAGAAAAAAATAATAAAAATACAAAATCAATAAATGCAGAGAGGGAGGAGAAAATTCTGAAATTCTGGGCGGAAAATAAAATTTTTGAAAAATCTATTGAAAAAGAAGCGCCGAAGGGGAATTATGTTTTTTATGATGGTCCGCCTTTTGCAACGGGGTTGCCACACTACGGGCATATCTTGGGAAGCACTGTGAAAGATGTCATCGGGCGGTATCAGACGATGCGTGGATTCCGTGTGCCTAGGCGTTGGGGTTGGGATTGTCACGGTTTGCCTATTGAAAATATCGTGGAAAAAGATTTGGGAATTTCCGGACGGAAAGCCATTGAAGAATTTGGTATTGATAAATTTACCGAGCACGCGCGGAGTAAAGTGCTGACTTATGTGGAAGAATGGCGAAAGACTGTGAACCGCATGGGGCGATGGGTGGATTTTGATAATTCTTATAAGACAATGGACAATACTTTTATTGAAAGTGTGTGGTGGGCGCTCGGCGAATTGCATAAAAAAGAATTGTTGTATGAGGGTGTGCGAGTACTCGCGTATTGTCCGAGGTGTGAGACGCCTATCGCAAATTCTGAAATTGCGATGGATAATAGTTATAAAGATATTACTGATATTTCTGTGTACGTGAAGTTTAAGATAATCACCGACCAAGAAATTTCTAGGTCCTCGGGTCGCGTCGCTTCTGAGGTTTTTCCTGCGGAAAAACAAACGAAGCTAGCTCAACCAGACGCTAAAAATTCCTTGGTCGGCTCGTATCTTTTAGCTTGGACGACGACGCCGTGGTCTTTGCCGGGGGATACTGCTCTAGCGATAAATAAAAATATAAAATATGTGAAAGTTGAACACAATGGCGAATTTTATATTTTGGCGGAAGATAGAATAAAATTCGTGCCGACATTGAAAGATATAGAATTTAAAAAAGGAGAAAATATGTGGGATGTAAATGCGGAGGAACTTATTGGTAAAAGTTACGAACCGCCTTTTGATTATTATAAAAATGCAGACTTGCCGCACAAAGAAAATATTTGGAAAATTTGGCATGCAGATTTTGTGACTATTGATGCGGGTACGGGTATAGCGCACGAGGCGCCGGCTTTTGGTGAGGAAGATATGAACTTGGCAAAGGAAAATAATATTCCTTTTATTCGACATGTCGAGCCGAACGGAGTTTTCTCAAAAGAAGTGACGGATTTCGCTGGAACAAAAGTAAAACCAAAAGAAGACCATCAGTCGGGAGATGTTTTGATAATAAAATATTTAGCAGGGAAAGGTTTGCTTTTTGCGAAAGAAAAAATAATCCACTCGTATCCGCATTGTTATAGATGTGATACGCCTTTGCTTTATTACGCTTTGCCGTCGTGGTTTGTAAATATTCAAAAAGTAAAAAATGATTTGCTTGAAAAAGCGCAAGAGATGAACTGGATTCCGGCGCATTTAAAAGACGGACGTTTTAAAAACATAATGGAAAACGCGCCGGATTGGACTATTTCTAGGAATAGATATTGGGCAAGTCCTTTGCCTATTTGGAAATCAGAAAGTGGAAAAATAATGATGGTGAGTTCACTCGAAGATTTGAGAAATAAAACAAAAAAATCAGGAAATAAATTTTTCGTAATGCGTCACGGGGAAGCAGATCATAACGTGAAACAGCTTTGCAGTAGTGGACCAAATGACCCGCATCATTTGACGGAAAATGGAAAAGCAAAGGCAAAAGAATCCGCCCAGAAATTAAAAAATGAAAAAATAGACTATATATATGTATCGCCATTTGTGCGCACAAAAGAAACAGCAGAAATTGTCGCAAAAGAAATAGGTTTATCCTCGGATAAAATAATTATAGATAATCGTTTACATGAAGTAAATTGGGGGGATTTTGATGGTAAAACTTTTGCAGAAGGCATGGCTTTTGTTAAAGAAAAAATGATGACCGCAGATGTACCATTGCCAAATGGCGAGTGTTGGCAGGATGTGAAAAATAGAGTGGGGGATTGTATTTACGACGTTGATTCAAAACATAAAAATTCTAATATTTTATTTGTCGGGCATGGAGGCACATTGGAAATCTTGCCAACTATTGCAAAAGGTTTTAACCAAACAGAAACTATGCAAGAAGTAATGCGGACAGTAGGAGGGAAAGTTTATGTCCCTGGAGAATTTTATGAATTAAATTTTGTTTCCATACCGCATAATGCAAAATATGAACTCGACCTGCACCGACCTTATATAGATGCAATAATTTTGGCAGACGAAAAAGGAGAAGAGTATAAAAGAATTCCTGAAGTTATCGATTGTTGGTTTGAGTCCGGCTCGATGCCTTTTGCGCAGGACCATTTTCCATTTGAGAATCCAAATTGGCAGAAAGAAAATTTCCCCGCAGGTTTCGTGGCGGAATACATAGCGCAGACGAGGACATGGTTTTACTATACGCATGCAATTTCTACGATGCTCTTTGAGCATGCGCCATTTAAAAATGTCGTGACCACTGGCACAGTGCTCGCGGAAGACGGCAGTAAAATGTCTAAATCAAAAAATAATTTCCCTGACCCTTGGATATTGTTTGAAAAATACGGCGTGGATGCTTTGCGTTTTTATTTGATGTCTAGTCCTTTGATGAAAGGGGAAGATGTGAACTTCTCTGAAAAATCTGTGCAGGAAATCTCCAGTAAAATAATAGGCCGACTCGATAATGTTTTTGCTTTTTATGAATTATACAGAGACAGAAATTTAGAAAGTGAAAATGCAAAACCTGAAAGTAAAAATGTTTTGGATATTTGGATTCTATCTCGATTGGAACAATTGATTTCTGAAGCAACAAAAAATATGGAAGCTTATGATTTGGCTTTGGCGACGCGACCTTTTGAATTATTTATGGAAGACCTTTCGACTTGGTATTTGCGTCGTTCACGCGAGAGATTAAAAGATGGTGACAAAGATGCCAGACAAACTTTATATTTTGTTTTGAAAAATACTGTAAAATTACTCGCTCCTTTTACACCGTTTATTTCGGAAGATATTTGGGCAAAATTAAGAAACGAAAACGATGTAGAGAGTGTGCATTTAGCTGAATGGCCAGAAGTATCAGTGGTTAATATTTCTACGGATGAAATGCAAATTGCAAAGATGCAGATTGTAAGAAATTTTGTTTCTCTTGGCTTAAAAGAAAGACAAAAAGCGGGAATCCCTGTCAGGCAACCGCTTAAATCAATCAGTGTTTCAAATATGGTTTTAGAAAGTTATTACAAAGATCTTATTAAAGATGAGTTGAATGTAAAAGAAGTTTTGGAAATATCTTTAAATGAAGGTGAAGTAAAACTTGATACAGAAATAACTCCAGAATTAAAAATGGAAGGGGATTATCGCGAGCTAGTGCGAGCTGTGCAAGACATGCGAAAAGCAAAAGGTTTAATGCCGAGCGATATTATTACGTTGACTATTGATACTGATACAAAAGGTCAAGAAATAATAAATAAATTTAAAGAAGAATTCTTGAAAGTTGTCGGCGCGAAAGAAATAATGTTTGGCGAAAATGATGGAATGGAAGTAAAAATTGATTCTCTAATTTTTAAGATTAAAATATAATTATGAAAAAATTAGTACTTTTTGATTTTGATGGGGTGTTGGTGGACACTTTGAATATTTGCTACACCATTAGTAGTGAAGTAAATGAGTGTATGGATATAGAAGAATATAAAAAGTTTTTTGAAGTTAATATAAATGATGCACTAAGAAAAGATGGAAGCAAGAGGATACTTAATCCTAATTTTCATGAAAGATTTTTAGATAATATACGGAAAGTAAAAATCCCGGAAATTTTGAAAGTGACATTAAGAGATTTATCTAAAAAATATAAAATTTTTATTGTGTCTTCAACTTCTACGGAAACTTTAAAACATGTATTAGCTATTGAAGAGGTGTCTCAATATTTTACAGAGCTATTGGGTAGAGATGTTCACGCAAGTAAAGTTGTAAAAACAAAAATGCTTTTGGAAAAATATAATGTTAAGCCCACAGATGCGGTATTTATTACCGATACTACTGGGGACATAAAGGAGGCAAGAGAGTGCGAGGTAGAATCCATCGCGGTGACTTGGGGTTTTCATGAAGAGGAAACATTAAAAAAAGCCAATCCGGCAAAAATAATAAACAATCCGGAATACTTACTCGGTGCGATAGAAGATATGTTAAAATAAGTTGATGCATCACATTTATCACACAGAAGGAATAATTTTAGGTAGTAAGGCTTATGGCGAAGCGGGGAAATGTTATTACATTTTTACAAAAGATTTAGGGATGATTTTTGCTTCGGCGCAGGGGGTGCGGAAAATTTCTTCGAAACTTCGCTATGTTCTGCAAGATTTTTCTTATATAAAATTAGATTTGGTAAGGGGGAAAGATTTTTGGCGATTAACGAGTGCTTCGAAAACAAATGCTTTGGAAAATATTTCTAAAAATCCGGAAACTTTTGCCGTCGTTTTCAATGTGTCGCGACTTTTAAAACGTCTGCTCGCCGGTGAGGAAAAAAATGAGATATTATTTACTGACTTAATAAATGGATTTTCTGTTTTGGAAAAAGCAGAAAACAAAGAAGATTTGCAAAATATCGAAGCGATAATAGTTTTGCGTGTATTACACAACTTGGGTTACATAGGTGGAAGTGAAAAACTCAGCGCCCTAATACAATCGCCATTTGAAGAAAATCTTATTTTTGAAGCCGGAAAAAGCCGAACAAAAATGCTTTCTGAAATCAATAAGGCTCTCAAGGAAACACATTTGTAAGTCTTTGTTCTCCGGGAGATTTTTATAATCTTGTTTAGGGTGTTATACTTAAGAAATGCTAGAGAATGATAATGAAAAGCTTAATAGATTGGAAGACCTAAAGATGAGGCTTGTCAGCAAGGGTTATAGGCCAGAAGGTCCTCGTCGTGAAATATTTATTCCTCACCGAAAACAAGAAGTGCCGGATTCTTGGAAAAAAGAAGAAGATGATGATGAAAGCATGGAGGATAAATTTTTTACTAAAACATCAATGTTCAAGAAATTTTTTATTTTTTCAATTATTTTTTTTGTTTTGGCTTGCGGGCTCGCTTCTTACTTTTTCTTTTTTGGAGGAAACACAGTTTCAAATGACAATATAGACATAGCTGTTTTGGGTAATACTTTTACTGCCGGCGGGGAAGAGCTCCCTTTGCAGATTGAGATTACAAATAAAAATAATACTGATCTTCAACTAGTGGATATGGTTCTAGAATACCCAAAGGGCACTGCTGACCAGTCTGGCAATACGGAACATTTTCGTCAATCACTGGGCACTATTCCTGCCGGTTCTATTCATACGGAAAATGTTAAAATAATTTTGTTTGGTGAACAAAACAGTATTCAGCCGGTAAAAATTTCTCTCGAGTATCGAGTCGAAGGTTCTAATGCAATTTTTGTTAAGGAAAAAGATTATGAAGTTTCTATCAGCTCAGCGCCCATCAACCTTTCCGTCGATGCGCCTGCTGAAGTCAGCCCAAATCAAGATGTCACTTTAAATATTAAAGCGACTTTAAATGCTACAAAAACTGCTTCAAAAATGTTGCTCAAAATAGATTATCCGATAGGTTTTCAATTTGAAAATGCGACTCCTAGTCCTTTTTCAGGGAATAATGTTTGGAATCTAGGAGACCTTGCCCCAGGGTCAGAGACCAGTATTTCAGTGACTGGCAAGATGGTAGATGTATCAGAAGGGGAAGATAAAACTTTTCATATTTGGAGCGGTTCACAGAGTGAGACAGATAAATCTGTGATCGGGGTTGTATTTAGTTCTTTGGGGCAAACAATAAATATCAAGAAACCATTTATCGCGGCGCAACTTTTTGTAAATGGTGTGTACCAGAGAGAGTACGCAGCAGATTCCAAAACCCCTATTCGGGGTGAGATACGTTGGGTAAATAATTTACCCGTAAAGATGAACGATCTTGTTATCAAAGCTAAAATTTCCGGCAATGCGATGGATAGAAAAACAATTACTTCCAGTCAAGGATTTTATGATTCCACTCAAGACACGATAGTCTGGGATAAAAATTCTGACAATAATTTTTCTGAAGTTTCCCCGGGTGACAGAGGCACGGTTTCATTTTCTGTTTTACCTTTGCCTCTTTTTTCTGGAGGTGGGATGTTGGTTGATCCTAGTATCAAAATCGATGTTTCTATCGCAGGCAAGCAAGCTCTATCAGGTAATGCTTTGCAAGAATTAAATAATTCAGAATCTAAAATCGTGAGAATAATTTCTGACGTAGGGTTTGCAAATAAAGCATTGTATTATTCAGGACCTTTTACCAATACCGGACCTATTCCGCCAAAGGTGGAAAAAGAAACGACATATACTATAGTATGGTCTCTTTCTAACACTGCGAATAATATTTCCAAAGCGCAAGTGAGGGCTACTTTGCCAGAGTGGATAAATTTTGTCGGACACATTTCTCCTGACACCGAAGATTTAACTTTTAATTCTGGAACAAAGGAAATTGTTTGGAATGTCGGTGGTATTCCAAAGGGTACAGGTATTACCGAGGCTGATAGGGAAGTTGCTTTTCAAGTTTCGCTTACGCCATCACTTTCACAAGTGGGCACTGCTCCGGTTATTATCAACGATGCCACTTTGACCGGACACGATGATTTTGCTAATGTGGATGTGCGGGTAAACAAAACGTCCCTCAATACAAAGCTATCGAGTGATTCAGCGGCAGGGATCGGTTCGGAGAGAGTGTCTGAGTAGTTGGTTAAGAATTATAAATTAAAAATTAAGATTTACTAATGATAAATAAAAATGATGATAATTTAATGGAGAAAATAGTTTCGCTTTGTAAAAGGCGCGGTTTTGTTTTTCCCGGTTCAGAAATATACGGAGGGTTTGCTGGTTTTTATGATTATGGGCATCTCGGCCTAGCATTACAGAATAATATAAAGAATTCTTGGTGGAAAAAATTTGTGGATAATAGGCGCGATATGTACGGTATAAATTCCGCGATAATTTTGAATCCAAAAGTTTGGGAGGCGACGGGGCACGTGGCGAATTTTGCGGATCCGCTCGACGGCAAAGCTTTTAATACTATGTTAACAACTAACGTAGGTGCCGGAGAAGAATCAACCTTATCATATCTGCGCCCGGAGACTGCTCAGGGAATATTTGTTAATTTTAAAAATACTGTAGATGCGTATCATCCGAAGCTTCCTTTTGGCATGGCGCAAATCGGCAAGGCATTCAGGAATGAAATTGCTCCGCGGGATTTTACTTTTAGGCAGAGAGAATTTGAACAGATGGAAATAGAATATTTTGTACGCGCTGAAGATTGGGAAAAATATTTTACTTATTGGCAAGATGAAGTGAATGAATGGATAGAAGAAATAGGGCTCGATATGAGCAAAATGCACGAGCTCGAAGTAGAAGAAGCTGACCGTGCACATTATTCAAAAAGAACGATAGATTTTGAGTTTGATTTTCCTTTTGGCAGGAAAGAACTTTTTGGTTTGGCGTATCGTTCTGATTTTGATTTAAAAACTCACAAGATTGAATATGTGGATGAAGATGCAGGAGGAAAGATTATCCCGCATGTCATAGAGCCGTCTTTTGGGTTGGACCGCGCATTTTTGGCTTTGCTTATTTCCGCTTACACGGAAGATAATTCCAAAGACGAAATGCGTCCGTATTTGAAATTCAAGCCAAGCATCGCACCGATTATTTGTGCAGTTTCACCTTTACTAAAAAATAAACCTGAGCTAGTAGAGTATGCGAATGTAAAAGTTTTTGCTATGCTCAAAGCTGAATTTGGCAGAGTGGCTTGGGATGACAATGGTAATATCGGCAAACGCTATCGCCGACAAGATGAAATCGGCACGCCATTTTGCATAGTTATAGATTTTGAGACACTGGAAGGCGACACAAAAGATACCGTAACAATCCGCGACCGCGATACTGGCGAGCAGGAGAGAGTGAAAGTTTCCGAACTTGTGGGGTATATAAAAAGTAAATTGGAATAAAATGATAGAAAATTACAAAAATGTAATAATTGCACCTTCTTTTGAACACTTAAGTGCGTTGCAGAAAGAAGAGGATTTTAAAAAAATAAATAAAAATAGGCTTATTAAAATTGAAGAAAATCTTGTTGCTGTTGAGATGATAATGATAGAAATAGAAGAGGATATAAGTGATCAAGAACATAAGATTAAAAATTTAAAATTTATTACAAAGGATAATGACGAAAGTAGTAAAATTAAATTGCGGAGTGCAAAAAGTGTTTTAAGAAATTTTAAAAATGAATTGGCGAAAAGTATTTCTCTCAGAAATGACCTTCTTAATTCTATTGATGAAATTAAGTTACAAAATGATATTGCCTCGTTAAATTTAGAGGAGGTTGAAAAACAAATAAAAACATTTAAAGAAAATTTATTAAATATATCAAAAGGTTCACAGAATTGAAATATGAAATTCAAAAAAATAATTTTAAAGAATGGGCTCAGGGTGGTGATGGTGCCGATGAAGGATAACCCGACGGCGACTGTTTTGGTGTTGGTGGAAACGGGTTCTAAATACGAAAATAAAAAGAATAATGGCATATCACATTTCTTGGAGCATATGTGTTTTAAGGGTACGGAGAAAAGGCCGAAGGCTATAGATATTTCAAAAGAATTGGATGCACTCGGCTCGCAATATAATGCATTTACGGCGCAGGAATACACAGGCTATTATGCTAAAAGTGATGCTCGACATTTCAAACAGATTTTCGATATTGTTTCTGACATTTATTTGAATTCCACTTTCCCCGATGCAGAAATTGAAAAAGAAAAAGGCGTGATAATCGAGGAAATAAATATGTACGAAGATATGCCTAGCAGGCATGTGCAGGATTTGTTTATGGAATTACTTTATGGTGACCAACCGGCAGGATGGAATATTGCAGGGGAGAAAGAAAATATTTTAAAAATGAAACGCAGTGATTTTGTCGATTATAAAAAAGCACATTACGTACCGGAAGCGACGGTGATGATAGTCGCAGGGAAAGTGACGGAGAAAGAAATAATGCAAGAAGTTAAAAAAGTTTTCGGAAAAATTCCAAGAAGCAAGAAACATGGAAAATTAAAAGTAAAAGAAAAACAAACAAAGCCGGAAGTTTTGGTGAAATTTAAAAAGACGGATCAGACGCATTTTGTGCTAGGTGTGCGAACTTATGATTTATTTAATAAAAAAAATGTGGCGCTGGCTGTGCTCGGGGGGATACTAGGTGGGGGAATGAGCTCCAGGCTTTTCCAAAAACTGCGCGAGGAAATGGGTGTGGGGTATTATGTGCGCGCTTATAATGATGCGTATACTGACCACGGAGTTTTTCAAATTTCCGCCGGAGTGGACAATAAAAGAATCGATGAAGTTATCCAAGCGGTTCTTTTGGAATGTATAAAACTTAAAATAGAAAAAGTTTCCGAAGAAGAAATGAATAAAGTAAAAGAATGCTTGATAGGTAATATGAAGCTTTCTTTGGAATCGAGTGATGATATTGCCAATTTTTATGGCGGTCAGGAACTCTTGAAAAAAGAAATAAAATTAGCAGAAGACAAAGCGCAGGAAATCCGCAAAGTCACAGCAGAACAAATAAAAGACTTGGCTAATAAAATTTTCACAACCAAAATGCTTAACTTGGCAGTCATAGGACCATTTAAAGAAAAAGCTAAGTTTGTAAAAATTCTAAAATTTTAGATTTTCCTAATTTATTATGTTTGTGTTATAATGCTCTCATGCATGAGAATGGAAAAATGACTACTGTTTCTGTCAGCACCAACACCATGATCCGGGCTGTTTTGGTCGGATTGGGATTTTTTCTCATATACTTATTGAGAGATTTGGTTTTGGTTATTTTGACTTCTATCGTCATAGCTTCATTTGTGGAGTCTGCTGTTCCAAAGTTTAAAAAAATAGGATTAGGGCGCGTATCCGGAGTTTTTCTTTTGTATCTTATTTCTCTTTTGATTTTGGCTGCCCTGTTTTATCTTTTTGCCCCGCTTCTCATCACTGAGTTATATAATTTCTCAACATTGCTTTCGTCTTATCTTCCAGATTCCAATTTGCTGAATTTTTTCCAAAATGACGCTTTTTCCGGGGCTAAAAATATAGTGACGAGTCTTTCACATAATTTTTCTTTAGAGACATTATTGGCGACTTCAAAAGCCTTTGTCGCAAACTTGGCCGGTGGATTTTTCCAAACTCTTTCTTCTGCCTTTGGAAGTATTTTTAATGTGACGATGATTATTGTTATTTCTTTTTATCTTTCGATTCAAGAAAAGGGTATAGAAAACTTTTTGCATATTGTTGTGCCACCAAAACATGAAAATTATGCCGTGGATTTATGGGAACGTTCTCGAAGAAAAATCGCGCTCTGGATAAAAGGACAAATGTTATTGGGTCTTCTTATCGCTATTTTAATATATTTATTGCTTTCACTTTTAGGCATATCATACGCGCTTTTGTTGGCTTTACTTACCGGCATGATGGAGCTCGTGCCTTATGGGATGCTGATAGCCATGGTCCCGGCGGTCGGCCTCGGATATTTATCAGGAGGATTTACGGGTTCATTTATGGTTTTAGGCGCATACCTTATTATTCATCAATTTGAAGTTTATTTATTATCTCCTTTGATTGTCAGAAAGGTGACAGGGCTTTCTCCGCTCGTGGTTATACTTGCGGTGCTCATTGGTTTTGACTTGGCGGGGTTTTGGGGGCTTATTCTTGCTATTCCTTCCGCTGTAGTTATTATGGAATTTTTAAATGATGTTGAAAAAGACAAACTTTTTGCCCGTATTAGCCATGAAAAATAGTTTTTACCTTACAACCACATTGCCTTATGTAAATGCAGATCTGCATTTAGGGCATGCGCTTGAATTTGTGCGTGCAGATGTCATCGTGAGATATAAAAAACTCGCAGGCTTTGATGTGTATTTTAATACCGGCACGGATGAACACGGTATGAAGATATTTGAAAAGGCTAAAGAGAAAAATATTTCTGCACAAGAATTTGTAGATCAAAGTTTTTTAAATTTTAAAGAATCGGTTAAAATTTTCGGCATGGTTGATGATTTGCATTATATACGCACTACTGATAAAAAACATGAAAACATTGCGAAAGATTTTTGGATGAAATGTTTTAACAATGGGTATATTTACAAGAAAAATTATGAGACGAAATATTGCGTGGGCTGTGAATCAGAAAAGACTGATTCTGACCTCGTAAATGGCGAATGCCCTGATCATCCAGGTAAAAAGCTCGAAATAATCCAAGAAGAAAATTACTTTTTTAAGTATAGTGAATTTACTGATAAGTTAAATAAATTTTATGCTGAGCGTCCTGATTTTGTCGTGCCGGATTTTCGTTTTAATGAAATAAAAGCTTTTGTCGAAAGAGGATTGCAGGATTTTTCTATTTCAAGATTGAAAACAAAAATGCCTTGGGGGATAGAAGTGCCGAACGATAGTGACCATGTGATGTATGTGTGGTTCGATGCTTTGACGAATTATATCTCGACTTTGGCAGATGATGGAGTAGATACTCTCGATGCACTGGTTGCTAGTGAAAAATTCCAAAAATATTGGGTTAATGGAAATCCGACGCAATATTGCGGGAAAGATAATTTACGTTTTCAGTCTGCGATGTGGCAAGCGATGCTCATGTCTGTAAATATTCCTAATTCGCATCAGATAGTTATCAATGGATTTATTACCGGTGACGGGGGAGTAAAAATGTCTAAAAGCTTGGGTAATGTTGTAGACCCCAAAGATATTGTAGCCGAATATGGCATTGATGCTTTGCGATACTTTTTACTCTCAGAAGTTTCTTCTTTTGAAGATTCGCCTTTTACTATCGAGCGTTTTAAAGAATGTTATAATGCCAAACTCGCGAATGGTTTGGGTAATTTAACGAGCAGAATTATGAAAATGGCAGAGACTAATTTAATTTCACCAGTTTCCATAGATGATAATTTTTATCCGAAGTTAGACGTAGGAGTTGATTTAGAAATGTTTGACTTATCCAATGCTATGAAAAAAATTTGGGCGTACATGAGTACTATGGATGGTCACATACAAGACAAACAACCTTTTAAATTAATTAAAACAGATAAAGAAAACGGAGTTAAAGAGATTACAATACTTACACAAATGCTTTTTTGTGTTGCCAAAGAGCTTGCTTCTTTTATGCCTGAAGCTTCGGAAAAAATATTAAAATTGATTAAAGAAAATAAGAAGCCTGAGCAGCCTTTATTTCAGAGGAAAGATTAAGAACCTCACCCCAACCCTCTCCTTATTAAGGAGAGGGGGAGGAAGAAAAGATTATGACACCAAAATACATCGACATACATTCACATACGAATTTCAAAGCCTTTGATGAAGATAGGGAGGCAGTACTTCAGCGTGCTTTGGACACTGAGACTTGGGTTATAAATGTCGGCACGCAGATAGACACTTCTAGGTTTGCAGTAGAAATGGCAAACAAATATAGTGAAGGCATTTATGCAATTATTGGGCTTCACCCTATACATACCGGCGCATCGTATCACGATACAAAAGAGCTCGGTGAAGAAGGGAAAGCATTTACTTCGCGCGGGGAAGTTTTTGAAAAAGAAAAATATCGGGAACTTTTACGCGACCCGAAAGTCGTCGGCATCGGCGAATGCGGACTTGATTATTACAGATGCACTACGGAAACAATCTCAAAACAAAAACAAGCATTCATAGAGCAGATAGAACTTGCGAATGAATTTAATAAACCTTTGATGTTGCATATTCGAAATAATCCAAACGTCCACCCCGCCATAAATGGCACCCCTCAAGAGGGGAATTTAAATGCAAGTGCTTATTTTGATGCATTGGAAATTTTAAAAGCTCATGCGAAAGTAAAAGGGGACGTGCATTTCTTTGCTGGAAGCTGGGAAGAGGCAAAAGGTTTTATTGAACTTGGTTTTACATTGTCTTTTACCGGAGTGATAACATTTACTCATGATTATGACGAAGTCGTCCGCAATACTCCACTCGATATGATAATGTCCGAGACTGATTCACCGTACATTACCCCTGTGCCGTATCGAGGCAAGCGCAATGAACCTGTGTATGTTTCAGAAGTTGTAAAAAAAATTGCGGAAATAAAAGGTTTACCTGAAAATGAAGTATCTAAGGCTATCATTGCAAACGCCAAAAGGGTATTCGGGATTTAAGGCAATAATTTGCATTTTAAAAGTTTTCTGCTATTATAGGATTCATGCAAGAAATGGAAAATAAAGATGAAAATATGGATGGAGATGCTCGAGTTTATGAAGTCGGGTATCTTTTAGCGCCTACTATTCCAAGCGAAGAAGTCGCTAGTGTTTATGGTAATCTAAAAGAACTCATTAACTCTTTGGGTGGTCAGGTAATAGCAGACGAGATGCCTAGGCAGATAAATTTGGCTTACCAAATGCTCCATGTTTTTCAGAATAAGAGACAAAAATTCGACACAGCGTATTTTGGCTGGATGAAGTTTTCTGTGGTTCCTGCAAAAGTCGCCGAGCTCAAGAAGAGTTTAGATTTAGACCCAAACTTTATCAGATTTTTAACTATGAAGACTGTTAAAGAAAATACTTTAGCTACAAAGAAATTTGTACGTCCTGATATGGCAAAACGAAAACCTTTTACTGCAAAGAAAGAGGGTGAGACAGAAGAAGTTGTAGAAATCAATAAAGAAGAGTTGGATAAAGAAATCGAAGCGATGGTGTCAGCTTAAAAATTTTAAAATATTATGTATTTAAACAAAGCAATTGTAATAGGAAATCTAACCCGCGACCCGGAACTTCGTTCTTTGCCGTCTGGGATCAAGGTCTGTACATTTTCTCTTGCTACAAATCGTGTTTGGAAAGATAAAAATGGCGCGAAACAAGAATCTGCGGATTATCACAATGTTGTAGTATTCGGACGCCAAGCAGAAACAGTTGCTCAATACATGAAAAAAGGGAATTCAATTTTAGTAGAAGGCAGAATGCAGACACGCAGTTGGGATGACAAAACTTCTGGCGAGAAAAAATATCGTACAGAAATAGTCGCCGACAGAACACAATTCGGACCGAAAGGGGGAGCAGCGCCAAGCGGAGGTACTAGTATGGGTTCTGGTCAGACACACACACCGACAGGAGCGAGCGCAGAGGAAACAGACAGCATCGAGTATCCAGAAGAAGATATTAACCCAGAAGATATACCATTTTAATTAATTAATAAGTCCCGATGTCGGACATATGGGAACCATATGTCCGACATCGGGGCAAAAAATACTTATGAAACAAGATTACTTTTCAGCAAACAATATAAAATTTATAGACTATAAGGATATTGAAATCCTAAAGAAATTTTTGAACCCAAACGGCAAAATAATGAGCCACAAGCGTACTGGTGTAACAGCTAAAAACCAGCGCGCTCTAGCTACTGCTGTTAAGCGTGCTCGCTTTTTCGGACTCTTACCTTTTGTCGCTAAATAAGATTTCTATATAAAGTTACTTTCTGGCTAGCATTAAATTTATTTTAATGATATTATGCAGTTATTATAATTTAAATAATTAACAAAAATTACATGAAAAATACATCATTTTTTGAACAAGTTTCAGCGATTATTAAAGAAAAGTCTATATTAAACCACCCTTTTTATAAGTGTTGGCAAATGGGCAAGCTGACAAAGGAAGAAATGCAGGATTATACAAAGCAATATTATCACTTAGAAAATGCTTTTCCTCGTTTTATGTCCGGTATTCACACCAATTGCGAAAATGCAGATATGCGTCAAAATATGTTGAAAGATTTAATCGGCGAAGAAGGCGAAGCCACAAATCATGTCAATCAATTATTTGCTTTTGGAAAAGCATTCGGTTTATCAAAAGAAGAACTTATGAACTCTAGGGCGAATCAAAATACAACTGATGCTATTAATACAATTTTGTCTTTGACTCAAGATAAAGATATCAATAAAGGTTTGGCTGCGCTTGCGACCTATAAAGAACAAATTGCGAAAGTCGCCGTGACAAAAGAATTCGGCTTGAAAGAATTTTATGGAGTAGAGGGCGACGAAGCTTTGCAATTCTTCCGAACTCACGCAAAGAAAAATGTCATTTGGCACGAAATGCTCGATGAGATGATAAATGATAAAGAACAACCTATTGCATTAAATTCTGTTGGGACTCTTTGTGATGCATGGTGGCACTATTTGGATGGCGTTACTACTCCTGCGATGAGAGAAATGGTTTGTGCTTAATTAGATTTTCTAATGCAAATCAAAGCGATAAAAACAAAAGTTTTCAAAGAAAACGAAGACTTGTTTTTATTTGTGCTCAAATATATAAAAAAAATTCCGGAGAATTCTGTGCTAGTAGTTACTTCAAAAATTGTTTCTTTGGCTGAAGGCAGGGCAGTGCCATTGAAAGATGAAAAACAAAAAATAAAAATAATAAAACAAGAAAGTTCTTTCGCGCTAAAAACAAAAATAACTTGGCTCACTATTAAGGATGGGATGGTGATGGCCGCCGCTGGTGTGGATGAATCAAATGCTGACGGGAAATTAATTTTACTGCCAAAAGATAGTTTCAAATCTGCGGAAATTTTGCGTAAAAAATTGATGCAGAAATTTAAAGTAAAAAATATTGGTGTATTAATTACTGATTCTAGGCTGATGCCCCTGCGCGCAGGAGTCGTCGGTGTCGCGCTCGGTTATGCAGGATTTAAAGGCATTAAAAATTATATCGGGAAACGCGACATTTTCGGTAGGAAATTCAAAATGGAGCAGACGGACGTGGCAGATAGTTTAGCGACTGCAGCGGTATTGTGTATGGGGGAAGGGGCTGAATGCCAACCGTTGGCTTTGATGACGGACGTGCCGGCCGTTTTTACAAATAAAATAAACAAGAAAGAATTAATAATAGATCCGAAAAAGGACTTGTATCTGCCTTTGTTTGGGAGTATATTAAAGAAATGAAAAAGGTTGTCAAAAAAATGGTGAAAAGTAAAAGACCGTCTTGGGATGAGTATTTTTTGCAAATGGCAGAGCTGGTGGGTACTAGAGGCACGTGCGACAGGGGGCACGCCGGTATTGTGATTGTGAAAGATAAAAGAATGCTCGCGACTGGGTATGCAGGTTCACCTGTGGGCTTAGCGCATTGCGATGATGTCGGGCACGAGATGCATATGGTGACAAATGAAGATGGTTCGTGTTCACAACATTGCGTGCGCACTACGCATTCGGAAACCAATGCCATTGCGAACGCCGCGCGTTTCGGTGTTTCCGTAGATGGAGCGACTATGTATTCTACGATGGTGGCTTGTTATGCTTGCGCGAAAGTCGTCGTAAATGCGGGGATAAAAAGATTTGTAGCATTGAAGGACTATCACAAAAGCGCCAATACAAAAAAGATTTTCAGAGAAGCAGGAATAAAATTGGAAATAATAAATAAAGAAATTACTAAATACCCAAATCAATAATCTAAATAAAATGATAGATCTCAAACAATTACAAAAAGAAATAATGCAAAATAAGTTAGAGAAGGGTTTTAATACTGATGTGACCCATGAATTTTGTCGAGCCTACGAAGAACTCTCGGAGGCATTTTCAAAATATAATAAAGGTCAAGACGGGATAGCCGAAGAATTTGCAGATGTCGCCATATTTTTACTAGGTATGTGCGAAACACTAGGTTTTGATTTGGAGAAAGAAATAAAAAATAAAGTTCAAAAAAATAAAAATAGAAAATATAGAAAAGAAAAATCACCAGACGGCAAAGATATTTTTATACGTATAAAGACCGACGAAGATCCTTAGAAAATTGTCTACTCTCACTATCATATGAGTTTCATAGTAGACAAAATTAATTACAGTTTTTTGTTAAGTGCACCATTGACATTAAAAGTTTTATATGCTACATTTTTTGTGATGCTAGTTCGTTGAAAAGATCTTGTTTTTGATGAAAATTTTGAAAACTATCATAACAACTATTTACTTGGTTTGTATGATAGTTTTCAAAATTAATTTCACAAATTCAAATCAAAATGAAAAGAATAGTTATCATGGCTGTAATCAGCTTGAGTATTTGTTTATCCGTTTTTTCTCAGGAAAATAAAAATGGATGGTTTGCAAATCTTCAAACGCAAACAGGTGACAGTATTAGGTTATACTTAATTTCTAATATAAGTGTAGCTTATACAAAACAGTTCAATAATGTTGCAAAAGCAGCTGGACCTTTAACAAAAAGTGATGACGAAATTTTTAAGGTTGCTGAGCTCTACAAGGCACCAGAGAAAGATTCGATTGAAACAGTTGTTTTAGTTAACTTTCCTAATGGTGATGGAAGTTGGTCTAAAGCTCTCAGCTGGGGAGTTAAGAATAATCTTCGTATAACAGACCCACACCTTGTTTTTGCAATCGCAGAGAAGTTCCCAAAGCTTAACTGGAAACCTCCTTTTGGTAGTTGGACATACCTTATTGAGACAACAGGTTGCACTTTTAATGAAAGTAGACAAATGTGCTGTGTTTTGTTTAATGGTTTGGATAGAGCATCTTTATTGCTTTACCAAAAAGCCGGGCAAAAAAATACCTGGTTTGCTTTTCGAAAATAAAAAGTAATTTAAAAAAGAGAAATCTTCCCTGTAATAAAATACAGGGTTTTTTATTTTTTAAAAATTACTTTTTTTCATAAACCACAAAAGAATACGGCAAGGGGTTTTTGTCGTCGGGTTGGTGATTTTCGCGCCAGGTTTCTTTCCAGATGTTTTTATCTATTGCAGGGAAAAACACATCGGCAGTTTTGTCTTCGGCACTTATTTCTGTGATGTCTAGGTGCGTCGCCACTGTATTTATGGCTTGTCGGTAAATATCCGCTCCGCCTATTATGTAAACTTTTTCTTCCCCCTCTCCTTTATAAGGAGAGGGCTGGGGTGAGGTGCTTACTTTTTTAACTGCCTCCTCTAAAGAATGCACTACGTCTATGCCGAGGCGTAGATAGCTTTTATCTCGTGTGATTATTATATTTCTGCGGGATGGCAAAGGTCGTCCAAGTTCGCCAGAAGGGCTTTTGCCCAATGATTCAAAAGTTTTCCTGCCCATTATTACCGGATGCCCCAAAGTTTTATCTCGAAAATATTTTTGATCTGCCGGCATTTTCCAAACTAAATCATTACCCTTGCCGAGCTCATTATTTTTTCCTATGGCTGCTATTAGTGAAATTATCATAAGTTTAAAATGCTTAATTTTTTAAACCGCAATCGGGGCTTTGATGCCTTCGTGCGGATTGTAATCAATTAATTCAAAATCTTCTATAGTAAAATCTTCTATATTTTTTTTATTTGGATTTATTTTCATTTTCGGTAATGGGCGTATGTCACCACGGCGGGAGAGTTGCAGTTTGGCTTGTTCTAAATGATTGGAATACAAATGCACATCACCTCCGGTCCAGACAAATTCTCCGGCTTCGAGTCCGCAGATTTGCGCCATCATCATGGTGAATACGGAATACGATGCGATATTGAAAGGCAAACCTAAAAAAGTATCGCAGCTTCTTTGGTAAAGCTGGCAAGATAATTTTCCATCAGCTACATAAAATTGAAAAAAACAATGACACGGAGGCAGGCCGGCTTTTGACATCTCTTCAATGTCGGCTACATTCCAAGCGGATACAATCAGTCGGCGAGAGTCGGGAGTATTTTTAATTTGTTCAATGACATTTTTTAATTGGTCAATGTGTTTTCCATTTGGCGCTGGCCAATTCCTCCATTGGTATCCGTAAATAGGTCCGAGGTTGCCATATTCTTTTGCAAAATTTTCATCAGTTTTTACTTTTTCCACAAATTCCGCCATACCTTTTTTCCATTCTTCACCATTGATTTTCGGAATTGGTAAATTATTTCTTTTCAAATACGCTTTGTAAGGCCATTCATCCCAAATGTGCACATTGTTGTCCGCAAGATATTTTAAATTCGTATCGCCTCGCATAAACCAAAGCAATTCGTGAATGATTGCCTTGATTGGAACTTTTTTAGTAGTAAGGAGAGGGAAGCCATCAGCTAAATTAAACCGCATTTGATAGCCCAAAACACTTTTGGTGCCAGTGCCAGTGCGGTCAGTCTTTTCCGCGCCATTTTTCATAATGTGCTCTAAAAGATCTAAATATGATTCATCAGCATGCTTGCCTTTAGTTTCTTTTTGCATATTTTGATTATAACTTTTTGCTTTAAATTTCGCTAGTGGTATAATTCATATATTAATATTATTTCCGCCCAAGGCGGATCAGCCTAGGGCTGAAAGTTTTAAATAAAAATTTTATGAGTCAATCAACAAAGCATTATTCTTATATAGCAATCGCATTAGTAGTTTTGATTTTAGCCGTCGCATTTAAAATGAGTTCTCAGGCAAAAGGGAATCCGCATTTGCAAGACAATACACAAGCAAGCTCACAAGCTTCTGGTGTTAATGGTTCACCAAGCTTACCAAATACTCCCGACCAAGCATCTGGTGGTTTAGCAATTGCCCAAGAAGCTTCAGCGAGAGTTTGTGCTCACGGAGAAAATAATGTGTTCGGCTGTGAAGCACGAGTTATCGTGGATGCAAATGGCACACCAAAAGCAAATACCGGCCCTGTCGGCTATGGACCAACACAATTCCACACTGCTTATAATTTACCAAACACTTCTTCACTTTCCATTGCTCCTATTATTGCAATAGTGGATGCTTATGATCACCCGAATATTTTAACTGACTTAAATACTTACGGTCAGGCAATGGGCATACCTAGCATGACGGCTTGCACTGGGACTGTTGCAAGTGCTACTGGTCCTTGCTTTAAAAAAGTTGACCAGAGAGGAGGTACAAAATATCCAGCAGTAAATGCAAACTGGGCATTGGAAACATCTATGGATGTGGAGGTCGCGCATGCTATCTGTCAGAATTGTCGAATTCTTTTAGTCGAAGCTGATTCTAGTAGTTTTGCTAATTTAATGTCTGCTGTCGACCAAGCTCGAGGCCTTGGCGCGAAAATTATTTCCAATTCTTACGGCGCGAGTGAATTCTCCGGAGAGACTACTTATGATTCTCATTTTAATTTTCTGGGAGTTGTAAATTTATTTAGTTCCGGTGATTCCGGTTTCGGTCCTTCATATCCTGCTGGCTCACAATATGTCGTGGCTGTCGGAGGTACGACTTTGGTTTTGAATTCCAATGGCACTTATAACAGAGAAAGTGTTTGGTCTGGAGCGGGAAGTGGTTGCAGTACTTATGAAAATAAACCGTCTTGGCAACATGATGCTAACTGTGCAAAGAGAACTATTGCCGATGTTTCCGCAGTTGCTGACCCGAATACCGGTGCGGCAGTTTATGACAGCGTAAAAATGCAAGGACAGTCAGGTTGGTTTAAAGTTGGAGGCACGAGTTTGTCAGCGCCTTTAGTAGCCGGAGTTTACGGCCTCGGTGCTACATTTACTGGATTAGCTGGTGCTGATTTATATTCTAAAGTTTTAGCTACTCCTTCAATCCTTCGTGATGTATTAACCGGTTCAAATGGAACTTGTGGAAATTATCTCTGCACTGGAACTGCAGGCTATGACGGCCCGACAGGCCTCGGTACACCATTTGGCGTAGGGGCATTCTAATCTCTATTAAAATAAAGCCTTATTTACCAAAATACCCAGTAATTACTGGGTATTTTGTGTTTTTGCTTGACTTTTAGGTTAGACTATGCTATACTCTTTGTAGATAAGGTTCATTGAAAACAAATGATTTTACCCCTTTTAAGCACCAAGTTTGGTATGGCACAGCCATAATTAGTTTGGTTATTAAAAGGGGAACCCTGAAAACCTTTAGAAAAGAGTAGGGGAAAAATTAATTTTAAGGCATAATGAAAAACTTTTTCTTTGGAGTATTAATGGCAATAGCTATTATACTTTTTTATTCCGGGGTATCAATTCTGGTGACCTCGGACCCAATGAAATCAACGGAGCTCCTTTTCGGGGCTCCACATACCCATGTCGGCCTGTTTGTGGCTGTTCTGGGGTTGTTCGTCGGAATGCTATTTTTAGTTATCCGGCCTGAGAGAGCTAGGTAAAATCCTATGCTCTCTTAAAGAACCAGTCGCACGGCTTTATGTCTGCTACTGGTTCTTTTTATTTGTATAAAAACTTAAAACTCTGCTATCGCGGGGAATTAAGTTTGCGGGGAAAATTGTATGTTATACTTTTTAACATGTATATTTTTATTGATGAGTCCGGTGTTCATAAACGGGAAGGAAAATCTTCAATTGCTCTGGTATATTTGTCGGTTGATAATTTGGATATTTTGCAAAATGTTGTTATTGAGACGGAGAATGAAATGAAAATCAAAAATTTTCATTGGGCTCATAGTACATGGGGAGTGCGTAAAAAATTTATTGAAATTATTTCTCGTCAGGATTTTAAAATAAAAATAGCTTTAATCAAAAATCCATTTTATGCGGATCAAGCCTACGAGTACGCTTTGCAGCATTTAGTAATTGAGCGGGATATCATTTCTATGATTATAGATGGTAAAAAGGGAAGAGCTTACGAAAGAAAATTAAAAAAAGTTTTACGTGATAAAGGTATTTCGGTTAAAAAATTAAAAACTGCCTCTGACGAAAGTTTTCCCGCTCTTCGCGTAGCTGATGCTGTTGCGGGAATAATAAGATACAGAGACGAGTTCCCTGATAATCCAAAGATTGAGTATTTGTATAAACTTATTTATAAAAAAATATTAATAACCCTAGGATAGTAAAAATAAAAGCCGCCCCTTACGGGGCGGCCAGCTTTGCGAGTAGTCTCTCGACTTTTCCTAAGAGGAATTTGTCCCCGCTAGCTTGTTGTATAAAAAGTATATACTAGCGATTTTGCAATGTCAATATTTGACAAGCAATACGCGATATGCTATTCTTAAATTATCAATCTCACTTTATTTAACCGAGACTGAATTTCGCTAAATAGCGAATAGTGGTGGAAATCAATTATGACCTTTGAGTCGTGGTATTGATTACCATGACACAAAGAAATATATGATTAAAACACGCAGTTTCGCGCGTCCAGCTTCGTCTGGTGCACGCCCTTCTTCCCGTTTCGCGGGAGGAACAACAAGTAGACCAGCCCGATCTTTCGGCGCAAGCAAGCCGTCCTTTGGTGCTAGAAATAGTTCCGCAGGACCTGTACGCCATAGTTCTGGCGGAGGCTTCAAGAGAAATAGTTTTAACAGCAGACCAGCTCGTCCAGCAAAACGTGGGAGATTTGGTGGTGAACGCATAGACTATTCTCGCTTTATTAAAAAAGCTGAACATGTTGCAGAAAAAGTTTATGTTGCAAAACATACTTTTGCAGATTTTCCTTTCAATGCACAATTGCAAAAAAATATCGCGCGTAAGGGATATGTAAATCCTCGACCGATACAAGACCAATCCATAATGTCTGTGCTCGAAGGCAAAGATGTTTTCGGTTTGGCGAATACAGGAACAGGGAAAACAGCGGCATTTCTTTTGCCGTTGATAGACAAGGTGATGAAAGACAAGACTGGCAAAGTCTTGGTTCTTGCTCCTACACGCGAGCTCGCAATGCAGATTGAGGAAGAACTCCGCTCTCTTGCTTTTGGCTCCGGACTTTTCGGTGTATGTGTAGTCGGAGGGATGCCAATAATGAAACAAATAAATGAAATCACTCGCGGGGTGTCTTTTGTTATCGGTACACCTGGGCGCGTGACGGATTTGATAAAAAGAAAAGTGCTCGACCTTGCAAGTTATAAATACGTCGTGCTTGATGAAGCGGATAGAATGCTCGATATGGGATTCCGTGATGATATGACTTTTATTATCGGCAAGTGCGCCAAAGAAAGGCAGACGCTTTTTTTCTCGGCGACTCTTTCTCCGGAAATTAAAAAACTTACGACAGAATTCTTGAAAGACCCTGTTTTTATTTCAGTTATCTCCGGTGAGACGGCAAAAAATATCGACCAAGACGTGGTGAAGTTTAAAACTAAAGAATCTAAAATAGATTTATTGAATGAAGTTTTGAAAGCTGAAGGTTCGGATAAAATTTTAATTTTTCGAGAGATGAAACATGCAGTCGAAGATCTTTCAAAAGAACTTGGAAAAATCGGTTTCAAAGTTGGCACGATTCACGGTGACAAAAGAAGCCGAGACCGTATCCGCACTTTAGACTTATTTAAAAACGACAAGATAAATATCTTGATTGCGACGGATGTCGCAGCGCGCGGGCTGGATATTCCAGACGTGACTCATGTTATCAACTACGATGTGCCACAGACGTATGACACCTATGTGCACCGCATCGGCCGAACAGGCCGTGCAGGCAAAAAGGGAACAGCTTTGACTTTTGTTCCAGCACATTAAAATAACAAAACAAAACAAAAAAAACCGCTATCAAGCGGTTTTTTTTGTTTTAAGTTAATTTAAACTCTGCTTTTTATGATTCCGGCTTTTAGGAGGGTGGCATAAGCACCGTTTTTCTTCATTGTTCGCATGCCTCGAGTGGATACTTCGATATTGATAGTTTTATTTAATTCAGGCACAAAAACCCTCTTTTTCTGGAGGTTTTGATACTTGCGCTTCTTGCCAGTAGGGTTGAATTTGGTCGCACGAGTGCGGTTGGAATATCCGCCCCCGACAATTGAAGTCTTATTTGTGATTAAACATGTTTTCGCCATAGTTTTTATATGCTATCATATAGCTTATGGATTCGCAAGCAATAGACGCAATTTTTTTTATAGCCATACTTATTATGTCCGTAGTGATACACGAAGTCTCGCACGGTTTTATGGCGGATTTTTTAGGTGACAAGACTGCGCGTCATGCTGGCAGGCTGACCTTGAATCCATTACATCATTTAGATTTATTTGGTTCTATTATTGTTCCAGTGCTTTTGTATTACACTTCAGGTTTTGTGGTGGGCTGGGCAAAACCTGTTCCTTACAATCCATACAATCTTCGGAATTTTAAATGGGGCTCTATCGCTGTGGCTTCCGCCGGCATCATTGCAAATATTTTTATTGCTTGTATTTTTGGAATTTTAATTCATCTTGCGCCACAATTAGGTATGCCTCCTTATGATCCGGCAAATTTGTATCCTTTTTATAAAATAACAATTGAGATTGTTTTGATAAATTTGGCATTGGCAATATTTAATTTAATTCCCATCCCTCCGCTCGATGGTTCCAAGATATTTTATCCGCTTTTTCCAGTGTCTTTTTATCCAGTTATAAAAATTATTGAACGATATCATCTTGTATTTCTTGTTATTTTTATTTTCTTTTTTTCTAATAATTTAGCCCCATTAATTAATTATTTATTTCACTTAGTGACGGGTCTTTATATTTAAGATTTGCATTTTTTTAGCATTTGTAGTAGATTACCTTTGTATCTTTTTAGAGTCTTTTGGACTCTTTTATTTTACACAAAAAGTATTATATGCCAACAATCAATCAATTAGTTAAAAAGAGCCGAATTACAACTCACCGCAAATCAAAAACGGTGGCTTTGGCTCGTGGATTTAATATCTTAAAGAACCGACCGGTGTTTTTCCCAGCTCCTTTCAAGAGAGGTGTTTGCACGAAAGTTACAACTATTACTCCAAAGAAGCCAAACTCCGCTCTCCGAAAAATTGCTCGTGTTCGTTTAACTAATGGTATGGAAGTGACTGCTTATATCCCGGGAGAAGGACACAACTTGCAAGAACACTCAGTGGTGATGCTTCGCGGAGGACGTGTGAAAGACTTGATCGGAGTTCGTTATCACATCGTGCGTGGAGTACTCGACACACAAGGAGTCGAGAAGCGCCGACAGAGTAGGTCGCTTTACGGAAACAAGAAGCCTAAGAAGGATGCAAAGAAATAATTTTAAATAATATATGCGAAGAAAAGTAAAAAATAGAAATATAGTAGGACCGGATTTTGTTTATAATTCTGCAAAGTTGGAGAAGTTTATAAACTACATTATGTATGCCGGTAAAAAGGAAACAGCCCGCAAGGTGATGTATGCCACTTTTGAAACTATCAAAGAAAAAACAGGCAATCCAAATCCTTTGGAGATTTTTGACTTGGCTATGAAGAATGCCGGACCTTTGACTGAAGTTCGCTCGAAAAGAATCGGAGGTGCAAACTACCAAGTCCCTAGAGAAGTCCGACCGGAACGACGCCTTGCTTTGGCGATGCGATGGATTCGTGATGCAGCTCGTGCAAAGAAAGGACAACCAATGCATTTAAAACTTGCTGATGAATTAATAGCCGCTTCTAAAAACGAAGGCGCAGCTATCAAGAAAAAAGAAGACACGCACAAAATGGCAGAATCCAACAAAGCCTTCGCACACTTCGCTTGGTAGAATAAATTTATGGACAGAGATTATCCTTTAGAAAAAGTTAGAAATTTTGGAATTATCGCGCACATTGATGCGGG
>JAZJXT010000003.1:0-104063 GCA_040390725.1 Patescibacteria group bacterium
ATGGTTTAATGGTAGAACAGGTCCTTGCCAAGGATCAGATTCGGGTCCGATTCCCGGTACCCGCACAAATAGGCTTATAGTGCTAAATCTGTGGATAACTATGTGGGTATTGTTTATAAAGGACATCTTTTAGGTTTGTCTTTGAGAAAAGTTTTTGTTTAATAAAAGACAAAGTAGCTTGTTAAATAAGGATACTTTAATAAAAGACATAAAAATTACTTGACTTTTAGATTTTTGTTTCACGTGAAACAAAATAAAGTGTTTCATATGTAACAAGAACCTCACCCTAGCCTCTCCTTATTAAGGAGAGGGGAAAATGCAAAACGTTACTCATGAAACATTATGCCAAAAGTTTTTACATCTAAAACTCAAAAAACAGGAGAAATTGGTGAGAACATCGCTACTAGGTTTCTCGTGAAACATGGTTTTTCAATTCTGGAGCGTAATTATACTAAAAAGTGGGGTGAGATAGATATAATAGCTGAAAAGGGGAAGAAGCTTTATTTCGTTGAGGTTAAGAGTGTTTCACGAGAAACATGGAATGTTTTGACTTACACCTCACCCCAGCCCTCTCCTTATAAAGGAGAGGGGGCAATACATGACAATTGGCGGGCAGAGGACAATATGCACCCATGGAAGCTTAAAAGACTTTCAAGGACAATCCAGACATATTTGTTGTCTAAGAAGATTCCGGAAGAAATGGAATGGCAATTTGACCTTTTGGTTGTGTACTTAGACATGGAAGGGAAGAAAGCTCGGGTAAAAGTAGTCAAAGACATAATTCTATGATAGTATAAAATAGTTTTACTACGGGATGTAGTATACCGGTAGTACGTCTGTTTTGGGAACAGATAGACTGGGTTCGATTCCCAGCATCCCGACATTGTTTTAATAGTTTTTTAAGTAATATAAATAAGCGGGATTAGTTTATCGGTAAAATAACAGTTTTCCAAACTGTGGTGAAGGGTTCGACTCCCTTATCCCGCACAAAATAAAAAAACCACCGAAGTCATTTGGTGGTTTTTTTATTGTAGTTTCCAGGAACTTCCTGTTTTATCAAAACCTGGATTTGTCGCTCCGCGGACTTCAAAATGCAAATGTGGCCCAGTAGAATGACCCGTACTCCCAACCTTACCAATAACTTCTCCTTGTTTTACAAAATCCCCTTTACTTACAAGAATTTTAGACTGATGAGCATAAAAAGTTTCAGTGCCATTTGAATGCTTAACAATAGTGAGATAACCGAAACCACCGTTATAAGCGTGATCACGGGCGAATATAACCACTCCATCAGCTGCAGCCTTGATAGGGGTACCGATTTCATGACAACTCATATCAACAGCATAATGGTCATGTTTTCCTTGGGTAAGCGGACAAGGAATTGGTTTTATAAAATATCCAAAAATTGAACCAATGTTCGTCTCTACATATAAAGGTATTTTACCTTTTTTATTAGTACTTTTTACAGGAGTTTTATCGACAACCTCACCATCTGGAATAATCAATTCATCACCTAAGCTTAATTTTGTACCCTCAGTAATACCATTAAAACTTTCAATATCACTGATGTCTGCTTTATAAAATTTAGCAATACTTTTCAATGTCTCTCCTTTAGTAACAGTATGTTTAACCCCGGAAACTGGTAAAATAACCAAAATATCACCTTCTGTTAATTTATCACCCTTCTTCATATCATTAGCCCATAAAATAGTATTAACTGAAACACCAAACATATCGGCTATTTGAGCAATAGAATCTCCCTTTTTTACAACATAAATACTTGTTTGGTTGGAATAAGAATCTTCCGTGTCCATATTGTCGTCTATAATATGGCCCGTACTGGCTGGAACTAGAGCATTTTCGGAAGAGATATTCACACTTGCATCTTCTTGAATTACACCATCACTACTGTCATCTTTTTTAATACTATTATTATCTTTATCTTTTTTATCTTGAATTATAGCTGTTGGAGAGATGTTTGACTGCAAAAGAGTCATTGTTTGTAGGTTTTTATCTACTTGAGAGGAATCAGTACTATCAGAAGCCAAGGCATCAGTTCCTAGGAAAGAAGGTAGCGACCAGGCATTTACCTTTTGGTAAGACACGAAAAAGCTCCCGAATATCAGAAAAAAAGCCAAAATAGCGCTAAAAATTTTAAATTGAGTTTTAATAAACTAATTTGTTATCGCAAGAATTCCTTTTTATCCTTGATAAATAAGGATAAAATACAGAACGACCAAGTTTGTATTAAACACAAAGGCTCTCACGATGTTACTGTCTTCGCTGATTTCAGTCATCTAAGTCCTGCTCCTGTTCCGTGTTCTTTAATGGTACCAAACTGACAAAGCAAGTCAACCTAAGTGTGGAAAACCTGTGACTTGACAAAATATTTGAAAGGGTGTATACTAGTAATGTTGTAGGTAAAAAAACTAGGTGTTAAAAGATAAAAGAATTATAATAGAAAGAATAAATATAAAAAATATGAAAGAAAAAGTAGAACAACAAAAAAAAAGAATTTTTAAAAAAGCTCCTCAAACGCCTCTTCGCATAAATCCCCATACAGGACGAGATATTCCAAATTCTACGGAACAAATTAACCTCAGTGGCATACCGGATGCCAGAAGACTTTTAAATTTAGGATACCCGGATACCACTATAAAAAAACTAAGCGGTCAAGAAAAAGCAAGAAGAACAATCCTTCAAGGAAATATAACTTTTGAAAAATTCAAAGAAGATTTGTTGAAAAGAAAAGACAAAGAAATGTCTGGAGATGAAGCAGCGAGAATCGAAGAGGTGCAATACAGACTTAAAAGATTAGACAAAAGGGAAAATGAAAGAATCGCAGAACAAATAGCAAAACTAACACCTGGTAGTAAAATTTTCAGCATGGTTGAGGGAATAGGCACTGTAGACGAAATCCCGAATGAGCAAACTAAAAACAAAAAATATAGAATAATAACGACTGCAACTAACGGTGAAAAACGCACATTCTTGTTAACAATAAAAGAGCTGTCAGAACTCTTAAGAGAAGAAAAAATAAGAATACTGCCGGAGAACAACGACAGCCCAGACGACAAATTCATGCGCCGTATCCTTACTTCTTTCTATGCCATAGAGATAAAAAATCAAAAAGAGAAAGAGATTAGAAAAAGAAAAGATAGGATAAAGGCCGGGGAAGAGGCTGGACCAGAAATAAAAAATTTGGAAGAGTTAAAACTAGCAGAAAGTAAGCCTGAATGGCTTAAAAGGCTGGTTGATTTTAGAATGACCTCTATCCAGCCGTTTTTAAATGAAAAAAATGAAAAAAAACAAAGACTTTTTACAAAAGAAAGTTTTAGAAAATTCGGACCGCAAATACTTTATTTCCTAGAAGGAGTAGAAAAACCGGACCTGCCAAAAAGAAAAAAAGGGAAAGACAAGCCTGTTGGAGAAGGATCTTCCATTAAAACAATAAGCACCAAAGCCAAAATAATACCTACTAATGAACATTCTATTATTTCTTTTGAGACGTTAAAAAATTTATTTAAATCCGGACAAGTCCAAAATCCGGCGCGACCTTTGCCGATGAAATTGATAGAAAATAATATGGAGCTGAGAAAAGCATATGAACAAGTGACAAGAGACATCAATAATACAATGAACGCCTTGGAAAAAAGCGACAAGTACCCAAATACTGTTTTTGGAAATATTCTTGCGTACCAAAGAAAAAAAGACAATCCAATAGAAGCGCGACTAGCCCTGCCAGGTACTACAGCTATTTTTAGTAATAGGCCCGATGACCATTCCAACGGCAGTTATTGCACCTTTTTAAATAATTTTAAAAATGGAGGGTTTTACATACAATCAGACCACCCTAAATTAAAAAAAATCGGAGAAAAACTTCAAGAACTTATACCTGAACTAGAAATAGGGGAACAATCATTAAAATTCGAACCGAAAAATCCTAAAGACGGAATCACCAAAGAAATGCTTTTTAATATGATTGATCCCGGTATTTTAAATAAAAAAATTGAAGGAAAAAAAGAAGTAGGGGAAAAAACAGAAGAAAAAAGAGGCGTAGCAATTTCAGAATTAATTGCACCGGAAAAACAAGAGGAAGTAGTAAATTTAATTACCAAAGAAGAAGAACTTAAGCAAAAAATTGACGCTGTAAATCAAAGAATCGCAGAACTGTTGGCATTAAAAAAAGAAGCCTCGCCTACGGAAAAGGTTCTGGAAGAAACACCTGCGGAAATACCCGTAGAAAAAAATTTAGAAAATAAAAAAACAGATGAATTTAACGAACAAGAATTAAAAAAAGAAATAGAAAAAATCATACAAAATTTCGCGGGCAAATTAGAAGAAAAGGGGTTAAAATACGAAAGCTTGAAAATAACCAAGACAGGCGCAAATGGATTTAATATAAATGCAAAATTAAAAGGAAATTGGATGACTGGTAGCCCGGTATTTAATGCCAATATCGAATCTCAAGATGGGAAAATAGCGACCTTGGACTATAAATTGGATGCAAACCCATTTGTGAAAGTTCTCGCAAAAGAACAAGTTGAAAAATTAGCGAATACGCTGGGAGAAGAAGTAAAAAAATATATAGAAAAAGACAAGGGTAAAAAAGTGGAAAGGATGGATATAGAAAATGGAGTTTTGAAAGTGACTTACGCATCTTAATTAAAAAATTTCATGACTGAAAACTTATCACAACAAGAAATAGATCTGCAGTTAGCAAAACTTCAAGAAGTACTTGGAGAAGCTACAGGCGAGCTGGAAGAAGTGAAAGCTCAAAGACTAAGCCAAGAAAGACAAATAAAAATACAAAAGCTAAAAGAAGAATTGGCTGAATTAAAAGCCAAAATAGATTCCATGCCGGACGATAAAGAAATCGTTAAAGAAACTGCAACAGGTGGCGAAGAAATTCCTGAAAAAGGTCCGACAAAAGAAGAATTGGCTGAACTTGATGAAGAAGTCAGAAAATGCGGAATGCATGGAGCCAATGGAAATATTTCTACCTATAAGGCATTTTTGAAAAGTGGTTTGTCATATCCTGACTTGCAAGAAAAATTAGAAGAAATAATAAATAAATATAAAAAAAATCCTAAGGAAGTAAAAGAAGTGAAAAATGTTGGAGGTAAAAATTTTAATGGAATAAACATAACAACAGACAAGCATGCCACTTTTAAACTAACTAAAAAAAATGAAGTTGAAATTGTTGATAAAAAGAAAGCATTTGCCGGAATAAATAATGTATTGAAAGACTTTTATGAATGGGACGAATATCCTGACAATGATTCTTCTTCAATGATAGTAATAAAAAAACCGATAGTATCTTTTAATAAAGAAGGGGAAGTAAGTTCTGTTGAAAAAGGAAAAATAATTTTCAACACAGAAAAAAATTAGAAAATAAATAAAATTATATATGAGCAAAGAAAATCCAACAAAAAAAGAACTCGAGGCGAAATATGCAGCAAAGCTGGCGGAGCTTGCTGTGCTTGAGGCTGAGGAAGCAACCGTTGGCGCAAAAACAGAACCAGCAACAACAACGAAACGCAAAAAGAAAATAGGAGAAGGCAAAGGACCAGTCAAAAAAAATGAGACAGTTACGCCGGCAAGCGTTGAAAAAGATACAGCAACCCCTGCGGAAACTCCAGAGCCAACCCCAGAACCGGC
This sequence comes from Patescibacteria group bacterium, assembly GCA_040390725.1. Classification (GTDB taxonomy): domain Bacteria; phylum Patescibacteriota; class Minisyncoccia; order Phycocordibacterales; family UBA9973; genus UBA9973. The sequence goes on from JAZJXT010000003.1 coordinate 5,662, forward strand.
GGTGATAGAAACTCCAAAAGAAGACACTAAAGAAAAAGAAAGGCTTGCGAGAATAGAAGAGATTAAAGAAGAAATTATTGAACTCATGAAAGGCATGGCGAGTATGGAATTCGCCGAATTGGAAGATTTGGAAGAATTTTATCGATACTTGGAAGCAAACCCGAACGATGAACTGATCGGGGCTATCGAAAATGAAGACGAAATAAAAATAAAAGAAGTGGAAGCAAAACTTTATGCTGAAAGAAAAATGCAGAAAAATATGCCAATAGTAGAACCTACTGAAATCTTAACGGAAGAAACTGTAAATGAAACTCCAAAAGAAGAAGAAAAACCACTTGATTTAGATCAAACTTTAAACAAACAAGAGCTAGAAATAGCAAAACTAAAAAAAGAAATAAAAGATATACCATGGTATAAGAAATTATCGAAAGAAAGTAAGCATAAAAAAGACTTATTGGCTTATTGGCAATCAGAGTATGAAAAAACAAAAAAAATATCTACCACAGTGACCCCCTCCGTGACTATTATTGAAAAAGAAAAAACTTCAGAAACCCCCGCTCCTATACAAGTAATAGAAATTCAAGGAGAAGTTATTCCTGAAACAGTTGCGACAGAAACAGAAATGCCACAGGAAGAGAAATCAGAAAAAGTCGGGCTGAATGTAGAATTTTTGAAAAATTACACCGAAAAAGTAGCGAAGCATTTTGAAATTTGCGATGAAGCAATAAAAAGCATGGAACAAAATGCTATAGAAGTAAAAAAACTTTATCCTGACAAAGCGCCTATAGTAGACCAATTACTAGAAAAATTTAGAAATAAAATAAACAAAATAGATATTGAGAAATGGAAAAAAATTATTGAAGAAATAAATACAACGGGGAAAACAACTGATACTGAAATCCCAAGAATGTTACTGCAAATAACTAACGATACCGAAAAAGAAAGAGAGTTTAAGCGAAGACTTTTAAGGGACTTACTATCTTCATCAAAAGAGAAAATAAAATATACTGACTATGAAAAAGGCAAAAATATCGAAAAAACCTATACAATAGATTATGTGGATACATATGAAGGAAGCATTCTTATCTTGGCTGAAGAGCTTAGAAATATTCATCGCTTTATTAATGAAGATCAAGAAGTAGTCGCGCCTGTTGAAAACAAAAGTGAAAAAATCATCAAAGATATTTTAGCCAGTTCAGAAGAAATTGGAATTGAATTTAAATATACTCCTTTGTTCGAAAATTTTGAAAATCACCCAGGTAAAATAAGCTCGGTGGAAAGAGACATAAGCCCGGCCTACAAAAATGTAATCGGACTAGAAAAAAATTACTGTAATGAGATTTTTGATTATGGTTTTAAAACTGACTATGAAGACAGAAGAGGGATGGCATATTTTTATTCTCCTAAAAGTGAAGCTCAACCACTCGCAAAGACTGTCCTTGAGAGCTCAGAAGTTGAAACAGCTGAAACAGAAAAAATAAGAGAAGAAATTAAAAATGAATTGCTAGAAAAATACCAGCTTTTAATAGATAAAAAAATTACCACAAATAATGATGCGCCAATAAATTTTGCAACCGATATTCTTCATTCACAATATTTCCGCGAACAATTAAAGGCAGGCTTGCCCGTTGAAAACATGATAGCAAATGAAATCGCGGAAAGACTTTCACGGCTAGAAGAAACGTCAGCTAAAGAAAATAAAATCAGACATGGGAAAATTATAAAAAAACTACTGGAATACTTAAAAGAACTCAGCGAAAAACTAAATATAATTCCCGGATTTGCTGCCTCGAAAGAAAAAACAAAAGAAATTAACGAGAAAGAAAAAAGTAATATTGAGGAATTTTTTGCAAAGTCACCAAGTGAATATACTAAAAATCAAATCTTGGAAGGCAATACGCAATTTATAATCCTGGGGGAAAAACTAAGTGCTAGAAATACAAACAATGCCGACTATATATTTTTCGAGAAAGGCGAGAAGGGAACATTTGGCTATACTGAACCGGCAGACCAAGTTAAAATTGCTAATTTAATTGATCAAAAATACAATACCGAAAAATGGACCCCAGAGAAGATGGAAGAAATTAATACATATTTGGATAAAATTTTAACTGAGAATAAATAATAAATAAATGACACAAGAAGATGCGTTGGAAAAAATAAAAGAAATTTGCAATAAAGCTAAAAAGAAATTGATGGAGCTTTCTTTACTGCAGGATAAAATAATCAGCAAGCATTCAATAAAAACAAAAATGGAAAAAATAAAAGAATTAGAAGATAAATTAAAAAATTAAAATCATGCGTAAAAAATTAGAAACTAATAAAAATACTATGACCCCAAAGCAAAAAAAGCTTCATCAAAGCATTCAAAATGAACCTAAGCATGAAAACCTGACAAAAAGGTTAAGCCAATTTGAAAAGGAAGGCTTGAAAGAGGTGGCGATGGCCCGCATTGCGGAATTAAAATTATTGGAAAAAACAATAAAAGAAAAAGGCAAAAAAGCTGTTGAAAAAGCAGGGGACACACGAGGTGCACCCGAATTGCAAAAAGAAATTGCGAATATCACGGCTGAAGCTGAAAAAATTGTAGAAGAAACAACGGAAAAAACCGATGCAGTTGTCGAAGAAGAAACTGAAAAAACTCCGGAGACTGCCGAGACTATCGAAACAAAAGGAGTTTCTGAAAAAGTAAAAAATTTCTTTGCAAATAAACTGGCAAATATAGAAAAATTAAAAGAATTAAACGAGCAAAAAGATACTCTGGAAAAACAAGCTCCGGATAATAATAACGATACCCCTGTTGTCGAACCGACGCCGGAAACACTTTCTCCGGAAATGGAAAAAATAAAAAAGGATGTAAAAAATGCTTTGAGTATAGAAATCCACCGCCGAAAAGCAGGTGGAGAAAAAGCCATGAATGAACTCGAGGAAAGATTATTTGCGGGAAAAGTTTTCCGAGAAAAAACAAAAGAGGAAAACGAGAAAAAGAAAATGGCGATGGAAGGATCCATGCAAAAGCTCATAAATAGGGGAGAAGAAGCTTGGAAAAATCTCGATAAAACTGTTTGGGGCAAGACGGCAAAAGTAGTAGCGAGTTCGGCCCTCATCGGAGCAGGAGTTCTTTACACTGCGTCAAATATGGACATGATGGCTGCCGGAGAAATAGGCGGAAGATTATTGAGCAGGGTAGGTATGGCAACAGTATTAAACGTAGCTTTGACTAAAATTAATGTTCCACCAAAAACACAAAAATATGTAAAAATTGGATTGATGGGATTAGGGCTGGGGGCAGCGTTTATGGTGGGTGGGCCTGTTTCCGCGATAGTGGCCGGAGGTGGAATGCTCGCTAAGCTCGGAGTGAAAAAACTGACAACATACCTAGAGGGACGAATTGAAAAAGAAGAGCAAAAAGTAGCGGAAAAATTCGACAGAGCATTTGATATAAATAAGCTTTCGGGCAACAAAGAAATATTGGAACAAAATCGAAATAAGATTGATGGAAAAATAAAATGGATGAAATGGGGTAAAAAAGTTTTGAATCTGGGTGTATCATTCGGCACAGGATTGGCTACTATTGGAGGAATGCAATATGCTGAAACGCATGACCTGCATACAACTTCAGATGTGCTAAATAAAACGACAAACACAGCATCAGAAGTTATTGATAAAGTAAGAGGAGTTGAACATCCTATTGAAAACCCTGTAGAAAGTGCATCCGCAGAACATCAAGACAGTATTCCTGCTGGAACAGAAGTATCTGCGCACAGTCATGCCTCTGAAGTAGCGAGCAACCCAACTAATATAACTACAGAACATCATGAAGCTCCGGCATCAACGGCTGAAAGCGTAGTGCATCAAGGCGAGGGGCAAGAAAGCTCTTTCATCAGACAAATTGAAAACAATGAAGAGTTGGCAAGAAATGCAGGGTGGGACGGCAAGGAGGATCTGCATCATTTTGCAGGAAGAGCTGCACATAGCCTAGCTATGAAAGTAGGAATAGTTGACGCAGATGGGAATCAAGAAGCGGTTCACGCCGGAGAAAGCGTAGTATTGAAATTCGAAGATGGGCATTTTGCAGTGGATAAAATAAATACCGATGGAGAATTGGCGCACACTTATCACGAAGGCGACACTGTCAGTCATCATGATGAAACTGCACCAAAGGGAGATGAACATGCTCAACCAGAAAAACACGATGATCATACTCCTCCGGCAAAACCCGATGAACATGTTCCACCGGCAGGAGGAGAAAATAATAATCCCAATGAGCAAATTTCAAAAACATTAAGTGTTGTAGTAGACAGAGCTCAATATACAAATGATGATTATGATGATATGCATGACCACTTGCCGGAAGTGGAACAAATGGAATTGGAAATGAAAGTTGACGCATTGATCGTCGATGAGAAACATTTGGCAGAAATGAGTACTATGGATCACAATAATCCGGAGTATCAAGAATTGCTCAAGAAAGTTCAAATGGAACAACAAGATATCCAAGCAACATACGGAGATGTTATTAATTTTGATAAATTTGGAGAAAATCAAGACTTGCACCCAACAAACACGGAACACCATGATGACGATGACACTAAACACGAAACAGATTCTGAAAAAAATCCGGAACAAGAAGAAAACTTGATCAATAATGATGTATACAATCTAAGACCGCAAGCATTGGAATTGTACAATGATAATGCTGAATATATTTTACAAACAACCCCCGGAGGCCATGACTGGCATTCACTAATAACAATGCATTCAGCAAAAGAAATTTCTGATATGGATGGTCATACTCCTATATTTTCTTCTCTTAGATATTATATACACACCCTCGAAGAAGCTACCGGCCTGCACCCTAGAGGAGCAACTTACTTCAACCATACGCCAGAAACAGTCGAGCACTTTATAGTTCGTGCCGTGAAAGCAGCTGAAAAACTGGATGTTTTAGATAATATCAAAATGAATGTTTTAAAATAAAATTAAGTTATCATTAACAATAAACAAAAAATAAAATGCAAAAACAAAACATGCAATCTGTGCGACAAAATATTATTAAATTATTCGATATCGACAAGCTTCCGGAAGACAAACAAGAAGAAATGATATCTGAAATAGGGTCTCTCATTTTTCAATCTGTACTGATAAGGGTTCTGCCCCTTTTGGAAGAAAAAGATTTGGCGGAATATGAGAAATTAACGGATCAAAAAATGGATATAGAAAAATTATTTGATTTCTTTTTCGAAAAAATACCGAATTTTTTGCAAATTGTGACTGAAGAATCAGAAAACTTCCGAAAAGACGCGACGCAAGTTTTAGAAAATATATAAATTCTCCCTCATATCCTAAACTCATGCTATAGTGTTTAGATGCAACACTTGGCAGGGTTAAATAATGCTCAAAAAGAAGCGGCTCTTCATGTGGAAGGTCCGCTTCTTATCGTCGCGGGCGCGGGCGCGGGGAAAACCAAGACAATTACACACAGAATTGTGAATTTGATAAAAAACGGCGTTGCTCCTGAGAAAATATTGGCGGTAACATTCACAAATAAGGCTGCAAAAGAAATGCGAGAGCGCGTAATTGCGGAAATTGAAAAAAATGCCGGAGGACAAAATAATACGCCATTTGTAAGCACTTTTCACTCTTTGGGAGTTTATATAATAAAAGAAAATGCGCGAATATTGGGGCTGACGCGATATTTCACTATTTTAGATGATTCGGATTCCAACTCTATTATTAAAGACGCGATAAAAGAATTGGGTTTAGATCCAAAACAATACGAACCAAGAAAAATAAAAAGTATTATCTCGCGAGAAAAAGGAAAATTCACAGAGCTTGATAAATACACAGAGAGGGTAAATGATCCCGCCTATCAAGAAAGAAATGGTTTGAGTAGAGTGGTGGCGCAAGTTTGGAGTATTTACGAAAAAAGAAAAAGTAAGGAAAATTCTTTGGATTTTGACGACTTGCTTTTAAAAGCTACAAAACTCTTAAAAGAAAATGAAGAAGTGCGCAAAATTTATCAAGACCGATGGGAGTATATACATATAGATGAATATCAGGATACAAATGAAGCGCAGTATTTGATGTCGAAACTTCTTTCGGAAAATAATAAAAATATTTGTGTAGTGGGTGATGCCGACCAAAATATTTATTCTTGGCGCGGAGCGAATTTGAAAAACATTTTAAGTTTTGAAAAAGATTATCCAAATGCGAAAATAGTAATGCTCGAAGAAAATTATCGCTCGACCAAAAATATTTTGGAAGCGGCAAATGAAGTAATAAAGAAAAATAAATATCGTCCCGATAAAAACCTTTTCACTGAAAATGAAACTGGTGAAAAAATTTCTCTATATGAAGCGCTAGACGAAAACGACGAAGCAGAATTCGTCGCGACAAAAATTTTAGAAATAATGGACGGGAACCCTGCGGAATTTTTTCGGCAGGGTCTCTCGCAGGCTGACGAGCCGAGAGTGAGCGCTGTGCCAGCAGGCACAGACAGCGACCCTGTAGAAAAAGATTCCGCGGGGTTTCCTAGCATCGCCATTCTTTACCGAGCCAACTTTCAATCACGCGCATTAGAAGAAGCGATGCTTCGATACAATATTCCTTATCAAGTTTTAGGTGTGAAATTCTTTGAAAGAAAAGAAATAAAAGACACGCTTGCGTATTTGCGCGCGGCATTAAATCCTGAAAGTTTGTCGGACATAAAAAGAATTATAAATTTTCCTGCAAGAGGAATAGGCAAGACTACTTTAGTGAAATTATTCGGGGGTGAAAAAGAAAACCTGCCGATAAAAATGCAAATAAAAATACAAAACTTTTATGAAACTCTGGAAGAAATAAGAGAAAAAATACAAACATCAAAAGCAAGCGACGTGATAAAATTCACAGTGAAAAAATCCGGTATTGAACATGAGCTTTTAGAAGGAGGGGAAGAAGAATTAGAAAGACTCGAAAATATAAAAGAACTTGCTACGCTTGCATTAAAGTACGATAACTTAGAAGAAGGCGCAGGTATAGAAAAGCTTTTAGAAGATGCATCGCTCGCTTCTGACCAAGACAGTATAATGATTACAGAAAATAAAAAAGAGAAGAAAGAAGGTGTAAAACTTATGACAGTACATGCTTCAAAAGGGCTGGAATTTAAATATGTTTTTATCACCGGGCTCGAAGACGGGCTTTTCCCGCATCAAAAATTCGGCGAGACAAAAAGCGGGGAAGACAGCGAAGAAGAACGTAGATTATTTTATGTGGCACTCACACGCGCTCGCAGTAAATTATTTTTATCATATGCAAATTTCCGTACCATTTTCGGCTCACGACAAATAAATTCCCCTTCGGAATTCCTATCTGATATACCCCCAGACATTTTAGAAAAAGGTGACGAAGACCCGAATGTAAAAACCATTTATATTTAATTAGGTGCTAGCTACTAGGTTCTAGTTGCTAGTAAAAAAAGAAATGCAAAAAAAACACAAAGCAAAAAAATCATTGGGACAGAATTTTTTAAAATCAGAACCGGCATTAAAAGCTATCATTGTGGCGGGTGAAATAAAACCCGATGATGTTATTTTAGAAATAGGACCGGGCAAGGGCGCATTGACCAAAAAACTTTTGGAATATTCTGGCACTGTGATAGCGGTGGAAAAAGACCGCGAGCTTATTTCTTTTTTGCAGGAAAAATTTACAGAAGAAATTAAAAATAAAAAATTAATTTTAATAGAAGAAGATATACTGGAATTTAATTTAGAAAAATTTTCTAAATATAAAATAATTGCAAACATACCATACAACATCACTGGTGCAATTTTGAAAAAATTTTTAACAGAAAAAAAACAGCCGGAACGAATGGTGCTAATGGTGCAAAATGAAGTGGCGAAAAGAATAGTTGCGCGGGACGGTAAAGAAAGTATATTATCAATTTCTGTAAAAGCTTACGGCGAGCCGAGTATTGTGATGAAAGTCCCAGCGAGATATTTTTCCCCGGCACCAAAAGTAGACTCAGCTGTTATTTTAATAAAAAATATTTCGAGGGAAAGATTTCATACCACCACCTCACCCCTAGCCCCTCTCCTGAAAGGAGAGGGGGAAAGGACTAATAAACAAAAAATTTCAGAAGAAAAATTCTGGGAATTGGTAAAGGCCGGCTTTGCTCATAAAAGGAAAAAATTATCGGGAAATTTAAAAAATTTTCTAAATATAAAACTACCAGAGAAATTAAAAGATGCTCGAGCCGAAGAATTAACACTTTCAGACTGGCTCACACTGGCGAAAGACATTTAACATTGGTATAATATCCAAGTGAAAAAATATATTTTTGTTTCGTTATTAGCTTTCTTTTTAGTATTTGTGGGTACGCATACGGCTTTCGCTGGTTTAGTTTTTTTTGCCGGAAAAGTCACAGTGGCTCCAATAGCGAAAGAAATACAAGGACCGGAAGATGCGGGCTATATTTGCCCAGTTGACGGAATAACATTTGATATATTGCCAACAATAAATGGTGGACCACAGGGACCATATATAATAAGATCAACAGGAGTCAAAAAAATAACTAAAGGCGTACCAACTACAAATAAATATATTACAGGATGGTATAATCCACTAAGAATACCTATAACTTGCATATATCCAGGCAGTAGCGCCACAGCAGTAATAAATATTTATTCGGTAAAAAGTTTTGGTCTGCCTGGAATTATCGGGAAAAAATAATTTAAAAAACATAAATGTATAAAAAATATTTGCCGAGTAAAAATTTCATAATTTCACTTACAATAATTTTAGTTATTTTAACTATAATCTTTTCAATTTACAAAATCTTTTTCGGGGGCTCAAAAACAACAGTAGTCAATCAACAAAATCAAAACAGCCAAAGTCAATTAGAAGTAGGCCAAATAACCACAGAAGACCTTTTGCAAAAAGACTCTGATGAAGATGGTATTCCAGACTGGGAAGAAGCTCTTTGGGGCACGGATCCTCATAAAAAAGTAACTTTCGACAATGTCCCCGACAGTGAATATGTCAAAGAAAAAAAAGCCGAGTTAAAAATAAAATCCGGCACAAATACAAACAATACTATAGATAAAAGCGGAGAAAGTTCAAATGAAACAGAAAAATTCTCTCACGAATTTTTTGCCACCTACGTAGCATTGCAACAATCCGGACAAAATGACCCCGATACTATGAAGAGCATGACCTCAGCACTTGGAGAAAGAGTCGGCGATCCGACTTTGCCAGACAAATACAGCCAAGTAGATATACAAATAGGTAAAAGCGGATCCAGTGAAGAAACAGCATATTATAAAACAATTCAGAGTATTTTCAGCAAATATAAAAATACAAAAATGGGCGAAGAGCCAGCCATAATATCTGAAATATCGAGCGAAGATGGCGCTCCAAAACAACAAGAAGATGAAGCTATCGCACAATTAAATACAACAGCCAATGCATACCAGGATTTTTCTAAAAAATTAATAAATACTCCGACTCCAAATGAGCTTGTAGAATATGCATTAAAAATAGCCAATAGCTCTTATAATCTTGGCATAGCTGTTCGAAATATGACGAAAGTATCCGATGACCCATTGGTTGGGCTTTCCGGACTAGCGCAATACCAAAAATACAGCGATACATTTTTATCAGCTACCGATGAATTAAAAATACACTTAGGCATCAGAACTGAAACTCCATAATTGATTTGGTAAAATTCAAATATGAGGTATAATTACAAAGCAAATATATGCGGATAAATAAAATAATAAAAAACATAACCGTCACTCTCCTAATAATGAGTTTTGTTGTTTTCCCATTTTTAAATTCCGCACCAAAAGCTTATGCGCAAACAGGCTCATTTGGCGTAAACCAATTCGGAGTCACCGGGGGTGTGGGCGGCTATATGAAATTAGTAGGCCCCTTAATACCAAAACTCCAAGGATGCGGAGCTATGTTAAAAAATAAAATACACAACATCTCTTCAGCATTTAGCGGCACAACAGTAATGGCTACCGACCAATCAGCCCACCCCACAGGTGCTGATAATTTAGTTACATCAGGAAGCACAGAAGGAGTTGTAAACGAAGGATTAGCGGATGACACAACAAAAGCAACCCAAGTCGCCACATCAATACCGGTTATGAACCTTTCAGACCTTCTTATTCAACAAGAACAACTAACACATATTAAGCACACAGAAAAAACAGCTGACGAGGTAGCTGCCAACAAACTCTGCTTGGATAGTGTCGGCAAGGCAATGGTGAAATTAATTATCCGAAAATTAACTCAAGACATAATAGTATGGATAAATACGGGAGATTTTGGTGATCCTCTTTGGCCAAAAAACAGGCCGAATTATTTTACAAGCCTGGGTAAAAATATTACATTGGCATTCAATAATGAAATAGCCGGACTTGGTCCATTTTCTAAGGCTTATATACGAAATAATGCCATAGCATTTAGAACAAAATTTGCACAAAATGCACGATTCTCCTTCAATCAAGTGATGCAAGACACAAATCAACCCGTCACTTACGATAGTTTCAATAATAATTTCGGATCCGGCGGATGGGGGGCTTGGGCTCTGTTAACACAAGTACCGGCCAATAATCCTTTTGGATTTAATTTAATGACTCAAAGCGAATGGAGCAAGAGAATGAATGGCGTTCAACAATCTCAAGCTCAAGACGTACGTGATGGCCTTCAAGAAGCCGGAGGATTTTTAGGTACTTATCGTTGCACCGCTCCTGAAGAATTAAAAAACCAAACTAAACAAGAATACGCTCGCAAGCTCGCATCAGGCAATCCCTTTACCCCAAAACTTAACGCTTGCCTAAGTGAAAGAAACCCGTATTCTCTGAATGACACTACCACAGACTCTTCAAGCATGACAATAACACCTTATGATGCATGGGTCAGAGACCATATAGCCAAGTGTGATGCCATATCAGCTCAAGCTGATGATTGGAATAAACACAACCTCTGCGCACCAGATGCTTGGGCATATGTAACACCAGGGAAGATGGTTGCAGAAGCGGCTACGGGCCTGATGCATCACCAACAAGATTCACTTCTCAATGTAAATGACTTAAATGATGCCATTGCCGCTATTTTAGATTCAGCATTAAATAAATTCGGCGGAGACCTCATAGACAAAGGCCTTGCCGGCATGGATAAAAATTCAGACTACAATCAATACGACTTGACTGATGCTTATTCCCAAGACAGCTCGGGACAAAATAATACAAACATCCCGGACGGATTTGATAACGTCACATGGTTCCAACAACATCCGAATTTTGATATTACAAAAGATTTGAATCAGGCCCTTATAGATGAACAGAGAACATACATGAACAAATTAAAGGATCAAAATGCAGAATTAATTTCAGATGGTACTCCAGGATTTTACACAGGGTTAATACCTACTATCAACCAACTTGATTATTGTATTCCGGGGCCACATCCAGGATGGGAAGATGATTCAAGACAAGTTTTATCATCCGTAGAAGACAAAATGGCTCCAGAAACAGAAGACAGTCTCCACAACAAAACACTAAATGACGTTTCAGAATATACATCGAGTTATGCACCATTGGCTGCGGGAGCAGCAGGACTAGTGATAGGAGCGACATGGGGAACAGCTGCTGCTTCATGGACAGGACCGGGAGCAATAATTGGGACAGTGATAGGTGCTATCGTCGGCAGCATAGTGGCTTTTGTTATCCAAGATGTCAATGATTCTAATGATACATTAAAAGTACACACATACTACGCGGGTCAAATCAATGTTATCACTGGACTACGTATTCCTATGCCTACTTATGAAAAATATGTAAAAAATCCCAAGGTCGCAGCCGTAGATTCAAAACAGGGTGCTGTTTCCGCAGTGGACGAAACTTTCAACAGATACATACAAATGGTTCATGCAATATATAACGACAAAGATATGCCTTCATATGCACAACAGGGCGCAGCTGAATACAGAAAAATGTCCGGTTATTTAGAAATGAAAAAAGAAAATGATGCTAGTATTACTGCCAAGCAAGGTATTGTAGATATGTTGGTAAAATTAAAAAGCCAAATGGAAGACCTACTGGCTCAAACAAAACTTGACCCTAGCGATACAAATTATATTGATCCTGAAGGCCAAGACTACAAAGATAAATTGCAAGTCATAATAACTACATTCGCCAATCTTGCATCGAATTTAGCTTCCGGAGATGACATTGCAAACGTAAACAACTTAATAAAGCAAATGAAAGACAGTGAGCAGTATGTTGCTGGCAGTCTCTTAGTAGCTTGTGAAAAAACAGAAAGAAATGGTACAGACAATAATCTACCGCAAGACATAAAAGATACAATGAAAATGACTTATTATCCTCCACATTTGCATGATTATCCTGCAACTGGCAGAACTTGGGGCCCGGGCTTCTTGAGTGCTATGACATTTAATGATGATGCTAATAGCAACGAACCAAACCCTCCGGAACACTATCATACTGATTATGTACCGGGGAGAGACAGTGCATCGGGTAAATTGCCTAGATTAAATATAGGCGACTTATTCCCAGCCGGGAAATGGGGCACTTATCTAGGACGTCCCGTAAAAGATAATGGAGGAGTATGGGAAACAATAATCGGTGTTTATTAAAATGCAAAAAAATATAAAAAAAATAATATTAGGATTGATATTTATCTTGCCTTTATGTGCACCTCTTTCGTCTTTTGCTCTTTCCAACAAAGACCTCGTCGTCACAAGCACTGCATCTGGAGTCACAGACGTCTCAGCTACATTTTCCGGATCAATCGACATGGACAACACAGATACAAATGTGAGACTGGGATATTTCCGATATGCAACATTAGATAAGCCTCCTATTTTTTGCAATGATATTTATGGTTCCAATATGTTTTCGACCAATGATGCAAATCTAGGCAATTCCGGCTCGGCGACTTTTTCTAAAACTGTTTCCAATCTCACTCCCGGTTCAACTTATTATTATTGTGCTGTCGTTTCAGACATAAACCAAAATATCATAAATTATGGCGGACCGGTAAAATTCACTACTAGATCAACAGTACAAGCAACCATCCAAACCAAGCAACCAATAATCCTCGACAGTACTTCTGCCGACTTGAATGGTTTTTATAATACAAACGTCGTGGCCAAAACTTGGTTTGAGTACAGAAAAACTGGAGATACTGCATGGATAAAAACTGACACAGAGGCGCATATACCTAATACAACTTCTCACTATGTTTCCGGAGAAATTAAATTTTCACTCACAGGAGCAACGACAGACACTCAATACGAATACCGAGCGGGAATACAAGACAATGACCAAGGCAGTCCAACTTTTGGTAAAAATATTTACGGAAATGTTGTTACTTTTTATTTAAATTCTCCTGTAAATGTTAACACGGGAACTTTCGATGATGGAGTATCATATGATCAAATGCCTGACTTTTCTTGGGATAACGGCACCACTAGCAGTAATAATAATCTGGGGACACCGATAACTGGCGGGGGTAATGGCACAGGAGGCACCGGTACAAATGGTTCAGGCACAGGGACTGGTTCCGGCAGTGGCAGTGGCACTGGCACAGGAACGGGAAGTACCGGATCAACAGGCACCGGCACAAATGGCTCAGGAACTAATGGCACAAATGGAGGAACGCTAGGCACAGGGAGTAATGGTTCATCCGGAGGAATAGTTACATTTTCCGGCAGTGGCACAGCAGGACAAGGAATTTTTGGACCATCCACCAACATTGAATATGGCAATAGCACAGGTACAGGCAGTGGTAGCGGTAGTGGCACTAATAGTGGAGCTGTAATTGGCTCTGCAGAAATCAATGCTAAAATTACTGCCTATCAACAAGCCAATATTAAATACAAAACGCTAAAAGATAACATAATCCCTGCTATAGCAAACTTTACCAGCCTGCTAACTGATGCAGCAGGTGGTATAAACCCATTCGATGTTAAATATAGCAGTGAAACTTTTACGCAATTCAAGAATCAACTTTCCGATAAGCAAAAACCTATTTTTGATTCCGCATTTCAATCATTAATAACAAAAATAAATGGACTTCTAGATATCGGGGGCAATCAAATACCGGCAGACTTGCGAGATAAAGCAAAATTACTTCTAGACCCAAACACCAGTATGGGTACCATTAAATCCATTCTCGATAAATTTTCACAAGAAGGCGGAATAGTACTGACTAACCAAGAAAAACTTACCGAATTAGCATTAACAGCAGCAGAGGCAGCGAAGCCCGGCAGTACTGCGGGGAGCTTAAGTAGTGGCACAGGATCTGGCATAAATGGTGGGCCTAACGGTACGGGAACTGGTGCAGGTATTGGTTCAGGCACAGGGACTAGTTCTGGAATAGGAAATGGTGCTGGGTCCAGCAATGGAACAAGTTCAGGAACTGGCACGGGTGCTAGTGCTAGTACAATTACTAGTACAATAAAAGCGCCAGAAATTGGTGATATCAGGAAACCTATTTCAGATGCGATAGTGCGCACCGGCGAAGGAGTGGAGACTGTATTTGCCAGACAAATAATAGCTTATCCGCAACTAGCGAAACTTTACGGCTACACAGCAGGCTCAAACTTAAAAGTTTTTGCCGGAGAACTAGCGCATACTTTTGCTAAACTTTTCGGATATTATAGCGGAGGAGGCAGGGAAATACGCGTCCTGCCTGCAAACATAGCTGCATATGAACTCGGAATGAAAGACAATAAACTCGCAGTCTATGAATATTATGGCAATAAAATAGAAAATATCGCGACCGTAGCTCCAATTCTGAAAAATGCTTTGGGTTACGAATATTATTTCATTAAAAAATAAAGAAATAAAAATGTTTGTATGTTAGAATTAAAACGATAATGAAAAAAACATTTTCCAAAATTTTAATCCCACTTATTATCTTGAGCTTTTTCTTAGCCCCGATGATTGGTTTTCCTTTTAAAGCCAGTGCTTTGGCGTCAGAATTCACTCTTACTGCAAACCCCCCATCATCAACAGATACATTTGTATCACTTACAGCTTCCATCAGTAACGAAATTATAACTCCGGGAACCGTATTACGAATTTATTTTTACCCTGTTGGCACTATATTAAAAAAGCCAAATCAAGATTTCCCAATACCTGAAGAAATAATAAAATCTAAAAAAGGCTTTATGACGGAAAAAATTATTAATCTTCCACCAGGAAACTATCAAACCTATGCAGAACTTTTTTCTGACCAAGGAAGCCTGATATACGGCACATCCAACACTGCATCTTTTACAATAACAAGTAAAGAAATGCAATATAGCGTCCCAGAATTTATTCCACCGACCAATGTAGACGGCTGGAGATTTGATTGTTCGGGTCTATATCTTTCGCCAACTAACATAAAATGCGTTATAGCTTCCGTTTTGTACGATTTTATTTTTACACCATTGTCTGACTTTGCTAGGTTCTCAGCAGGAGTACTCGACAAATTTATTTATTATTCCACCCTTAGCAGTTCATATTCACAAAGCTTTGTAGGCAAAGCTTGGGCTGCCGTGCGAGATATCTCTAATATATTTTTTATAATTGCTTTACTTTATGTAGCTATCCAAACTATCTTAGGCCTGGGGAGTAAAGCCAAACAAATGATAGCCACGATCATCGTGGTGGCTCTTATTATAAATTTCAGTTTATTTTTTACCGAAGTCATTATTGACGGATCAAATATCCTGGCACGGGTATTTTATAATCACATAACTTCTAAAAATAAAAACGGTAAAGAAATAACAAATGCCGGTGGTGAAAGATCTATTTCTTTAGCCCTAGCCTCAGAATTTGACCCGCAAAAAATAGTCCCGTCAAAAAAACAGTTTGAAGACAATTTGCAAGGACCATTTATTTTTACAACAATAATGGCAATAATAATAATGCTATATATGGCGTATTGTTTTCTTTCTGTATCATGGCTGTTTCTGGGAAGAGTCTGCACTTTATGGATGGCAATGGTTTTCTCACCACTGGCTTTCGCTTCTTATGTCGTGCCTTTTGATATTGCCGGCTTCGGTCATCAAAAATGGTGGGAAACTTTTCTAAAAAGCGCATTCCTGGCGCCAATATATATATTTTTCCTTTATGTGATAATTCTTTTTGGAGATGCCATACGTAGCGTTGTAGGAGATTTTCAAAATTCTACAGACTGGCTGGATCAAATAATGTATGTGGCTATGCCTTTCGCAATCGTTTACTTCCTTTTAAATAAATCCAAAAAACTAGCTGAAGATTATTCCGGCGACATGGCAGGAGCCGTCGGCAAAATCGCCGGCATTTACACTGGGCTACTCAGCGCCGTTGTCTTCGGTGGGGTAGGCTTCGCGGGCAGAGTCGGCCTCGGCCGAGTGGGGAATATGGTTTCAGAAAGTGCTTGGATGAAAGACCTAATAGGTTCACAGAAAAAAGTAAAATTAATGGGCATGGAATTAAACTTACAATCATGGCTTGGCAAAAGAGTTAGAAGTGGTGCCGAAACACTGGAAGGAGCGAGCTACGACGTAAGAGGATTAAAAATAGGAGGCAAAGATATAGCAGGGCATACTGGCTGGGATTTGGGTAAACCTCAAGAAGGTGGATTTAAAAAGATGAGAGAGGAGCAAGGAAAGAAGAGACGAGAAAGGTCAGAAAAACTATCAGTAGGACATGACGAAGAAGAGCATCACATGCTAGAAGAGATGAAAGTAATATTGCAAGACTTGTATTCAACAGGTAAGCCTTTAACTGATGCATGTGATAACTTAATAAAATTAGACACGACTAGATTAAACAATGCAATAAAACAAAAAAATCCAGAAAAAGCAGAATTCTATGGAGACAGAGTAGCAAATGCAAACGAAATAAGAAGAGCTGCAAAGGGTGTGTATGACTTTAAGGGAGATTATAAACACGTTGATGAAATGAAATATGTCGTAGACCCAGAAACACACAAAGGTAAACTACAAAAAACAGGAAAGCGCGTGCAAATACAAACAGGTGTTACAAAATATAAAACGGGTGAATTAATAGAAGTAAAAAATGCAGAAACTGGAGAAATGGAAATGAAGGAAGAAGAGAAATTATATGCGGAAGCAGAATTTAAATCAGAGCTAGAAAAAAATCCGGAAGATTATAAATTCTCTAAAAATAAAAAATATATGAAAGAGGTCACGGAAGAAAGTCCATTCAAGAGAATAAATCTAAGTGGTGACGTGTTGTATAAAGAATTTGAAAAAAATGAAAAAGGTGAATTATTAAAAGATACAGCTGGTGATTTTATATTCACTGGAAAAGTTAGCAAAACAGTATCCTATCTAGACCCGGAAAAGAAAATAAAAGCATACGCACCATTAGGAATGGACCCTCTTGAAGATGAAAGTATCGTTGTGCAACAAGGTAAAATCGCTCAGATAGGCTACCAGCGTAAATTAGGCGAAGCAGCTAGTGCTACAAGTGATGTGGCAAAAATATTTAACACAGTCACAAGCTTAGGAGGAGACAGTATAGAAGAAATAGAAAATTCAAGACATGCCACATTGTCTGGAGCGAAATTAGATAAAGGAGGAGGACATTAAAAAATAAAATATGATTGAAATATTAAAAAATGTAATAAAAAAAGAAATGGTTAAACTTCCTAAAACAACACAGGAAATATTTAATCTTTCTGATTTTGAAAAGCAATTGGATGAAATAAGCAAAGAATATTTCCAAGATGACGAAGAAAAAATAAATAATTTCCAAGCTGAAACTGTATTATTGCTTTTAGGAGTTAACCCTCTAAATAATTATGCTAAAAAAGTTGCATATAGTTCAATCCTGGCCATGGAAGATGCTGAAAAAATAACAAAAAAAGCTATAGAAAAAATATTTATTCCGCTAGCAGAAAAAGTAAACGAGAACATAAAAAGTAAACTAAAAAGTAAAAACCCTAAATACGATCAAAACATGAAGTTCATTCTTTCCGGAGGAGATTATTCTCACTTTCTTGAAAATCCAAACATGGTTGGGACAGTCGTCGAAGAAGAACAACCGAAATATGTCGCGGACACTTTCTCAAAAGTTGAAGATTTAAAAAATAAATTTGTTGTATAATTAAAGCAGTTTAACAAGTTTAGATAAATACAAAAAATAATTATGAATGACACAATAGATTTACTACAAGTAAAAATAGAAAATGCAAAAAAGGAATTATCCGAGGAGACTAGGCGCGCGATAGACGCCGTGGATTGGAGAAAAGTCATCCTCGACATGAGATTAAAAAAAGGCTATAGCCTCGAACAACTGGAAGACTTGGAGCTCGAGACGGAGCTTTTGCTTTGCGGCTTAATAAATACACAAGACTATCCAAAGGAATTGGCAAACAGTTTAAAATTGCCTCGAGCCAAAGCCGACCAATTGGCAAATGAAATGAATGAATTGGTCTTCAAAAAAATCCGTGATGAAATGATAAAATTACTGGATAAAAAGCAACCAGCAAACACAGAACCCGTAAAAAACATAGTGAGTCCTGCGCCAGTTCCACCTATTAGAAGTTTCGCAGATATGCGAATAAAAAAAGAGGAAGAGCAAGTATTGGAAATAGCCGGAATAAAAATAAATGAGATACCAGGTGTAGATAAAGCTCCGGCTCCTGCCACGCCACAACCTACGTCCACAATGATGCCAATACAGAAACTTTCCGGGGCTTTCCAAATGCCGGCAAAAAAAACTGAATACACGATAAATAATATTTCAAAAACCCCGGCAATGCCGACAAATACAAATACTTCTCTGCCAAAAGCAGATCCATACCGAGAGCCAATTTAGTTAAATTTTTGAAATGTTGTATAATTGATTTATGCAATTCAAGGTCCCACAATTTTTAGACATAGAAGACAAAATTTTCGGGCCATTTACTTTTAGGGAGTTTGCTTATTTGGCCGGGGGAGGGGGTCTGTGTTATGTGCTTTTCAAGCTTTTAGGTTTTTGGTATGGTGCAATACCGATACTCTTAATAGGAGGACTGGCAGCATTGCTGACTTTCTACAAACCAAACAATAAACCATTTATAAATATGCTTGAGGCCGGTGTAAAGTACGCCATCCAAGACAAACTTTATATCTGGGAAAAAAGAATGGTGAAAACCAGCGAGAAAATAGAAGCTGAAAAAAAACAAAAAGAAATGGAAACACCGACCCAAAAGAAAATGGCTCTAGGGGAAAGTAAATTAAAAGATTTAGCATGGGGTTTGAATGTTTTAGATTTAGAAAAAGAAAATAAAAATCAATAATAATTTATGGCAATATCAGCAAAAGCAACTCAAGAATTCGTCCCTATAAAAGAAGTCCGCGACGGAGTAATCGTTTTGAAAAACGGTGATTTTCGAGCTATTGTTTTAGCCAGCTCTGTAAACTTATCTTTAAAATCAGAAGAGGAGCAAAAAGCCACCATACTTCAATTCCAAAATTTCTTGAATACTTTGGATTTTTCCATACAAATATCAATACAATCCAGAAAGCTCGACATCCGCCCGTATCTTTTAATTTTAGAAAACAGAATGAAAGTGCAAAATGAACCTCTATTAAAATTGCAAACAAAAGACTATATAGAATTTATAAAAAGCTTCACCGAACGGGCGAGCATAATGACAAAAAACTTTTTTATAGTCGTGCCTTTCACTCCTACGGCCTTCAAGGCGGAAAGTGGCATCTTAAAAAAGATATTTTCCAAAAGCACGACCGAAGAAGAAAGAAAACTCGAGGAATCAAATTTCGAAGAAAAAAAATCACAACTGGAACAAAGAGTGGGCGTCATATCGCAAGGGCTCGCTCGCTGTGGGATAAATTCAGTGCAATTGGGAACGGCAGAAGTGGTGGAAGTTTTTTACAAAGTATTTAACCCGGGGGAGATAGAAGGCAAGATAAACCTGGGACAAAAATAGTATAATAAATATATGTCATTTTTAGATAAATTATTAGGCAGAAATAGTGCTGGAGAAAACGAAACAAACGCTTCTATTTTGCCGGTGCTTCCGGAGCAAATATATGAATCAGCCACACTCGAACTCCAAGACGTGATAGCGCCTTCAGCCTTAAAAATAGAACCTAAATCCATAAACCTGGGTGATAAAATAGCTCGCACTTTTTTCATCATGTCATACCCGCGCTTTCTAGCCGACAACTGGTTTTCTCCCATTATAAACTTAGATAAAATTTTTGATGTTTCTATTTTTATACACCCGATAGACACTTCTTTGGCTTTGCGCCAATTCCAGAAAAAAGTAGCCGAGGTGCAGAGCCAAATAAACACTCGCGAGTCCAAAGGCATGGTGCGCGACCCTATGCTCGACACTGCATTTCAAGATTTGGAAGGACTGCGCGACAGCCTGATGCAAGCCCAAGAAAAAATGTTTGATGTGGGTTTGTATATTACTGTCTATGCCGACAATGAAATGGATCTTTTCAAGGTTGAGAATGAAATAAAATCAATCTTGGAATCAAAACTTATTTACATCAAACCCGCACTTTTCCAACAAGAAGATGGTTTTAAAAGTGTCATACCTATTGAAAATGATTTATTAAATATTCACCAAAAATTAAATTCTGAACCCTTGTCCAGTATTTTCCCATTTGTTTCTTTCGACCTGACTTCCGACAAAGGAATTCTTTACGGCATAAACAGACACAATAATAGCTTGATCA
Source organism: Patescibacteria group bacterium (assembly GCA_040390725.1). Lineage (GTDB taxonomy): Bacteria > Patescibacteriota > Minisyncoccia > Phycocordibacterales > UBA9973 > UBA9973. The sequence goes on from JAZJXT010000003.1 coordinate 26,372, forward strand.
TCTTCGACCGTTTTTCTTTGGAAAATTATAATTCCGTAATGTTCGCAAAATCAGGATCAGGAAAAAGTTATTGTACAAAATTAGAAATCATCCGATCATTGATGTTTGATATTGATGTCATAGTCATAGACCCGGAAAGGGAATATGAATACTTGGCGGAATCCGTCGGTGGAAGATATTTTAATATTTCTCTTTCTTCTGACCACCACATCAATCCTTTTGATTTGCCTATGCCCCGCGAAGATGAAACAGCTGAGGACGTCCTCCGTTCAAACACTATAAACCTCGTCGGACTTTTTAGGTTGATGTTAGGCGGGCTAACTCCAGAAGAGGACTCCATGGTGGACAGAGCCATCACTGAAACTTATGCGATAAAAGACATCACACCTGATTCTAATTTTGCAAATGTCGAACCTCCGCTACTTTCTGATTTTGAAATGGTTCTTTCCGGAATGGAAGGCAGTGATTCGGTCATCCAAAGATTAGTAAAATACACTCGCGGTTCCTGGGCGACGTTTTTAAACAAACCGTCAAACGTGGATATCAATAAAAAATTTATAGTTTTTTCAGTACGTGACATGGAGGATGAATTAAAACCCGTAGCGATGTATATCATCACACACTTCATCTGGAACGCAGTGCGTAAAAACTTGAAAAAAAGATTATTGGTAGTCGATGAAGCATGGTGGATGATGAAATCCCCGGATACGGCATCATTTCTATTATCCATAGCAAAAAGAGGCAGGAAATACTATTTAGGCCTAGCCACCATCACCCAAGATGCCGGTGACTTTATGCAATCAGAATACGGTAAACCCATCATCAGTAATTCATCCATTCAAATACTCTTAAAACAATCGCCCTCAACCATAGGCATCTTGCAACAAACCTTCAACCTAACAGATGGAGAAAAATATTTACTCTTAGAGTCAGGGCGAGGGGAGGGATTGTTTTTTGCCGGGTCCAAGCACGTAGCTATAAAGATAGAAGCTTCATATACCGAGGACCAGATCATCACTTCAGACCCTTCACAAATTCAAGCCATCAAAAAAGCAAAACAAGAGCTGGAAGCAGAGAAATAATAATGATATAATCATACTATGCTAAAAAAGGTTTTGATGTTAATAGTAATATTATTTTTAGGCACTTTTCACCTTGTCGGTGCTCAATCACAAGGCACTGATATTTCTTTAGACATTACTCCATCATTCCCATCTCCAAATCAAAATGTAAGTGCCACCGTCTCCACTGTTTCTTTTGATTTAAACCACTCAAATATCACATGGCTATTAAATGGCACTCCATCACTGGAAGGTATCGGCAAAAAAGAATTTTCTTTTAGCGTTGGAGATGCAGGGTCTCAAACATCCGTGGAAGTTAAAATTCTTGCTCCGGATGGCAACCTCATAGACAAAGTTATAGTCATAAACCCCGCTGGTATGGATTTGCTGTGGGAAGCTTATGACTCTTATGCTCCACCATTTTATAAGGGCAAAAAGCTCGTACCTAGCGAAGGTAGTTTTAAAGTAGTAGCTATACCAAACCTGCAGTCCAGGGGACAAAGAATACCTAGCAGTAATTTATCTTACAATTGGAAACAAGACAATGAAGCACAACAAGATTTATCCGGCTATGGAAAAGACTATTATGTTTTCAAAAATAATTATTTAGACAATGACAACACCGTCGAAGTGACTGCTTCCAGTGTCGCAGGGAATTCTGTATCCACCAAAAGCATCACATTAACTCCCGGCAATCCTAAAATTGTTTTCTATGAAAAAGACCCTACTACCGGCATAAAATGGGAAAAATCTTTGCAAAATGGATTTTTTATCCCACAGGGTGGCACTTCAATAGTAGCTATGCCATATTTCTTTTCGCCCAATGACATAAGTTCTTCTGATATGACTTTTGATTGGTCTTTTAACGGCTCTGACATAAACACGCCTTCGACTAAAAATATTCTTTCCGTAAAACCAGGAACAACTGCCGGACAAACGGCAATAAAAGTAAATATTAAAAATGCCACCACTTATTTTCAAGAATTAGAAAAAGAATTAGATGTTAGTTTTTAAAAATTAAATGAAAAAAATATTTCCAAAAATTTTAATACTCGCATCATTCACCCTGGCTCTGCTGTTATTTATTTTACCGTTTAGTGGTAAAGCAAGTGGCCCTGATGCTACAACTCAAGTCGTAGAAAAATCAGTAACCATAAGGGTGACATTTGATACTCCAGCAGTAGGAAGCCAAGCATGTAAGGCTGAATTCAGCACCATTAACGATAAAGGGGTTGTTGTAACAAATAGCGTAGCAAACTTTACAGGATCTGCTTCTAGCGTTTCAAAAACTTTTAATAATCTTGATCCTGGGAATTATACAGCAAATATAAAAGAAACTGATTGTTATAATTATGATTTATCGACTCCTTTTTCCATAATCAGAGTTTTTTCTGGTACATTTAATGGTGATATTAATGTAAAAAAAAATGAAAATAAATCAGCAACAATAATAGTTACCCCTGCAAAACCAATCGGAAGTGGAACATGTACTGCAAAGTTTTCATTACATAATAAAAATAACCCCGATATTGGTGATTACGCAGTAGAGAATTTCCAAGGCACCGCTGAATTTGTTTCACACACTTTCACAGAGCTTGGAGATGGAACCTATACAATAAAAGTAGATATAGATGATTGTTATGGTAGTGTCCCTCTTTATACTTTTGACTTTAATGTGGTGACATTAGACACCAGTTGTACACCGCCACAAGTCTTAGTCAACGGTTTTTGCTCAAATCCTAATACTAAAACAGATTATTATCCCTTAGCCTCCTTGCCAGGAGTAGGACAAACAGATTGTGAACCACAAAGCCAAGTATCCGGAGGCACGACAACTACTTGCGTTAAGACTGCTGACCCAAATGCTTTTGGTAATTATTTAAATGTACTTATAAAAATATTCATGGGTGTTTGCGCCGTTTTAGCTATGGTCATGATAGTCATGGGTGGAGTAGAATATATGACGAGCGAGCTAGCCTCCAGTAAAGAAGATGGCAAAAAAAGAATCACCCAAGCTGTTTTAGGATTACTTATTGCTCTAGGTGCTTATGCAATTTTAAACACCATAAACCCCGAACTCTTAAATACAAGCTTGAGCAATTTACCTCAAGCCATATTAGAACTAGACATACATGATGAAGCGTTAGATGAAACAAAATATTCAACATCTCAACTCGCAAATTTAGCTCAATGCCCTGATGCCCCTATTACAACAGGTGATGGTGTTGTTGCAGACCCTGTCATTGCTAACCTCAATATACAAAACAAAATTTGCCAAAGATTTGGTCATAATGGACAATCAAAAATAAAAGGTATTATATTACACAGAACAACTGGCACAAACCCAAATGGTGCCTATGGTGCTTGGTTACAAAATTCAGGAACAAGCAAAGAGGCCGCGGCTCACTTTATTATTGATGCAAGTGGAAACGTTATACAAGCAGCCGAAATTAATAAATATACCTATTCAATTAGAAATTCTGATTTACTACCTGGGAACCTAAAAGGCACTCTGAGTAATACAAATACTATCAGTATCGAAGTTACAGGTAGATGTTTTATAGATAACTTAGGTGGACAAAATTGTCTTTTAAATGATACAGATACAAATAAAGCAAACGATGCTAAAAAAATTGTCTGGGACTCTCCGACCCCTCCTCAGGAAGCAGCATTACACGAATTAGTTTACTATTTATTAGATAAATATAATTTAACCAATAGTAATATATACGCACACGGAGAAACTTCAAGCGCAAAAATATATAATGAGGCCTCAGAAATAACACAGTATATAAAATCACACTAAATTAACATGTCAAAAAGAAATTTAACACTTTTAATAATAACACTCGTAGCCATACTGGCGATATTTTTCGGGTATATATTTTTCTCCGGAAAAACAACACCTACTACGGGGACAACTACAGGCACAAACTTTTTCTCATTCTTGCCTTTTACTAAAACCACACCCACCCCTCCGGCACCTGTACCTCCGGCAAATGTTTCAGGAACTGAAACTACTCCTCCGGCACCAATAGAAGCAACCGTATCAAAATTAATAAAAGTCTCTAGCATGCCCATAGCAGGGTTTACAGTATTCCAAAAAGAAAGATTTAAAGAAATCCCACCGGTTATCCCAGTAGAGACAACCCCAGCTCCTACAACCACAAAGAGTAAGGCAACAGTAAGACCTACCGCTCCGCAAACTGAATTCGTACCATCTGTGCGCTATGTTGCAAAAAATGACGGAAATATTTATCAAACTTTTGCGGAAAAAATAGAGGAAAGAAAATTTACTACAACCGTAGTCCCGCAAGTTTATGAAGCATATTTCGGAGCAAAAGGGGAGTCTGTATTTATGAGATATTTAAAATCAGACAATGAAACAATAGAGACTTTTATCGGTTCATTACCGAAAGAAATTCTAGGGGGCGACACCACAGGGAATACAGAAATAAAAGGTTCTTTCTTGCCAGAAAATATCACAGACATGAGCATGTCACCCGATGCCACGCAATTATTTTATTTATTCAACACAGGAGACACTGCCGTAGGTATAACTTCTGACACAGCAGGAGTAAAGAAATCCCAAGTTTTTGATTCCTCTTTCACAGAATGGCTTTCATGGTGGCCAAACAATAAAATGATAACATTAACGACAAAACCTTCTGCAAATATCCCGGGCTATATGTATACTGTTGACCCAACTAAAAAAGATTTTAATAGAATTTTAGGTGACATAAACGGGCTTACGACTCTCACCAGCCCAAATGGTAAACTCATCCTATATGGTAACAATAACTTATCATTAAATATTTATAATACAGAAAAAAAGGAGTCTACTGCCCTAAACTTAAAAACTTTACCGGAAAAATGCGTATGGAGTAAAAATAGTGATGCCTTGTATTGCAGTGTCCCAAAATCAATTGACCGAGCAGCATATCCTGATTCTTGGTATCAAGGTGAAATTTCTTTCTCAGATGAAATCTGGAAAATAAATATAACAAACAACAATGCCACTGATCTGGCTGACCTGACAGGAATATCAGGCGAAGAAATAGATGGAGTAAAACTTGCCCTAGATGACAATGAAAATTACTTATTTTTTGTAAACAAAAAAGATTCTTATCTTTGGGAACTAAATTTGCATTAAATTCCCCCTAAATATTTAATAACCACTCGTCTAGAAGGGCCATCGCCCATAGACTCTGTTTTTAAATCAGTTTCATTTGCTAAAAATTCATGCACAACCCTTCGATCAAAAGCCGACATAGGGTCCACTTCCACATTTGTTTTAAAATATCTCGCTCGTTCTGCCATCATATGCGCCACCGCCTTCACGCTATCCATTCTCTTTTTATGAAAACCATTCACGTCTACTAAAATATTTGCCCCGACATCGGGACTATTTTTAGATTCAACAATTCTTTTTACCAGATGATTTAATGAAAAAAGACCTTCTCCATCACGAGAAACAAAGAAATGAGGTTCGGACACTTCTACGGAAAAAACCACACTTTTACCGTTATTTTCAGTGATTTCAATACTGTTTACAGTCACAGCCATTTTTTCTATCAAATCTTTTATTAAATTTTGTATTTCTTGATTATTCATATTTTATTTAACAACAAGAAGAGCTTTTAATTCGTCTCTATTTTTCTTGTTGGCATAAAGCTGTTGACCTATGGCAAATATATTACTAGTTATCCAATATATTGCAATAGCCCCGGAAATTTTGTACGCGATAAAAACCACGAGTAATGGGAATATATATTTCATCTGCATTTGCATGCTCTTGGCGAAGCTTTCCTGGAAAGACCCTGTGCTAGGCTCAGTACTAGGTTTAGGCTGTGGCATAAAGTACGCCACGAAGAATTGTGATATGCCGGCGATAACAGCCAACGTGAGGCTCTTGTGACTTATGTCCACAAGCCCCAAGAAAAAATTATTTACTGGCTCCGGGCTGTGCACAAAAGAATATAAAATACCATCACCAAACTTTACTCCTTTGTAAAAAACATAATACAAAGCCCAAATTATAGGCAGCTGTACAAGAACCAAAAGACAACCGGAAAATGGATTTGTCTTGTGAGCTTTGTAAAGCTCCATTGTTAATTTTGCTTGTTCTTCCTTGGTCGCACCTGAGTTTTTTATTTTTTTCAACTCTGGCTCGAGAATTTTCATCTTTGCCTGACTTTCGATAGATCTTTGAGAAAGAGGGAAGAGCACAGCCTTTACTAATAAAGTAAGAATAATAATAGCGATACCGACGTCCCCACCCGGGATAATTGAAATCAAGAAAGCCAAAACATTCACAAAAGGCTTATATAAAGCTATATTCCAAATTTGATGTAACATCCTCTCATTCTATATTAAAATAGTTAAAAATCAAAACTTTTTCATTTACTTTTACCTATTTCAATAAATCAATATTATTTTTCTGCCAAGGGTGACAGCGAAAAATTCTAATGATTCCCAAGTGAGATCCTTTTAATACGCCATATTTTTGTATGGCTTCTTTGGTGTACTCAGAACAAGTAGGATAAAACACACAACTTGGTCTTTTTAGGGGACTTATAAATTTCTGATAGAAACTAACGAATTTTAGCAATAATGTTTTTAATTTCATTTTCTAGGTTCTGTATAGGATTATAATTAGTTTTCTTTTTTCCACCAAAATTTTCAACGCTTTTCTTGCCAAAAACAAATGCTCCGGTAAAGCCAGAGGGGAGGTGATTAATATACTTTTTTAAAACAGCATACCCCCTTCTCCTTAATAAATTTCTAATTACTGCCTTTTTTGAAGCAGTTTTTGGAGTAATGAAAGAAATTCTAGTATTCGCATTCTGCCCCCTCTCCTTAATAAGGAGAGGGTTGGGGTGAGGTGTGTTGGATTGTTGAGGCAAAAACTTAAAAGACAAATTCAAAGAATTCAAAAAACGTCCATTTTTGAAGATATTTTCTACTAATTTCCTATCTAATCTATTTTTTTTAGGTAGCATATTTAACCCAATTAAGAGTAAAAAGCCATTAAACAGTGAGTTTTTTCCTGCCTTTTTGGCGTCTGCGAGCTATGACCTTTGATCCAGTCTTGGTTCGAGACCTTACAAGAAAGCCATGAGATCTTGCTCTTTTTCTTTTATTTGGCTGATATGTTTGTGACATAAATAGAGTCTATAATATTATTGGTAAAAAATCAAATCTGTTGCTTAAAACTTATCCACAACTTATAAACATAGTTAATAACTTTTGGGTAGTTCCGCAATTAGAAATGAGGAGTATAATAAAAATCCATGGATACAAAACAACTTTGGAAGAACTGCTTGAATGAAATAGAGGCTGGAGTTTCAAAAGCAAACTTTAGCACTTGGTTTAAAAATACCTCTGTATTAAAAGAAGAGGATGGCATCGTTTATATAGGCGTGCCAAATGAATTCGTACGTGATTGGCTAAAAAATAAATACCACAAACTCATCACTAAAACCATCGCGGATGGATACCAAACAATGCGCGCAGTAGAGTACACCATCACCAAAGCCGAGAACACCAAACAAGAGCCACCAAAACCTAATGGTGAAGCTTATGTAAACAGAGAACTGCCATTAAAAGACTTATACATCAACCCAGAAGACAATATCAATCCTCGCTACAGGTTTGATTCTTTTATCGTAGGAACTTTCAATGAAATGGCCTATGCAGCCTCTCAAGCAATAATAGAAAACCCTGGCACAAAATATAATCCATTCTTTGTATACGGAGGAACAGGTCTCGGCAAGACACACCTTATCCAGGCAGTAGGAAATGCAATAAAAGACAAATACCAGAATAAAAAAGTTCATTATTTAACTTTGGAAAAATTTGCCACTGATTTTATAAATTCTTTACAAGGCAATAAGGCAAATTCTTTTAAAGAAAAATACAGAAAATATGATTTGTTGATCATAGATGACATCCAATTCATAGGTAAAATGGAAAAAATCCAAGAAGAACTTTTTCATACATTTAATACTTTTTATCAAAACAACAAACAAATAATTTTTTCTTCCGATAAACACCCGAATTATATCCCAGAATTGGCTGATCGTCTAAAATCTCGCTTTGCTGCGGGGATGATAGTGGATGTTTCTGAGCCCGAGTATGAATCCCGCATGGCGATTTTAAAAATAAAATTAAAAGAATCCGATATTGAATTAGAACCGGAAATTCTTGATTATATTTCATCCGTAATTCAAGGAAACGTGAGGGAGCTCGAGGGTTGCCTTAACACCATAATATGTCAATATCGCCTTAAAAATAGGCCTTTGACACTAGCTGAAGTTAAAAACTTACTCAAAAACAGTATAAAACCAAAGAAAAACGTAGCCATAAAAGAAGTGGTTAAAATAGTTAGCGATCATTATGATTTAGAAGAAGAATCAATTTACGAAAAAACAAGAAGGAAGGAGATAGTCAAAGCAAGACAGATTGTGATGTATTTATTGCGAGAAGATTTCAATGTTTCTTACCCGCTCATTGGACAAAAACTCGGGGGTAAAGACCACACCACAGTTATTCATTCATATTTAAAAATAAAAGAAGATTTAAAAACAGACCAGCAATTATTACAAGAAATAGAACAAATAAGAGTGATGTTTAAATAGTGTTGATAAGTTAATGATAAGTGATAAATAAACATAGAACAAAGTAGGAATAATTAAATTATAAAGTGTTGGTAAAAAAACAAAAATGTGGATAAATTTTTACACCAAAGAATAAATTATCAATTATTAAAAGTTATTAGATTAAAATTAAAATTAAAAAATAGAATTAAGTAATAATTATAATATTAAAAACACTTATCCACTTATCCACAACACTAATAGTATTAATAATTTAAATATATAAGATATACACATTAACATAATAAAACAAAAATATGAAAATAGAATTAAGTATTGATAAAATTAAAAACGCAATAAATCAAGTAGAGAAGATAACTGGCAAGAATTTAACACTTCCTGTTTTAAGTTCTATATTATTCACAGCTTCAGGTAATTCATTAAAACTTCGAGCTACTAATTTAAGTCTTGGAATTGAAATAGAAATACCGGCGAAAATTGAAAATGAAGGAGTAATGGCTATTTCCGGTGGAGTACTCGCAAATGTTTTTTCTAATATTTTACAAAATGATAATATTTCAATAGAAGGAGAAGACGGTAATATAATAATTAAAACAAAGAAAAGTAGGATAAAATTAAAAGGCCAACCCCATGATGATTTTCCTACAATTCCACTAGTTTCAGGGGTTACTTTTGAAATAGAATCAAAGAAATTAATAGACGGTATAAAATCAGTTTATTATAGTTCTTCCGTTTCTGATATAAAACCGGAAATATCAAGTGTTTATATTTATTCAAATGAAGATAATTTGGTTTTTGTTTCCACTGATTCATTTAGGTTAGCTGAAAAAAAAGTAAAGGTTAAAAATTTAGTTGAAATACCTGGTATACTTATTCCTTTTAAAAATATTCCGGAAATATTAAGAGTTTTTGGAGATTTCCAGGGTTCTATTAAGGTTTGTTTTAATAAGAATCAAATTTCATTTTCTTCTGATAATATTTACCTTACATCTAGGGTTATAGACGGAGTGTTTCCAGACTATCGACAAATTCTACCAAAAGAATCAAAAACAGAAGCGGTAATATTAAAACAAGATTTATTAAACGCATTAAAACTTTCAAATATATTTTCTGATAAATTTAATCAAGTTAATTTAACAATAAAACCAAAAGAAAAACTTTTTGAATTGTCTTCACAAAATAATGATATAGGAGAAAATAAAACCACACTTGATTCCGCTATTTCAGGGGAAGAGATAGAGCTTGGTTTTAATTATAAATATTTCTTGGACTGTTTTCAGTCAATCACGACCGATAGTGTTTCTATTAAGTTTAATCAAGCTTCGCACCCCATTGTTGTTTCTGGGGTTTCCGATTCTTCTTTTTTATATCTAATAATGCCCATGAATAGATAGGTATTAAAATCACTCATGATAGAAATTAAAGATTTACTTTTAAGATTTAGTAATATTCTTCTTTCTGAAGAATTAAAAAAACAAGGAATTCGAGATACTATTTGTGAAGTAATAGGCGTAGAAATAAAAACTGAAGACATTAAAATAAAAAATGGTACGGTTTTTTTAAACATAAAACCAATCTATAAAAACGAAATCTTTTTAAAACAAGATAAAATATTACAAAAACTTTCCGAACAACTAGGCAAAAAAAGCCCACAGAGTTTAAGATAATATAATTAGGTTCTATTATTGTGTTTTAAAAACAGAAGTAATCTCACTTTGGTTGTATGCAGTATCGTAAAATATTATTTTTATTTCGTTTTCATTTTTTAGATTATCTAATTCAGACGGAGTAAAGGAAAAATCAAACGGAGGCTTGGATGTTCCTAGGTACACATCATTTATAAATATATCCATTTTTTGTAAAGGGAAGTGGCTGGAACTATTTATTTTTAAATTTATTTTTTGGTCAGATGGATAAATTGTATTTGTGTCCGGGGTGATGATAGAAATCACGGGCTTCATCGCGTTGGTGTGCACGTCGTCTAATGCTACAGGCTTGCTAGCCCATGTAGTCACGGGATATTTATAACTATTTTGTGCCCACCAATTTTGTACAGGTATTTCCCAGTGGGAGAATTGCGGGTCGTTGTATGGATTTACTGGAGAGGGCCCCAGGATGTTGTCTTGGTCTACCCAGTAAAGAATCGAATGCACGTTTGTAATAATCCTTTCTTCTTTTGTTTCTTTTGGTGTTTGGTCTGTAGCCAGTTTCCCAGAAATTTTATCAATGAAATAATGTTCATTGCCGAGCCATGACCCACGCAGTGCCGGGCTTACTTTTTCCGGGTCAGTAGACAGGTCAGGCTTTTCAAATTTTTCAGCGGGGACAGTTTGCATTGCTTCCGTAATAAATTTATTCCAAATCGGTCCAGCCAAAGCCGCACCTCCTTTTTTCATAGATTTATTATCATTATTTCCTGCCCATACACCGACGACAATAGATGGTGTATAACCTATAGTCCACGCATCCTTGTCATTGTTTGTTGTTCCGGTTTTTACTGCTGTGTTTGGAATATTTAACGGAGAATTTGCGCCAAATGTAGGAGTACGAGCTATGTTGTCAGAAAGAATATCAGAAATAGTCAAAGCCGTATTTTTTGGCAATATTTCTTTTGGGTTTGGTGTATATTCTTCTAAAACATTTCCGTTATTGTCTTCGACTTTTAAAATACCCGTGTAAGGATTCCTTACACCGTCATTTGCGAAAACCCCATAAGCCGAAGTGATGTCTAAAAGTTTTACTTCTCCGCCTCCGATAACGAGAGTGAGTCCGTATCGGCTCGGGTCAGCCAGAGTAGTGATACCCATGTCTTCGGCAGTTTTTAGTGAATCTTTTGTACCGGCAAGATAAAATAATTTTACCGCCGGGATGTTTATGGATTGTGCCAAGGCGTACCTGAGGGTCATAGGTCCGCGGAATTTTCCATCATAGTCATCAGGCATATAACAATCACTTTGGTTGTGACCTGGTAGTGCTTTGCCATAAGCATCACAGGTTGTTTGGAATTCTGTAGGCAGGTCAAAGAGCACTGCGTTTTGTGTAAAGCCTTTGTTGAAGGCTGTAGCGTAAATAAAAGGCTTGAATGATGACCCAGGCTGGCGAGATGCAGTAGCCACGTTAAAATTACCATCTATTTTTTTATCAAAATAATCTCGTGAGCCGACCATTGAAAGTATTTGCCCTGTTTTTGGGTCGATAGCTACGAGTGCTGCATTTGATCCGCCCCAATCTTTTTCATTTTCTAATGCTCCTTCTTTTACAAATTGTTCTGCTTTTTGTTCCAAGTTATAATCTAGGGTTGTGGTGATTTTTAATCCATTTTGTTCCACCATATCTGTTCCGTACTTTTGTTCCAAATAATCCTTTATGAAAAATACAAAATGAGGAGCTTTGATGCCCATGGTTGCTTGAGGCTGAAATACAACAACTTCATTTTTTGCATTATTATAATCTGTATCGGAAATAAATTTTAATTCATGCATTCTAGAAAGCACAAAATTTTTCCTGTCGTCGAGTTTTGTTTTATTTTTCCCATAAGGCGAGAGTGATGTCGGGGATTGCGGGATAGAAGCCAAATATGCCGCCTCGGCCAGAGTTAAATCCCCGGCGTCTTTATCAAAATAAGTTTTACTTGCTTCTTCGATGCCGTAAACATTTCCGCCATAAGGCGCTTCATTCAGATAATATTCCAATATTTTTTCCTTTGGCATTGAACGGTCTATTTTTATTGCGAGTATCCATTCTTTTATTTTTCTACCCAGGGTTCTTTTGGAATTTAATAAAGTATTTTTTACCAACTGTTGAGTGATAGTGGATCCGCCTTGTGTTTTTCCTATATGTAAAAAGTTTGAAAGGGTGGCGCGTATTATGGAAGTTATTTTTATTCCGCTGTGATTATAAAAATCAGAGTCTTCCACGGCAACAGTAGCATTTTTTATATTTATGCTCATTGCTTCAAATGGTACGTTTGTTCTTTTTACATCTTGGTGTATATCGTATAAAAGGATTTTCCCCGTGCGGTCATATATTTTAGTAGAATTGACGACTTTTCTGTCTTCAAAAGAGTGAAAATCCGGAATTTTAATAAGCGAAAGCCAAATAAGGAAAATACCAACAAGCACAACAAAGCTTCCGGCGCCAAAAAGCACCAGATTCTTTAAAAATATTTGTTTTTCATGTTTTTTTCTCATAACTATAATCATAGCAGAATATATGTTATAATTCACCTTATGTCAAAAGTTATTACGGATAAAGATAAAATTAAAAAATTATTGGACAGAGGGGTGGAAAATATTTTTGTAAAAGAAAGTCTGGAAAAAAAACTTTTATCTGGTAAAAAGTTAAGAGTTTATCTCGGTATTGATCCCACCGGTCCGACTCTTCACATGGGGCATGCAATACCTATTATGAAGTTGAGGCAATTTCAAGATTTAGGACATGAGGTTATCCTGTTAATGGGTGATTTTACCGCGATGATTGGTGACCCGACAGATAAAACTGCCACCCGCAAACAACTGACCCATAAAGAAGTTTTAAATAATTTAAAAAAATATAAAAAACAAGCTTCAAAATTTTTAAATTTTACCGGCTCAAACAAGGCTCAATTTAAATTTAATTCAAAATGGTTAAAGAAAATGAATTTTCAAGAAGTTTTAGAGCTCGCCTCAAAGACAACTATTGATCAAATGTTAAAGCGTGATATGTTTGTACGTCGCCAAGAAGAAGGTAAACCAATTTTTGGACACGAGTTTTTTTATCCATTGATGCAGGGCTATGACAGTGTAGCTATGAATATTGATGTTGAAGTGGGAGGTAATGATCAGACCTTCAACATGTTGGTGGGCAGGGATTTGGTTTCAGAAATTCTTAAAAAAGATAAATCAGTTATTGCCATGAAATTACTCGAGGATAATACCGGCAAGAAAATGGGTAAGACTGAAGGCAACATGGTTTCACTTGAGGACACTATGGAAGAAGTTTTTGGCAAAGTTATGAGTTGGAATGATTCGTTGATTGAGAAAGGTTTTGAACTTTGCACAAATTTGGATGAAAAAGATTTTCCAAGTATGGATAATCCGCGTGATGCTAAAATGAAACTGGCTCATGAAATAGTAAAAATTTATCACGGAGAAAAGAAGGCCAAGGAAGCAGAGGTGGGTTGGGAAAAGACTTTTTCTAAAAAAGAAGTGCCGGATGAAATGGAAGAAGTGAAAGCCATGAATGGAGAAATTCTTGCGGATGTATTAGTAAAAAATAAAATTTTAAGCTCAAAAGGTGAGTGGCGCAGGCTGGTCGAGCAAAATGCGATTCATGACTTGGAAAATGATACTAGGATTTTAGATGCGAATTTAAAAGTGAATAAAAACTTAACTCTCAAGATAGGTAAAAAAAGATTTTTGAAAATAATAGCAAATAATATATAGTAAGTTAAAAGTTAAATTAAAAACCCCCGACATAAAAGTCGGGGGTTTTTAATTTTAGTGAAACCTATCATCCGGATCTTCATCATTGTCCTCGTCGAAGTTGAAGTTCCCCGGTTCATCCAAGGGTTCATCTAGGTCCACATCAGAATCATCGTCCATATTTATTATGTCATCATCGTAACTCATAATTACAAGATTTTTATTTTTCTAAAAAACGACCTTTTTAAAATTAATTTTACTTATGCCAATACTTTTTATCAAATCTAGAATTGTTTGGCAATAGCTAAAAATTTAAACTGTGGATAACTCATAAACCCTTTGTTTTTAAGCACGTAAGGCCTGTCAAAGCTATCGCAATAGCATCCATTTCATCGTCTGATTTTTTTGAATTATCTATATCTACCAGCATTTTCACCATTTTTATCATTTGAGCTTTGTCAGCCTTGCCATACCCGGTAGTGGCTATTTTTATTTGAGGAGGGGAAGCCTCGAAAACTTTGAGCCCCGCGCATGAGGCTTCGTATATAACCACCCCACGTGCTTCTGCTACATGCATCACTGTTTTTTGGTTAGTGGTCAGGAAAAGAGTTTCTACCGCCAATACCTCCGGTTCGTATTTTTTAATTACATTTCTAACTTCTTCACCGATAAGTTTTAACCTTTCCGAAAATTCCAATTTTGCCGAAGTTTTAAAACATTCAGAATAAATTACTATATTTTTATTTACCTTACCGTAGCCTTGTATAGAGGGGGATTCCAACACCGCCACCCCCAACCTCTCAAAACCCGGGTCTATGCCTAAAATTTTCATAAGTTTATTATACATTATATATAGGTTAATTTTAGTTTTTAAGATGTATTTATTTGTCACACAAAAAAACATACTCTTTAGACAAAAAAGCATTTTTATGCCAGTATATAGGTATGGAAAGAATATATAAACCAGTTACACAACCGCCTATTGTCCCTAAAAAGAAAGCGGATGTTGTTTCTAATAAAAAAGAAAAATCTGTTAAAAAGAAGGATAATATAGAACTGTCAGTTGTCTCTAATCTTAAAAAAATATTAAACTCTCAGATAAGCCCAACTGCTGCGCAAATTTTTGTGTTTGAAAATGTGCATACAAAAGAAGAATTTGAAAGTGTGTTAAATTATCTTGTAAAAAATGCATCTGATAAAAAATTAGAACCCTACATAGGTAAACTTATAGATGCTATTGGTCAAAATGGACAAAGGGTTAGCCCAGAAGTTTGGATTGAAAATATGTCGGACCTTTTTTCAGTCGCAGGTGTTTCCGGAAACATAAAAGATTCTGCGCTTTCTGCTACTAATTATATAATGTCATTTTATGAAGGGCATATTCCTGAAATTTTAAAAAAAGCAACCCTTGAAGACATTTCTGATTATAACAAAACAGGTAAATTGATTAAGTTTCTTTTTTACTTAGGCAGGGAAGCCAAAGGTCAGGGGTTTTCAGAAAAACTTTCTGAAAGTATAAAAGAAACCTTAGGTAAAATAGCAGAGCCGAAATTGGAAAAAAATTATTTATTAACAAAATTCGCTGGTGGTGCCTTAGAGGGGTTAGAAAACAAACACAATCCAAATGCTTCTGGCACACTTTGGTTTGCCATCCAAAAAGATCAATATGGGGCTGTGTATGAGGATGGATTTTTGCACATTAGTGATGCTGGAACAAAAAATGACATTGACTCTAAAACAGAAAAAATTCATGAAATGTTTAAAATAAAGATGTCGTCTGAAGACGGGGAAAGATTGTCTGAGATAGAAAAAGAACTTGCAGAAATTAAAGAAGAGCTGTTCCCATCAAATAAAAAGATAATTACTGAAATTAATGAAAAAAATAATAAACTTATTAAAAAAATAAATGAACTTCATGATGAAAATGTAGAAATTTTTAAACGCAATAATCCTGATTTTCGTGCCTTAGACAGAGAAAGGGTAAAAAGGGTTATTGAAATTGAAGATATTGTTTCAAAAAATACAATAACACCAAAAGTACTTATTGATATGGTCCCTGGAGTAAGTCCTGAAGAAGTTAAAAAATTATATCCAGATTACTTGTTTATGTTGGATGGCATCATGAGACCAATTTTGGAAACAGACTTTCAAAAAGATATTTTTACACTTTCAATACCAGAGCAATTATATTTTTTAAATTACTTGAAAACAATAAATAATAAACAAGCTGAACAGATGAAGAATTTCTGTAAAACTAATGGCTTAAATGGTCTTCGAACATTTCTTTCAATTGCCCATGGTGGAAAGGAAATGGGAGACAAGATTATAACTATAGGGGAAAGGTTGCCGGAAGAATTGGCGGAAAAGGTTTTTCAAATTTACAGCGAACATGTGGAAAAAGTTGCAGTGGTGGCTGGAAAGGTTTTTTCTGATTTAAAACAGGAATTTCCAAATTTATTAATAGATGAAGATACTATTACTCAATCATTGTTGGTTCGCGCAAAAGATTTTTTGGTTGAGCTTGAAGCGGAATTGCAATCCAATCCGGAAGGAATAAAAAGTTTTGTTAATAAATTTATTACTGAAATTAAAAAAGAGTCACCTCAAGAGCAGGTGGTGCGAGCTCAATTTAAGACGATTGCAAATTTGTTAAATCATGAAAATGTTGATCTTAAAAATTTTGAAAACAATCAGGATTTGATTTTACATTCATTGGGCACGGGTGAGCAGAAAGCTTTGATGTTTAGGGCATTAAACAGGATGAATCGGTTGAGCCCTGTGCCTGAAATACATTGGCGAGTCGATCGTTCCAGTGAAGAATATGACAGACGTTTAGGAATAAATGTAAATAAATTTTTACAAGAAAGGTCAGGCATTTTAGGCAGAAAACAGATTTTATTGGAAATTGGTCCTGGGAGTGGGGTTGCAAAATCAGGCAGGACAGACCTGGGCCTTTCTGAAAATTATCAAGACATAGCTCTTTCAGATAAAATTTATTATCCCTTGTCTTCAGTAGTTGAAAAACTTATTGATTACTCTGAATTAGAAAAAATAATGGGTAAGGAGTCAGGTTCGAACGATAATCTTCCACTTTCAGCAGAAGAAAAAAGCCAATTGGCGGATTTTATTTATAAAACAATAGTTATTAAGCAAGGAGAAACTTCATTCGATACTTTCACATACGACGAGCAAAACCAAATGAATTTAACTGAAGATATAAATAATTTAAAAAATATTTTAGGTGAACAGCTTGGTCAAAGATTAAAATCGGCAAAAGAAGTCCCCGACACTGTCAGCATGCATCGCGACGGCAAGGTTGTTTACCCGAATAAAATAAAAGTCGAATCATGGTCGCCAAAATTACAAATGGCAAAAAAATTACTTGAAGAAAACCCAACAAACTTCTTGAGATCAGATTGGGAGCAAGTTGATTATTACGATTTGATCGAAGCTTTTCCTGCGAATGTTATGGTCGGGGACTTGGATCAAATTTCTCAATTGCGTTCAGACCAAGTCGATGTGGAATTGGCCGTCAGGTCCACTGTGTATAAAAAGGGAGAAGATTATGTTCAATTCTTAGGGCAATTATTTAATACTCTGAGCGAAGGCGGTGTGGCCATAGATGACAGCATCAGGGACAATGACGGTTGGTATTATCGCATAGCGGAAGTTTTAGAGGCGCAAGAAAAATTTGGAGATAATAATGAAGTTTTAGTTATATTAGGCCCAGGTTTTCAAGGTGAAGACAAAAGGCAAGACAAAGTGCCTTTATCATTAGTCATTACAAAGAAAGGTAGTTCTATAGAATTGATAAAAAAGAATTTATTACCGGGGTATGAAATAGTTAGTCTTGAAAATTTATCTGGTGATCAAGATTATTTATTGACCTTAGATGATACAGGGTTAACAAAAAAGAAAGTAAATCAATCAGCTTTGGCAGCGTAACTTTCTTTTGAGGAATTATTTTTTTCCAATTCCCAAATTAAGTTGAAAAGTTTTTCAAAGTTTTTTGCTATCTCTTGGTTGTCAATCAAGATACCTACAGCATTATTTTTCTGAAATGTAATAATTGAAGTTAGTTGCTCGGTGATTTTTATATCCATACTGAAAGGGAAGATAGAATTTTGGAAAAATTTCGTTTCTCGCAGTTCTGATTCGGAATTGATGTTGATTTTATTGTCTGCCGGGGCGATAACCCTGTTTTTTATATTTAATTTTATTCTTTTCTTAATAAATTGCGGAAAGTATTCAGGAATAAAAGATGCCATTTCCCCGCCATCTTCAAAACTGTCTATAAATTTACTTTTACTATTTAGGATTTGTTCGTATATATTTATAATACCTTCTTTACCCTCAAAAAATCTGACATTTGGTTTGCCTACTATTAAATTGTATTTAGAGGAAAGTGCACCGATGCCCGCGCCGACTATTTCTTTGGCGAGGTCTAGATTCTTTTTATCCCTATCCATTTTATCTAACAATATAGAAGGGTGGGCGGGGTAGAATACCGCCACCGTGCCGGTACCGCCCTTTTTCTCTACTAAACCCATATTTTCCAGCTGTTCTAGTATTTTATAAACCAAACCTCTTTTTATACCCGTCCAAGTTGAAAGCGGGCTGGCTTTTTGAGGGCCTTTATCCAGTAGGGATTCATACACGATTGCTTGTTCTTCTGAAAGCCCCGCTTGTTTTAAAATATTTTCTTGATTTATATCTGTCATGTTTATAGCATAACATTTCTGTTTTTGTCATGCAAATATGACAATGTGGATAACTTTTATAACCTTATAAATAAAGGTTTTTTGTCTATTTATAAAATCTTTATCATGTCTTCTTGACATTTCTAAACTAAAATGCTATACTATCCTCAGAAGGTTCGTTAAGGAGATTTCAGAAGATTGATGCCCACCTCTGATCCTGAGCATTGTTTCAACAAAGCACAGGACGGTACCTAAGCCGGTAAGTTAGGAAAGAGGAGAGAGTGAGCTGAGAGACAATCCTTTGAAATCTGTTTGCACCGCGGATTGCATAAATTGATATTGAGGCCGCAAACCCCAAATCAATGAAGCAACAAAGTCCGCAACCGTGTATACATCACTGCAAAGTGGTGAAGACATAGGCAGGTCGGAAGAGTCTAACCCTCTCTTGTGATCTGAAATGTCTTTATGAAGGAGCTGAATGTTTGAGGAGAAATATTCGGAGCACAAAGAGGAGAGAGACTTGCTTTGTGATAAAGATAAATTCATTGACAACAAAATATTCTGAAAGCGATTTCTTTTTTCTTAGTTGAATTAAAGAAATGGTATTTAGATATGCCTTATGAAGAAATTCGTGAGGGGAATATAAGTTTTTTCTTTTAACTTTTCTTTTTTGAGAGATATTTGTATATAAAATATTATATGTAAGTACCTCTCACAATAAAGAGAGTTACATGACAGATCAAAAAATTTTAGCTCTGCGCGCGGCAGGGATAAATGTTATCGGGAAGATAGTTCTTCCTGGTGATAAAAAAACCGCCACCAAGAAGGTGGCAAAAAAACATTTTAAACCTTTTTTCGGTGGTTATACCATCGGAGAAGTTTTGAAAGCTCAGGGTATCTCTTTGGGATAAGCTGAGTAAAAGTGTGAGTATCACTTTCAAAAAACTGCTCACTAGGGGTTAGGGTTAAAAACTAAAATGCTGAATTATTACAATTCAGCACCTTATTCAGTTCATTATTTTAAATGGTGGATTGATAGGGAAACATTTTCGTTCCTTTTTCATTCTTGCGGGATATTTTTACATATTAATTTGTGTATGAATACCCCGCAAAAATTTAAACGGGTTAAAATGAATTATTTAGAAATTATTGGCTACATTTCGGACATGGCCGGAGCCATTGGTGGAATAGTTTCCGCCATTGGAATTTTTACGCTTTTAGCGCAGAAAAGACGCGAAGAGCAAAATATTTCTGTCTTCTTTAGGGTGATTGAAGAAGACCGGAATATTTTATTGCCCTTCGAACTTGTTCGGAGGGATATTTCCCGAGCTGAAATTCTTGGGAGAATGGGCATGTTGCCCATTCAAGAAAAATCAGGAAGATTTTCTATTCGAGGGCTACTGTCTTCGGAGTTTTTAAAAAATCTAAATGAAATTCGCGAGGGTAAAACCTCGGTTCTTCATATTTCTATCACCCAAAAGGAATTGGAGCAGTTTGTGCTTTGATTCTTTTTGAAAGGGTTACTGTTAGACCTAAAAAACAGCGCAGAACCTGTAGGGCGTAACACGAAAGGAGATTTTTTTAACCATTCAAAAATGGCAAAAAAAATTATTGACTTGTCTTTAACGACAGAAAATCCTTTGTATAAAGGATGCTCTGTAGAAGAGGTTGCAGGTCGTCAAACTTTAACCACTCCCTTGGAGGAGGCGGTGAATATTGTGGGCAGAAATGCTGATGCAATAGTCAAAGCCGACACCGAGAGAGACGAGGTAGTTCTGACTGGCCCTATGGCTATTTGGAGCTACCTTATAGTATTTCACGCGGTCGTTCATGCTTACCGTCGTGTTTACTATAGTGACGGTAGAGGAGGTAAAGACCTTCTCATCGCTGCTCACGGTTAGGAAAAGACAAAACGAGGGAGCAGGCATGCGTTAAAACCTCAAATGAAAGTTGTACTGATACATGCGACAAAGATGCAAAGTATTAAGGGTTAATTTTGGAGGACGAAGGTTAAAAACTTTCGCGCCTCCTCTTTATTCAGATTTTTACGCTTTAAGCGTAGAAGTTTGATAGGGAGACTTATTTTTTGTCTTTGTGGGATATTTGTACATTATGTAAATTGTATTTATTTTGTGTGTAAGTATCCCTTAAAGACGGGAATTAGATGAATCCAGAAAAGTTTAAAGACCTCGTTCAAAAAGCGAGGATACTCTATCCTGACAACAGGGTGGAGGAAAGCGGGGATACTAACCCCGCGCCATATGTTTTTCTTACAGAGGAGGACAAAAAGGCGGGACCCACCGCTGTGGCAAAAAAATATAAAATGACGAAAGGGGTCGCGTATCGCGCTCTGAGTAGTTACGGATTTTTCCGTCCGTGGTATTTAAACACCAAAGAGGAAAAAAAACGTACTCCGGCTCACCATCGGAGAAATCAGGTATTCATGCCTAGTCAATGGGCAATGGAGAATCCTGAGATAATAATTAAGGCAGCTCGCCAGGCTGCCCAAAGAGAGCTTCGTTCTCGTTTTGGCTCGTTTCGTTTTACTCATGATGAATTTCAAGATATCGTGAGTGAGACAATAGTTCGCATGTATGCGAACTCGAGCAAGTGGGATCGGAGCAAGTATAGTTCCGATTTTGCGATGGCGTTGTTCGGTGGTTTTAGACATGTACGATCTGCAATAAATTTCGTACTGTTCAGAAAGGCTGAACAGCAAATCCCTTTTTCTACTTTCCTTGGAGCGGAAGGCGGTGAAGAAAAATGGTCGGCGCTTGAAGACGAAGCGTCGCTTGATGCCCAATCTCTTTTGGAGACAAAGGAGATTTTGAAAAATGTTGAACAAGCTATTGTTGCCACTTACGGCCCAAAAACTTGGACAAAAATTTGGAGATGGGCAAACTCCAACAGGGTAAACATGCCGGAGGAGTATCGCAAGATACTAGAGACATGTTTAAACTGAAAACAATTTTGCCTTTATCCGCTCCAGGAGTGAATAAGGTAAAACTCTCTGCCAAGGAGGGTGCTGTATATCAGCGAATACTTGGACTTGCTCAGAAAGCGTGTATGCGCGCGCTTTTAAGTAAAGACATAGACGGCGCGTATTTCAATGCTGTCTATTTAGAGGATCGCTGTTTCCAGATTAAGGTGAAGCCGAAAATTGGGCTGAAGTTTAATCTGAACATATATTTGTTTCAGTTTTTTTCTTGCTGGTCGGACAACAATGTCGCCAACAGGGCTGAAGTGAATATAAAAAACGATGACGAGGAGGAAGAAATTCTTCGCGTTCTCGTTGAAGCGATCAGAGCCAAAACGACTTCTTTCCGCGCGGGCTTTATGGCGGAAGAAGTTGTTGGAAATATGCTGGCGGACATGGCTGGTAAAAAAATGATTATCAAATACAAAAAATCTTTCCAGTTGGAAGATTTGGCGGGAGTTGATTTTTATTTTTCCGTTTTGGACTTTTTGGGATTTGTGGTTGAAATTCCACTACAAGTAAAAAGTTCAGTGGGGGGTCAAGCAAGGCATGAAAAAAAGCATGCTGACATTCCCTCGCTCGTAGTCCGTCCTGAAACTTCCGAAGAAGAGTTGCAGGAAAAAATCATGAAAATTGCCGGCGCATATTCGGCAAAATTCAAAAAGGTTCTTCATGTTTAATTTGTTTTTGTTCACTTAAATTTTTTTCATTATGGCAGTTATCACCGCAAAAAAACTTACGGATTTTTTTATTCGTAAGTCAGACAAAGGGGAGGTCCTCTTTGCTGATGGACAAACCGGCATGCGTTGTCGGCTCGGATTGTGCATTCGCACAATTTGGGAAAGTCCCAACGGGTTTGTTCCACAACCCGAGAAACATATTTTTGCAGTCAGTAGTGGAAGACTGGCTGACTTCGGAGTGGCATATGTCACATCTGAAACCCGTTCCATTGATCCGGACTTGCCAGGCAAGCCGGTAATGGTGGATTTTCTTGAAATTGGTGGTGTGTTTTATTACACCATTATTTTTGAGAAAAAAGAGCGACCACGGGCGCTCGAAAAAAGAAACTGGAATTAATTCAGTTTTTTTTGCAATAGCTCTTGCCTATGAAGGTCGGCTTTGCCAGCAAGAATGTATCCTAGGGTTAATTTATTTGGGAGGAGTGGAATTGAACTTCACTCCTCCTCTTTATTCAGATTTTCAATTTTTAAATATTTTAAATTGGAAGTTTGATAGGGAGATGCCGAAACCCAAAGAAAAAGTAGGAGAATTAAAAACTTATTAAGTCCCCCGATGTCGTAAGGGGGCAGAAAAAAATGGAATTTCTTGAAAAAGAAAAACCCCAACACGGTATCTCTTCTGGAGAAACTGTGTTCGGGTATTTTGCCCCTGACAAAACTTTACAAAAAGTTACGGGGTCAAAATTCGCCGAAATTTTGAAAAACTCTTCTTGGAAGAGTCAAGCCGGATATTTCGGTGATGTCGATGAAGGGAACTGGGTCTCTTCCAAAAATAAGGAGGAAGTAACTCAACAGGTTCTTTCTGCGTGGAAAGAACTTGTTGGGGATAAATACCCACATCCAAATGGGTATTGCTTATCCCTAGAAAAAGCCGTTAAGGTTTTAAAAGGGACCCCCGTCATTTATGAGGGGGAGGATAATTTTTTCATTTCCGGTAAGCCATATTATGGGCAGGGGAAGTGGAAATATTATAAAAACCTGAAAATGGAGGATATTTTTTGTCTCCCATTTAATGGGTATTACCCGGAGAAATTATTTTTTTCGAGAGAAGAAATTCTCTCTGTCTGCAACACAAATTTGCAGTTTCCGGGGTAGGGGTTAATATTTCAGAAAGGTTTGATAATTTCAAACCTTTCTAACTTTTTCAGTTTATTATTTAACAGCTTACAAGCTTGTTGAATAGTGGATTGATAGGGCCCAGAAATTTTAAAAAAGTTTTTTAAAATTTCTGGGCGGGAAAAGCCCGGTTCAAAATTAAAATAACGTGCTGTTCTTTCTCGTCTCACAACAGAAAGAACAGCAAAAATCTCTCTCCTCTCGTTATTTGTTTTTTGAGCCGGACTTTTCTTTAGATTATTTCTTCATCTCTCTTAAATCCGCCACTTCGTCCGTCTCGTCCATTATTTCGCCGACGAGCTGTTCGACGACGTCTTCGAGGGTGACGATGCCGGAAGTTCCGCCGAATTCGTCTTTGACTACTGCCATGTGGTTTTTACTTTTTTGGAATATCGGCATCAAGTGGTCGAGTTTTATATTTTCTTTTACTTTTATTATATTTTTAGCAAATTCTTCTATTTTTTTATTTTCTTCTCCACGGATAGAGGCTTGTAGTAAATCAAGAGTGCGCACGAATCCTATAATTGTGTCAAAGTTTTTATCATATACAGGGTATCTGGAGAAAGGAGCATTTTGTAGTCTTGGAATTACGTCAGCCAAAGTCTCACCTTGTTTTAAGCATTCCATTACTGTGCGCGGTGTCATGATGTCTTTTGCTGTCAGATCATTCATTGTAAAAGCTTTTTCAATAATTTCTCTTTCGCCTTGTTCTATTGAGCCTTCCATGTGTCCTACTCGCGAAAGTATTTTTAACTCTTCTTCTGAAGTTGTTTTTCTGACTTCCGCGAAGTTTTTAGTGAAAAGTTCCACAAACCAAGCAATAGGGGTAAATATTTTTGATAAAAAAAGTATAGGCCTCGCAGTTGTTAAGGAGATGATTTCCGAGTATTTTTCTCCTATTGTTTTTGGTATTATTTCTGCGAAAAGAATTATAGATATTGTGACTACTGCAGATATTGCACCTACAAACTTATGGTCATATATTTTTGCCGCATAAAAACCGACGAATATACTGCCGGCAATACTTACGACATTGTTTAATATAACTAAGGTAATTATGGGGCGATTTATCTTATTTTTTATTTTCAAAAGAGTATTTGCCCCAAAAACTTTCTTGTCTTTTAATGCTTCGGCGCGCGTGGCGGAAATTGTAAAAATAGCCGCTTCGGACATAGCGAAAATTCCCGAAAGAAAGATTATTAGTAAAACTATGATAATTAAAAGTCCCATAATGTTTTTTAAATTAATTTATTTTGTACATTCTCTGGTAAGTCGAAACCCAAATGTGTGTAAGCTTTTTCTGTGGCGACGCGTCCGCGGGCGGTGCGTTCGAGTAGTCCGAGTTGTATAAGGTACGGTTCGATGACTTCTTCGACTGTGGCTTCTTCTTCGGAAAGTGCCGCGCAGATTGTTTTTAATCCTACTGGTCCACCGTTGAATTTTTCAATTAAAACTTCTAAGAATTTTCTATCTGATGCATTCAAACCTATTTCATCTATCGAGAGCATGTCGAGAGCTTCTTTAACCGTTTTTTTATCCAAGCTTTTTTTGTGTACTTGCGCATAGTCACGAACTCTTTTTAGAAAATAATTCGCAGTACGAGGAGTGAACCTACTTCTTTTTGCAATTTCTTTTAATCCTTCTTCTTCGAGTTCCGTTTCTAAAAGCTTGCTTGAACGTTTTACTATTTCCGCAATTTCTTCATTTGAATAAAATTCTAATCTGAAAACTCCGCCGGAAAATCGGGAACGAAGAGGGGAGGATATTAATGCCACACGCGTCGTCGCTGCTATCAAAGTAAAAGGAGGCAAGTCGAGCTGAATAGTTCTTGCCGAAGGGCCCTTGCCTATGATGATATCCAGCACTCCGGACTCCATTGCTGGATAAAGTATTTCCTCCACCATTTTATTTAGTCTGTGAATTTCGTCTATAAAGATAATATCGCCTGGGGAAAGGTTGGTCAGGATGCTTGCCAAGTCACCGACTTTTTCAATTGCCGGGCCGGAAGTTATTTTCATTTGTCTGCCAGTTTCTTTGGCTATGAGGTGTGCCAAAGTGGTTTTGCCGAGCCCTGGGGGGCCATAAAAAAGGATGTGTTCGGGTATGTGCCCGCGTTCTTCCGCAGCTCGTAATAGGATATTTAGGTTGTCTTTTATGTGTTTTTGGCCGATATAGTCGTCCCAACGGCTAGGGCGCAAGGCCTGGTCGAGGATTACATCCTCGACTCTTGTTTTCTCTTCTTTGTTTTTGTTGTTATTTTCGCTTGACATTTATTTTTAATATGCTATACTCTCCCAAGTGTTCGTTTGGAGCTATTCACACAATATCCACATTATAGCATTTACAGGATTTTGAATATAGTATAATAGATAGGTAAGAGATCACTAATCTCTAAGCAATCAGCCCCTGGTTATACAGGTTTGCGTAGGACGTCTTGGCACTTTTATTAGTTCGCTGGCACCATCCTTCAAGAATTTGTTACTTTTGAAGCTCAGTTTTAAAAGGATTGTTTAGAGATTAGTGTTTTTTTATTTTTAGGAACTTAATTATGAAAAATTTTCTGGCGGACAAAACGGGGCCAGTGCCCGCAGGCGAAAATCTTTATAATTAAGTTCCTACTCTTCATTCAAGTCCACCACGCTCTGCACTTCATCAATAGAAGTAACTCCGTTTATTATTTTTACTACACCGTCTTGGCGCATTGAGAGGATGCCTTGATGTGAAGCTATTTTTTTAATTTCTCGCTCGCTAGGATTTTGCGGAATTATTTTTTCAATAGCTTCATCTGTTTTGATCGCTTCGAAAATTCCCATTCGTCCTTTGTACCCGGTCATGTTACATTTTTCACAACCGACAGCCGAGAACATTTTTATCGGAGCATTAGGATCTATATTATATTTTGATAAATCTTTTCCTTCATTTTTTATACTGTCCATAACTATTTTTAAAGTTTTAACTTCTTCTTCTGTCGGAGCTTTTTCTTTTTTACAGAATTGGCAAAGCTTGCGCACTAGGCGTTGAGCTATGGATAGAGTCAAAGCGGAAACCATAATTTTTGGATTGACTTCAAGATCGATAAGGCGAGGGATAACACCGGCCGCATTGTTTGTGTGAAGAGTGGAAAAAACCAAGTGTCCGGTCAAAGCAGATTCTACGGCTATTTTTGCTGTTTCTGCATCACGTATTTCTCCCACCATCACTACATCAGGGTCTTGGCGGAGTGCGCTACGCAAACCTTCCAAAAATGTGTATCCTTTTTCAGAATCTGTTTGTGTTTGTGTTATTCCCGTTAAATGATATTCTATCGGGTCTTCGATAGTTATGATTTTTATTTCAGAAGAATATATTTTATTTAAAAATGCGTAAAGCGTGGTGGTTTTACCGGACCCAGTCGGACCGGTGACCAATATCATGCCATTTGGTTTTTTGATTTCGGCTTCGATTATTGCAAAGAGAGAATTTTCTATTCCCATGTCTTCGAGTTTTACTTGGATGGATTTTGGATCCAAGATACGCATCACCATTGATTCCCCATATGCACCCGGGATGAGTGAAGTACGAATACTTATTTCTTCTTTTTCTTCCATAATACTAAACCTTCCGTCTTGGGCTGTCCTTGATGTCAGTTTCATTCCCGAAAGAAGTTTTATGCGGGAATTTAATAAATGATAAATACTTAAATCAAAAAACATTACGTCTTGGAGTACTCCGTCCAGGCGGAGTCGTAGTCTTCCGCGATCTTTTTCTGGTTCGATGTGTATATCAGAAGCTTGTATCGCTATAGCTCCAGCAAGAATTATTTCAAGAATATGAGAAATTTTATGAACTTGAGCACCCTCTATTGCTCCCGTTATTAATTTTTCTATATCTTGCATTTTTCCAATATTTTTTGCAGTCTCTTTCAAGATGTCACCGGAGATGTCTATTCCTCCGACTTTGGAACTTTCTGCCAGTGAGATTTCCCCATATCTTTCCCAGACTTTATTTAGGCTCGCTGTTGATGCCATATAAAAAACAGGGATTAAATTTTCTCTTTCTACTTGATCTTTTACCTTACCTGTAAGTTCTTCGGATGGTGAACGCATTGCGATGGAGACTTTTTTCCCGGAAAGTTTAAATGGCGCGACCTTCATTTCACGCGCTTCTTTTTCAGGTATTGCTCGAAGTGCCTCATTGTCTACCCCTAGGCGGGTGAGGTTGATATATGGCAGGCCGTATTTTGATTCTGCTAACGTTGCTACCAGTTCTTCTTCTTCTTGTTTATGCAGATCTTCCAGGTCTTTATTTTCTTTTTCTTCATCAAACTGTTGAATCATAATTTAAAATTATAGCTTATTTTTTACATAAATAATAGGGGGTCTTTATGTTATAATTTTGTTATGGAAAAAGGAAAAATAAAGACTTTAGTTTTGCTTGACTCACATGCGATAATACACCGTGCTTATCATGCGTTGCCTGAGTTTTTGTCGTCGAAAGGCGAGCCGACTGGAGCTTTGTACGGGCTTTCGACGATGATAATGAAAATTATTTCTGACTTAAAGCCGGATTATATTGTGGCTTGTTATGACCTTCCGCAGAAAACTTTTCGCCATGAGGCATACGAAGCATATAAAGGTGGCAGAGCAAAAACAGATGACGCACTTATTTTACAATTAAAACAATCTCGCGCGATTTTCGAAGCATTCAATATTCCCATTTATGATGCGCCGGGTTTTGAAGCTGATGATATTTTAGGGACTATTGCGGAACAGTTTAAAAAAGAAAAAAATATAAAAATAATTATCGCATCGGGTGATATGGATACGATGCAATTGATTGATGACAAAAAAGTGCAAGTGTATACTTTGAAAAAAGGAATCAATGATACTATTTTATATGATGAAGATGCAGTCGTTGCGCGTTTTGGTTTTGTGCCAAAACTTTTACCGGATTATAAAGGTTTGCGTGGTGACCCGTCGGATAATATTATTGGCATCAAGGGCATTGGTGAAAAAACTGCGACGGATTTAATAAAAACTTTTGGCACGATAGAAGATATTTATAAAAAGATTAAAAAAGATCCTGAGAGTTTTGTGAAAGCGGGCATCAAGCCTCGAATGGTGGAGCTTATAAAAAATAATGAAGAAGAGGCATTGTTCTCGAAAGTTTTGGCGACGATACGCAAAGACGCGCCGATTGATTTTAAATTGCCAGAGAAAACTTTTTGGGAAAATGCGGATTTGAAAAAAATTGAGAAAATGTTTATGGAATTCGAATTCCGAAGTTTATTTACAAGATTAAAAAACTTTTTTAGTGGGGGTCAGCCGGAGAATCCTGAAAATTTTCAAAATAATCAGAATCCACCTGAGCATGCTCTCCAGAATTCGCACTCTGTCTTGGAAGGGCAAGGTCTTTCTGTTCGTAGCGAAGATTCCTCCAAGCATACTCAGGTAGATTCTGTGAAACTTCAAGAAGCTAGCATAGCCTTGTGGCTCATCAATTCTGATATGGCGAATCCGAAATTAGAAGATATTTTAATGTTTGCGAAGACGGACGACTTTGAAAAAGCGTATGAATATATTTTTAAGAAAATAAAAGAAGATAATTTAACTTTAGTATATGAAGAGGTGGAAAAGCCGATAATGCATATAGTAAAAGAGATGCAGGATTACGGTATTTTGATTGATCAAAAATATTTTGAAAATTTATCGGCAGAATATCATAAAGAGCTTGATAAATTAACAAAAAAAATATACGAAATGGCGGGAACGGAATTTAATATTAATTCCCCGAAACAATTAGGCGAAGTTCTTTTTGTGAAGCTCGGTCTTAAAACAAAAAAGAAAAATGCGAGCGGGAAATTTTCTACAAATATTTCCGTATTGGAAGAACTTGAAGAAGAAAATTTAATAATTTCTGAAATTATGGCATACAGAGAATTACAGAAATTGCTCTCTACTTATATTGATGTGATTCCAAAAATGGTAGGAGAGGACGGCAGACTGCATGCGAAGTTTTTACAAAATGGCACGACGACAGGCAGGTTTTCTTCACAAGATCCAAACCTTCAAAACTTGCCGACTAAGACGGAATTAGGAAAAAGAATTCGCAATGGTTTTGTGGCGCAAAAAGGATACAAGCTTTCCGCTTTTGATTATAGTCAAATAGAACTCCGCGTTTGCGCTTTGCTTTCTGGTGATAAAAAAATGACGGATATTTTCCGTGAAGGCAAAGACATTCATGCGGGTGTTGCTTCATTTGTTTTCGGTGTTCCACAAGAAAAGGTGGACAGTGAAATGCGACGAAAAGCGAAAGTTATAAATTTTGGAATTATTTACGGTATGGGAGTTTCCGCTTTAAAGAAAAATCTTGGAGGTACTCGCGAAGAAGCGCAAAAGTTTTACGATAATTATTTCTCTCAATTTTCTCGTATCAAAGAATATTTAGATAGTGTAAAAGAATTTGCAGTGAAGCATGGTTATACAGAAACTTTATTTGGTAGGCGTAGGCGTTTCCCAAATATAAATTCTAGAATTCCATTTTTAAAAAGTATGGCAGAGCGTACTGCTATCAATGCACCTATACAGGGAACAGCCACTGCCGATATTATTAAGCTTGCCATCAGATATGCCGAAGAAGATTTAAAAAAAGCCGAACTTCTCGACCGAGCGCATTTAGTCCTCCAAATTCACGATGAACTGGTGTATGAAATAAAAGAAGACATTCTCGATGAAGCGGAAAAAATAATAAAAAATGCGATGGAAAGCGTCCTCGCTCGCTCATTCCTCCACTATAAAACCGACATTCCCCTAGAAGTCCACTTTGGCCACGGCGACCATTTCGGGAATGTAAAATAGGCTTATTTTATAAGGATTCCTAGTATTTTACTTGACTTTAAGGTTTAAAAGTGCTACACTTTATACAGGGTTAATAGGCATAGTTTTTGAGTTTAGGCTTTGAAAAATTACTTATTATCTTTTGTTCTTCTTAAAAAAGAAAGTATGAGGAATATAAAGAAAGTCCGTAGGGAACTCGATGTTCCTCGGCATGTGGCAATTATTGCTACCAGGTTGGGAATAAAATTTCAACCAAATTCTGGGAGCTCAATGTATAAGTTGCCTCCTAAGGAAAAAATAATTCCAGGTCAGGAAGATTGGAATTGCCCCTTTGGTACTCTTCGTTTGAGTGATCACTGGGGAATATTAAAATGTTCTTGTTATGAAGAACAAAATAGTGGTGAGTGCAATTGTCCAATTGTTTTTCAAACGGACGTGCCTGTCCCAACAGGAAGTTGGGTTTTAGCCGTCAATAATGACGGTTGGAAGGTTGTACATATCTTTCAATTAAAAAAAAGTAATATAATATATTCTCTTGATTTTAATAAAATAAAATTTGAAGTAGAGAAAGCATGTTATATGAATGAGGCTATGGTCATCAAACCGAATCAGCATGGACAATTATCAATCCTTTTACGGGATTTGATTTAGTCACATGTAGCCGTAAATTGAAGACAGAAACAATACAGACAATTACCCACCAAAGATGCATTGGGTGGATCTGCTCACAGGTTGAGCAGCCCCACGGATTGTCCCTGCACCGCGCAGGCGTTATTCAATAAGATGACAAGTGTGTTTTGAGTATGGATTAAGTTCATGCTCTAACACAAAGTAATTAAAAAAAATGTCGTGGAAATCCCAATTTTGTGGGGGAATTACGACCAATCATGACAGGTTCCAATGGGGCCTGTCATATTTTTTTGTGCTATAATAATCAAATGGAAAAGAAGAACTCACATCACAAGGTCATGGCGCATTCTTATGTCTTTTATTTTGTTTTGTTTTTGTTGGGTATTTTTATGGACTTGGTTTTTCCTATGAAGATTTTTAAGCACGATTCACTCATATCAGTAGGTGTAGTAGTTTTAGTACTTGCCACTATTTTAATACTTTGGGAACAAAAAACTGCCAGAAAACTAAGCAAGGAAAATATAAATAAAGAATCTTTTTTACACGGACCTTATAGATACACCAGCAGTCCGGCGCACTTAGGGCTTTTTCTTTTAATGTTTGGTTTCGGCATGATCGTGAATGGATTTTTTATAATGTTATTTTCTGTAATTTCATTTGTAATTTCTAAATTTTCTTTTATTAAAAAAACGGAAAAAATGCTAGTTGAAAAATACGGCGAACATTATGCCGAATATAAAAAGTCAGTTAAATTTTAATTTATGATTTATCTTTTTTCCGGAGACGATGCAAAAAATAAAAGACTTGCGTACGATAAATTCTTAAAACAATACAAAGATATTGAAATTTTCTATATAAACAAAAGCGATTTTAATGAAATGCAAATAGAAAGTTTTTATTCCGGCGCGGGGCTTTTTTTCTCGAAATGCTTGGTTGTTTTTAACAATGTTTTTGAAAAAGAAGAAATACAAGATTTTATTTTAGATAAACTTGATTTGATAAAAGAGTCAGCTAATGACTTTGTTTTTTTGGAAGGGAAATTAAACAAGCCTGTTTTAGACGCTTTTAAAAAAGCTCGCGCAGAATTGAATATTTTTGAGTTATCAAAACAAGCCAAAGAAAAATACGACAATTTTATTTTAGCTGATGATTTTTACCGGAAAGATAAATTGAATTTATGGATACATTTCCGGCAAGCGATGGACGTGGGGGTAGGAATGGAGGAGCTCATAGGAGTATTGTTTTGGAAGGCTAAAGATATGCTTTTAAAAAAGAATTTAGGCAAATTCTCCGAAACAGAATTAAAAAACTTCGCATCTAAAATATCATACCTTCTGCCTGAGGCTAGAAAGTATGGCAAAGATGACGAGTCTGTTTTCGAGCAGTTTTTATTAGAAGCTTTTTAATCTTCATTTTTTAAATTAGATTTTTGATGGAGTTCGGAGAAGAGGAGGACGGATTGGCTGAAATCTTTTTCAGCTATGACGAAAATGAGCTCGGTGTAAGTCGAGACTATTTCAGTGATGTTTATGCGGGCTTTTGCCAGTACGGAAAGCAGGGAAAAAATAGTATTTGGTTCACTAAATTGTTCTGTGTTGAAAGACACACCCACAGCAGCTAGATTATTTATGGTAAGTTTTGGTTTTACCTTGAAATATTTAATAATTTTTCCGGCAATATTGGATGAGCATACTATAGTGAGTTCAGCCGTGCCGATAGTAGTGGTAAAAAAATCTTCGCGCGTAATAGAAATGTTTTTATGCAATGCCTCGAGTTTTTCTATTATTTGATTTGTATTTTCATAAACAATTTCTGATAGGGGAAGCTTGGTTGTGATATTGGTAATAGGCACAGCATGAATGAGAGGTTTTGTTTTTTTGAATTCTTTGCGTAGGCGCGAAAGGGAAACGACCAAGCTCGTAATAGTAGTTTGTTTTTTAGCGCGAGCTTGCACCAGGGGACGAATGCGATAAGCATAACTGCTCATATTCATATAGCCCTCAGTGAGGGAAGTGTAAGCTTCTGGTTCGCCCAATACTATATCTCGCACAATTGGTTGTATTTTGATCATATTATTATTCTAACAGATTTTACAAAATGTCGCAAATATTAAGATAATGTTAAAAAACTTCACTTTATCTTGTGTTTCTTTTATTATGCAAAAATGGATAATAATTTTATATATAAAAATAATAAACTTTACTGCGAACAAGTGCCGATAAAAACTTTAGCCGAAAAATTCGGTACCCCTTTGTATTTGATGAGCTCGAATAGTATGCAAAATCAATATGATTATTTTGAAAAGGCTTTTTCAAAGCTTAATCATTTGACGTGTTATGCAGTAAAGGCGAATTTTAATCTTTCAGTTATTAATTTATTTGCGCGTGCTGGCAGTGGGGCGGATGTAGGCTCAAGGGGTGAGCTTTTTAGAGCCTTAAAGGCAGGGATTCCTTCGGAGAAAATAGTTATGTCTGGAGTGGGGAAAAGTCATGCTGATATAGAGCATGCGATAAAAAGTAAAATTTTGTTATTGAGTACTGAATCACTTTCTGAATTAAAATATATTAACCAAATTGCAAAAAAATTAAATACTGTTGTGGATATTACTGTGCGGGTGAATCCTTCCGTAAAGGCTTTGACGCATGCACATATTTCTACCGGCGGGCATATACATAAGTTCGGCATAGATGAGGTTTTACTGCCGGAAGTTTTTCGCTTGGCAAAAAGTTTATATAATATAAAAATAGTTGGACTTGATGTTCATATCGGGTCTCAGTTAAACAGTACGGCACCTTATATAAAAACTATTAAAAAACTTCTCGTAATAAAAAAGAATTTTGAAGATCATGGCTTTAATATTAAATATCTGGATCTAGGCGGAGGGTTTCCCGTCACTTATGATCCATCAAAGCCTAAAAAGGATTTGAAAGTTTTTGCAGATACCATTATCCCACTTTTGCAAAATTGCGGAGCGAAAATTATTTTTGAACCTGGCAGGTATTTCGTCGCCAATGCCGGGGTGTTGATTACTCAAGTTTTATATTTAAAAGAAAATAGCAGTGGCAAGAAATTCGTGATAGTAGATGCAGGTATGAGCGAGCTTATTCGCCCGGTTCTTTATGATGCGTATCATCATATTATTTCAGTAAATTATTCTAGTAAAAAAATAGTTGCAGATGTCGTTGGTCCTATTTGTGAATCTGCAGATTTTTTTGCGAAAGACCGAGAGATGCAGACTGTGAGAGAAAAAGATTATTTAGTAGTACTTTCCACCGGGGCATATGGAGGAGTTATGGGCAGTAATTATAACGGACGTCTTCGTCCGACGGAAGTTTTAATTGACGGCAAGAATTTTAAGGTAATTAGAAAAAGGGAAACACTGGAACAATTTATTCAAAATGAAATTTAACAGATTTAACAAATAGTTAAAAATACAAGGTGAATATTAAAAAACTTAACTTTCTAAAACAAAGAAGGTATTGTATAGGTTGATAAATTAGTTTTTTTATACACATTTACCCTCATTGATATGATCTCAGAAGAAAGAAAAGAAGCCATAAGTGAATTGGCTAAAGCTGAGCTTGCCAGAAGAGACAAGCAAAATTCCAATGACTTTCACAGAAGTCAATTAGATGCACAGACTGCGTTGGCCAAATTGGTCAATCAAGAAGAAAAAGATTTTTATCAGGAACAACTTTGTTCTCAAAGAACGCCTGACGGGTGCTAAAATCATCCACCATTAAAATATTGCCCAACAAAATAGTTGGGCACTTTTTTTGTTAATTCTGTGCGTCCGGTTGGGATCGAACCAACGACCTTATCCTTAAAAGGGATCTGCTCTACCGACTGAGCTACGGACGCGAACTTATATATGCGGTCTAATGAACTTTTGTAAGTAGTCAGTTGGATCCGCTACAACTGAGCTACGGACGCGTGTTCTAAAATTATCACATTTTAAGTATAAAATCAATTACCCAACTTCTTGTTGGTAACATTTCTCACAATAAACTATTTCTGGTCTTTCAGGGGCATAGGCTGTGGTGATGGGTGTATTGCATTTCATACAATTTCTTTTCCATAATTTCATCGGGTTTAGTCGGGAGAAATTATATTTCATTCTGCATTTTTGACAGGAATGAGGTACGGGCATATTCATTTTTCTTAAAAGCGAAAGTTCCATCAAGCCTATTTTGTATCCGCGATTGCATTCACTGCATTCTATAACTCCATTAAGTATTTCATCATTAGTATCGGAAATTTTATCCGGCAAATTCTTAGCATTGATTGTTGTTTTATATTCTATTGGCTGTTCGTCGTACCAAGTAAAGCCCTCTCTTACACATTCTTCTTTTGTTTTTGGAAAAAATTTGTAGCTAGTAGTTTCATTGTATCCGAATAGGCTCATTTTTAACGGGAAAGTTTCTCCATAAGTCCATACTCTGCCTTGCGGGTCTATGTAGGGATTTTTCTTCATGTCCTCTATAATTTTTATTTTTAATTTTTCATATTCTTCTTTTGCGTATTCTTTGTTTAAGATGCAGTATTTTTTTCTTTTTAAATTCACGCAACCGAAATTATTTTTTCCGGCGATAGTCCAAATGGAATATTCTACATCCATACTTTCTGTATAAGCGCAATAAGAGAATTTTACATTACTGACATTTTCTCCGCTGGAGTGCGCTTCATAAATATTTTCAACATTCGCGCCCCAGCCGGAATAATCATAACAGCCTTTGGCAGGCTCTACAGTGATAAATTGGCAATAACTGCAATCTTCCGCGCCTTCACAAATATATAACTCTCTAGAATTTTTACATTCATAAATATATTCTCCTGTCGTGTTTACATTTAGAGTACTGCCGGTATATTCTCGGACTGGTTTTGTCATCCAAAATTCATGTGCTTGTTTTTCAAGTTCTCTTAATTTTATCCAAGAATCCAAACCAAGTTCCTTTATTTTTTTCTCATATTCTTCTTTTGAATATTTAACATTAAAAATGCAATACGAAGCTCCGCGCATATTTACACAACCGATGCAATCATTGCAGTTGTAGCAATTTTTAGAAAAATAAACATTTACACAATTTCTACATAATTCTGAAAAATATGTTTGATAGCATTTATAAATACCATTTGATTCGTAGCATAATTGTGATTCCCGTGCACGCAAGCAATCAGATGAGTCTTTCATTTTTAAAAGTATTGAAGAGTTATTTACATTTTCGCAATAATCCGCCCAAAAGGTGAGATAACAATTCCTCAAATACGATGCGCCGTTGCAGTATTCAGAATTTATCATTGTTGGAGCGATTACTTCTTGGGCTACCCAAGGGGTTTTTCTAGAGAGCTCATAAATTTGTTCAAAGAAGTTTTTATTTGGGTCGTAGTCCATAGCGTATTCTGTGCCATCCCAATCATCCGCCCACCAGCAATCAGGGCAATACACTGCCACCGGTACATCTTTGTTGTACATTGAAAGAACTTTCTTTTGGCATTTATTGCAGTTCCTCCAAT
Organism: Patescibacteria group bacterium; assembly: GCA_040390725.1. Classification (GTDB taxonomy): domain Bacteria; phylum Patescibacteriota; class Minisyncoccia; order Phycocordibacterales; family UBA9973; genus UBA9973. The sequence goes on from JAZJXT010000003.1 coordinate 62,946, forward strand.
ACACATTCCATACGTTGTGTGTGGAAAGCCTGCGCACGATACGACAAATCGAGCACCAAGTCGGGTGAGGGACATTTATTTTTTCATAATAAAGCTGGTCACGTTCGTCTATCACGAAGTCATTTTTACAGTTTTGGCATACGCCGTTCATTTTTTGATTATAGCATTTTTATGTATAATGAAGCATATGCAAGAAAACCAAAACATTTTAATACTAAATGACATTCGGAGCGTGGAGAATGTCGGGGCGATGTTTCGTACGGCTGATGCGGCGGGGATAGAAAAGATTTATTTGGTGGGTGTGACGCCTGCGCCTATTGATAGGTTTGGGCGGAAACGAAATGATTTGGCAAAGTCGGCGCTCGGAGCGGAAGAATTTGTAAAGTGGGAACAGGCGGAAGATATTTTTTCTTTATTGGAAAAATTAAAAAAAGAAAATTTTAAAATAATTGCGATAGAGCAAGATGAAAAGTCTATTGATTATAAAGATATAAAAATAGGGGAGAAGAATGCTTTTTTAATGGGCACGGAAGTTTCTGGAATTCCAAAAGAAGTTTTAGAAAAATGTGATCTTATTGCTGAGATACCGATGCTCGGCAAAAAAGAATCGCTAAATGTTTCCGTGGCGCTAGGTGTGGCCTTGTTTAGAATGTTGCAGATTTAAAGGGTGCTATTGTTGGTGTGAGTAGTAATTGCTCGTGTCTATTGTCGTTGTCGTTGTCGTTGTGGATTGTTTATTTTCTTGATTTGTTACAAACCAAGCTAAAAATAGCAATGCTAGTATTAAAATAAAACCTTTCAGGTGGCCTGTCGCAGAGTGCTCTTCTTCTGACATATTATTTTTGATGATTAGGGCAAAAGTGACTGCTTCTGCCATTTATAATTTTTCTTATTATAACATTCTTATTATTTTTCTTGCAATCTTTATATCTGCATTGCTCACCATTTCTTCGATAAGCTTCATGGTGAAGCTGAAATTTACCCGGTAGCCCATAAATATTGCGATAGTCTGACATCGAGTCTCCGCCAAAATTTATGCCTTTTTTCAATAGTTCTTTTGTTGCTGTATATATTTTTTTAAATTCCAATTCTTTTATTTGTGAGACTTTTCTTTCCGGGTGGATGCTGGCACGCCATAGTATCTCATCGGAATAAATATTGCCGATGCCGGCTAGGATACTTTGATCCATTAAAACTGTTTTTATTTTGCCATTTGGTTTTTTGGAAAGTCTTTCTTTTAATACTTTTAAAGTGAAATTTTTATCCAATGGGTCTGGGCCGATGTTATTTAAATGCTTGGTATCGTGAGCAGTTTTTGTGTCGAGTAAAGTTATCTTGCCGAACTTTCGCGCATCACTAAAAGCTAAGTTTTTATTGTTTGAAAGTGTAAAAACAACATGCACGAATCTATTGTACGGGTCTGCTAAGGGGGAGTTTTTGTCATTCGGAATCCATTTTTTACTGATAAGGTGATATTTTCCATAAAGCAAATGCCCGGTCATTTTCATGTGGATTAAAATAGTTTTGCCACCAGATAAATTTATCAAAATATTTTTTGCGCGTCTTTCTGTCGATATTATTTTCTTTCCGGAAATTTCTTTTTTAAAAATAGGAAAATACTTTGCATTGGCAATATTTTCTTTTTGGCGTTTGTCTTTGGTATTCAAATCAGTCCAAACTTCTTTTATTTTGAGGCCGACGATTTCTTTGCGCAGGCCTCGTGTTGTTGTTTCTACTTCTGGTAGTTCAGGCATGGTATGATTATAATATGAAAAAGTTTTTATTCATATTATTTATTTTCACAATAATTTTTGCGCCATTTGTAAGCTTAAGGGCAGAAAGTATAAATATGCAACCCGTTAAGATATTGCTTGTACCGGGGCATGATGATGAATTTGGGGGTGCGCAGTATGGAAATATTAAAGAAGCTGATATGAATTTAGCATTAGCTACTCAAATTTATAATATCTTTAAAAAAGATAAAAGATTCAAAGTATATATTACTCGTGATTATTCCGGGTATACGAAAGAATTTAAGGATTATTTTTCTGATATGTCTTTGATTTCTTCTTTTGAAGAAAAAGCTAAAAAAAATATGCAGGCCGAAGTAGAAGCCGGAACTTTTATTGAAAAGGCGGGTGCTCCGCATGCTACTGCTAAAAAGGGAATGGCTCTTCGATTATATGGTTTTAATAAATGGGCAAATGAAAATAAAATTGATGCCATGATTCATATTCATTTTAATGATTATGTGCGTTTGCGAAAAGAGGGAACAGGTAAGTATAAAGGTTTTGCTGTTTATATGCCTGACCCGCAGATGCCGAACGCAAATACAAGTGATGCCTTTGCAAGTAGTATTTTTAAAGAACTTTCAAAAAAGTATTTAACTAGTAATTTTGGTAAAGAAAAAGGTGGTCTTATCTCAGATCAAAAACTTATTGCCCTAGGTGCTTATGATACGCTTGAGTCATCTGTGCGATCTGTTCTTGTAGAGTATGGCTATATTTATGAAAAAAAATTTAGAACTTATGCTCTACGTAAAAAAGCTTATGCGAGCATGGCGCAGCTGACTTCTGCAGGAATAAAAAATTATTTCTTTAGCCAGTAATTATTTTTTGTCTAACTTGCGGCCTATTATTTCCCTAAAATTTGTAAAGCTTCTTTTATTTTTGCATTAGTATTTTCAGATTTGGTTTGTTTTAATGCTTCACGCGCTTCGTTTTGGGAGTAGCCGAGGGATTTTAATGCTTCCAGGGCGTCGAGTTCTTCTTTTAGGGATCCATCTTTTTCTTCACCCTTAAATTTGTCTCTTAAATCTATGACTATTCTTTCCGCAGTTTTTTTGCCGATGCCGGATATTTTTGTAAGGTATGAAGTATCACCCGTACCTATGGCTTTGCGCAAAGTTTCAATGCTCGCTATTCCTAAAATAGCTAGAGCAGATTTTGGTCCGATGCCGGATACTCCGATTAACATTTCAAAAAATTCTAATTCTTGTCTTTCTAGAAATCCATAAAGGTCCATGGCGTCTTCGCGTACGTGCAGGTGCGTCCAAAGGAAAATTTCATCCCCGTGTTTGGGGGATTTGGATAATGTGTCAGGGGAGACGTTTATTTTATAGCCGACACCATTTGCCTCTGCTACTAAAAATTTATCTGTTTTTAGGGTTATTATACCTTTTATGCTTGCTATCATTTCTATATCATAGCAGTTTTTCTATAAATTATTTGCTTGACTATATATAACTAAAATGCAATAATATAGGCTGTTCTTTTTACCTTAAACCTTAACCGCACAAAGAAATGGAAAAAACAGTTATTGTTATGGAGCATCTCAAGTTTATCGGGAAATTTAATTTGTCCGCAGTAAATCAACAAAATTTACGAATTACGGATTTTAATCCGAAGGTCGTCTCTTTTGATGATCACCTAAAGAGTGAATTAAAGGATATTAATAATTTATCCTTGCCGTTTCATTGTTTAGAAATTTGTAAATCGAAGATAGTAAAACCTGCTTCCATTTATGAAATAAAAAATAATTTTTCTAAACTTCCCATCATTCCTTTTTCCCAGTTTCTGTCACAAACCTTCTTGATGATAAATAAAGAAGGATTTTTAGAAACAAGGAAAAATAATCTTTTTTTTGTTGAGATGAGGGAGGGTAGTAATATTCCTATTATTGTTGGCAAAAACACTAGCAGCAGTAAGAGTATTTGGCGTATTCGGCGATTGGCCGTTGACTCCAGCCCCTTGTCTGTAGGCATGGGAGTTTTTCATTAAAGATATTATATATAGGCATGAGTTCTAAAAGAACTCATGCCTATTATTTTTTTATTTGCTTTTTTTATGGTTTTCTGTTAAATTACTTTTATGCCAATAACACAATCAGCTAAAAAAGCTATCCGCGGGTCCCTTAGGAAAAAGGGCTATAATGACCGCAGGAAAAAAGCTATGAAGGAAGTAATAAAGAAGATTGAGAAAACTGTAAAGGCTGATAAAGCCGGTGCAGAAAAAATGCTCTCAGCTGCATTCAAAGCTATAGATAAAGCAGCAAAAACAGGCGTTATAAAGAAAAATAACGCTGCTCGCAAGAAGTCTCGACTTTCTAGGTTAGTTAAGTAAAAACAAGAATTAACTTTTACTGGGTCGCTGTCTGTGCCTGCTGGCACAGCGCTCACTCTCGGCTCGTCAGCCTGCTAGAGACCCATTAAAAGTTAATTCTTGTTTTTTTATTTGTGATATAATATTTCTATGAGCCATTTATTAGAATTTTATGGAACAGAGTGTCCGCATTGCGTGCGTATGCATGAGCTTGTGGAGCGCTTAGAAAAAGAAGAAGGGATAAAAGTTGAAAGCCTGGAGACTTGGCACAATGCTGAAAATGAAAAACGTTTGAATGAAATAGATAAAGATATGTGTGGAGGAGTGCCTTTTTTCTATAATACTGAAACCAAGAAATTTATTTGCGGAGAAGCTGATTATGAAACTTTAAAAGCTTGGGCTACGGGCGCACCATTTACTCAAGAATAAACGTATAAAAAACCGTGAATATTATTGAAGTTAAAAATTTAACAAAAAAGTTTGGAGATTTTATCGCAGTTGACGATATTTCTTTTTCTGTGGAACAAGGAAAAATTTTTGCATTTCTTGGTCCGAATGGTGCGGGTAAAACCACTACTATAAAAATGCTTACTACTCTTCTCGAGCCGACGAATGGTGAAGTAAGAATAAATAATTTTAATTTAAAAAATGAACGTGACGATGTGCGCAGGTCTTTCGGTATTGTTTTTCAAGATCCGAGCCTCGATGATGATTTGACTGCTTATGAGAATATGGAATTCCATGCCATTTTATATGGTGAAAATAAAGCGACTCGTGTAAAAAGAATCGAAGAGCTTTTGAAATTGGTGGAATTGTGGGACAGAAAAAAAGATTTTGTGAAAACTTTTTCCGGTGGCATGAAGCGTCGTCTCGAAATAGCACGTTCCCTGATTCATACACCAAAAATTATTTTCCTCGATGAGCCGACCGTCGGCCTCGACCCACAAACTAGGAATCATATTTGGTCTTATGTTGTGAATCTTTCCAAGAAAGAAGGTGTGACGGTATTTTTAACGACGCATTATATGGAAGAAGCGGATAAAATGGCGGATGAAGTGGTTATTATCGACCATGGAAAAATAATCGGCTCAGGCAAGCCGGAAGAATTGAAAAAAAATACCGGGACAAATTCATTGGAAGAAGCATTTTTAAAATTAACAGGTAAAGATATACGCGCAGATGAAGCCAGCTCGATGGATGTTTTGCGTTCACACGCAAAAATGTGGGGCAAAAAAAGATAAGAATTTTAAAATAAAAAAACAAATAAAATTATGAATGCAATTTATATCCTTTGGATAAGACAATTAAAAAAATATTGGAGATCAAAAGCGAGAATCGTTGGCTCTTTAGGGCAACCGCTTTTATTTCTTTTAGTTTTCGGCTTTGGCTTCGGCGGAATTTTCCAAAAAGCCGGGGGAGGGGATTATATTCAATTCCTTGTGCCTGGAATAGTTGCGATGGCGATAATTTTCACTGCGATTTTTGGAGGCATTGAACTCATTTGGGATAGACAATTTGGTTTTCTGAAAGAAACGATGGTGGCGCCGGTGTCACGTTTTAATATTATGCTCGGGCGTACTTTTGGCGGGGCGAGCGTAGCAGTTATTCAAGGTATCGCTGTTCTGATCATTTCATTTCTTGTCGGTTTTAAAATGCACAATCTTTTGATGCTTTTTCCTGCGTTAGTATTTATGTTTTTAATCGCATTTCTTTTTACTGCTTTAGGCACGGCTATAGCTTCCAAGCTCACCGATATGCAAGCTTTCCCTATAATTATGAATTTCCTAGTGATGCCTTTATTTTTCCTTTCCGGTTCAATTTTCCCACTTACAACTGCACCGAAAGCTTTGCAAATTTTAGGAAAAATGGATCCGCTTTCTTACGGCATAGACGGCTTGCGTTATGCATTTATCGGCACCTCAACACTTAATCCTTGGGTTGATCTTTTAGTTTTAATTTTATTCTCTGTCGTAATCCTTTTCATTGGCCGATACCTATTCGAAAAAATGGAAGCATAGTTTTAAATTTTTATTTTTCTACTAACTTTTACATATGCATAAGATAGTAGAATAATTAAAAAAGGCAATAAAAAAACACCCCATTGCTGAGGTGTTTTTTTATTGAAAACTATGCGCGTTGAACGTTCACAGCATTCAATCCTTTTGGAGACTCTTCTGTTTCGAAAGAAACATTATCGCCTTCCTTAAGTTCATCAAAAGATACGCCTACAAGTGCATTGCTGTGGAAGAATAAATCCTTCGCCAAGCCTTCTGCAACTATGAAGCCGAAACCTTTATCAGTGAGTCTTTTTATAGTACCAGTCATTGATTTGATTTGTTTAATTTGTTAAATGAAAAATAAAGTGTATGTCGACTACTTCTAACCCCTAAATTCCTTACATTAAGTATAGCAAATTACATTTCATTTGTCAAGCAAAGTGGCTATTTTCCCTTAAATAGGCTAGTCTGTATCAATGGCAGGAGAAACTATAGTTAGATTTGATAAGGTGTCGTTTGAGTTCGGCGTAAACAAGCCCATTTTAGATGAGGTGAGTTTTTCTATTCGTAGGGGTGCCAAGCTGACATTGATGGGGCAAAATGGCGCGGGGAAGAGTACTATATTTGGGCTTATTTCAGGAATTAACAAGCCAGAAAATGGAATCATAAATATTGTGAATAATGTGAGCATCGCTTCAGCAAAGCAAGTAATTCCACGTGCGGATTTGGAATTAACCGTGCGAGAATTTTTTGAAAAATGTTTCAAGGATAAAGTGTATGACATAGATCCAAAGATCGATGAAATTTTGGAAGTGGTGAATCTAAAAGGTCACGAAAAAGTGCATGACAGAGTTATGAAAACTTTTTCTGGCGGGCAGCAAGCGCGTTTGCTTTTGGCGTCCGCACTCATTCAAAATCCTGATTTGCTTTTACTCGATGAGCCGACGAATAATCTAGACAAAGCCGGTATCGCGCATCTGACTAAGTTCTTGGTGAATTACAAAAAAACAGTTCTCGTTATTTCTCACGATGCGGAATTCTTGAATGCTTTTACAGAAGGCGTTTTGTATTTGGATGTTTACACTAGAAAAATAGAACAATACGTCGGTAACTATTTTAATGTTGTGAAAGATATCACTGCGCGAGTGGAAAGAGAAAATATGAAAAATGCGCAATTGGAAAAAGAAATTCAAGCAAAGAAAGATCAAGCGAATGTATTTGCGCACAAGGGAGGACGCTTACGACTCGTCGCGCGACGAATGCGCGAGAAAGCTGAAGAACTCGAAGAAGATATTGTCGAAGTGCGAAAAGAAGACAGGACGATACGACCTTTTACTATTCCGGCTCAGCCTGATCTGATAGGGGAGATTTTAAGCATTTCGGAATTTACGACGATGAAGAATGGAAAAATAGTGAAACATAAAACAAAAATTTCTTTGAATAAAAATAAGCATTTGCTTTTGCAAGGTCCGAACGGAATAGGTAAAAGTACATTACTCGAGAGGCTGGCATCGGGGCACGCGAAAGGCGAAACGATAAAAGAGGGGACGCGCATCGGGTATTATAGGCAAGATTTTTCGACGCTTAATTTTGATGATACTGTGTATCAATCTCTCGCGTCTGCGATGCTCGACGGCGGAGAAAAGTTAGACGAAGAAAGAATGCGCGCTATTGCTGCAGGGTTTTTAATCACCGGAGAATTTATTCGCACAAAAATTGGAAGTTTATCCGAAGGGCAAAAAGGCTTGGTAGCTTTTGCTCGCTTGGTCCTCCAAAAACCCGGCCTTCTCATCCTCGACGAGCCGACAAACCACATAAATTTCCGTCACTTACCCATCATCGCCGAAGCACTCGATAAATACACCGGTACGATGATACTAGTTTCCCACGTGCCCGAATTCGTTAGTCAAATTAGGATTGATGAAGTACTTGATCTAGAGAAGTAAGAATTTAAAATATATTAACTTAATAAACATTTATGAAATTTTTTAGTTATAATATAAATATGAAAAAAATAATATACGCTTTATGTTTGATTATGATTGTTTATCTGATTTCACCTGTAGTGGCTGAGGCTTCTTGGTGGAATCCAGTTTCTTGGTTTAAAAAAAGTACTCAATTACAAAAAACAATGTCTGTAAATAAAACAGCACCTATTGGTAAAGACACAGGGAAAGATTATGGAAAAATTGTAAATGACAGAAAGGAAAGTTCTAAAAAAGCGCTTAACACTTTACAGAAATTTTATAAAAATGAGACTAAGGTTAAGTCTCAAGAGTCAGCTAATAAAAATACTGAACAGCAAGATATAAGTGATTCCAAAGAAAGTAAACCTAGTATTAAATTACTTTCCCCAAGCGGTGGAGAGGTGTTTTACTCTTACGATGATGATATAGAATTTAAATGGCAAACTCAAAATATTTCTCCAGAATCTGATGTGTGGGTGGGGGTTCATTTTCCTGGTACAATAATATATAGCTTAGTTACATCATCAAAAAATGATGGCATTGAGAAGATTTTTGGAACAGCTAATGAATTTAACGAAGGACCCGCAATTATATCTATAGAAGCTACAGACTCAAAAGGTAATGTTATTGCTAGGGATGAATCTACAGTTTCATATAAAATAAATAAACGTACTTCTTCGGGTATTGTAAATATAATTTCTCCAACACCAGGAGCTGTGTATAATCAGGGAGACCAAATCACTATTGATTTTAACACAGATAGCAGGCTTTTAGATTATGGATATAATAAGGTAAGTGTGGATTTAGGCAGTCCAGATACCTCTTTTAATAAAATATATTATTTTCCTTTTTCAAATTCTATAACTCTTACTGTGCCAAATTATTCAGGTAGGATTAATGTTGGTATTTTTGTTAGCAAAGACGGTAAAAGTACTGAAAACGTTGATTTTAATAAAGGAATGGTTGCAATAGGAGGAACATTTATTAATGTAAATTAAGAATTAGCGAGGGATATCTTTCTGTCACTATTTTATAAATAGGGGATATGGTTAATTTTATTTCAAAACTTGACTCAAAAAAGTAGTTAATTCTTCGCCTTTGATTTCACGCAATTGATTTGGGGTGAGTTTGGCGAGTTTTATGTTCATAATTCTAACACGTTTAAGGTCAGCGACTTCTTGGAATAAGGCAGAGCACATGCGACGGATTTGGTGTTTCTTGCCTTCGGTTAAAGTGACTCTAAAAGTATTTTCGTTTACTATTTCCACTTTGCATTTTTTTGTATTGTAGCCTTCGATATTTACGCCGGCTTCCATTTTTTGTTTGAAATTTGAGCGTAGATTTTTGGAAGTTTTGACGACGTATTCTTTTTCGTGAACATATTTTGGATTTAAAAGTTTGTCGGTTATGCGTCCGTCATTTGTCAGAATCATCAACCCATGTGAAGCTTTGTCGAGCCTGCCTAAAGGGAAGAGGTCTTCTCTGGGTGAGCCTGTTTCAATACCGACTGGTTTATTGTAAGCATAGTACATATAAACTTTAGGATTTTTGTTTCCTTTTACTTCTACTTTGTCAGATTCATTTACTTTGTCGCCGAGTTTGGCTATTTTGCCGTTGATAAAAACGAGCTTTTTTTCTATAAGCTCGTCTGCGCCTCGACGTGTGCTTATATTTTTATAAGCCAAGTATTTATTTATTCGCATTGGGTAAATGTTTTCCATTGTGCTCCCGTGAGGAATCGAACCTCAATCACAAACTCCGCAAGCTTGCATTCTATCCGTTGAACTACGGGAGCAGTACCAACCTTTAGAGATTAGCAGTTTTCGGGAATAAAATCCACTTTAATTTATTTTTGGTTTAAAGTTTAGAAACCCAAAGAGTCCATTATTTTTTCGGAAATGTGCCCCTTCATTTCTTCTTCGGGTATATTTTTTGATAGCATGAGATTTTTTATTTTTTCTATTTGAGTGTATTCTAGCGTGATTGTCATTACCGGCATAAACATGCGTCCTGATTTTAGAAAAAGAGTAGGTTTTGTCTCGGTACTTATATAGAAAGATTTTATTTTTTCATAAGGATAAAAATCGGTGTTTATTTTTAAACCTTTTTCTCCCAATTCATAAAAAATCATGTCGGGTTTTTTGATAGCAAAATATCCTAACATTAGTCCGCCTAGAACGAGAAGAATTGCAAAAAAATAATTTTCATAAATAATAGCTGCTGCACTACTGGCAATAACTATAACTCCGAGCGCCCAAAACCAATCAGTGCTTCGTTTTTTGTCTTCGTATTCTAGCTCTTGCCATTTTATTGTTTCACCCTCATTCATAATTTAATTATAACAAATGCATTTTATTTACACAAACAAAAACCCCGCTATCTAGCGGGGTTTTTGTTGATTATTTATTAATTACCATCATGAGTGCCAGTCGGCTCTTTTTCATTATCATGATCAGTGTCTCCTTTTATTTCTGTTGGCTGATTTTGCATTGATTGTTTTAACGTTGCTTTAGCTTGTTCGAGGCCTGTTTTAAAAGCGTCTTGAGCTGTTTTTATCGCTTGTTTTCTGGTTTCCATTAATGCTTTTTGAGTATCGTTACTCTTAGTAGCGTTGAGGGTAGTTCTGTCTGTTTTCATTTTTTGGTCGGCAGTTTTTTTAGCTAAATCAAAATTTGTTTTTACTGTTTTTGCGTCAACTCCTCCTGCACAGTCTGTTTTAGCTTTTGCTAAAGCATCAGTGATTGCAGTTTTGTGTGCTGTTGTTATTGCTAGCAATGCTGTTTTTCTATCATTCATAGATACTGTTGCTCCATCACGGAAAGCTTTAACTGCGGCATCAACTGCGTCTTTTCTAGTTTTTATTAATGCATCTACTGTTGTTTGAAAAGTATTTAATACAACAGCGTTTACATTTACTTTATTACCCATCTTTGCCATTTTGCTTGCTCTTTTTGCATCAGCTTGCGCGCGTCTATCATCAAGCTTACTGTCATTATTTGTCCAGTTGTCCTTTATTCTGGACAATGCTTCGTCTTTTCTAGAATTTATTTTTGCATTTTGGTCTTCTGTTTTAGTAAGCCTGGTTTCAAGCATTGATAAGTTGTCGCAAAAATTTCCCTTCACTTCTTTTTTGCCCATATCCATGCTTTGTACATCAGTAGTACCTTCTGCTAATGCAAAAGCCGGGCTCATAATGGAAAGCATCATCATACCTGAAACACCCACACCTACAAATTTTTTATAATTTTTGTAATTCATAATATTTTTTAAGTTATTTTAATAATTTTTTTTTAATAAAACTAAATTAAGCTTATAATTTCGACTATTTAAACGGTAAAAATACCTATTTTCTATAATAGCACTTTGTAAATTTTTTGCGAGTTATTTCCTGTATTGCCTTATTTCATCGCGTAATTTTTGCGCTTCTTCTTTTGGATTTTCAGAGAAGATAATATTGCGGGCGGAGTGGATTATTAACCCTCGTCCTTTACTATTTTGTCCTGCTTGCATAATTTCTTTTATGCTTCCTCCTTGTGCACCTATACCAGGCACGAGGAAAGTCATATCACCGGTAATTTCACGAATTTTTTTCATTTCTTCGGGATATGTAGCACCAACAGCTAGTATGCAATTTTGATTAGTGTTCCATTTATTTGTTACGCTTTCCGCCATTATTTGCCAAAGAGGTTTACCGTCAATTATTAGATTTTGGAATTCTCTGGAATCAGGATTGGAATTTCGACACATTATTATGCAACCTTTTTCTTTTCTTTCCAAGAATGGCATAAGCGATTCGATGCCTAAATAAGGATGTAATGTAATAGAGTCAAAATTTAGCCAATCAAAAGCGAATGCCACATAGCCATTGTTGGTATTGCCTATATCTCCGCGCTTGGCGTCAAAAATTGTAAAGATGCTAGGATGATTTTGGTTTAAATAGTCAATCGTCATTTTGAGCTCGTGTATGCCTTGTTCTCCACGTGCTTCATAAAAAGCGCTATTTATTTTAAAACTCGCTGCATATTCATTTGTTTCTTCGATAATCCATTTATTAAATTCAAATTGCGGAAATTGCATATCTAAAAAACGTTTTGGAATTTTATTGAAATCAGCATCGAGGCCCACACAGAGGAGGGAATTTACATCTTCTACTCTTTTATCAAATTTTTTTATTGGATTCATATATTTTTTTCTAAAAATTTTTTACCATGTCCAACTTTTATATTTATTGGTACACCATTTTTACATAATGGACATTCTTCTGCTGTGTACATTGTTATTTCATATTCACTTAATGAATCAAAAGTATCTCCCAGCATTTTTTTGTTTACAACTGTTGGATTTTTGTTTACCATCACGCATACGCCTACTATTATTCCGTCATTTTGTTTTACTGCATTGATTGTTTTTAAAACCGATCCACCGGTGGTGACTATGTCTTCGATAATTAAAACTTTTTTTCCTTTTACGTATTCGTCATATCCTCGGGTGAAAACCTGATTTTTTTCTGCATCTTTTTCTGTATAAATTCCTAAGACTTCTTTGCCGGTTAATTTTGTCAGATGATACGCAGTCCATTGTGATAAAATTATCCCGCCCAAAGCCGGCGCGACGACTATCTCCACATCAGCATCTTTGTATTTTTCCGCGAAAAGTTTACCCATTTCTGAAGCGTATTGTGTGTGCGGATACAAAGCGTCTTTATTTATATAAGTATCAAAATGAAGCCCTGAAGTACCCACAAAATGACTATTTTCTAGCATTGCTCCAGATTTCTTTAATATTTCGATTGCTTCATTCACAGATGTATTATATTAGATTTATGAAAAATATCGCTCTTGACAAATTTATGTATTTATATAGACTTATAAATGAATTTCCAGCTTATATATTATATTATGCTGGAGCTCAAAAGGAGTTAGCTGAAAATCCTTTAAAGAGTAAGCATGTTCATTAATTTATCGTTATGGCCGTAAGAGTAGCTATGTTTGGTGCCGGGAATTCCTGGCGCAAAAAATTTAAGTCGGAATATGAAAAACACGGTATTCCATTTTATGATATTTTGAAAAATTCAAAAAATATAATGAAATACATAGAATATCCTGTCATTGTTTGTCCTGTGTCCGGGGAGGACTATGGTTTTGATGCTATAGCTCAGGTGGATTTCTTTATTTCCAAACTAACGGAAATGCCGGGTGGGTACGGAAGAGATGTTTGTTTTTTTATTGAGAGAAAGCTCGACGAAAAATTAAAAAATACATTTCTAAGAAGGTTATCCGACCATGCTCGTGCCCGTGTTGTTCACACCTTAAAAAAAGTAATTACGAATAAGAAGGTAAACGTAAATGCTAATATTCATCTCATTGATTCAATGGATGAGTTGCTGGACTTTAGTATTCGTTTAGCGAACTATAGGTAGTGAAAGAACTGTCTAAATAAAAAAACACGCATGGATTTTATTTCTATACGTGTTTTATTTTTGTAAATTTTTAAATTCCGTCCATCAATCCTTGACAGATATCGCGGACGATGCCTGGGCCTTCGTATATGAAGCCGGTGTATATTTGTACTAATGATGCGCCGGCGCGGAGCTTTTCTTCAGCATCAGTGGAAGTGAATATTCCACCGGAAGCGATGATAGTTATTTTGCCTTTGCTTTTTGTGTGGATATATTTTATTACTTCTGTGGAACTTTCTCGTAGGGGTATTCCGCTTACTCCGCCATTGCCCATTTCTGCGACTTCTCTGGGTGGAGTTTTTAATCCTATTCTGTTTAGTGTAGTGTTGGTAGCCACGATGCCATGCAATTCTGTTTTTTCTACCACTTCGATAATGTCATCGAGTTGTTCAGGGGAAAGGTCGGGAGATATTTTTAATAAGATTGGCTTTAGTTTCGCTTGTTTTTTATTTAATTCTTGCAGTTTGCTCAGTAATTCTTGCAAGGGTTGTTTATCTTGCAGTTCTCGCAGGCCGGGAGTATTTGGACTGCTGACATTTATTACAAAATAATCCACGACATCATATAATTCCAAAAAACATTTTTCATAATCTTCATACGCTTTTTCATTCGGTGTATTTTTATTTTTCCCGATATTTCCACCGATGATTATTTTTTCATTTTTATTTTTTAATCTTGATGCTATTTTTTTTACTCCATCATTATTGAACCCCATTCTATTTATGAGCGCTCGGTCATGAGGCAGTCTAAAAAGTCGAGGGACAGGGTTGCCATCTTGAGGTATAGGGGTGACAGTGCCTATTTCAATAAAACCAAAACCCAGGCATGACAAAGAATCAGTATGTCTGGCATTTTTATCAAAACCAGCAGCGAGCCCGACAGGGTTTGGAAAAGTTATACCCCACAATGTGCGCTCTAGGGTTTTGTCTTTTATGTCAAAAGAAGACCTCAACCATGCGCGTCCAAATGGAAGATAATAAACAAAAGAAAGCATTTTCATTGCATAGTGATGGGCTCTTTCCGGGTCTGTTTTTAATAATATTTTATGAAAATACTTATACATGCTGCTTATTATAGCATGATATGTTTTCATGTGTTATGCTGTAATGGTTAAATTAGTTTATTATTATATTAATTTTAAATATTTTTTATGAAAAATAAAATTTCAAATAGTTTATCAATATGTATTGTTGTCGCAGTCGTCGTTTTGTTTTCTTATTTTTTTATTCATAAAAGTAAAAAAGAAGAAATGGCAATGAATCAAGTAGCATCACTAGCAGGAATGCAGACGGGGTATTTTCCATGGAAAGCAGAAAGAGAACACCTTCGTGAGCGCTTGGACAGCATAGGTTTGCCTGCATTATCAGAAGAGGGTGTGGCATTGCATATTCATCAACACTTGGATATTTTTATAGATGGAAAATCAGTATCTATTCCTGAATACATAGGTATAGATGCTATGGAAAAGTTTATTTCTATAATTCACACGCACGATACTTCTGGAATGATTCACGTAGAATCACCAAAAGTTGATAAATTTACATTAGGACAATTTTTTGATATTTGGGGTGTGAGTTTGACACAAAATTCTATTGGCGGATATGCAAATCAAAATGATAAAATGTTAAAAGTTTTTGTAAATGGAAAAGAAATCACAACAGACCCGCGTGAATTAGCGCTCGAAGCTCATCAAGAAATAGTGATAACTTATGGAACTGAAAAAGAAATTCCTAATCCTATCCCAAGTAAGTATGATTTCCCAGAGGGGGAGTAGCATTTTAATCTAGGAAATAAATGATTGACTTTTGACGTGGAAACTGTAAAGTTACAGCAAATGCTCTTTGAATGTGAGGTTAATAAGTTAAGAAATCGCCCTCGGTGTCAGTGCTTTAATCCAGCCTTGGTTCTTAGCGCGATTTTTTAACCTTTAATCTATATAACAATGAAAGACAAAACGTTTAAGATCAGAAACTCCCATGGAGAAGTGGTGGAATTTAGAGTTCCCCGTATGTTTAGTTTTAAAAAGGCCTACTCGAAGCTTTTAAAAAATTATACAAAAACAATCAGAGAACTTCGCAGTTTTCTGATTCAAGTTATGGAGGAATCCGGTATCGTTCTGCCAGAAAACAATGTTTCACTCTCCGATATTCGTGTTGATGATACGGGGTATTATTTTGAAATTTTTTCTTCTCTGGACGAAGGAACAATGATGATGAAGGTTTCGATAAATGAGTGGGGTGAATGTAAAATCCAATTCCTGAAGTATTTTTTTGATCCTGAGGAAAGAAAAAAGGAACACAAGTTTAAAATAAATGATGATTATATACAAAAAGTCTCTCAAATATTTTACCTGGAACAAAGCTTCAGGCCAATTGATACAATTATCTCTTTGGCTGGAGAAATTACAAAATTCTTCCAGCTCGAGATAGACAGAGTTGCTATTACAAGCAACTACAACTAAAAAATATTGTATTTTATTAAAAATCCGCGATTATTAAACGCGGATTTATTTTTTGTATTTTTAACAGTATAGTATACTTAGGTTGTTAAGTTTTTATATAGTTTTCTTTTTTTATATGTATATTATTTTGCATCAAATAGGAATATTTTTAAGTTTTTCCAAGTATGTTTTGGTATTTTTAGGTTGTATAGTTGAAGGCCCGATAGTGATGATGACTAGCGGGTTCTTGCTTCGCACGGGTCAATTTAATTTTTGGCCTTTGTATTTTTGTTTAGTAGGAGGGGATTTTGTGGCGGATATCGGTTGGTATTTTGTCGGGCGTTATGCGGCTAGGAAAATGCTTTTTAAAATTGGTGGATTTTTTGGTATTACTCCAGAGATTGTTGAAAAAATAGAACATCGCTTTAGGAAACATCAGGATAAAATTTTATTTATTTCGAAAATTACAATGGGCTTTGGTTTTGCTCTGGCGACATTGCTCGTAGCAGGTATTTTACGCGTGCCTTTCAAACGGTATGTTTTTCTAAATCTTTTTGGTGGTTTTATTTGGACGGCATTTCTGATAACAGTCGGGTACTTTTTCGGAAATGTTTACACACTTCTCTCCGGGCCGTTTAAAATTTTATTTATAGCAGTTATAATTTGCGGAGGTATATTA
Source organism: Patescibacteria group bacterium (assembly GCA_040390725.1). GTDB lineage: Bacteria > Patescibacteriota > Minisyncoccia > Phycocordibacterales > UBA9973 > UBA9973. The sequence goes on from JAZJXT010000003.1 coordinate 79,587, forward strand.
TCCCTAAGGGCTATAAACAAATATTTAATTAAAAAAGATATTTAAAAAATTATAAAATAGCAAAAAGAAAAACCTTAACAGAAGTTTTATTTTCTGTTAAGGTTTCATTAGTCTTTTGACATTGTAAATGCTCCCGCGATGCATATTATAAAAAATATCACTACAAAAAAAATCCCCATTAACCCTACCCAATTTACTGGGGGATAAATGGTTAAATGCCGAAAGTTTCGGCTTACCTCAGTGGGGAACAAATGGGGGTAGCCAAAAAATAGGGCAGACATGGTGGTAAGGCCACCAACGCCTATCACTAAAAATACTAACCTAGTGATGAGGTCTTTTATTGCTGACAACATATATATTGGGTTTAAAGATTTCCACAAATCTCAATAAAAGAGCTGTGGGAACCCTTAAAACCAATTTTTTAAAGAACTAAATCTACCTTTATATTATATACCCTTTTTGTAAAAAAGTCAAGGCTAAATAGGTAATACTATAAAATAAGCTTTAAAATAGAGGTCTTTTAGATATTTAAAATTGTAAAAAAAATGGAGCCCAAAGGTAGGCTCCAGTTGTTTTCGTGTTCTCTTTTTTTAAATTTCCACTCCGGGTGGTTTTTCTCAATCCATTTTCTTTGATCAAGACGTTCGTTAGCTCCATCGTAGATTACGAGTCCAGCCCATATTAATAATAAAAATAATCCAATTATTTTTTGTAAATTATTTCCATAATGCCAATAGACAGGCAAGATGGTAATAATTAAATAAAGAAATATTTGTACTATGAATATAGCATGCCACAAATCCATGACTTCCTGGGGTTTTGTTGCGGCTGTATAAATCATGGACATTATGAAACCAAATAAAGCAACACCGAAATGAAATGCCTTGCTTTCCATCCAGTTAGCAGGGCTAAAATACCATTGCTTTATAATGTTTGTTGCTATCAAAATAAAGATAGCTAGTCCCATATCCCCAAATCTGGATGAATAGGCAACATCATAACCTGCGCCTTCAAAATACCAGCGCCCTATCCAGAGCATTGAGTATAAAAGTCCATAAATTAATATTAGCACCCAAGTGGGGGTTGATTTTAGGAAGTAATGGCTTCCGAATAAATCATTGCTTTTTCTGAGTTTTAACATAAGGATTTAATTAAGTGGACGGAAAAGACTTTAATATATAAAATATAGAAAAAATCTACTCTGTCCACCCAATAAAATCAATTTCAAAGAGCTAATGCTGTTTTAAACATAGCATATTAAATATGCATTTGTCAACGCAGGCGCAAGTAAAAAATATGCTAAACTGAAGTGGTATTTCAGTAAATCATTTTTTATGAATCATCAAAAAACAGAACTTTATTTTTTATTTTTTCTACTAGCGGTGGTTTTTGTCCTTAGCTTTTTTATTTTTCAGCCATTTCTTTACGCTCTTGTTTTTGCAGTAGTTTTCACTACGGTTTTTGCCGGAGTGCACAAGAAAATTCTTTTTTTAACGCGTCAGAATAAAGGTTTGGCTGCATTATTATCCACCGTCTTAGTCCTAGCTATTGTCATCACTCCTTTGGTATTTTTAACCGTACAGATGTTTCGCGAGACGACATCCATTTATTCCTCTATAGCAACTAACGGCGGGCTGAATGATTTCTCAGGATTTATCACAAGTAAATTACATAGCTTGGAGAGATTTATCCACGTGCCTATCCATGTGCCGGCGGGAGTTTCATTGAATATGAATCAATACCTCAAAAATGGTCTTGATTGGTTGATACAAAATTTAGGATTTATTTTTTCGCATGCAATATTTATAATGGGTAGTTTTATAGTTTTTCTTATCGCGCTTTATTATTTATTTAAAGACGGAAAAGATTTAAAAGAATCTTTAATTAAATTAAGTCCGTTAAAAGATGTTTATAGTGAAAAGATTTTTACAAAATTAAGCATGGCGACTAATTCTGTCGTGATCGGCAGTCTTTTGATAGCCGTCATTCAGGGTATCTTTGCGACGGCGGGTTTTGCTATCTTTGGAGTTCCGAATGCCGTAGTCTGGGGCAGTATCGCATCTCTGGCGGCCTTGATACCGGGTGTCGGTACATCTTTAGTGGTGATTCCCGCTGTGATTTTTTTATTTTTCAAAGGAAACATGTTTCACACTTTCGGGCTTTTGATTTGGGGAGTCACTATTGTTACTCTTATTGATAACGGCCTAAAACCAAAACTAATAGAAAGGGGAATGACGATACATCCGTTTTTGATTTTGCTTTCCGCATTGGGAGGTATAGTATTTTTCGGGCCGATTGGATTTTTGTTGGGCCCGTTGGTCTTGGGTTTACTTTTTGTTTTGCTTGAAATTTATTCTTCCATCCAAAAAGAAAGTTAATATTATTGTAAATAATTTATGCGCAAATTTGAACTTTACAGACGAGTACTGCCGAGCGTGGGGCCTATTATTTTTAGAAATATTTTTGTTTTAGTAAATGCGATTATTCTTATTGTGGTTGTATTGCTCGTTGTTTTTGGTAATGGGCAAGCAGGGTTATTTCTGGGTATTGTTTTTTCCTTAAATACATTGATAGCTATCACTCAAGACATTCGTGCACGAATACTTTTGGAAAAATTACAGATGCTAACTGCTCTTAAGGTTGTCCGTATTAATAAAGACAAAACGGAAGAATTGATAATGGCGGAAGAAATACTGAGAGGTGATTTATTAAAATTAAAACTTGGCGATCAAATGCCTTGCGAGGGAGTATTAATTTCTTCAGATAATATGGAAGTCTCCGAAGCATTAGTGACAGGTGAATCTGATTCATTTCCTAAAAAAATAGGGGACAAGGTTATAGCAGGGGCTATTATTACTTCTGGTTTTGGTATTGCGGAGGCGCAAGAAATTTTTCATCAAAGTAGACTTTCTGTGATAGCTGAAGATGTAAAAAAATATGCGGCGAGTCCGAGCTCTATTCAGCGGGCTACGACAAATGTTATAAAATATTCCGGATATATTTTACTTATTGTTATTTTATTTGTTATTTCGCGCGGAGTTTTGATGCATGCATCAAGGTTGGAAATAGTGAACAATATCGGTGCATTGGCCAGCACGATAGTGCCACAAGGCTTGGTGGTAGTTTTGACTTTGCTTTTTGCCATTGGGGCCGCCAGCTATTCCAGGAAAAATGTTCTTTTTCAGGAAATAAATGCGACGGAAAAACTCGGGCGAATAAAAAATCTTTGCATGGACAAGACGGGCACTCTTACAGATAATGTGTTGGTTGTCGAAGATATGCATGTATTAAAAGAATTTCGAGATACGGACGCAGAGGCATTGGTGTTCTCATATATTTTAGGCTCCGGAGATTCATCGCAGACTATCTTGGCAGTAAAAAAATATTTAGAAAGTAAAAATGATAATTTAAATAATAAAAAAATTGAAGTTGTCAGCGCACTACCTTTTTCTTCTTGGCGGCAATACGGAGCGGTGGAAATAATGGGAGATATGGGAAAGCAAGCTGTATTTGTGGGCACACCGGAGCTTTTTCTAAACAGTATTTCTGGGGTTGAAGAAAAAAAATTATTGCAAAAGATAGTTTTAGAAAATGCACGAGCGGGGAAAAGAGTTTTATGCGTGGCTCATTCCAGTGATGCAGAACTTCCAAAAGATTTATCCAACACAAGCCTGTCTATGGTGGCTATATTTGTTTTTAAAAATACTTTTAGGCAGGGAATAAATGATGCAGTAAAATTTTTCCAAAATCGAGGTGTACGAATACGAATACTTTCCGGAGATAATCCGGCTACTGTGTGCAGAGTCGCGGAAGATGTGGGAGTAAATTGCGCCGGTGACATGGTGACCGGAGAAGAAATGGCAAAATGGAGCGAAAAAGATTTTGAAAATCAAGCACATAAATACACAATCTTTGCGCAGATTTTACCGGAACAAAAAGTGAAACTCATCGAAGCATTTAAAAAAGATGGATTTACGGCCATGGTGGGAGATGGAGTCAATGATGCCTTGGCAATGAAAAAAGCAGACCTAGGAATAGCTATGTTTGACGGAGTTCCGGTGACTCGGCAACTTGCCGGAGTAATATTGATGACCAATAGTTTTGCAGATTTACCCGGCGCAGTGGAATTGGCAGATCATTTTATTCGGAGTATTGAAATAAGTTCCGGTACTTATATCAATCAAAGCTTTGCGGGCTTGTTATTTTTTGTGGTTATTAGCATTTTCGGGTATGCATTTCCATTTACTCCGCTCAATATTACTTTTATGAATTATTTTACTGTAGGATTGCCGGGTATTTTGATTGCGTATTGGGCATTGCGTCCTATGGGTAAAATATTACCAAAAAATAATAAATCTTTTTTAGGCAGAATAATGCCTTTAGTTATTTATTGCGGTATTATAGAAGCCATAGGTGTATCTTTTATATATATTTTAAGTTTACAATATATAAAAAATTCTAGTACATTGGCGGGACTTTCTTTTATTTTATTTGGCTTTGTGTTTTTATTTTTTGCTGTAAAAACGTATTGTGGTTCTATTACAAAAAGGGAGGTATTTCAGCTTCTCTTGCTTGTGTTATTTGAACTTGTAATTATTTACCTGGCTATTCATATATCATTTATTATTAAGTTCTTTAACATCATGCTTTAGTTTTATATTTACGCACCAAGGTGATATAATATGGCGTATATATTAGTGTAAAAATTATTCGGACTAATGAAAAATTTAGAAGAAAAATTAAATATCGCGATGATTTGCGACCCTATCGGTGGCAATAAATCTGGCGTAGTAGTATCCACTATGCGTTTTTCTAAACTTTTAAAAGACAGGGGGCACAATATTATTTTTGTCGGAGCACGCTCTCTGGAGCACAAAGACCATAGTCATCACCATGGCATAAAAGCTTATCGTTATCGGAGTTTACCTATTCCAAAATCCGGAGGCTGGAATCTTTCTTTTCCTACGGTCGGGGAATTAAAAAAAGTTTTTATAGAAGAGAAAATAAATGTAGTGCATATTGTTTTGCCGATGGCTAGCTCAATAGTGGCTATAAAGGCGGCGCGATCTTTAAATATAAAAATGGTGGCGCATTCGCATTCTCAGCCGGAGAATTTATTTATGGATATGCCAAAAATAATTCGTCCTACATTGGACAGTTTATGGAATAAATATTTAGCCTGGACTTATGGCAAAGCAGAATCATTAATTTATCCGTCAGAGATGGCGCGTAGCTTGCTCGATAAATTGAGCAAGAAAAACCAGCCTTCGTCTGTAGTGAGTAATGGAATAAATTTGCAAGACTTCCAGCCGAAGGGTGTGGGGGATTTTTATGAAAAATTTAATATACCGACAGATAGAGTAAAATTACTTTTTGTAGGCAGATTGTTTCCAGAAAAATCCATTGATACTTTAATAAAAGCAATGCCATTTATAATTAAAAAACATCCAAAGACTCATTTAATGATAGTCGGCGGGGGACACTTGAGGTCAAGCTTGGAAAAGTTGGCGCACAAACTAGGTGTCAGTAAACATATTACTTTTTTGGGCTTGATAAGTGAAGAAGATAAAATATCAGCTTATAATGCTTGCGATATATTTATTTTGCCGTCATTGGCGGAGCTCGAGGGGATGGTGGTGCTCGAGGCTATGGCTTGCGGTAAGCCTATCATTGTCTCTGATGCTGAGATGAGCGCATCGCGGTATTTTGTGGATGGCAACGGTTTTTTATTTAAAACACAGGATCATGAAGACCTGGCACATCAGGCGTTGAAACTGATTATTGATACGGATTTGCGCAATAAAATGGGCATAGTTAGTTTGGCAAAAATTCAGAATTATGATATAAATAAGAGCGTTGAATTACTGGAAGAAGTTTACTATTCTGCTTTAAATAAAAAATGAAAGAACATTTTTGGGAAGAAAAAGGTATCTATTATAGAATGAATGAGTTCAAGCCGAATAGGTTGACCTTGGTTTTTATACATGGACTTTCGGGTTCTTCTTCGGCTTGGTGGCCTTATGAAAAAATATTTGAAAATAAATATAATATGCTGACTTACGATATTCGTGGACATGGAAAATCAAAAAAATTCTCAAATTATTCTGATTATGAAATAAAAAATTTCGCCAATGACTTGCACGACCTATTTTCATATCTTAAAATATCCCCATTCGTTTTGGTGGGGCATTCAATGGGTACATTGATCGCAGGTGAGTATATTAAACGATACAGAGAAAGTGTATTAGCTGTTATTTTTCTTTCACCGATTTTTAATATGGAAAAAGAATTTTCAGGAAAAATTTTACGTTTATTGCTTAGGTTAAATAAAATTTTTAGCTTATTCCCATTTAATCCAAAACTGGGGCATCATGTTGACTATGCAAAATATCCAAATACGACTGATTGGAATATGAAAAGATTTTTTGCGGATAGTTTAAATACTACATTTCGCGTTCATCTTTATTGCTTGAAGCAGTCTATGATGCTAGAGCAAGAGTATTTTTTAGAAAAAATAAAAATACCCACATTGATTGTTCATGGAGTTAATGACTCTATGGTGCCGGTAAAAAATGCAATTACTTTGTCTGGAAAAATAGAGAATGCAGAGCTCGTACTCATACCGAATACCGATCATATAGTAGTATTAAATAATGTAAAAGAAATATCAAAAATTGTAGAAGATTTTATAGAAAAAAATAAAGAAATTTTTAAAAATAATTAATAAATTTATATGCAACACTATAAAGAATATTTTTCCAATAAAAGTTTTGTAATCTCCTTTATTTTAGGAGTTTTGGCTTTAGTGGTCAGTTATATGGCGCAATTTTATTCGAGTCTTTATGCGACATCTATGTCGAGTTCTCCCGTGACGGATATCATACTTAGTAATACCAGAGTGTATGATGTAGACGGGATTTTTGTTTACGGATCAGTGGCGTTAGTCCTTCTTGTTCTTTGCATAGGATTGACCAGGTTAAATTATGCGCCTTTTATCATGAAGAGTGTGGCACTTTTTACTTTTATAAGGTCAATTTTTATAAGCTTGACACACGTTAGTCCATTTCCGACTCATGTGATAATCAGTTCTGATTTTTTTAGAGACCGGTTATTTTATGGTATTTTTACGGGGAACGACCTTTTCTTTTCCGGACACACGGGAGTGCCTTTTCTTTTAGCTCTTATTTTTTGGGAACATAAAATACTAAGGATAGTTTTCCTTTGTTTTTCTGGGATTTTTGCAGTAGTCGTATTGCTCGGACATTTGCACTATTCTATAGATGTTTTGGCGGCATTCTTTATTTCTTATAGTATATATGAGATTTCCAATAAATTTTTCAAGAAAGATAAAGAGCTTTTTTTAAAAAAAGTAGTATAATATAAAATATGGAAGAAAAACCAGTCAGGCATTATTATGGCGATCAAATAAGAATATTGTTTATGTTTGCGGGAGTGCTCTTGGTAGTCACTTTTCCTTTTTTCAGTGAACTTTTTCATTTGCCAATTTTAATTCCTTTAATTGCTATTCTTACTCTAGCCGTATTGGGCGGTTTTTTGAACCCGGTGCATAAGTGGATTATTTATATAGATACTCTCGTGGCATCAGTCGCTTTTCTTTCATGTGAATATTATGCTGTGAATACTTATGTGCGTGGAGTTTTTGAAATTTCTCAAAATGTTTATTTTTTTTGGCTTAATCAAATCTTAGCTTTGTTCTTTTTCTTTGCCGTATATTTATGCATTAAAACTTTACGTGGAAAGATTTTGAACCCGAATAATCCATAAAAAAACGAGTAAGGGGTTACCTTACTCGTTTTTTTATTTTCTATTTTAATAATCTTTTGAAGATAGTCTGCCGGCGATGATCTGGTCGATAACCCGGGCTATTTCTCGAAGACGATTACGCATGTATTCTCTGTTGCGGTCTTCAGCATCTGCTGAAGTTGGTGGACTGCTCCAGTAATAGTCAATTATATCCCTATTAAGAGGGTCACGTACAGTATTTCTAATATCTTCTAAGATTCTATTTTGTCTGGCTTTTGCATTTTCAATATCAAATTCATCTGACATATATTTTTATAAGTTATTTATAATTTAATATTATAGCATGGTTTTAAATATGCACCATTTTTATTGTTTCCTCGTATATAAAAAGGGTGTATAATAAATGTATGAAAAAATTAACTTCATTTTTAGAACTTTATTCGCATAGCGTTCTTCGTATTGGATTGTCTATGGTTATTCTTTGGTTTAGTTCACAACAGTTTTTACACACCGATGCGTGGACGGCATATGTGCCGGATTCAGCTGTGGCTGTGACGCATTTGAGTGCAGTGACTCTCGTTTATTTTAATGCAGTGTTTGAATTGGTTTTCGGCATTATACTTTTATTCGGATGGAAAACAAGATTAGCCGCGTTTCTACTTTCTTTGCATCTTTTCGATATAATGTATGTCGTTGGTTATGGAGAAATAGGTGTGCGGGATTTTGGGCTCGCTGTCGCTACATTTACTGTATTTATGAATGGACCGGATATGCTTTGTGCGGATCAAAAGAAAAATTATGATAATGTAGAAAGTATTAAAAATTTTTTACCCAAGGCGGATCAGCCTGTGGTTGAAAAAGTAAAAAAGTTTATTTAAAAATAATTAAAAAAATAAAATGCAAAAGAAAATAGGAATTTTTATAGGAATTATAGTTGTGCTTGGTGTAGGATTTGTAACAATCTTTTCCGGAAAGAAAGATTCAACTAGCGCAGTTGTTCCTGTGGCGGATAATTCTACTGCGACACAATTGCCTCCTGCTGATAATGTGAAACGTACTTCTTCTGGGTATAAAGATGGCACATATTCTGCTACTGGTTCGTACATGTCTCCGGGCGGATATGATCAATTAGGTGTTTCGCTTACTTTGAAAGATGGAATTATTACTGATGTTTCTGTTACCAACATGGCTGGTGATGAAAAATCAAAGAAAATTCAAGATATGTTTATTGCTAATTATAAACAGTACGTCGTTGGTAGGAATATATCGGACTTAAATTTAACTAAAGTTTCCGGCTCTTCACTCACTCCACAAGGATTCAATGACGCTATTGAGCAGATAAAAACTCAAGCTCAAGCGTAACTAAATGATACAGTTTAATTTCGAAGGCATAGGCACAGCTTGGGTTATAGATATATACAAAGACCTCACTAAAAGTAAGGAAGAAAATATTCTTTCTAAAATAAAAAATAGAATAGAAATTTTTGATAAAAATTATTCTAGATTTCGTGATGACTCGTTAGTGACAAAAATGTCCAAAGATATAGGAGATTTTTTATTGCCTGACGATGCGGAAGAAATGTTTTCACTTTATTATGATTTATATTTAAAAACTAATGGGTTATTTACTCCTTTAGTAGGCGACCTTTTGTCTGACGCCGGATATGATGCAAAGTATTCTTTGAAACAAAGAAAAGATTTAGAAATACCGTTGGCATGGGAAGAAGTGATGGAATATAAATTTCCAAATTTAAAAATAAACAAACCCGTACTTCTGGATTTTGGCGCAGGGGGCAAAGGCTATCTTGTTGATTTGGTGGCGAAAGTTTTGGAAGAAGATAATATTTTTGAGTATTGTATTGATGCGGGAGGAGATATACTACATAAAGGTAAAATGCCTATTCGTGTTGGGCTTGAAAATCCGGAAAACATAAAACAAGTTATTGGTGTTTATAATTTACAAAATAAAAGTATCTGCGGTTCCGCGGGGAATCGTCGTAAATGGGGCAATTTTACCCATATTTTTAACCCTAAAACCCTCACTTCTCCTGATGAAATTATAGGTGTATGGGTCGTTGCTAAAACTGCACTTTTAGCTGATGCTCTGGCGACGTGTTTATTTTTTGTATCAGCAGAAAATCTTTTTGATTATGAATTTGAATATATTTTAATTAAAAAAGATTTTTCAGTAGAAAAGTCTAAAAATTTTTCCGGAGAGATTTTTAGTGCGAATAATCTATAAACAATGTTTTAAAAAATGTTCGTGGAAAATAGGGGAAGTGAATTCAGGGTGGAAGCAAGTTGCTAAATAATATTTATTCCCGATTTTTTCTTCACAGGCTAGAATTTCTTTATTCTTTTCTGCGAGAATTGCGACGTTCTTACCTATTGATTTTATTTTTGGTGCGCGTATAAATACTGCATTTATGTTACCGAGTTTTGTTTCTATTTCTTCTTCGAAAGATTCGCTTTGTGTGCCGTAGGCATTTCTGTCTATTTTGATATTCATCAGTTCAAAAGTTTTTTGGTTTTTGGTTTTATGTAGGACTTTTTTGGCTAGGAGTATCGCTCCGGCGCAAGTGCCGAAGATATTTTTTATCTTTTTTATTTCGTTAAAAATCTTTGCCTCGTCGCAGAGTTTTTGCATAGTGGTGCTTTCCCCGCCGGGGATTACTAGCCCATCTAAATTTTCTAAATCTTTTTTTGTTCGCGTCCAAATAACATTTAAATTTATTTTTAAATTTTCTCCGGCTTTTTTGAGAGCTTGTTCATGCTCGATAACATCTCCATGAAAAGCTAAAATGCCTATGTTTAATGATTTTTTCACCATAATTTAATAATGAATTAGTTGCCTCGTTCCTCCATCCTGGTAGCGAGGGTAGCTATTTCCAAGCCTTTCATAGCATCACCCAGACCTTCACTCACATCAGCTATTATTTTTGCATCATTATAATGCGCGACTGCGTCTACAATTGCCTTTGCCATTTTCTTTGGATTGGAACTTTTAAAAATTCCCGAGCCGACGAAAACTCCGTCTACTCCCATTTGCATGCATAGCGCCGCATCAGCTGGAGTGGCTATGCCTCCTGCCGCGAAATTTACCAATGGCAAGCGCTCAAGCTTTGCAGTTTGTAAAACTAATTCTACCGGCACTCTATATTCTTTCGCGAGTTCATTTAATTTTTTTGTATTTTTATTTTTTAATAAAGTTTGGAGTTCTGCAATACCTTCATTTAATGCGCGGATGTGTTTGACTGCTTCTACGATATTTCCCGTGCCGGCTTCACCTTTGGTGCGCATCATCGCAGCGCCTTCATTTATCCTGCGCAATGCTTCGCCTAAATTCCTGGAACCACAAACAAAAGGCACTTTGAAATTATTTTTATTGATGTGGAATTTTTCATCAGCCGGAGTCAAAACTTCACTTTCATCAATATAGTCTATACCAAGAGATTCTAGGACTTGTGCCTCTACAAAATGCCCGATTCTGCATTTTGCCATCACTGGAATAGTAACTGCTTTTTGAATTCCTTTAATCATTTTAGGGTCTGACATTCTGGCAACTCCGCCCATAGCGCGTATGTCTGATGGCACTCGTTCGAGCGCCATCACAGCCACAGCTCCTGCATTCTCGGCGATTTTAGCCTGTTCGGCATTTACGACGTCCATAATAACCCCACCTTTTAGCATCTGAGCCAATCCGGACTTTAAAGTAAAACCACCTTTCTTTTTTGGTTCTATTTTTTTCATAATTTTATATGGGATTATCATATCATATTTTAATAAAAATAAATTTTTTTGCCTGCTTGAATGTTGTTCTTGATTTTATTCCCAAGCAGTGGTAGTCTAATAAACGGATTTGTTCGGACGAACAGTTCAAAGATGTTTAACCTTTAAAAATTACATACCATGAAAGTACTTCAAAGTTTAATTCAGACCCAGTCGAAATTACATCCTCTTTTTGATAAATATTTTTCCGATGTAGAAGTATTTATTAAATTAGTAAAGCGAAAAGTCGGTACAAGTTTTATTTTTTCAGTGTCTTTTTTAAGGCCAAGCTTTAACTTTTTATTAACAATAAAAACCAAAGATGAAGAAGAAAGCAGGTTCGTAGAGATTCGTATACTCGAAAATGAAGTAAGCATCGAGTATTTTCAAAGAGACAAACAAACTGTTAAAAAATCTTTACCCACTTATTCTACCGTTATGTTTAAGGTGGATGGAAACAATGTTGATGTTTTTGTCTTTGAATTAGAATTTCAAGTAAAACATTTTCTACGGGGACAGCTTCCGTTCAAGTATCTGGACTAAATATTATCGCTAAGTCCGAGACATGAAAGGCGGACATAAAAAATACCGAGTAGTATTAATTGTATTTTTTTTAGTTTTTTACCTTAAATTTTTAACTTATGAGAAGAGTAATTTTTGCCCGAATTATTGGTGGTGATAAAGAAAGTTTGTCTACAAGAGATAAATTGAAATTAAAGTCTATGATGAAGAAAATTGAAAGTAGAATTGGTGAAAAATCTTCATTTTTGATTTTATTTGCCACAGAACCATTAGCTCAACAAAATGCCGAAGCATTGTCTCAAATGAATTTTGGGAATTACCAACCATTAGAAGCATTGTGTATGAGTGAAGAAAGTGAACAAAAACTGGAGGAAATTTATTTAAAGGTAAAGGAGCTTGGGAAGACTTCGGATGCTGAGAATATTATTGTACTTACCCATGTACTTTATTGTAGGGATTTGCCACTTTTCTTTTTTGAAAAGATGTATAGTAAAAAAACTTACATGAATTTTAACTTAAATCAAAAGGCATGGATGTTAAAAGAAGGGCAAGCCTGGTTGATGGATTGCATGTATGGAAAAATCTACAAAGTTGACTAAAATAAAATGTTTTTTAAATAAAAGCCTTGGTAACCCCATGGCTTTTTTATTACCTCTTGTAAAATTTTAGCATTATGTGGTAGTCTAAAAACAGACGGAGTTACCGTTATTTGAAATATGAATAAAAAAGTCCTTAGGAGGGGCTGTAAAATGAAGACTTTCGCTGATTTATTACTAAAGTATGCGGAAAAATACTTTATTGTGTTAATGATAGTAGTTGGTATTTTCATATTATTTTTTGGAATACTTGTTACTTCCTTGTTTGTATTGGGCATCCTGACTTTAAGTTTTTGTATTTATTCACTCATAGGTTACAAGAGAAAAATGGATACAAAAAAACTTAAAGAAAAGAATGAAGATAAGTTTTTCAAAGAGCTCGAATTATATCGAGTTGAAACCCGAAGTTTTATTAATTTTCTTGAAAGTAATAGAGAAAAATTTTACTCTCAGGAATCTTTAAAAAATATGAGTAGGCTTAATAGCGTTGCCCAGGAGGTTGAAAAAATACAAGAAAAATATATTAAAAAGGGTGCTTTTAAAAAACATCTTGAAGAAGTAGGAAAAGAAAGTTTGGAAGAATGGCGATTAAAAACTAATGTGATCGATCGATTTGTTAATGGATATGTAAACAAGCAAACAGTTAAATTTAACAATGAACTGATTAATCAAAGTATGACCATACAGCTAAAACTTCAAACATCGCAAGCTGTTGCTCAAAGTTGGTATCCTTTATTTAACGATCTTCTTCCTGTTGCAAAAACATCTCCAGGTTTTATCGAAAAATGTGAAGATTTTTTAAAAAAGTCACTTAATTTTTTTAGACTTACACGTGAATTAAATCTTGGAAATAAATCATTTGGCATAGATTTGATTTTTGATTACCCTGAGGCTATTTTGAAATACATAAATTCTGAAAAGTTTGTTCATTATTCTTCTGAGCTTGAATCTCTTAAGGTAGTTTTATGTAGGTAAATGTGTGTAGTAATTTAGGTTTAAAGACCCGGCAATTGTCGGGTTTTTTATTACCCTCTTGTAAAATTCTAGTATTATGTGCTAGTCTTTGAACAGATATGAGTTCGTTTTCTTCCTGAATCGAATTTGGCATTTTGGCACTTTTTTACTATAAACGGTCCTAAGATGCTGAATTTGATTATTTCCACGTATGGTGGAGAGTCTTAGGAGGTAAACTTTTAAAATTTAAGTCATGAAAAAGAACTCAAATTCACTTTTCTTAGTTTCAGTATTTTTATTTATATCCATGTTTGTAAGCTTTTCAAAATTAGAAGTTTCTACGTTAGATGGATACTATATTCTCGGTTTCTTATTGTTTTTATTTGGTATTTTTTTCCTTGGTAAAGCTTTTATTTTGACATTTACCGGAGAACCGGTAGGTAAGTCTTTGTTAGTAGAAGGGGCGGGGATTTCAGTTCATCGTGCTCTTTATGGCAAAGACGCAGAGAATCTTTATTTTGCAACTCTTGAAGAAAGCGGGCAGGATATTATTTTAGAGGAAGAAATGCAAATACTGAGATCAGATAGACTATACTATCTTAGTTCTGAAAATAAATGGAAAGAAACACCAGAGGAGGGAAGTCCTGCATTTGTTAAAAAATCTAAAAAATTTTTGAGTGCTCTTCGAGTAATTAAAAATCAGGACGCACGAATTGTTTTTCATGAACATGGTGGAAAACCATTTTATAAAAAAGTAAGTGAGGTGATCAAAAAAATTGAAAGTGGTGAACACCCTGGAGAAGAGTATGTAAAGTCTTGGGATAAATCAAAACAAAAAATAGTTTTTAAGTAAGATATTTGATTTATAGCATCTTTTAAAAGATGCTATTTTTTTTACCCTTTGCTACTTAGAGAGGTTGTAGGCTTGAAAGAGTATGGTTGCCACTTAAAAACAAAAAAGCCTTCATTAATGAGGGCTTTTATTTATGTTATTCGCAACACTCAATGGCTCTGCCGTTTTTATAGACGTCATATTCATCTTGTGTCACAAAAACTCTTTTAATTTGACAGTCATCTAAAAATACCAAAGATGGAGCAGCAGGGTCCGCACTAACTGCACTTTGTCCGCAAAAGTCTGTCAGTTTATTTGTATTTTTAGGGACAGACTCTATGAAAATACCACATCCATTTATTATTAAAATGATCGGCAATAACAGAAATATTTTTTTCATTTTTAAGAACTAGATCTTTAGGTCACTAGTCTATTGTAAAGAATAGCAGACAATTAAAAGTATTACAATAATATTATTTGATGTTGTTGGAGGTATAAAAATAAAAAGTCCGGGATAACCAGGACTTTTAAAAATAGGCATAAGGTATATTAAAATAGATCAGGGATAGGCTTAACTTTCACGAACTCCTCATTTTGTATTTCATACTTGCAATCATTTTCTAGAAGTTTGTTTGTAATAAAAAAACAAAATTTTACGTTTCTTATGGAGGCTTTACGCATTACTGCATAATTACTTCCACTAAAAGCATAGGAGTAAACAACAATCCAACTAGTGCCATTGCTAAATTTTTTCACACTTGCCGGGCGACCTACGCTAAAAGTTCCTCCTGTAGCGATAGAGGCTCCGATTAAGCCACACATCATAACAAACAATACAAAGAATGTTCCAATATTAACATCTAAGTGTTGAGCAAGAAAAACTATACCTACAGCTGTAACCATAAGCATTATAATACTAATTGTTTTCATAACTTTAAGAAGAACGGGGAAAAGACGTTCAAATAGATATTACTACATTTAAACTTTTTGGCAAATGTTTAAAATAAAAAGCACTGACTAAAGTTAATTAATCAGTGCTTATGGTTTTGTCTTTTCTGAGTAAGTTTTACAAACTCATCGTAATCCATGTAACTTTTTGCAAAATTGCAAAACCTGCAAGCTAGCACTAAATTACTCAAAACATTGGCTCCGCCTTTTGAAGTTGGAATTACATGATCTCTTGTAATATTTTCCATCTTAAAAAGATCTCCGCAATAATGGCATTTATAGTATTCTATGCCTTCCACTATTTTTGGATTTTCAAAAAGCTCTGGAGGGGTTTTGCTTTCAGGGGAAAGCATTTTTAACATACTTAAGGCAAGGTATTGGTTCTTTTTCTTATCCATTTTTATATGATTTTAATGGTACAAACTCGTTAGGATTATAGTATACAGGTAGCGATAAGTCTATTTTTACTTGTAAAATTCTAGCATTGTGTGGTAGTCTTTGTGCAGAATCTAGTTCGTTTTCTTCTTTAGTCGAGTTCGGCATTTTGGCACTTTGTTTAAAAATAAGGTCCTAAAATGCTGAATTTGATTATCTGCCAACTAGGGTCAGAGTTAAAGGAAGTAAACTTTTACAATCATAAGTTATGAGAAAGAATAATTCGATACCCTTTATAGTATTAGGGTTTGTTATGTTGATTTCAGTGTTTGTTGGAATTTATTATCAAGCAAAAGAAGTAAAAATAGGTAGCGAAATGCCAATAGTTTTTATGTGTATTATTGTCGCTATTTCTTACTGCAGTGCTTTTATCATTATTTATGGTTTTATGTCTCTTTGGGACAAAGTAAAAGTTTCTTCGGTGACTAAAAAGGATATTGTCCAATACACAGAAATTAAAGTTTTGCGTCATGTGGGGAGTAGTGATGGAAAAAAATTACTTCATGTCTTTTCAATCGTTCCGGAAGATGGACCAAATGTGAGGCATACATTTCTTATTTCTTTTCAAAATGGAGACACTTGTTTTCTAAAAAATGAAAAGCGAAAGTTGGAAGTCGACACAACTTATTTTATTGATTGTAAAAATCGATGGAAAGAAACGCAAAAAATGAAGGAGCCTGAAACAGGAGGAACATTGAAAGAAAAGCAAGAAAGACTTTTGCAACATCTTCAGTAAATTGTAGATAAGACTGCACAAATTTCCATAGGGCACTCTACTTTTATAACAGTAGAGCAGTTAATTATTGAGGTTGAAAAAATGACTTCACTAGGCATGGAACACATTAAACGTTGGGATCAAACTTAAGTCGCTTTAAAATTTGTTGTGAAATGGCACCTTATACAGGATGCCATTTTTTTTACTTATTTTTTAAAACCAATAATATCTGAACTATTTATTTTTTAGAATTTTATCGAATATTTTCCCGCACCGGAGCCCAGGAGGGCTAAGATCGCGCCGAGCATAGCGAGGGGAGTGGAGTATACTTGAAAGCCCATTTTGTATGTGAAATAAATTGCGAATATCATAACTACTGCTAAGAAAATTTTTGCAATTTCAGAAAATAATCCCAAAACCAATAAAGCCCCGCACAAAACTTCTCCATAAGAAACTATGTAAGTTAAAAATGTTGGTATGTGCAAAGTACTAAAGAATCCGATAGTTTGCGCCATATCGGAAACTTTCATCCAACCAGCATATATAAAAATTCCCCCAATAATAAATCTGCTAATAAGTATTGCGACGTCTCTGTGCTCATTTAAAAATTGTTTTATCATAATTTATTTATTTTATCAGGAATTGTTTCGAGGAGCAAATGTTATATAATAATAGGATGCATAAAATGCCAGATGACTTACGAAAAGCCCTTGCCTCTACTCCGGCAGCGCAAATAGCATGGGATGATATTACGCCACTCGCGCGCAATGAGTGGATATTCTGGGTCACATCCGGTAAAAAAGAAGAGACGAGAATAATCCGTATTGAGAAGGCACTTTCAAAACTAAAGGGCGGAATGCGCCGACCTTGTTGTTGGGCTGGTTGTATTCATCGATCTTAAGCAAGAACTATTCTTGTTTGTTATTTTTTACCAAATTGCGATGATTGCTCCCATTGCGAGAAGTGTAAGCAGACTACTGAAAGATTCAAAAATCCAAAGCTTGAAAGATCTTTTCATCCAGATAACTTCCATAGAGCTGCCTGTGACTATAAAACCAATCCAAACTAAAAATGCGCAAATTAATCCGTTTGAAATAGCTGACATACCCATAAACGGGGAAGTAGAAGTGAGTAAATAAATAACTGCTAAAACATAAGCCGTCACAAGGTTTGCGATTAAATTCCAAACCATTTGTCCGTACATATCAGAAAATTTTTCATTGCCTGTAGGGTGCACATTTGCTAAACGCATCCAGAGTTTTCCAAAAACCGGACCGTGCATTAAAAATCCTATAATAAAAGCCACAACTGCGGAAACAATAACTGCTAAATAATTTATTGGTAACATATAAAAATAATTATATTAAATTAATAATGATTTAATCATAGCATTTTTGTTGTGGGTTGGAAACTATTTTTTAATTTAACAAATTTGCGGACCACTCGGGTCACTAGTTATTTTTTTCTATGCAGGAATATATAAAAGTTTGAGTTTTTCCAGTCCGCGATGGAGTTGGACGGCTATGGAATTTTTCGTTTCTCCGGTGATGCCTGACATTTCTTTTAAAGATAAGTCTTTTACGTATTTCATCAACATTATTTTTTGATATTTTATCGGCAGGTGTTTAATTAAAAGAATAATTTTTTTTGCGTCTAATTTATCGGCAAGGACATCAAGCGTGGGAATATTACTGACTTTAGGCTCGAAGCCTTTTTCTATCAATAAGTCTAGAGAGCTAGCTTTGTGTTTCCTGTATTCATCTACGATTAGATTATTCAGGACGTGATAAAGAAAAGATTTCATTAAATCAATTTTCCCGCCTTTTAATAAATATTTCCAAGTTTTTAGAAATGTGTCTTGCACCAAGTCTTCGCCTGCCTCGTGATTATGAGTTTTATAGAATGCGTATAGATTAAGTCCCTTCTCATGGTCGTTGTGAGCCAATGTCATTATTGCCAGCCTTTCTGTCTTCTGTTTTAACGTCATCATCTATATACACCATAGCACTATATGTATTTAATAGATAGCAAGGAAATTTAATCTATGTGATATGATAAATAGATTATGAAAAAATACGCATTTGTTGATGTACAAAATACTGAAACGACAACACTGAAAGTGTTGCGATTTGCTACTGATCACGAAAGACTTTTTGCGTATCTTAAAGACAAATGGAATTGTGAAAAAGTATTTTTTTATCCAGGTATACAACATGGGGATGAAGCTCGGGGAGAAATATTTTCAAAAATTACAGAGCTTGGCGCAGCTGTGAGACCAAAATACTTTTCTACGTACAAGAATGAAGATAAAATTGTTAGTGCTAATTGTCCAAAATGTAATACTGAAGTCACGCAGAGAATAGAAACAGGATATTCATGGAAATGTAATTGTGATGTTGAACTTACCGCTGATGTACTTGATTGTGCGGACACTGACACCGAATTGTTTCTGTTCTCTGGCGACGGGGACTTTGAATTTTTGATTGAAAAAGTTATTGCAAAAGGTGCAAAAGTAACTATTGTTTCAAGTGCAAAATTAGTTCCAAAAGGTCCGAGATATTCGACTTCTCGATTATCTACAAAGTTAAGAAAACTTACTCAAGCTAGTGGTTCACCAGTAAGGTTTATAGAAATAGACAACCTTAAGTTTCAGATTAAAAAGGAGGTTAATTAGGCTATAAAAAAGGAAAAAGCCGCGAAGCGCGACTTTTTCTAAGGACATAATTTAGTATAGCAAGTCAGTAATTAAAGTCAATCTTTTTTAGATGCATGTTATACTTAAAAATATGAGTGCAAATAACTTTATTCTTATAAAAGAAAAAATGTGTGAGATAGCAGAAGCCGAGCTTTTAAAAATCAAAAAACTATATTGTGATTTAATATTAAAGCCCTAAAAATACCAAAGACCGCATAAAGCGGTCCTTGAATGGGTTACCCCAACTTGTACCCTAAGTATAACAAGTGATAAATTCTTGTCAAATTTTTGCAAATTAGGCAAAGGAAAACGCCGTACAGGCCGGCGTTTTCTAAGGACATAACTTAGCATAGCATATTGTCTATAAAAAAATTGCCCACTATCTATAATAAATTTTTTATGTAATAATTCGCGAGCTGTTTCGGCTTGGTTGTATGAAAAGAAATAATAAAAATAAAATGGAGAATAAGAAGGAAAACGAGCAAGATTTAAAGGCTGTCGAGTCGGATTATTTTGAGTGTTTAGATAAAGAATGTTGGCAGTATATTAAAACCGTAGTGGACATAGTGAGGGAGCCAGTTTTGATACTCAGTAAAGATTTGCGAGTGATGGCGGCGAATGAATCTTTTTATCAGATGTTTCAAGTTGAAAAAAAAGATACTGAGGGCAAAGTCGTATATGAACTCGGCAATGGTCAATGGAATATTCCCGCGTTGCGAAAACTTCTCGAAGAGATCTTACCTAAAAATACTTTTTTCAAAGGCTTTGAAGTTTCTCACGAATTTCCTTTTATTGGACGAAAGGAAATGATTTTAAATGCTCGACAAATTCATTCGACAAGTAATACAAAATTATTTCCTCCTACTATATTTTTAGCAATAGAAGATGTCACTGTGATGATGGCTGTAGCAGAGACGTTAGCTGTACACGTAAAAGAGCTCGCTGTTAAAAATGCAAAACGAGCGGAAAAAC
Source organism: Patescibacteria group bacterium (assembly GCA_040390725.1). GTDB lineage: Bacteria > Patescibacteriota > Minisyncoccia > Phycocordibacterales > UBA9973 > UBA9973. The sequence continues at coordinate 99,788 of JAZJXT010000003.1, forward strand.
TCGAAAATCATATACAAAAACTAGAAAAAGAAATCAACGATTTAAAAAAGAATAAAAAATAAAGAATAAAACTGTAATTTTTTCATAACTGCAACGGCTATATATGTAGAGCATAGGTCGACTATGAACTCTTAATATATTAGTTAATTTTAGTAATTTCTATGAAAAAATTTAATAAAGTTTCAATGTTTGTTTTAGCGGTCGCATTTGTATTTGGTATTACGGGGGCAAATGCTGTTTTGGCAGCGGGTCCGGCATCTATTAATCTCGGCACTGCCGGTAATTTTAGTATTTTATCAAAATCGGGAATCTCGACTACAGGGTCTACTTTAGTAGTTGGTGACATAGGAGTCAGTCCAGCGGAGGCGACTTATATTACAGGATTTGGTTTAAGTCTGAATGCAGGAAGTGCTTATTCAACATCATCATTAGTTGTAGGAAAAGTTTACGCTCCGAGTTATGCAAATCCAACTCCTGTAAATTTAACTACAGCAGTTAGTAATATGGAAACTGCTTATACTGATGGCGCGGGCAGAACAAATCCAACTGCGACAGAACTCGGTGCAGGAAATATCGGTGGACTAACTCTCGCTCCAGGACTTTATAAGTGGAGCACAGGCGTGACAATTCCGTCAGATGTAACTCTTTCTGGAAGTGCTAATGATGTTTGGATTTTTCAAATTGCGCAAAATTTAAATGTCAGTTCAGCTGTAAAAATAAATCTTGCCGGTGGAGCATTATCAAATAATATTTTCTGGGTTGTTGCGGGGCAGACAACTATCGGCACGACGGCAGTATTTAATGGAAATATTTTAGACCAAACAGCAATTGTTTTAAACACAGACGCGAAATTAAACGGCAGAGCTTTGGCTCAAACAGCAGTCACACTAGATGCTAATTATGTAAACATTCCTTCCGCTTTTAACGAGGAAGGTTCAGCTTCGGTAACATCAACAGTAGCGCAAAGTCCTACCCCTGTCACATTATATGTAGCCCCTGGAGTTACTGAGACGACTATGTCTACAGGTTGTTCTGGAGGGAATCAATACAATACTTCAACTGGTGCAATTTGTGTAAACAATACGGAGTACGCAAATCCTTTATCTGTTCAACATCGTGTTTATAATTTTGGCACAGTTAATTTAAAACACGGAAGCAAGGGCGAAGCAGCTAAAGAACTTCAGAGATTTTTGAATGCCAGGTTTGCCCTTGGTTTGGTTATAGATGGTAATTTAGGTATAAAAACTATTACTGCATTAAAGGCTTGGCAAAGGAATCACGACCTGACTCCTGATGGTATCGCTGGTTACAATACAAAATTAAAAATGATTGAAGAGGCAAAAATTAGATAATTCTTAAAAAATAAAAATAAAGTAAAAAATATATTTATGAAAAACTTTCTTAATAAAAAAAATTTAATAATAGGGATGGGAGTATTGGCTGTCGGAGCTATCATACTTAGCACAGCGGGAGCAGTTATGGCGCTTGCTCCCGGGGCAGTGAATCTTGGCACGGCAGATAATTTTGCAGTCTTGGCCGGTTCAGCCGTCAATGATTCCAATCCTTCTGTTGTTGTCGGAGATGTTGGACTTAGTCCGACGACAGGTGCGGCTATAGCCATACCACAAGCAGAAGTGACCGGTACAATTTATGCAGTTGATGGAGCAGGACCACTTGGTTCAGTTAATAATCCTGGGTTGTTAACATTAGCTAAAAATTCTTTAACCGCTGCTTATACTGATGCATCTACCAGAGTTGCACTTCCGGATATAGGTACAGACCTCGCTGCGCAAGTTTTGACAGCTGGTGTATATCACGCCGCGTCAGGAACATTTACTATTACAGGAGGGGGAACATTGACACTTGATGGACAAAATAATTCGAACTCTGTTTTTATATTTAAAACAGGATCTACTCTTGTCACTTCTACTTCCAGTAAAGTAGTTCTCATTAACGGCGCGCAAGCTTGTAATGTTTTTTGGGCAATAGGTAGTTCAGCGACTCTCGATACAACTACTACTTTTGTAGGAACTATTATGGCTGTAGCTTCTATCACTGACAATACCGGTTCTACTATTAATGGAAGACTTTTAGCTGATGCTGATAATAATGGAATTGGCGCAGTTACATTAAATGCCACTCACATTACTAAATCAAATTGTGCTCCGTCTTTACAACTTTTAAAGACAGTGACTAATAATAATGGAGGAACAGCAGTTAACACTGCGTGGACTTTGACTGCTACAGGTGCTAGTGGCTCACCGACTAATTTATCTGGTGCCACTACTGTGAGTAGTGATGTCACATTTCCTGCTGCAACTTTTAAAGCAGATACTTATACACTTGCTGAAAGCGGAGGACCTGCCGGCTATACTGCAGGCACTTATTCTTGCGTAGTAAATGGTAATGCTCCAATCGTTAGTAATTCTTTAACTCTTGTCGCTGGTGATAGTGCAATTTGTACTGTAAACAATGACGATATTGTGCCAATTGTGGTAGTGCCACCATCAGGTGGCGGGGGTAATGGAGGACATCCACCTTTTCCAGCATCTTCTGTGCCTCCATTTATTGATGTTGTAAAAGTTCCCAGTCCTATGGCTTTACCCAATGGTCCTGGTCTTGTGACATACTTTTATACTCTTCGAAATATTGGAACAGTTCCAGTAAATAATATAACTATGGTTGATGACTCTTGTAGTCCGATGAATTTAATTTCCGGGGATGTAAATAATAACTCTACCCTCGAAGTAAATGAAATATGGAAATATAGTTGTGCTACAGTTCTTTCAAAAACCCACACAAACACTGTTACTGCCACAGGATGGGCAAATAGTATTTCCGCGACTGATATAGCGAGTGCTACTGTCACTGTCGGCGTGTCAGCTCCAACAGTCGTCGCTCCAGTTATCATTCCAAAACTTCCAAATACTGGATACCCACCAAGAGGAGAATAATTATTTATGGAAAAAATTTTATCAATAATTTCTCTTAAATGGCTGCTGCTAATTCTTGGTATTTTAGAAATTTTATTTTCCCTTATTATCATAATAGCTGTGACTACTAATTTGTTTGGTTATAATCTTAGTGTGAAATTTACTACGCAAAATAATAGTCAGATTCAAAAACATATGAGCTATCACACAAACATAATCAAAGACACAGAAGAGAATGCAAACTTCCGTCGCGTTTTATTTACAGGTACGAATAGCCAGTTAGTAGTGATGAGTATCCCTCCGGGAGGCGAAGTCGGGGCGGAAACTCATAAGTATACCGAGCAAACTTTATTTTTTCTTTCTGGTACAGGTGAAGGCGAACTTGATGGTAAGAAGTTTCCAATTATTCCTGGGGATGTTGTCGTAGTTGTTCCAGGAACTGAGCATAATTTCAGAAATACAGGTACGGAAGATTTGAAAATTTATACTGTTTACGCTCCGCCAAACCATGTCGATGGTCGTGTACACAAAACTAAAGCTGATGCAGATGCTGATATGGAAGATGAAGCAGTGGGTGAAACAGCGCCGGTGAAATAATTAAATGTTAAAAAATAAAATTATCATAATAGCTGCTACCTTTTTATTTTTCGGGTCTATTTATTCTTTTGCATTTGCAGAAAATTATACGGCTCTTTTGGCTTTAAATACAAATTCTTTTTATGAACATAAAAGTATTGTTACACAAGCTCATTTAAAAATTCCAAGATTAAATATAAATGCCGTTATTGAAAATACTGGTATCATGTCTGACGGGTCAATGGGAACACCAAAAGGTCCTGATGGTATCGCTTGGTTTTCTCTTGGTGTGTACCCTGGGGATATTGGTAGTGCTGTTATGGACGGACATTCTGGATGGAAAAATGGCAGACCTGCTGTATTTGATAATTTATATAAACTAAAAAAAGGAGACAAGATATATTTTGAAAATGGAAAAGGAATGACTACTATTTTTATAGTGCGAGAACTTCGATTTTTCAATCCAAATGAAAATGTGCCTGGTGTATTTATTTCAAATGATAACTTGGCACACCTTAATATGATTACTTGCGCAGGTGACTGGAACCTAGTCACTAAAAGCCACTCTAAACGTTTAGTAGTTTTTACTGATAAAGTAATTTAATAATTTGCGGAGGCGGTGAGATTCCTAGCCCGAGGCTGGTCCGCCTTGGGCGGAGAACTTAATCGTTTAGCAAACTTGCGGAGGCGGTGAGATTCGAACTCACGGTACCTTGCGGTACTCCTGTTTTCAAGACAGGTGCACTAAACCACTATGCGACGCCTCC
>JAZJXT010000004.1:0-123593 GCA_040390725.1 Patescibacteria group bacterium
AGAACGCTGTCCTGATAAGACAGAGGTCGATGGTCCGATTCCATCCACGCTCACTTTTATGAGAAAAGAAGTTGTTACAATTATTTTTGTTGTTATAGTCTTGGCCATACAAGTTTATTTTTGGTTTTTCACTAAGTAATTCACCATATGTCGGACATATGGAAAAGCTTTAATTTACAAGCTTATTTAGGTGTTGATTTGATTTTTTAATTCCTGTATACTTTGGGCGTCTTTATGGAAAAAGAAAAGGAAGAATATAATAGTAGTATTTTAAGTCTAGCCGGCAATATAGCTATGATCTTTGCAGTTCCGGTTGTTATTGCTTCTTTTATTGGAACAAGGCTAGATGCTTACTACTTATCCGGTCATAAATATACATTGATATGCATGGGTATAGCTTTTGTGTTATCATGGATTTTGTTTATTAGAAAATATTTAAAAATTACCCAGAAAAAATAATATGAATTTTCTACAGATAAAACATGGAATACCGGGGATTGAACCAGAATTTTTATTTAATATTTTTGGCTATCCGATAGCCAGCTCTACGTTTTTTATATTCTTTATTTTAATTTTGTTTATAGTGGCAGCTTATTTTTGTGTAAAGAAACTCCAGCTCGTACCGGGTGGTTTCCAGACTGTGATTGAAATAATTTACGAAGCTATTGCTGATTTTTTAATTTCAATTGTAGGCAAGGACAGAGCGGAATTTGTCATTCCTATTGTCGGTTCTCTTTTTGTTTATGTTGGAGTTTCAAATCTTATCGGGATTATCCCGGGACTGACAAGCTTTACATTTAAAGGCATAGAAATTTTTCGTGTACCTACTACGGATTTTAATACCACCGTAGGGCTCGCTATCGGTTCAGTTATTTTCTTGCAAGTTGTTTCGATAATGGATTTCGGTATTCTGGGACACTTTGGCAAATTTTTTAAATTTAAAGAAGTGTATTTTGGTTTTAGGAAAGGCGTTGGCGCCGGTGTGATGAGTATTATTGATTTATTCGTCGGGCTTCTTGAATTTGTCGGTGAATTTACCAGAATAATTTCTCTTTCATTCCGTCTTTTTGGAAATATGTATGCGCACGAAGTTCTTGCTATTATTATTATGGGAGCTCTGGCTTATGTCCTGCCAGCTGTTTGGAGTACGATGGGGCTTTTGGTGGGTGTAGTGCAGGCATTGGTTTTCGGTTCATTGATTGCGGTTTATTATAGCTTATCGGTGAAATCAGCGGACGGGCACGGACATTAAAAAGATCATTTGCAAAAAGCAAAAATTTAAGTAGAATGTATGTATTAATTATAAATAAGTCGAAATATTAAAAGAGTAATTTATCCCGCCATAAGCGGGACAAAATAAAAAAATTTATGGACGCAGAAGCAGCAAAAATGATAGGTAAAGGTTTGATTATATTATCAATGATAGGCCCTGGTATCGGTATGGGTATCCTTATCGGAAAGGCCATGGAAGCTATGGGTAGGAATCCTGAAGCATCCGGCAGTATTTTCGGAAAGATGATCGTGGGTGTGGCTTTGACAGAATCAATCGCTATTTACGCATTGGTGGCATTTTTCTTGATGTAATAATTTATGTCAGAAATTCTAGGAAAAATTGGTTTTGATTGGCATGTTGCCTTGGCAAATTTGGTCAACTTTTTGATCATTCTTTTTGTGTTGAAAAGATACGCATTCAAGCCGATCAGCAAGATGATAAAAGATAGGCAAGAAATAATGGTAAAGGGGATTCAAGATGCAAAAGAAAATGCGCTTTTGCTTAAAAGTGCAAAAGAAGAATATGAAAAAACTTTGAGCAAGGCTCGCATAGAAGCTAATGAAATTTTTGAGAAAAATAAAAAAGAAAACGAAAAGAGAAAAACAGAAATGATGGAACAAACTCAAAAAGAAATGGTAGTTACCATAGAAAATGGTAAAAAAGCTCTCGAATCTGAAAAAATAAAAATGTTAAATGAAGTTAAAAATGAAGTTGCCGGGCTTGTTTTACAAGCTACAGAAAAAGTAATGGGTGAAAAGAATAAATAATTATGGCAAAGATTTCAATTAAAAATTTGGCGGAAACTCTGGAAAATATTACTGAAAAAAAGAGCCCGAAAGAGCTCGAAGCATTCGGTAGGAATTTCGCTATTTTTTTAAAAAATAAAAAACTCTTATCGCGATCGGAAGAAATTTTGAAAGAGTTAGGCAAGACGATAGACAAGAAAAAGGGAATGGTCAGAATGAAAGTAATGTATGCCAAACATTTACCAGAAGATAAAAAGAAAAATCTGGAAGAAAAAATAAAAGAAAAATATAAGGCAAAGCATATAGAGAGTGAATATTTTGAAGATAAAAATCTTCTGGGCGGAGTAAAAATAGAGGTCGGTGAAGACGTGATGGATATGACTTACAGGAATAAATTAAATCAATTGCGAAAGCATTTAATCAATAATTAAAATATATGGCAAACCAAATCATAGAAAATTTAAGAAAAGAAATAGAGGGATTCAAAGCTGAAATAAAATCTGAAAAAGTCGGCTATGTGATGGAAGTTTTCGATGGCATCGCGAAAGTTTCCGGACTTTCCGATGTAAAAGCTTCCGAAATGCTTTCTTTTGCAGATGGTGTGATGGGTGTGGCATTGAACCTCGAAGAAGATTCTGTCGGAGCTATTATCTTGGGAGATTTTTCTAAAATCCGCGAAGGTGATGAGGTTAAAAATACTGGTAAAATTCTAGAAGTCCCAGTCGGTGATGCTATGGTGGGCAGAGTTGTGAATGCTTTAGGTCAGGCTATTGATGGACGCGGAGCAATAAAAACTGACAAGACTAATCCTGTGGAGCGTGTGGCATCCGGTGTGATGAGTCGTCAGTCTGTGGACCAGCCGGTGCAGACAGGTATCAAAGCCATCGATGCATTGATTCCTATCGGCCGTGGTCAGCGTGAGCTTATCATTGGCGATAGACAAACAGGAAAAACTGCTATCGCTATCGATGCTATTCTAAACCAAAAAGGTCAAAATATGATTTGTGTTTATGTTTCAATCGGACAAAAAGATTCCAAGCTTCGTAAATTGGAAACTCGTTTGAAAGAAGGCGGAGCGATGGAATATACCATCATTGTTTCTGCCGGTTCTTCCGAGCCTGCGTCTATGTCATATATCGCGCCTTATACTGGTGTCGCTATTTCTGAATATTTTATGGATCAAGGCAAAGATGTTTTGATTATTTACGATGATCTTTCCAAACACGCCGTGGCTTACCGAGAAATTTCTCTTCTTCTTCGCCGTCCACCGGGCCGTGAAGCGTATCCGGGAGATGTTTTCTATTTGCATTCTCGTTTGCTCGAACGCGCTTGCCGAAAAAATAAAGATTACGGCGGAGGAAGTATCACTGCTTTGCCTATTATTGAAACTCAAGCCGGCGATGTGTCTGCATATATTCCTACAAATGTTATTTCCATTACCGATGGACAAATTTTCTTGGAGACGGATTTATTTTATAAAGGCGTGCGTCCTGCTGTGAACGTCGGACTTTCTGTTTCTCGCGTCGGAGGAAGTGCTCAAATAAAAGGTATGAAAAAAGTCGCCGGTACTTTGAAGCTCGACCTTGCGCAATTCCGCGAACTCGAAGCATTTTCTCAATTCGGTTCCGACCTTGATGATGCCACAAAACGCCAACTCGAACGCGGTAAAAGAGCGGTTGAAATTCTAAAACAAGCGCAATATTCTCCTGTCATCGTCGAACATCAAATCATCGGGCTTTACGCTTTGGTAAAAGGTTTTATGGATGATGTTGCGATTGATAAAATCAAAGCATTTGAGTCAGGGCTCGTAGAATATGTGGAAAATAATGCAAAGACTTTCCTTAAAGATATTCGCGAGACAAAAATGTGGACTGACGCAGGCGAAGCGGAATTAAAACAAGCGATTAATGATTTTAAATCAGGATTTATTAGTTAATTTAAAAAATTTTATGGGAGAATTAAAAATGGAAAACAGAGATAAGTCACTAGAAGAAGAAAAACTTGAAGTAGTTATTAATACTGCTATCTCTAAATTAGACGATGGATTAAAAGACCTTAAGTCTGAAATAGAAACTTCATCTTTTCCAGATGAAGAGAAATTGCACTACACTACCGAGCTTGAAACTTATCATCGTAAAATTCGTGCTTTAATTTTAAGCACTAAATTTACTGAAAATCCAGACAAAGAAGCAAGTATTGAAAAATTGCTTAATGATTTTTCTGCAGTTATGGAAGAAAACAAGAAAGTTCTTGCAAAAGAATAAATGTTAAATAATTAAATGTCCTCAACAAAAGAAATTAAAAGAAGAATAAAGAGTGTGAAGAGCACGAAGAAAATCACAAAAGCGATGGAACTTGTGGCTGCTTCGAAAATGCGCAAAGCTGTGGCGCAGACTTTGGCGTCCAGACTTTATGCAGGATACTCTTGGGAACTTTTGACTTCTATGTCGGGCAGACTCGAAGAAGTAAAACACATATTTTTTGACAGTCAAAAAGTTTACCCCGGCCAGCAAGGCGGGGCGGAAAAAACTTTGTTCGTGCTCATAACTTCCAACGGTTCATTGTGTGGAGGTTATAATGCGCAAGCAATTAAAAAAGCCATAGCTTCAATGCGCGAAATAAAAGATTTGGAAACTATAGATATAGTGAGCGTCGGTAAAAAAGGCGACGGAGCAATGCGTCGTGTAGGCAGGAATGTCGTGGCTTCGTTTACAGAATTGCCAGCTATACTTTCTTTGCGCGACATTACTCCCATTTCTACATTTTTAACATCAGAATATAAAAAAGGAATTTATAAAGAAGTTTTTGTTGTCTATACTGATTTTATTTCAGCCCTTACTCAAATACCAAAAGTTAGGCAAATATTACCGATTTCAAAAACAGATATTCTCCCACCACCTCGCCTTTCAGGCACTCCTCCTCAGGCAGGAGGAGATGAATCAAACCCCCGCCTTGCTAAGGAGGGGGCAGGGGGTGGTAATTATCTCATCGAAGGTGACACAGGAAAATTAGTAGAAATGTTGGCGGAGAAATTGGTAAGAATGCAGATTTATCAAATGATGCTCGAGTCGGGAGCATCAGAGCAATCAGCCAGAATGGTGGCTATGAAGAATGCCAGTGAGGCAGCCGGAGAAATGATAGATGACCTCACCCTCGTATTCAACAAAGCCCGCCAAGCCGGAATCACGCAGGAAATATCAGAAATCTCGGCAGGTATGGCATCAGTGAGCTAAATCAAAAACAAAAATTATAAATATTAAAAAAAATTATGAATAACAACAAAGGAAAAATCAAAAGAATAATCGGGCCGGTGGTGGATGTTGAATTTACAGAAAATGTTCCCGACATTTACAGCGCGCTTGAAGTTATGAAAGGCGACAAAGTTATCGTACTGGAAGTCGAGCAACACATTGGTGGTAACACTGTGCGCGCAGTCGCGATGGATTCCACAGATGGTCTCGCTCGCGGAATGGAAGTCGTGGATACAGGCTCGCCGATATCTGTACCAGTCGGTAAAGGCACACTTGGACGCATTTTCAATGTCTTGGGTGAAGCTATAGATGACGGTGGTGGAGTAAATTCTCAAAAGACATCACCGATTCACCGCAAAGCCCCGGACTTCGTTTCTCAATCTACTAAAGTTGAAATTCTTGAAACAGGTATAAAAGTTATCGACCTTATTTGTCCTGTTTTGAAAGGAGGAAAAGTCGGACTTTTCGGAGGCGCAGGCGTGGGCAAGACTGTTGTTATCCAAGAGCTCATTCACAATATCGCATCGAACCATGGAGGATATTCTGTTTTTGCCGGAGTGGGGGAAAGAACCCGTGAAGGTAATGACTTGTATCACGAAATGAAAGATTCTAAAGTTCTCGACAAAGTGGCGATGGTCTTCGGACAAATGAATGAACCGCCGGGCGCGCGCTTGCGTGTGGCTCTTTCCGGACTCACAATGGCGGAACATTTCCGCGATGAAGAAGGTAAAGATGTTCTTTTCTTTATCGACAACATTTTCCGTTTCACTCAAGCCGGCTCCGAAGTATCCGCTTTGCTCGGACGTATTCCATCCGCTGTGGGTTATCAGCCGACATTGGCTACAGAAATGGGAAATTTGCAAGAACGCATCACTTCTACTGACAAAGGTTCCGTCACTTCCGTGCAAGCTGTCTATGTGCCAGCCGATGACTTGACCGACCCTGCTCCAGCTACGACGTTCTCGCACCTTGACTCTACTGTGGTTTTGAATCGTTCACTTTCTGAAATAGGTATTTATCCGGCTGTTGACCCGCTCGACTCTTCTTCTACAATTTTGGATCCGCATATCGTAGGTAAAGAGCATTATGAAGTTGCTCGTGAAGTGCAAAGAATTTTGCAGAGATATAAAGACTTGCAAGACATCATCGCTATCTTGGGTATGGAAGAATTGTCCGAAGAAGATAAACAATTAGTCGTACGCGCGCGAAAAATCCAAAAATTTCTTTCACAACCATTCTTCGTCGCTGAACAATTCACCGGCGCAGAAGGTAAATATGTTCCACTTGCAGAAACCATTCGTTCATTCCGTGAGATTTTAGATGGCAAGCACGATGATAAACCAGAAGGGGAGTTTTATATGAAGGGAGCTCTTTAAAAATTTAAAATATATACTTTTAAAAACCCGTATAATTTTCTGCTGAAAATTTACTTAGACTTTGGCCCGTCGGCCTCCGTATGATTTTAAAAAGCAATATTTAAAATTTTTAAAGAAATACAATATATGTCAAAACAATTAAAATTAAAAATAATAACACCGGAAAAACTAATTCTCGAAGAGATGGTAGATGCTGTCGTCATACCGACGATTGAAGGCGAGATTACAGTTTTGCCGGAACACATTCCACTAATTGCCGGATTAAGGTCTGGTGAGATTATTGGTATCGTAAAAGGTGAACACATACCGATGGCTGTCGTTGGCGGTTTTTTGGAAGTGAAAAAAGATGAGAATAATATAACCAACGTGATTATCCTTGCTGACTTTGCTGAACTCGTAGGTGACATTACCGAAGAAGAAATAAATAAAGCAAAAGCTAAAGCGGAAGAATTGAAGAAACAAGCAGAAAATAAAGAAGTCGTGGACTTTGAACACTTTGCTTCCGAACTCGAACGCTCCCTTACTCGCGTAAAAATAGCCGACAAATGGCGTACTCGCAAATACAGAAAGTAATTGCTATAATTGGGGAATGCAAAACATAGAGAATAAAATTGAAAATATGGATGATGCTATCATCAGGCATATGCGCAATTGGGCTTTGCCCTTTGGTAGGTTTGCTATTTTCGTGGTTTATTTTTGGTTCGGTATTTTAAAAGTTTTATCTTTGAGTCCGGCGAATCCTTTAGTTGCAGGTTTACTTGAGAGAACTTTACCTGGAGTTTCCTTTGGCACTTTTATTGTAGCTCTTGGAATTTTTGAGATGATTCTTGGAGTCATTTTCCTTATCCCTAAAATGGAACGCTTGGCAATCTTTTTACTTGTTCTGCATATGATAATGGTCATTATGCCTCTTTTTCTTTTACCATCAGTCACTTGGCAAGCTTTTATGGTGCCGACACTTGAAGGACAATACATAATAAAAAATATCCTCATAGTTGCTCTCGCAATAGTCATCGCTTCACATTTACATTCATTTAAAGATAAAAAATTGCAATAATAAAATGTCAAAATTTTACGTAGTTGCTACGCCGATAGGGAATATGGAAGACATCACATTGCGGGCTATTCGTATTTTAGGCGAAGTTGATTTGATATTGTGCGAGGACACGCGGACTACCGGTAAACTTTTAAATAAATATGCGATCAAGAAACCGACGATGAGTTATCCATCCGACGACTTAGTCGGAAAAAAGAATAGACAAAGTAATAAATTAGACAAGATTTTTGAATTATTAGAACAAGGGAAAGATTTGGCATTAGTATCAGATGCCGGCACGCCGACTATTTCCGATCCGGGCGCAATGCTTATTTTTAAAATAAAAGAAAAGTTTCCTGACAGTGTGCAGGTCATTCCTATTCCCGGCGCTTCGGCTATAATCACCGCACTTTCGGCATCAGGTTTGCCTACGCACGAATTCACATTTTTAGGTTTTCTGCCACATAAAAAAGGCAGGGAAACTTTGTTTAAAGAAATTGCGAACGCAGAACGCACGATGATTTTTTATGAATCCTCACATCGTATTTTAAAAACATTGGAATCACTACAGAAATTCTGCCCCGATAAAAAAGTCTGCGTCGCCCGCGAGCTTACAAAAATCTACGAAGAATTCAAAACTGCTTCTCCAGCCGAACTCTTGACCTACTTCACCCAAAACCCAGTCAAACAAAAAGGCGAATTTACAGTATTGGTTTCTAATTAAAAAAAATCTATATGACATCAATTTTGGAAAAAAATAATTTTAAGTTTAGAAGTAGAGAATTTTCACTTCCTGATTTTTTATTTTTAGTAGTAATTTTAGCGACGTATTTTTCTAACTATGATAACTTTAGTAAGTTTAAGGTTATTTCTTTTTTCTTATTAATTATTATTTATACTACAATAGGATCAAAAATAATAATTATTAAAGATGAAATTATTTATGTAAAGTATAAATTTTTTAGAAAGAAAAATTTTCAAAGAAATCTTTCCGATTGTATTGGATATGTTCCTTATAATTTAAATAATTTTAAGAATAGGGTTGGTTTTAAGGGAGGTTTTTACTTTATTCGTGGATTACGTTTAAAATTTAAAGATAATTTTGTTTTTGACTTAAGACTGCCCAGTTGGAGTAAACAAGAAAAAAGTTTAGATATTTTTATTGATTATTTACAAAGTAAAGAAATTAAAAATTTAGTAAAAGTACCAGAACCAAATTCTGATAATAAAGAGTATCTAAATCAAAAAGTAAGTATTAAATCTATTTTTAATGACTTTGTAAACCAAACAACCGGCTTTTAAAACAATTTTTACTGCTGAAGATTTTTTACAACAAATCCTCAGGGTCAACGCTGACAGAAAATGACGGTGGGAGGAAAAGGAGCTTGGCTAGGAGGTTTTTGTCTAGTTTTGAAGCGGGGAGGAATTCGGATAGGGACCAATTTTCGGTATCGAGTTTTATAAGCATATTGGTCACGTATTTATTTTTTAATTTTGAAACGAAACCGCTAAAAATATCGGGATTGTATTCTTTAAAAACTTCGGAAAGAGATTTTTTTATATGAGGCACTTCTTCTTTCTCGCCCATATGAGTTACTTTGATAAATCTTTTAAATGGCGGATATCCTAGGTTCTTTCTTTCTTCCAATTCCTCGCGCACAAAAGAAGAAATATTTTCATTTTTAATGGCGAGGATTGCCGGATCATTTTCATTTTTTGTTTGAATGATTAATTTCTCTTTTGTTTTGGAAATAATAGAGAATACTAACTGAATAATCTTCTCGCTCATTTTAAAATTCGGCACGCTCCAAAGCGAATCGAATGAAGCAATAACCGAGAAATAAACTTTTTCTTTCAAATAGAAAAATGCCATTTCCGTGCCGACGAGTATTCCGCCCGGAGTTTCTTCATATTCCTTCATTATTTTCTCCGCTTCTTTTGCTGTCTTTGCTGATTCTTTATCCAGTTTAAATATTTTTACATCCGGCAATGATTGTTTTAATTCTTCTGTGACTGTGTCAGTGCCTATGCCTAAAGGCATTAAATTCCAGCTTCCGCACCTAGGGCAAGTCATCTCCGGATTTTTTTCACTATTGCATCTGTTGCAGGCGAACATTCTTTTATTTCCGTCTTTGGATAAATAAAGGACTACCGGCGCCGAGCAAGTCTCGCAGGTAATGGTTTGATTGCAGTCTCGGCAGATTGTTTCAGTGGCGAGTCCTTTGCGCAAAGAAAATACAAAAACATTTTTCCCTTTACTTAAAACTTTTTGCATTTCTTTTAAAACTTCATCAGAAAATATTTGGAATTTAGCAGTTGCGCCTTTATCTTTATTAGGAGCAATGATTTCCAAGTGCCCGTCAAAATTAATTCTAAATGACAAAGGGCGAGCTTCGCCGAAATTATTATTTTTCCGGCGGGCAATAGTCTCAAAACGCAGTAGTGTGTCGCTTAGAATAAATTGCGCATTTATTTTTGAAGCAAAAAGTTCGGCAAAAACACGCAAGTCAAAATTGGGGCGTGAAATCATTCTATAAGCATTCGAGCTCTCGTGTTCCAGTATTATTGTGCCCGTATCCGCTCGCGGAATACAAAGATACGGCGCAGTGGCGAATATTAAAACAGGATGTTCCGAAGAGGCGATTTTTTCAAATAAAGAGATTTGTTTTTTAGGACTTAGTCCGCCATGAATCGAAAAAGAAAAATTCTCAATTCCTTTTGAAAGTATTTCCGAAAAGTTTTTTATATCGTATTCCGTTGGCAATACAATAAATACGGATTTTTTTTCGGCAAAAGAACTGCGGATTAAAGTTTTATAGTAAATTATTCTGTCTTCAGTGGGGGATTGGAGTAAAAGTTTTTCGGATTTGACCGCATTTTTTCCTTCCCCTTTGGGGAGGGTTAGGGAGGGGCTTCTTTTCAATTTCTCATATTCATTCTGAAAAGCCATCGGTATGAGCGATGCGATGCCGATACTTTTTTTGGATGCAAAATATTCGCTCACTTCAAATGCGGAATCTAAAAATTCTTTTCGAAATAAAACTTTCTCGCCGGTATCAATAATTTTTTTCAAATTAAAAGTCATTGATTTTATATCTGATTTTATATTTTGCGCGTCTTCAGAGGAGACTACCAAGCCAAGTATTTTTTTATTGCGCATCGGAATGCCTACAATACTACCGATAGTTATGTCTTGCGCTGAAAAATAGGTCAAATCTTCCCTGAAAGCTGATTTTGCCAATGGAATTACGGTAATAATTTTCATATTTTAATTCTAGCATAAATGTGCTATATTTAGCTTTATGGGTATATTTTCACGAAAATTAGGCATAGATTTAGGCACAGCCAATACTTTGGTATTTTTGCCAGGCAAAGGCATAGTTTTAAACGAGCCTTCTGTTGTGGCTGTTTCTGAACAAGATAATAAAATTTTAGCGATAGGTTTTGAAGCAAAAGACATGATCGGCAAAACCCCAGACTCTATCATTGCATACCGTCCGATGAAAGATGGCGTGATAGCTGACTACCGCGTGACTGAAGCAATGCTCCGCTATTTTATAAATAAAGCGATGGGTAAATTTAATTTATTCAAACCGGATGTGATGATATCCGTACCGGCAGGTGTCACCTCTACTGAACGCCGAGCAGTAGTCGAGGCAGCTATTCGCGCCGGCGCAAAGAATGCATACGTCGTCAAAGAGCCGATTTTGGCGGCGATAGGCGCAGGTATTCCTATTCACGAATCTAAAGGGCATATGGTTGTAGACATCGGTGGAGGGACAACTGACGTGGCGGTGATTTCTTTGGGAGGAATAGTGTCTTGCACTTCTGTAAAATGCGCCGGAAATAAAATTGACCAAGCGATAGCCGACTATATTAAAAAAACTTTTAATTTGGCAATTGGAGATAAAACTGCCGAAGAAGTAAAAATAAAAATAGGCGCCGCGGTGCCATTGGAAGAAGAACTTCGTGTGACTATTAAAGGACGTGATTTTATTCAAGGTTTGCCTCGTTCCGCGCAAGTCAGCACCAATGAAATAGTGAAAGCAATCGATAGCGAATTAAAACAAATTGTAAAAGCCATCAAAGACGTCTTGCAAGAAACTCCGCCAGAGCTCGCATCGGACATTATTGATCACGGTATTATTATGACTGGGGGTTCATCGATGCTTCGCAATTTGCCTGATCTAGTTTATAGAAAAACAGGTGTAAAGGCTGCGCTCGCCGAAGATGCATTGTATTGCGTAGCCAAAGGCACGGGCATAGCATTAGACCATTTGGATGTTTACAAAAAAGCTATTTTGACTAAAAAATAAAATGAAAATCGCAGAGTATTTTGATAAAAATAATTTGCATCACGCTTATTTAATAGAAGGCATCAGGGAAGAAATTTTGCCTGAGGTTTTAGAATATGTGCAAAGTTTGGGTATCGAAACAAATGCTAATCCTGATTTTTTAAATATCGTAGTTGATAATTTTAAAATAGATGAAGCTTTTTCCTTGCGTGATATGGGCAATCAAAAAAGTTTCTCGACCGGCAAAAAATTCTTTATAGTTTGTGCAAATAATTTCACACTCGATGCGCAAAACGTTTTATTGAAAATGTTCGAAGAACCTATTTTCAATACGCACTTTTTTTTAATAGTTCCTGACACTGATGCGTTGCTCCGCACTTTAGTTTCCCGATTTTATTTGATTAAGAATAAGAGTGAAGAAAATAAAGATAATAAAAACGAAGAAGCTGAGAAATTCATAAAAATGCCTTTAGCTAAAAGAATTGATTTCTTGAAAGAACTACTCAAAAAAGACGATGAAGACGATATTGCATTAGACTCTACTAGAACAAGAGCATTAAAATTCTTAAATAATCTTGAGCTTGCTTTACATAATAATATGTCAAAAATGCCATCTGATATATCTTTTTTTAATCAAATCTTCAAAGCCAGAGAATTCTTACGCCAGCCAGGCTCTGCCATAAAGACAATTATGGAAGCCGTAGCTTTAAATATTCCAAGTTTTTGATTTTTATTATTTAGTGATACAATAGGAGGATGCAATACAATTTTTCAAATTTTAAAACAGATTTAAAAAAGGTGGAGGAGTTTTTAAGCAAGGAATACAGCCAGCTTTCTACGGGCAGGGCAAGCCCTATGGTGCTCGACGGTATTTCTATTGAGGTTTATGGCGCATTTCAGCCTATTAAAAATGTAGCTTCGGTTTCTATCGAAGACCCAAAGACTTTACGCATAGCTCCTTGGGATAAAACTCAAATAAAAGCTATTGAAAAGGCGATAATGGTTTCAAATTTGGGACTTTCTACTGCTGTGGATGAAATAGGTATTCGAGTTATCTTTCCGCAACTTACTACAGAGACTAGGCAGAATTTGGTAAAAGTTTTGAAACAAAAAATGGAAGAGTCTAGAATAACTGTCCGTAAGGAACGTGAAAGAGTCTGGGACGACATTCAAGCCAAAGAAAAAGAAGGCACAATGACCGAAGATGAAAAATTCCGCGCAAAAGATGACTTGCAGAAAGTTATCGATGAAGCCAATAATAATTTAGAAAGTATTTTTGAAAAGAAAGAAAAAGAGGTGATGGGATAGTATGAAATAATTTATGAATATAATAATTTTTTTAATAATTCTTTTAGTTTTAGTACTAGTCCATGAAGCGGGACATTTTTTTGTCGCCAAGTTTTTCGGCATACGAGTAGATGAATTCGGTTTTGGCTGGCCTCCAAAACTTTTCGGTTTTAAAAAGGGCGAGACAGAGTACACAATAAATGCATTGCCTATCGGAGGATTCGTAAAAATTTTTGGGGAAGATCCAAATGACGAAAATACAAAAGGTCCGGATGCTTCACGAAGCTTCGTAAACAAACCTGCATATCAGCAAGCTCTTGTGCTCGTCGCTGGAGTAGTGATGAATTTTTTACTCGCTTGGGTTTTATTTTCTTTTGGATTTATGTCAGGACTACCTACATCTTCCGGTAGCGAGCCAAAAGGTTCCATATTGCAAGACGTGCATTTAGTTGTAGTTTCAACTGTGCTAAAATCTCCGGCAGAAATTGCAGGTTTAAAATCAGGAGATAAAATTATTTCAGTAACGAGTGGAGCGGATTCTCTTTCGGAAATTAGTCCTGATAATTTAAAATCATTCGTGCTTTCTCATGGTGAAAAAGAAATTGACATAGGATATATTCGTGGAAAAACAGAACAGAGTATCGCTAAAGTAACTCCAGTTTTAAATAATGGTAAGCCCGTTATAGGCATAGCTATGGATGAGATAGGTATAGCAAAATTGCCTGTTTTAACAGCATTTTGGGAAGGTATAAAGTTAGACTGCTTCATGGTAAAAAACACTGTTTCAGGGCTTTATAATCTCATTGCGGACGGCATAAAAGGCAAAGGAAGCTGGTCTTCTGTGACCGGACCTGTAGGGCTCGTGGGAGTAGTGGGGGATGCTTATAAATTTGGTTTTACGTACCTTCTATCTTTCGCTGCTCTTATATCTGTAAATTTAGCAATTATAAATTTGATTCCATTTCCTGCGCTCGACGGCGGACGATTACTATTTCTTTTGATTGAAAAAATAAAAGGTTCACGCATAAATCCAAAAGTAGCCAATAATGCAAATATGATTGGCTTCGGCATTCTAATAATTTTGATGCTCTTTGTGACGTATCACGATGTTGTAAAATTGTTGTAATTATGGAAAAAAGAAGTTGCCAAAACTGTAAAAAAGATTTTACTATCGAACAAGAGGATTTTAATTTCTATGAAAAAATAAAAGTCCCTCCACCGATGTGGTGTCCGGATTGCCGACAGCAACGCAGATACGCTTGGCGAAATGAACGCACCTTGTATCGTAGGAATTGCGACCTGTGTAAGAAATCAACAGTCACTATTTATTCTCCAAATAAACCTTACAAAGTTTATTGCGTAAATTGCTGGTGGGGTGATGGCTGGGATGCATCTTCGTACGGCAGAGATTTTGATTTTTCTCGTCCATTTTTTGAACAATTTTCTGAACTTCAACACGACGTGCCGAGAATGGCATTACTGAATAAAAATAGCGTAAACTCTGAATATACAAATCATTCTGGCGACAATAAAGATGCCTATCTTTCCTTTTCATGTTTTGGTAGTGAAAACATAATGTATGGAACTTGGATTATAAAATCAAGAGATTGCATGGACTGTGGATTTATAAATGAAAAAGGGGAGCGTTTATATGAAGTATTGGATTCCCGTTCTTCTTATCAATGTCAGTACGGAATCTTTTTAAAAGATTGTTCAAGCTGTTTTTATTGTTATGATTGTCGCGGGTGCAATGATTGCTTTATGTCTTCAAATTTGCGTAACAAAAGTTATGTATTTAAAAATAAACAATACTCTCGTGAAGAGTATATGGAAAAAATAAAATCCCTTGAGTTGTCTTCTTCTATTAGTAGAGAAAAACTCTTGAAAGAATTTGATGAATTGTTAAAAGAAAAATCAATTCATCGCTATGTGGAAAGTGAAAGAAATATAAATTCTGTCGGGTCTTTGATCTATGATTGTAGAAATATCAAAGAATCTTTTGAGGCAAATAAGTGCGAAGATTCCAAGTATTTATATGGCGCCATAGAACATAAAACTTGTATGGATATTTATCATGTTGGGTTCAATACTGAGCTTTGTTATGAATTACAGGGTTGTACGAGAGTTTCCAATTGCCAATTTTGTCATCTTTGTTATGACAATATGAATGTTATGTATGGCGATACTTGTCAAAATAGCCAGAATTTATTTGGCTGTGTAAGTATAAAAAAGGGCGAGTATATGATTTTCAATAAAAAGTATTTAAAAGAAGATTACGAGAAACTAAAAGAAAAGATTATAGAACATATGAAAAAGACAGGGGAGTATGGTGAATTTTTTCCTCCAGAAATTGCTCCGGTTTATTACAATGAAACCCAAGGTCAGCTTTATATGCCGATAAGTAAAGAAGAAGTTTTAACTAAAGGATGGCACTGGGAAGAAAATATTCCCGGAACTTTTGGTAAGGAAACTATTACTGATATTCCTGATAAGATAGAAGATGTGCCTGATACTTTTTTAAGTGAATTTTTTGCCTGTATAGAGTGTAAAAGAAATTATAATATAACAAAAAACGAATTAAATTTTTACAGAAAAGAAAAAATTCCTTTCCCGAGAAAATGTTCAATTTGTCGCTATAAAAGAAGGTTTGATTTACGTCCCGCCAGGAAACTTTGGCACAGGCAATGTATGTGTGAGAAAGAAAATCATAACCACCAAAATAGATGTAAAAATGAGTTTGAAACCAGTTATGTTCCGGAAAGAACCGAAATAGTATATTGTGAAAATTGCTACAAGCAAGAGGTTTATTAAAATGAATTTTCAAAAAGAAAACAAAACATGTAAAAGTTGTAAAAAAGGTTTTATCATTGAGCCGGATGATTTTGGATTTTACAAACAAATAAAAGTGCCTCCGCCTGTTTGGTGTCCGCAGTGTCGTTTATTACGGCGAATGAATTGGTATTCTTACAGGATATTATATAAAAGAAAATGTGATTTTACTGGTGAAAATATCATTACTTTTTATCATCCCGATGTGCCTTGTAAAATTTATAAGCAAGATGTCTGGTGGAGCGATAAATGGGACCCGAAAAGCTATGGTCGCGATTACGATTTTTCCAGACCATTCTTTGAACAGTATGGCGAATTATTAAAAGATGTGCCAAGGGCGTCATTACATACAGAATATACAACTATGTTAAATAGCGAATATTGCAACGCTGCAAGTTATCAAAAAAATGGCTATCTTTGTTTTAAGCACAGCACGGGGGAAGACTCTGCTTATACAAATGTCGCCGTAAATACAAAAGATTCTTTGGATATTGCCTATTCTTTAGATCCCGAGCTTTGCTACGAAATAGTGGATGTTCGAAAGTGTTTTCAAACTTTTTTTTCGCAAGACTGTGAAAATTGTCAAAATATTTATTTTTCCTTTGATCTGGTAAATTGTAATGATTGTTTTGGCTGTACCTCATTACGTAATAAAAGTTATTGCATTTTTAACGAGCAATTGACTAGAGAAGAATATCAAAAAAAATTACAGGAATTTAATTTCAGTTCTTTAAAAAATTTACGAGAATTAAAAAAGAAAGCTTATGAATTTTCCTTAAAATACCCACGACGTGCATCACAAGGCAGAAATAACACAAATGTATCTGGGGATTATATTTACAATTCAAAAAATGCTCATGATGTTTATTATGTTTCTGATTCTGAAAATATAAAATATTCACAGTTGTTTATTAAAGGGGGTACGCATAATTGTTATGACTTTACTGCTTTTGGAAATAATTCAGAATGGGTTTACGAGGCAACTTGGACGGGATTAAATGTTTCAAATGTAAAATTCAGTGTTTGGAATTATCGCAATCACGATACAGAGTATACTTTTGCTTGCCACGGCTCCGAGTATCTTTTCGGCTGTGTCGGGATGAATAAAGCGTCTTATTGTATATTTAACAAGCAATATTCTAAAGAAGAATACTTTCCACTAGTTGAGAAAATAAAAAAACAAATGGATGAAATGTCTTTTATTGATAGGAGGGGTTTGGAGCATAAATATGGCGGACAAATTCCCGTTGACCTTTGTCCTTGGGCTTATAATGAATCTACCGCTTATGAATTTTTTCCTATTACAAAGGAAGAGGCTTTGGCAAAAGGTTTTACTTGGCGCGATATCGATCAAAAAGAATATCTACCTGCTAGTGTTATTGTCCCAGACAACATAAAAGATGTGACAGATGATATCTTAAAAGCAATTTTAAAATGTGCGGATTGCGGAAAAAATTACCAGATAATTCAAAAAGAGTTGGTTTTTTTAAGGCGTTTTAATTTTCCAATTCCCGATAACTGCCCGCTTTGTCGCGATAGGGCGCGCATAAAACAATTAAATCCAATGAAAATATATAAGCGTGAATGTTCAAAGTGCAATAATAAAATAGAAACTTCATACTCACCGGAACGTCCTGAAATAGTGTATTGTGAAAATTGCTACAAGCAAGAGGTTTATTAAAAGTTAAAATAAAAATTATGCAAACAAAATTAATTCATGAAGTGCGGGCGGTGAAGAGTAGAAAAGAATTAGTAAATATTATAAAAGCGCAGAGGATTGCTGAGCGGGTTTTAGGTGATGTTTTGAAAGAGTTAAAAGATGGAGTAAGGGAAATAGAAATTGCTAATTTTATAAAAAAATCTTTTGTGAAATACGGCGCGTCGATTTTGTCATTTCCGCCGATTGTGGCATTTGGCAAAAATACTGCGAATATTCATCACGAGCCGGGTAAAAGTAAATTAAAAAGAGGGGACATAATAATGTTTGATTTTGGATGTACTGTGAATCATTATTGTTCTGATATGACGCGTACATATTTCTGGGGTGAGTCGAAAGGGAAAATACATAATAAGCAAAAGAAAATATATTTGGGAGTGTTAAAGGCAATGGAGCTCGCTATGGATAAAGTAGGCAAAGGGGAGAAGAGGGCAAAACTTATAGATAAAGTTGCTCGTGATTTTTTGAAGAAGAATTTTGGTAAAAATAAATTCCCCCATGGCCTAGGTCACGGCGTGGGTACCGTTATTCACGAATGGCCTAACTTCAAACCAAAGAGCGAGGATATTTTGCCTATCGGTTGTGTGATGACGATAGAACCCGGGCTTTATTTTAAAGGTTTCGGCGGAGTGCGTATCGAAGATATGATACTAATTACAAAAAATGGTTATAAAAACTTGACAAATGTACCGAAAGATTTAAACAGTATAATTTTGCAAAAATAAAATTATTTTTCTATAAGTTACTTGACTTCTTATTTATATCCTATAAAATATAGGTATTATTAAGTTAATTTTTTGCAAAAACATATGAAAATCGCTGTTTTAACAGGGGGTCCATCACTGGAAAGAGGCATATCATTAAACTCCGCTCGGTCAGTATTGGATCATTTAGGGGGTGATAATGTTGAAATAGTGCCTATTTATTTCGACCATAAAAAAAGAGCTTACAAAATATCCAAGGCGCAACTTTATTCCAACACTCCATCTGACTTTGATTTTAAATTGGCTCAAAATTCAAAAAGCTTAAATACAGCTTCATTGGTAAAAATTTTGAAATCTGTAGATATTGTTTTTCCTGCGATGCATGGACCTTTTGGTGAAGACGGGCAGATACAATCTTTTTTAGAGAAAAATAAAATTCCATTTATCGGCTCCAGTTCGAAATCTTGCAAGATGGCTTTTGATAAATACGAAGCGAATAAAACAATTAACCAGAAAGGATTTTTTACCCTTCCGTCAGCATTGTTGAAAATTTATTCTAAAGATAACACAAAAGTAATAAAAGAATTTTTCCAAAAACATAAAATAAAACGCGCCATAATAAAGCCGGCGACAGGCGGGTCAAGCATCGGTGTATTTTCTGTAAATTCTGCCGAGGAAGCGTTAGAGAAAGCAAATATTATTTTTTCGAAAAGAATGGACACGCGTGTAGTCCTCGAGCCTTTTGCACAAGGTAAAGAATTCACTGTGATACTTTTACAAAATAAAATAGGTTTGCCCGTAGCTGTGATACCGACAGAAATAGAGACAGCATATCACGAAGGCAGGATTTTTGATTTCCGTAAAAAATATTTGCCGACCAATCAAGTGAATTATCATTGTCCGCCGAGGTTCACAGAAAATGTAATAGAGAAAATACGCATTCAAGCTGAACAGCTTTTTTCTCTTTTTGGAATGAGTGATTTCGCGCGTTTTGACGGCTGGGTGTTGGATAATGGCGAGGTATGGTTTTCAGATTTTAATACTGTTTCCGGTATGGAGCAAAATAGCTTTCTTTTTCAGCAGGCTTCACGTCTGGGTATGAGTCATAGTGATTTACTTCATTTTATTGTAAAAAATTCTTGTAATAGGCAGAAAATTAATTTCTCGGAAATTTCTAAAAAGAACAGAGTAAACAGAAAAGAAGTCTCAGTAATTTTTGGCGGACAAACATCAGAAAGACAAGTATCCTTGATGAGTGGTACGAATGTGTGGCTCAAACTTAGGAATTCTAAAATATATGAACCAAAGCCGTATTTGCTTGATTTTGAAAATAATGTTTGGGAATTGCCTTATACTTTGATATTAAATCATACTGTCGAAGAAATAATTCATAATGCTAAAAATGCGGAAAACGCCAGAGTAAAAACTGAAAAATTAGTGAATAATGTGAAAACTCAATTGATGTTGAGCGATATGGAAGCTACCGAGCCATTCTTTATGCCAAAGAAAATATCTTTAAATGAATTTATAAAGAAATCAAAATTTATTTTTCTCGGGCTTCACGGTGGAGACGGCGAGAATGGCAATATGCAGAAATTATTGGCTAGTAAAAAAATAAAATTCACCGGCTCGGACGAGAAGACTTCTAAAATTTGTATGGATAAATTCGTAACAGGAGAATTTATCAGAAAATTAAATATAAAAGGTATAAACATAGCTCCGCAAAAAATAATTAGTTTAAAAGATGTAAATATTAAAAATTATAAAAAACTTTGGAACGATTTAAAAATAGAACTTGATACAAAAACTCTTATCGTAAAACCAAAAGATGACGGATGCTCTACTGGAGTGGCGCATTTATATGGCGCGGAAGATTTAAAAAATTATTTGATTTATTTAATAAAAGGGGAGATTTGTATTCCTGCCGGCACTTTGCACAATCAGGTAAACATAATGGAGATGCCGAATTGCAAAGTGGATGAAATTCTTTTTGAGAAATTTATCGAGACTGATTCTGTGCGGGCTAAAGGAAATAAATTAAAATATTCTCGAGTGAGTGGTTGGGTAGAAGTGACCATAGGAATTTTAGAGGAGGGTAAAAAGTTATATGCTCTTAATCCGAGTTTGACCATTGCCGAAGGTGAAGTGCTTTCCTTGGAAGAGAAATTCCAAGGCGGAACAGGAATAAACATCACTCCTCCGCCGAAAGAAATTATAAAGGCTAAGGCCATAGCTAAAGCGCGAAGCTTGGCAGGCAAGCTAGCCGAGAAGATAGGCATCAGGGGGTATGCGCGCATAGACGCATTTATGAATGTGAATACGGGCGCATTGTCAGTGATAGAGGTGAATACTTTGCCAGGGCTCACACCTTCGACGGTGTTGTATCATCAAGGCCTCGCCGAGAATCCGCAGATTTTCCCGCGCGAGCTTTTAGAAAAAATAATCAAAAATGCAAAATACTAAAAATAATTATCTTTCATATATTGAGATTTCAAAAAATAATTTGATACACAATATCAAACAATTTCGAAGTATCGCCAGTCCAAAGACTAAAATAGTAGCCGTTTTGAAAAGCAATGCTTACGGGCATGGGCAGAATATTGTGGCGAAAATTCTCGAGCCTTATGCTGATTATTTTCAAGTAAATAGCATTGAAGAATTAGAATTATTGCGTAAAGTTAGCAAAAAGAAAACTTTGCTTTTTGGATATGTTCAAAGCTCAGACATTAAAAAAGCTATAAAAATAGGTTGTATTTTATCAGTTTTTTCTTTAAGTCATCTTACATCAATCTCTGCTATCGCAGAAAGTGGTGCAAAAGTTCAAGAAGTGCATTTGGCAGTGGATGCATTTTTAGGCAGGGAGGGTACCTTGCTTTCGGATTTGCCGGAATTTTTTAGAGAAATTAAGAAATGCAAATATGTAAAATTGACGGGCATATATGCGCATTTTGCAAACATTGAAGACACTCACAATTTATCACATTCAAAAAAACAAATTTCTGCCTATAAGGTCGCAATTGGTTTAGCAAAAGAATACGGTTTTAAAAATTTACAGACGCACATCTCAGCTACTTCTGGACTTATGATTTACGAGAAAAATCAAAATATCAATTCTCTGGTGCGCTTAGGCATAGGCATCTATGGTTTGTGGCCGGCAGAGCATTTAAAAAAATCCGTAAAAATAAATTTGAAGCCGGTGCTAGCTTGGAAGACAAAAGTCGCGCAAATAAAAACTTTACCAAAAGGTCATACCATTGGTTATGGACTTACTTATAAAACAAAAAAAGAAACAAAAGTGGCTATCATTCCGCAAGGTTATGGCGATGGCTTGGACAGGCGACTTTCCAATAAAGGAGAATTTTTGATAGGCGGAAAAAGATGCAAAATTCTAGGTAGAGTTATGATGAATATGTGCGTGGTAGATGTCAGCTATTTGCCAAAAGTAAAAGCTGAAGATGAAGTAGTTATTTTAGGAAAACAACTTAAAAATAAAATATCAGCCGAAGACCTAGCAGAAAAAATGGGCACAATAAACTACGAAATAACCACGCGCCTGAGCGCACTTTTGCCGAGAGTTGTGGTTTAGTTATTTTGATAGAATATTATATAATTTAAATATGAAAATCAGATTATTAAAAAAGAAAGATATAAAAACAGCCTCAATTATTGCAGGGATGAATTATTCCAAAAAAGAAGAAAAGCTTGCAAAGATAGAGTTAAAAGAAATGTTTACAAAAGGACCATTTCGACCTGTATTTTATGTTGCCGAAGAAAAAGGAAAAGTTATTGGCTTTGCCGGATATGCACAGGCGTGGATGGAATACAGCGTTTATCAAATCTTTTGGGTGAATGTTACCCCTAATGAAAAAGGTAAAGGAATAGGTAAGGTCTTAGTATCAAAAGTCATTGCTGAAATAAAAAAGAAGAAAAACGCAGACTTGATTTTAATCAGTGCCGATGAAAATGCAAAAAATCACGAATACTACAAAAAGCATTTTGGCTTTAAAACTTTAGAATTATTTGGCAAGAAACCATATCATTTGATGTCGCTTACGGTTTAATTACAAATACCCACAGTTATGCTATTATTTTAATATGAAAGAATGGACACCGCAGCTTAAATACCGAAAGGAAGATACAGAACCAAAGCCCAATTTTGGTGTGCTGGTTTCGCCGGAGGGGGGGGCAACAGTAAAGGATTTGAAAGAAAAAAATGAAGCATTAGAGGCATTCATAAAAGAAAGTGTTGTAAAACTTATACCCATACTTGAAAAACTTGATCCTGATAAATTCGGACCAGACTTTTTAAGTAAAAACTTAAGAACTATATATAAAAAATTACTGAAAGATCTTTTAAAGAATAAAGAAGGTAAGCCGGACTGGATGCCATTTGATAGTCAGTTGCCAGAGAAATGGCAAGAAAGGTTTTACATCCCTGAGAAAAGGTTAAAATTTATTGTAGCTAAATTTGTTCCAATTTTAGAAAAAGAAAAGCCGGAATATTTTACTCCACGTTCAATCAAAAATATGGATCCAGGTACATATAGTATATTGGCACGGATACTGCCAAAGGATAAAGAAAATAATATTGATTATAAGTCATTTGAAGAAGAATTGCCGGATGAATGGAAAAATAAATTTGAATATGGGAATATTTCTTTCCCGTACATTGTCTTGAAATTTGTTTTATTTCTTGAAAAAGAAAATCCTAAAAATTTTAGCGTATCTTATATGCGAAAATATGCGCCTGGTATAACTAGTTTTCTAGAAAGGAATTTGCCAAAAAATGAAAAAAAGAATCCCGATTGGCAATATTTTATAAGCCAGTTGCCGGAAAAATGGCAAGAAAGATTTACTTATAGGGAAAGAGAACATTTATCTCTCGAAGAATGTGTTTCAAGAGTAGTCGAAGAATTGAATAAAAAGAAGCCGGAGCAATTTGGACCTTTCTGGATCCAAGATAACTGTGGATATATTGTATATGAAGAACTGTGTAGAATTTTACGAAGAGATAAAAATGGCAATATTGTATGGAAAATTTTTGTTGATGCTCTTCCAAAAGAATGGCAGGCAAAATGGAAACATAAAATGGATCCATATTACAAACATTTAAAAGAATTTCCGAGTAAGAAAGAATTAAGGCAAATATTATTGAAATATAAAAATTATGGAGATGAACATGAAAACAAGCTTTATACTTTGCCTTATTATCCTGATATTTCAAAAGATGATAGAAAAATTGCAAACGAGCTCGTCGGAGAAATAATAAAACTTGCACAAAAAGGAAGCAGTGCCGCTAGGGAAATGCTTGAAATGGATTTGAATTTTGTTTGCGAGGATTGGATAGAAAAATACCCGGGGTATCCTCACGAGTTAAAACCATGGAAAAATAAACCGGAACAGTTAAGAAAACTTATAAGAGGTTGTATTTATAATTACAAAGATAAAGGACAATTTTTCTCATACTTATTTGCCACCTTAAAAATGAGTAAACCAGCTTCTATAATACATGTCGAGTTTGATGAAGGCTATATGAAAAAAATGGATGATGCAATGATGGAAGGGTTTGAGGAATAAATTCAAGATTTTTTTATTTCCCTTTAATCTTTAAAATAAACACCCCCGCCAAAACCCCAGCCACAGCACAAGACAAAACAGAAATAATAATTTCGTTAGTTGTAAATGCAAAATTTGGATGAACTAAATAGGATGCACCGACATAGAAAATAACAGCTGAGAGAATACCCATTATTAAACCTTTAATAACTAAATTAAATTTTGGAATAGTTTCGACTATAATTGCCGGAAGAATGTAAGAGAAAAGGAAAAGCCAAAATGGAGGATTAAAGAATTCATTTATGATTACTCCTGGAGCAGGGTGGATAAGAGTAGCAGGTCCGACGGAAGAAATAAAAGCGTAAAATATTGTCGTTAAAAGAATTGATTCTGATTTTTTCTTTTGTTTTCCTAGATGCAACATCACGGCAATCCAAGTAAATACTACTATTCCTGCTCCCCAGAAGCCCATTACTCTGTATGCCCCCAATGGGAAAAATGGCAAAGTAAAAATGAGAATGTATCCTAGGAATGTCGCCCAAAGTCCGCAGTCTAAAAGCCAATCAACAGTATGGTCAGAGCCTAATTTTGCAATTTTTCTGGAAAATAAAGTCAGGGTAATAAGCGAGCCGAGGATTAAGAGATGCGGAGGCGACCAGACTACGATAGGGCTTATCAAATTCTCAGTGCCGAAAACAGAATGCCAAGCTTGGTCCAAGACTCCGGTAATAGGGAATAATAAACTAATCCAAAAAGAATTTCTATATATTTTATTTTTCGTTTTTCTCCAAGCTATAAATGAGCAGATGATGATGACACTGAGGCAAAGATACAAAGCGGTGTGCGGAGGAATAAAAAATTGATCCCTACCTATGGCCACATGCCACCAAGCATCCCACAATAATGCTGTAGCCATACAAATGCTCATAAAGGGAATAAGTCGTGTGTAAATTTTATTGTGCATATTATTATAATATCATTTTTTAAAAAGGTTTGTTAGTTTTCGTTAAAAATTGACTTCTATGTGTAATAGTATTAACATAAAATCAAATTTTGTCAGTTAATTAATTAACCCCTTTTAAATATGAGTAGTAAAACTTGGAAAATCAAAGAGACTTATCAGCAGAAAAAACAAACTTTTATTGTGCTGGAATGTAATGGTCCTTTCACGCAATTTTTTGCTTGGGACCAAGCACAAAATATGATTTTTATTGAAAACTTCTTAAAAATCATGGGCGTAAAAACTCTGAAAGCCTCTATAGGAATGGAGGTAGAAAGAATTGAGGACAGGAGTGGGTCAACCATTGGTATAAAAAAAGGAGAAATGAAGCTTATGGTGAATGACCCAAAAAAAGGATATAAGCTCGAAAGAGCATAGCCACCCAAAAACAAAACGAGCCCGTAACCACTAGGTTGCGGGCAAATTTTTTATTTAGATATAAAATAAATACTTGCTAAGGCGAATAATAATCCTGCAGCTGTATATGCTGTAAAAGTTTTTTCTCCCCAAAAAATATAAAATACCGCTAGCACTACTATATATTTTACTTCATAGATTGAACCGACAAGTATACCCTGGTTTTTTGTAATGATGTACCATAAAGGAACAGTCGCCCATGTGAGCACGTAGATAATCGCATAAGTTATAAAAGTTTTATTATGAATTAGTTTTACTACATCAGCGGAAAGAGTTTCTTTGTTGAAAAAGATAATTCCTGCAATTGCCGGAACATAAAATAAAAGAGCCAATAAAATAATTATCCCGATAGAAAAATTCTTTACCAATTTTTCATAAGCGATACAGCCTATGGCTGTGGTGGTTGCCAGTATTATTCCTAATATTTGAGGTGGAATCTTTCCCATAAATTTAATTATATCATTTAAATTAAAATTTTAGTATAATTGTAAGTATGAATAAATTAATTTTAAATACAGGGGCAAGTATACCTATTTTAGGACTTGGAACATGGAATTCTCCCGTTGAAGAAGTAGGCAAGGCGGTAGAATATGCAATATTAAATTGTGGTTATCGTCACATTGATTGTGCTTTTGTTTATCACAATGAAAAAGAAGTAGGTGAAACTCTGAAAAATATTTTTAATAGCAATAAAATAAAAAGAGAAGAAATATTTATTACCAGTAAGCTTTGGAGTACTGACCACAGAAAAGAAGCTGTCGCTTTAGCTTGTAAAAAAACTCTTAAAGATTTAGGAGTAGATTACCTTGATCTTTATTTAATGCATTTTCCAATTGCAATAAAGCCGGGTAATGGTGATGAACCCTTGGACGAAAATGGATATGTGCTTACCGAAAAAGTTTCTATTCAAGAAACATGGGAAGCCATGCAAGAGTTAGTATCTGCTGGCTTGGTAAAATCTATAGGAATATCCAATTTTAATTCTGTGATGCTTTTAGATCTTCTTTCGTATGCAAAAATTATTCCGGCTGTAATTCAAATAGAATTGCATCCATACCTTCAACAACAAAGTTTTGTAAATTTGTGT
Organism: Patescibacteria group bacterium; assembly: GCA_040390725.1. Classification (GTDB taxonomy): domain Bacteria; phylum Patescibacteriota; class Minisyncoccia; order Phycocordibacterales; family UBA9973; genus UBA9973. The sequence continues at coordinate 26,575 of JAZJXT010000004.1, forward strand.
CAACGTTTAAATATTGCAGTGACAGCTTACTCACCATTAGGTTCTTATGGAATTTCAAAAAATGGGAATAAACCGCTTCTTTTGGAAGATAAGTTAATAAAAGATATTGCACAAAAGTACAACAAGTCACCAGCCCAAGTTTTAATTCGTTGGGCAATTCAAAGAAATACTATAGTCATACCAAAAAGTACAATCTCAGAACATATAAAAATAAACAGTGATGTATTTGATTTTGTATTGTCGGAAGATGATATGAATTTAGTAAAAACATTAGATAGGAAATTACATTTTGTTGACCCTGAAGAGTGGTGGAAAATACCATTTTTTGAGTAGATTTTTTTCTAGTTAAATATATAAATTTCATATTTAACTAAAGTTGCACCATTTCGGATATAAAATGTGCGTGCTTTGGGTGATGAAATAAACCATAGTTTTTCATTTCTCTTTTTTAAATAAGTATCAAATACCATTGTGCCTAAACCTTTGTTTCTGAAAGATTCCTTGATAATGAAACAGCAAAAATATTTGTATTCCTTCTTTATTAAACTCGAAATTAAATTCTGAAAATCTTTCCTGAACCAATTACTGATTTTATATCTATTAAGCGGAAGAGTAGTGATAAAAAATCCGCCAATCACTTTTTTATTATTTTTAATGACTACAAGACGACTGTCTTTACCACCAAATATTTTAATAAATAGTGCATACAAAATCCACGGATATAGTTTTTCTTGTATAACAATACGAATATACCCCAGGAAAGTAGAGAAATTATTACTTTCTTCTATTGATATGTTTTGTAGGTTTTTATTCATTATTTTTCGCTCAGTACAATTTCAATAACCATTGCCACGACCATAAATACTAGAATTACCCAAATAAGTTCTTCAAAAACACTTGTGTCAAAAATCGGTCGGAAGGTTTTCGAGTAGTTCATTGTCCACGCATTCCATCTTGTACCGGGCAGGTCAATGACAAAAAATAATACACTACCCAAAAGACCGGAAAATAGAATAAATTTGATATGCGTGAATAGTATTTTTCTATATCGTAAAATAAAAATCAGAAAAATAGGAATAAAAAATATTATATCCAGAATGAGGTATGTCCATTTATCCATATATTTTCTTTCTTAAAAGCAAAAGTATAACAGCGACTCCTTGTGGAAATGTAAACAGAATAATATATTCTTCAATTGGAAGTCCAAATAGCCATATACCTAGAGTGTTTTGATACGACCAAACATGCAATAACGGACTGCCGACAAGGTCAAAACCGAAACCCCAAAGGAATGAGAAAGTAGCCACGACAATAAAAACCCTTGAGTAATTTTTTAGATATTTAAAATTAAAAGTCCACAGCAGTGCAAGTGGTATAAAAACAAATATGATAAGCCATGAAAGATATGGATAAGAGAAGTGTGCCGGGAACATGTTTTGATTATATCAAAAATATTTTTAGTTTACTACTCCTATCGAGGGTTGTGGTTTAGAAAATAATAAAAGAAATCCTGCAAAACAAAAGTTTTGCAGGATTATTAGTTAATCTACAAACCATTCATTTAGTTTTCCTAAAATAGAATCTGTATTTCCAGAAAATTTTTTACAAATAAAAATAGAATCAATATCTTTTGTAGAAACTGGCTTTTCTTGCAGTATGGCCAATATTTTATTTGATTTATTTTCATCCTTTAAAATCATGGCTATGTGGTGAGTAAGCATAAGGGTACAGCATTGGGGCTGAGAATCAATTATGGCTACCTTGCAACTTTCCAAGTATAATTTATTTTCATTGAAGAAGTTGTTTTCAATAAAATTATCGAAGGCATCCATCTCAATAAAATGTACATCTTTTTTCTTGAACATTTCACGAACAGTTGAAATCAAGACATTATCTTGACTATCTAATAAAAAATAAATTATTACTTTTTTCATACTCTTACAGGTAAAATAAAAAAACTAAGCTATAAAGAACTATCTTTAGTAGTAACATATTTTAATTTTAGAATCAAGGGGTGCGGGCGATGAATGAATCGAACATTCGCCAAAGGTTTTGGAGACCTTCGTTCTACCACTAAACTAATCGCCCATATTCCGCCAAGCTACTTAAGTAGAAAGCGGAATACAGAAGTGTGAAAAATAAAAATTAACGCACTTCTTTGTGGATATTATTTAAAAAATAAACCCACAAACCAAAGAACATCAACAATACTTTATTGTTGCTCATAAAGTATACCAGAGTTAACTTAAAAAGCGAGAAAACTACTTCTTCATCTCTTTATGTTTGGTCTTTTTCTTGCACCATTTGCAGAATTTATTGAGCTCGATCTTTTTAGTGACGAGTTTCTTGTTTTTACTGGACCAGTAATTGATTCTTTTGCAAGTCCCGCAAGCGAATTTTATAAGTCTATCTTGTGACATGTTTATATATTAGTATAAAAGCTTTAAAAAAGCAACTATTTGGATTCCAAAGGGTATTATAGTACTATTTGATTATGTCAGAAAAAGCACCAAATCAAAATAACGAGAATCGCTTTCGCCATATGCCTGTAACAGAACCAAATGCAAAAGAAAGGCTTAAGATTTTTAGAGAAGGGTTTAAAGAATTTCAGAAAGAATATCCTGAAGTATTAGGGGCTATGCTTTATGGCTCAATGGCAAAAGGAAAAGCAGACGGAGATAGCGATATAGATGTTAGCATATTTGTCGACGCAGAAGCTCTTAAAGATGAAAACCTACCTAAGGTTGAGAGTAAAATACGTTATTCTCCTGATTATCGTCGCGGATTAGTGTATAGAAATAAATTTCTAAAATATTTAAATATTTCTAATTATGAAATTTTACAATATTATGCCCATCTTGATGTTAAGTTAATTAGTGAAAAAATTATTGACGAGACAATAAATAAATTTTTACTCAAAAAAGATGACTATAAAAAGTGGAAAAATAAGTTTAACATTGAAAAATACGCAAATCTTAACGAAGAGAAAAAGGATACCTTAATGATGAAACACGAAGATAATTTTTGTGACCCAAGGGCGTATTCTTTATTTTTTGCATCAATTGGCAGAGGTATAGAAAAGTACAGGCACATGCTTTTGAAAAAACTTTATGATTTACCTGATAGAAAAGACGCGGAAAATATGTGGGAAAGTATATATTACAGCGTTCTTCATTATGAGCAAGGAAGGGAAGAAACTATAAAATTAAATATACCAAAAACGCTAAACGAAGCTATTCGTGTTTTTCATCCGGAGTTTTATAAGAAAATAAGTAAATCATAATTTATGAATAAAGAATTTATTGAAATACTTACGGGATTTAGGCGGACTTTAAAACTTATACAAAAGTCAGAAAAGAAAACTTTAGTTTTCGCTTCTTTTTTAATGCTTGTCGCCGGTATTTTGACAAACTTGCCGGCGGTTATTTTAGGACGGCTTGTGGATAAGTTAATAGGTGCAGGAAATACGGGTTTTAGTATTGCTCTGCCTTTTATTATTTTAATCATTCTAATAATTCTTGTTCGCGAAAGTTTAACTGTTGTCAGAAAATATTTTATAGAAAATATAGCGACTCAGACAGAAAAGAAGCAAACTGTAAATGTCATTGAACATTTATTAAAGACAGATATTACGAATATCACAGGTCAGCAAATAGGTTCTCTACATGGTAGGATTTTTCGTTCAATTCAGGGGTTAGTGCGTATAATAAAACTTGGCTTTTTAGATTTTTTCCCTGCATTCTTTAGCGCTTTGGCTGCTATTGTGATAGCTTTATTTCAAAAACCATTTCTCGCTAGCATAATGATATTAGTTATTCCTACTGGGCTTTTTATTATTATCAAACAAGTTTCTTCACAAAAGGGCATACGAGTGGCATTACTCCGCGGAAAGGAAAAAATCGACGGTACTGTGGTGGAAATGTTGGGCGGAATAGAAACAGTCAGAGTGCTAAACACAGAGCAACAAGAAGTCGAAAGAATAGAAAATATTGCCGAAGAATTAAGAAAAAAAGAAATCAAGCATCATATTTCAATGTCGTTTTTCGATGCGGGTAAATATTTAAATGAAGGATTTTTTTATATTCTTGTAATTTCTATTTCGATATTTTTATCAGCGGAGGGTGTCATCACTCGTGGAGATATTTTAGTTTATTCAATTTTGTTTTTGAGCATAACAGGACCATTGCGGGAAATTCATAGAATTCTCGATGAGGCGCATGAGAGTTCAATAAAAGTAAATGATTTATATGATTTACTTAATCAGCCAAAGGATATTTCCTTTTTAAGTTCTATTAGTACTGAAGGCGTAAATACAGAAAGTAATGAGGCAATTAAGGTAGATAATTTATCTTTTTCGTATAGCGATAGAGATAGCAAGGTTTTAGATAATATAAATTTTGTAATAAAAAAGGGTGAAAAAATAGGTATTGCTGGCGCTTCCGGTTGTGGTAAGTCTACTCTAGTAAAAATAATTTTGCGGTTGGTTCATGATTATTCCGGAAAAGTTTATTTATTTGGCAGGGATTTAAATTTAATTAATAGAGGCGAAATCGCAGATAGTATAGCTTATGTTCCACAGAAGACTTATATTTTTTCGGGGACAATAAAAGAAAATATAGTTTATGGATGTTCTCGTGAGAAAATTACTGATGAAGAAATAAACAATGCAATAAAGTTGGCAAATTTGGACAATGAAGTTGAAAATTCCTTGGGTGGTTTGCTTGGAAAAGTTACGGAAAATGGAAATAATTTAAGCGGTGGACAAAAACAAAGGCTTGCAATTGCGAGATTGATATTAAAATCACCGGATATTTTGATTTTTGACGAAGCTACTTCTGCCCTAGATAATACAAATGAAATTAAAATTCAGAAGAATATCGAGCAGTTATTTAAAGATAAAACATTGATTACAGTCGCGCACAGATTGACGACATTAAAGAATACAGACAGGATATTTGTATTTGAAAAAGGTAAAATCGCGCAAGAGGGAACATATGAAAATTTATCAACCAGTAAAGGATTGTTTCAGGACTTCTTGAAGCAAAAAGTCGAAGAAGAAAATTAATAGAAAATTAAAAAACAAAAATATGAATGAAGAAATTATTAATTATATAAAAAGTCAGAGGGTTTGCGTGTTGGCAGTCGAGATGCTCGATGGTTCACCTCATGCCTCGACGGTGCATTTTGTGGAAACAGAAGACCCTATGGTATTTTTATTTGAAACTTATAGGGATTATCGTAAATGCGAACCGCTTTTCGGTAGAGAAATGAGCAGGGCCTCAATAGTTATTGGCTGTGATGAAGATACTATGAAAACATTGCAACTCGACGGGGAAGTGAGTTTGGTTAAAAAAGAAGACAATAAAATTTACGATTTATATTTCACTAAATTTCCAAACAAAAAAGAAAAGTCAGAAAAAATGGGAGATAAATTTGTACTGTTCACTTTTAAAGCAAAATGGTGGCGATTTACGGATTGGACTAAGCCCGAGGGGAAATTAATTATAACTTCGGAATAGAAAACTTTTTTGACGCATCTATCCATTTTATTTCTTTGTCTCTTTTAAACCAAGTCATCTGTCGTTTTGAGTATTTGAAAATTTCCGAATTGAGGCGGGCGAGCATTTCTCCTTTGGTAATTTTCTTTTGTAAATACAGTGCCATATAGCGATATTCAAGGCCTAGTTCTTCCATTCTTTTCCAAGACAAACCTTGTTTATGCAGTTTCTTGGCTTCATTTAACATACCTTTTTTTATGCGTGCTAGTAGGCGAGTATGTATTTTTTCTGCCAAGATTTCTTTCGGTACATAAAGACCAATTTTAGTAAATTCATAAGGTAAGTTTTGTTTTTTGATTTTTGGCACTTTGCCCAATGCTTTAGCGATTTCTATTGCTCTTATTAATCTGATTTTATTTTTTGCATCAATAGTTTTTGCGCGGTTTTTGTCTAGAGTTTTTAAAATTTTAAAAAGTTCTAATTCTGATTTTTCATCTAAACTTTTCCGCAGTTTTTCATTCGGCGGAACTTCTGGCAAGATTATTCCATTCACTACTGCATCAATATAAAATCCTGTGCCTCCACAAATTATTGGCACATTTCCACGTGTAATTATTTCTTCTATTTTTTTATTGGCAAGTTCTTTGTAGTCTGTGACGGTAAATTTATTTTTTGGGTTTGCGACGTCGAGTAAATGATGTGGTACACCCTGCATTTCTTTTTTAGTGATTTTCCCTGAGCCTATGTCGAGGCCTTTGTAGACTTGGCGAGAATCAGCGGAAATAACTTCGCCGTTAACCTTTCGGGCGATTTGAACAGCTAAATCACTTTTACCTGAAGAAGTCGGTCCTAATATTACTATTATTTTAGGTTTCATTATTTTATAACTTTTATATCAGCACCGATAGAATTTAATCTTTTAACAATTTCTTCATAACCGCGATTGATCATATATACATTTCTTAAAATTGAAGTGCCTTTTGCGCCTAGCATCGCTATCATTATGACCATCGAAGGGCGTAGTGCCGGCGGGCAGACTATTTGTGCAGGCTTTAGGGCATGACCACCTTCGATGAAGACTCTATGCGGGTCAGCGAGGGTTACTTGCGCATCCATCCTATTTAATTCGGTTAAATATATTGCGCGGTTCTCATAACTCCAGTCATGGATAAGAGTTTGACCTTTTGCCTTCATTGCCGGAATTGCGAAAAAGGGAAGGTTGTCCATATTTATTCCTGGATAGGGGTTGGCATGAATTTTGTCATCGAGAGCAATAAGTTTTGAAGGATAGATAGTAATGTCCGCGAGGTTTGTATTGCCATTTTTACTTTTATAAATTTTTGAAGTTTCATATTTCAAACCCATCTTGCCCATTTTATAAAGTTCGAGCTCCATAAAATTTATCGGTACATTGGTGATTTTTAATTTTGAATCAGTGGCAATAGCGGCAGAGACAAACATCATTGATTCTATCGGGTCTTCGCTATTGTAGTATTCAATAGTTTTATTTATTTCTTTTACTCCATGAACTGTCAAAGTGGAAGATCCTATGCCTTCGATTTTTACCCCGCATTTTTCCAAAAAGAAGCATAGCTCTTGCACCATATAATTTGAACTGGAGAATTTAATAACAGTTTTACCCGGGATTTTAGCGCAAGCTGTCAGTACATTTTCTACCGCAGTATCACCGGCTTCATACATTATTATCTCAGCCGGTTTTAATTTCTTTGCATTTATTTGATAATCTTCTTGAGTAACTTTTATATTGATACCGAGTTCTTCCAATGCATAGCTGTGCGCAGCGATAGTGCGTTTACCGAGGTGGCAACCGCTAGCGTGGGGAATGTTGAAAGAGGGAATTAAATGCGCCAAAGGACCTATAATCATCAAAATCGAGCGAGTTTTTATGGCTGATTCTTTGTTTAAATTTTTTAAATTAATTTCTTTTGATTTTTTTGGTGGAATTATTTCTAAAGAATTTTGTCCCGTCCAAGATATTTTTACCCCGATGCTTTCAAGGATTTCTATAACCCTAAAAACTTCTTCAATGCGCGCAATGTTGTGCAAAATTGTTTTTCCATTATTTAATAATGAAGCGCAAAGTAAACCCACCGAGCCATTTTTAGAATACCCAGTGCGTATTGTTCCTGATAATTTCTTCCCGCCTTTTATTTCAAAATCAACAGAAGTATTTTTTTTGATTATTTTATTTTTCATTTGTGCCTGGGAGAGGACTCGAACCTCCACCCCTTGCGAGAGACGATTTTGAGTCGTCCGCGTATACCATTCCGCCACCCAGGCATTTGCCTATAATATCTTAAATTTTAATAAAAATCAACAGGTTATTAACGTTTTGATAATTTTTTTTATGTGCTAAAATGTCCCTATGTCTAATTTATATTCCAATTCAATATTCTGGATCGACACGGATAAAATCAAACCGAATCCTTATCAGCCACGCCGGGAATTTGATGAAGCTCGTCTTCGTGATTTAGCTGACTCTATTCGCCAATATGGCATCTTGCAACCGCTCACAGTTTCTCGTTTAGAGGTGGAAAAAGCAGAAGGCGGATTACTGACCGAATATGAGCTCATTGCTGGTGAGCGACGTCTTCGCGCAGCGATGCTTGCGGGAGTTTCTCAAGTGCCGGCTATCATCCGCGTCGGGGACTCTAATATGATGAAGCTCGAGCTTGCGATATTGGAGAACTTGCAAAGAGAAGATTTGAATGCCGTTGACCGCGCTAGAGCATTTTTCAAATTGGCAAGTGAATTTAAATTTACTCACAATGAAATAGCAAAAAAAATGGGCCGAAGCAGGGAATACGTTTCTAATTCTTTGCGCATACTTGCATTGCCGGAAGAAATTTTAAATGCATTGTCGGAGGGAAAAATAACCGAAGGACACACTAGGCCGATACTGATGCTTACAGATCATCCAGCAGAACAACTCGTTTTATTTAAAGAAATTTTATACAAGAAAATAACTGTGCGTGAGGCAGAAAGACTCGCAAGAAAAATCGCTTTTGACAGAGTAAGGAAGAAAGAATTTATGCCGGATCCAGAAATAGTGGAACTCGAAGAAGAATTGCAAGATAAATTTGGTACTCGAGTGCACATAGACAGAAAAGAATTGGGCGGACAAATTAAAATTGACTTTTTCTCAAATGAAGATTTGCGCGCTATTTTAGATATGATAGGAAAGGCAACAGTAGAAAAAAAACCTACAGATATGATGGATAATCACATCGCTAAAAATGCAGAGTCAATAAATAATGTTTCAGAAAATAAAATAGAATCAGTAGATCCTATGACTGTGGATGAAAATCAAAATCCTATAGATGACAGTACTGCTGAGGACGCAAAAGATGATGAGAATCTTTACAATATTTCTAATTTTAGCGTTTAAACTTAAGAACAAAATTTAAGAATTACCCATTGATTTTAGTCGGCTCAATAAGCTGTGTTTTTCTTCGTAAGATTTTATATTTTTTTTGGCCATTGTTGTTTTGGCAAATTCGAGCCACTTGCTCGATGGGTGAGCGTCTTTTCTCGTAACTATTTCTACAATGTCACCATTTTTTAAACTTGCGCTAATGGTAGCCATTTTGCCATTTATTTTAGCGCTAGAAGTATGATCACCAATATCAGAATGTATGGCATAAGCAAAATCAACAGGCGTGGAATCTTCGGGCAAATCCACTACATCACCCTTTGGGGTAAAAATAAAAATACGATCATTAAAAAAGTCCATTTTTAAATGTTCAATAAAACTTTGCGGTTCATTTGCCACATCTTTCAAATCTTTCAGTTCTTCCAGCCATTCTATCTTTGATTTATTTTTCATTTTTCCGCGTTCCTTGTAAGCGAAATGTGCTGCGACTCCATACGAAGCTTCTGTGTGCATCTCTTTTGTTTTAATTTGTATTTCAGCTATGCCACCAGAACCTGTAAATACGGTAGTGTGTATAGAGCGATAACCATTTGGTTTTGGCACAGCTATGTAGTCTTTGATTCTACCCGGTAATGGTTTCCATATTGAATGTATTAATCCTAAAATTTTATAACATTCGTCCATGGTGTTTACAATGACTCGGAGCGCCACTACGTCATATATTTTATCTATATCCATATCGTAACGTAAAAGTTTTTTATACAAACTATATTTATGTTTCATTCTGTAGTCTATTTTTTCTACATTTATTTTATTTCTTTTCAATTCTTTTTCGAGTCCTTCACGCACTTCATTTAAATATTTTTGAAATAAATCTTTTTTTTCTTTTATAATTTCTTCCGTTTGAGCATACTCTGCAGGGTACGCAAAAGGGAAGGCCGCATCCTCAATTTCGCCTTTTAATTTCCCCATACCGAGGCGGTTCGCCAGTGGCGCATACACTTCGATGGATTCAATCGCTATTCTTTGTCTTTTATCTTCGCGTACATGTTCTAGGGTTTTCAGATTGTGCAATCTGTCCGCAAATTTTATCATCACCACACGTATGTCATTTGCAACTGCGACGAAAAATTTGCGTAAGCTTTCTACGTGCCTCTCACTGCCGTGATATTTTAGCTTGCCGAGCTTTGTCACACCATTTACCAAAACAACAATTTCTTTTCCAAATTCTTTCTCTAATTCTTTTTCTGGAGTTTTTGTGTCTTCTAAAACATCGTGCAAGAATCCTGCGGCGACTGTCTTTGCATCCATTCCAAATTTTGATAAATTTTTCGCTGTTTCAAAAACGTGCGTGAAATATGGCTCTCCACTATTGCGCAACTGTCCCTCGTGCGCTTTCAAAGCGAAACCATAAGCTTTTTCAATAAGCTCTTTGTCCTTAGGTTTAAACTCTTTCATTAAATTAAATATTTCGTTTATATCTATTACCATAAACCTATTATAACAGTTTATTGCATTTTGTTTAACTTATGTGGGTTGTGCATTTTACAGAGTTTGTTTGAGCAACGTTCAGGTATTGTTTTTGTGCCTTCCATCATTAAGGATTGGCAGAGTTCGCAAATGCGCCCTGTTGGCTTTGCTTTTATCGCGTTTTTACAATCGGGATAATTCGAGCAGGAATAAAATATACCAAAACGTCCTCGGCGCTCCATCATTTTGCCTTTTTGACAAACAGGGCAGGTGACATCGGTCATTTTTCTTTTTATTTCTTCTTCATCTTGTTTTATAAATTTGCATTTTGGATAACGTGAGCAGGAAATGAATGTGCCTGTACCATCGCGTCTTTCTCGTATCACTAGTTTACCTCCGACAGCATTTCCTTTTCTATCTTTTTTATTTCCGCAAGTCGGACATATTTCGCCTGTTTCTTTTGGACCTTGGAGTTCTGTGCCGTCGAGCATCAAGGCTCCATCGCATTCCGGATAATTTGCACAAGAATAAAATTTCCCCGCGCGGGCGAGCTTGATTATCATTTTGCCTCCGCACTTTGGACATTTTATGTCATCCGGCGCATCGCCCATATTTGTGGCTTTTTCCAATTTATCTTTTTCTTTTACTTCTTTCAAGAATGGCCCATAGAAATCTTTCAAAGTTTTTTCATATTCTCTTTCGCCTCTGGAAATATCATCGAGCTTGTCTTCCATTTCGGCTGTGAAAGTGTCCGATATATAAGTAGGGAAATTTTTCTCAAGAAAATCAGAAACGACTTCACCTGTGTCAGTAGGGAATAATGTCTTGCCTTCTTTGCGTACATAACCGCGGTCTTCAATAGTGCGCATAATAGATGCATAAGTCGAAGGTCGGCCGATGCCTCGCGCTTCGAGTTCTTTCACAAGTCCGGCCTCACTGTATCTGCCTGGCGGTTGAGTTTCTTTTGCTATGCTTATCAAATCAATCAAAGAAAGTTTCTCGCCTTTTTTAACTTCTGGTAATTCCACATCTTCTCCGCGAGCATCAGCATCTACTTTGAGCCAGCCGGGGAAAAGAACACGCGAACCGTTTGCGGAGAATTCAGGAATTTCTTCGTGACCTTCCACAACAGCAGAAATTTTTGTTTTCAATAACTTCGCATCAGTCATCTGTGAAGACACTGCGCGTTCCCAAATAAGTTTATAAAGTCTTTCTTGTTCTTGAGTGCCGGCGTGCATATTTTCTATGTGTGTAGGGCGGATAGCTTCGTGCGCTTCTTGGGCATTTTTGCTTTTTGTCTTATATATATGAGCCTCGGCGTATTCTTTGCCGTATTTTTTTTCTACAAGGTCTAAGATTTGTTTTTGCGCGACAGCTGATAAATTTGTCGAATCTGTACGCATATATGTGATATGTCCGGCTTCGTAAAGTTTCTGCGCGATTTGCATCGTGCGTGAAGGGGAATATCCCAGGCGCGAGCTGGCTGTTTGTTGGAGTGTTGAGGTCGTAAACGGCGCGCGAGGAGAACGTTTTTGTTCAGTTTCTTTTATACCGGCTACAATCCAATTTCCTTTTTTCCCAATTTCTAAAATATTTTCAACGAATTTTTCATCACGCGGTTCTTCGTTGCAAGTGAGCGTAATTCTGTCTTTTTTTAATGTATCAAAAAGCCCTTCGAGCACCCAGTATTTTTCCGGAATAAATGCGCGGATTTCTCTTTCGCGTTCCATTATTATGCGAAGAGCGGGGGATTGCACGCGTCCTGCGGAAAGCCCATAGCGAACTTTTTTCCAAATTATTCCCGATAAATCATAACCCACTAATCTGTCCAAAACTCTCCTCGCTTCTTGAGCCTTCCGCAAATCAGTATCTATCGCTCGCGGATGCAGTAATGCTTCCTCTACGGCTTCTTTTGTAATTTCGTGAAAGGTCACGCGTTTTATAGGAGCTTTTACTTTCTTGTCGGCATTCAAAAGTTCTTCGATGTGCCAAGCTATCGCTTCACCTTCTCGGTCAGGGTCAGTCGCTAACATTATTTCCTTTGCTTTTTCTGCGAGGCCTTGGAGTTCATGAACGACTTTTTCTTTTCCTTTTGAGATTTCGTAATGAGGCACAAAACCAGCTTCGATGTCTATCGCTTTTTTATTTGATTTCGGCAAATCACGAACGTGTCCGACACTCGCGCGCACAGTAAAAGCGCCGTCGAGATACTTCTCAATCGTCTTTGCTTTTGATGGTGATTCCACAATTAATAATTTCATAACCCACACAGTATTACATGAAGTCTACTTTTTTTGCAAATTTATTTTAAAAATTCATTTAGGCATTTAGCCTAATCTCACCCATTTCTTCTTTTATTAATTCTTTTATTTCCATTACGGAAAGAATCGCATTTGCATTTGAAGTCGGCATTTTCATCGCTCGGATCAATTCATCTCTAGGTATCGGCTCGCGGAGTAAATCAACAACTATTTTTTCTTCTTTTGATAAATCTTCAAAAAGTTTCATTTGTTTATTCTCATCAGTCGGCAGAGAAAAACCTAATGCTTCCAAAACATCTTCGGCGCAGGTCACAGGCGTCGCTCCTTGGCGGATTAATTTATTTGTGCCTTTGGAGCTCGGTGAAAATACCGAGCCGGGCACTGCGAGCAAATCTCTGTTGTATTCAGTAGTGAGGCGCGCGGTGATGAGTGTACCGGATCTTTCTTCGGCTTCGATGACGAGGGTTGCTTTGCAAAGTCCCGCCATCAATCTATTCCTCATAGGGAAGCTCCACTGCGTGGCTTTGAAATCCGGTTCAAATTCTGAAATCAAACATCCACCGGCATCAATAACTTCGCGCATCATTCGCACATTTGTTTTCGGATACATTGCCTCCGCGGAAAGTCCCGAGCCGGGGAATACTAAAGTTTTTAAATTCATCTGCATAGCTTTTTTATGTGCGATGGTGTCTATGCCCATAGCAAAACCAGAGACTATCGCTATCGGGTAGCCTTTTAGCCCTGTGATTATTTTTTCACAAATTTCTTTTCCGTATGAAGTGAATTTCCTCGAACCGACAACGCATAAATAAATAAGTTCCTCGGTAGGCAAGTCACCAATAATCCAAAGATCTTCCGGCGGTTGCGGAATTTCCAAAAGCTGACTCGGGAATTTGTTTTTTGGTAGTTTTTTAATTTGCACTTTTCTATTTTAGCACTTTAGTATATAATGGGGAAATGTTAGATATTAAATTCATTCGGGAAAATAAAGATATTGTGCAGGCAGGTGCGAAGAAAAAGCGCGTGGAAATTGATATTGAAAAGCTTATTGCGCTTGATGATGACCGTTTGAAGGTCTTGAAAGAAGTCGAAGAACTTCGCAGTGAGGTAAATAAAGTTTCAAATGATATAGCTCGCGACCAAGACCCAGCTTTGAAAATACAGCTCATCGAAGAAATGCGTGGAGTCAAAGAAGACATTAAGGCAAAAGAAGAAAAATTAAAACAAATTACCGAAGAGTGGCAAGCTTTGATGTTACAAGTTCCAAATGTTCCTGATATGACAGTGCCTGATGGTGTAACTGATGCCGACAATCAAGAAATAAAAGCTTGGGGTAACAAATTTGAATTTGCTCCAAAAGATCACATAGAAATAATGACGGCATTAAAAATGTGTGATTTTGAACGTGGCGCAAAGGTGCACGGTTTTCGAGGATATTTTTTGACTGGTGATGGAGCTAGGCTTTGTTTTGCAATTTGGAATTACGCTATGGATTTTTTTGGAGACAAAGGTTTTACTCCTATTATCCCGCCGGTTATTGTACGCAAGCAAAATCTTTTCGGCACAGCGCATTTGCCGGGTGATGTCGAAGACTATTATGTGACTCAAGATGATGATGCATTGGCAGGTACAGCAGAGGTGCCTTTGATGGGTATGCATGCGGGAGAAACTTTGGATAAAAATTCTTTCCCGATAAAATATTTAGGATTCTCTCCATGTTTTCGACGTGAAGCAGGCAGTCATGGAAAAGATGTCAAAGGTCTTATTCGTGTACATGAATTTTATAAATGGGAACAAGTTATTTTGTGTGAAGCTAGTCATGAGACTTCTGTAAAATTCCATGATGAATTGAATCGCAATACGGAAGAATTTATTGAAAGTATGCACATACCTTATCGTACAGTTTTAAACTGCGGAGGGGATTTGGGCACAGGGCAAGTTAAAAAATATGACATTGAGCTTTGGGTTCCAAAAGAAGGCAAGTATCGCGAGATTTCTTCCGCTTCTTATTTCCATGATTTCCAATGCAGAAGGTTTGGCATCAGATATAAAGACGAAAATGGCAAAATGCAATATGCCCACTCTTTGAATTCTACTGCAATACCTACTCCTAGAATTCTCGTTTCCTTGATGGAAAATTTCCAGCAACCAGATGGATCTTTTAAAATCCCTGAAGTTTTGAGAAAGTACATGAGAGGCAGGGAATTCATAAAGTAATGCAAAAAAGAATTGTTTTAAATTCTCGACACTTAGAAGAACTTCGAAAAAAGAAGTTAAAAATTCTTCGTAATAGAATTTTATTTTTTGTTGTTAGTTTTTTAATAATTATAGGCGGGTCGGCGGGTATTTCACATATACCAAAACTTTTAATAAAGTCAGTGGAGGTGCGGGGAGTAAAGATTTTGGATGCTGATGTATTGCAGGGTGAAGTAGAGGGTACTTTCAAAAGTAAATATAATATATTTTCTAAATACAATGTTTTTATTTATCCAAAAAGTAAAATCTCGAGAATTTTGGCTCAAATACCGCGCATAAAAACTTTTGATATTAGCTTGGAGAATTTTAACCATTTAGTCGTAAATATTTCCGAAAGAGAAAATAAATATATTTGGTGTGGAGATGAAATGCCGGCGGACAATGCAAGTTTGAAAAATACAGATTGTTATTTTATGGATGAGAATGGTTATGTCATGGAACAAGCGCCGTATTTTTCCGGTGATGTGTATTTTAGATTTTTTGGAAAAATAAACGGAGATAGTGAGAATCCATCTAGTAATTATTTCCTGCCGAATATTTTTGGAAAAATTTCTTTATTTAAAACTAATTTGGAAAAAATGGGCTTGAAGCTTTCTTCGTTTAGCGCAAAAGAAAATGGTGATATGGAGATGCGTCTTTCTTCTGGTTCGACGATTCTTTTCAAGGGTGATGCTGATTTTGACAAACTAACCGAGAATTTGCAGGCTGCATTAGTTACTGAGCCTGATTTGATTAATAAAAGTGTTGATTTACGTTTTGGCAATAAGGTTTATTTTCTTAAATGAACAATTTCTGGGAAAAACTAAAGAAACCAATTTTTGTCCTCGCGCCGATGGCAGACGTGACGGATTGCGCTTTTCGAAAAATAATAAATAAATACGGCAAGCCGGATGTTTTTTGGACTGAGTTCGTATCAGCGGATGGACTGGCGCATCCCGTCGCGCGAGAAAAACTTTTGATTGATTTAAAATTTGAAAAAGGTGAGCATCCGATAGTCGCACAAATATTCGGAGGCCGGCCGGAGAATATTCGCGAAGCAGCCAAGCTTTGTGCTCTACTTGGTTTTGATGGTGTGGACTTAAATATGGGCTGTCCGGATAAATCAATCGAGAAGCAAAATTCCGGCGCTGGGTGCATAAAAAATCCAAAGTTAGCCATCGAGGTCATACGCGCGGCGAAAGAAGGCGCAATGTCCGCCAGTGGGCGGATTCCTGTTTCTGTGAAAACTCGTATCGGATACAATAAAGAAGAAATAGATACTTGGATAGCAGGATTGTTGGCAGAAAAATTGCCCGTACTTACTGTGCATTTACGAACAAGAAAAGAAATGTCTTTAGTTCCTGCGCATTGGGAACTGATGCCTAGAATTATAGAATTAAGAAATAAAATTTCTCCCGAGACTTTGATAATAGGGAATGGTGATGTTGTGGATTTGAAAGATGCAGAAGAAAAAGTAAAAAAATACGGTTGTGACGGTGTGATGCTCGGCAGGGCGATTTTTGGGAATCCGTGGTTGTTTGCAAAGTCGGAGAAAGCTTCTCTTGAAAAGCACAAAAATTTTCTGCTGAAAATTTTATCTGTCCGTCGTCGCCACTCCTACCAAGGCTTTTCTCAAGAACTTTCTCCGACTTTGCATCACAAGCTCGAAGTCATGATAGAACATACCAAACTTTTTGAAGAAATGCTTGGCAAACATAAAAATTTCGCAATTATGAAAAAGCATTACAAGGCATATGTAAATGGTTTTGATGGAGCGAAAGAATTGCGAGTGAAACTTATGGAAGCTGAAAATGCCGACGAAGTCGAAAAAATAACAAATGATTTTTTAAAAACTTTCTGATATAATCAAACAATGATTGAATTAGCATTATATCGTAAATACAGACCGCAGAATTTTGAGGAGATGCTTGGGCAAGAGCATATTGCCAGCGTTTTGCAGAATGCCATTGATACGGGTAAAATTTCACATTCGTATTTATTTGTGGGGAGCAGAGGCACAGGCAAGACCAGTGCCGCACGTATTTTTGCGCATGGTATAGGAGTTTCCAATAATGATATTTATGAAATAGATGCAGCTTCGAATAGAGGCGTGGATGATGTGCGCGAGCTTCGCGACGGAGTCAGCACTTTGCCTTTTGATTCAAAATACAAAGTTTATATTTTGGACGAGGTGCATATGTTCACCAAAGAATCTTGGAATACTCTTTTGAAAACTTTAGAAGAACCGCCGAATCATGTCATTTTTATAATGGCGACCACTGAACTTCAAAAAGTTCCCGACACTATTGTGTCTCGTTGTCAGGTTTTTACTTTCAAGAAGCCGACTGATTTAATTTTAAAAAATATGCTTTTGTCCGTAGCAGAGAAAGAAGGTTTTGAACTCGATGCCGGCTCGGCGGAACTCATTGCTATATTGGGCGATGGTTCATACCGCGATGCATTGGGTTATTTGCAGAAAGTTTTAAACTTCTCCGATAAAAAGAAAAGTAAAAAAATAAAAAGGGAAGATGTAGAAAAAATAACCGGCGCGCCGAAGACTACTTTGGTAAATAGTTTTATTTCCGCAATTGCTGAGAAAAAATTGGAAGAAGGCATAATGGCAGTGCGCAAAGCATCCGAGGAAAATTTAGATATGAAATTATTTTTGAAATTAATTATCCAGAAATTCCGAATGGCTATTATCCTAAAATCTGCGCCGAAACTCGAAACAGAAATGGCAGGGGATTTATCAGGGGAAGATCTAGTCTTTTTAAAAGGTTTAGTAAAAAATGATTTACCCGGCAAAGCAGGAATGTTCCACTCCGCGACACTCATAGCCCTCCTGGAGGCATATCAAAACATAGACAAAGCATTTGTGTCCGAATTGCCCCTTGAGCTTGCGTTAATAAAAATTCTGGCGTCTTCGAACTAGAACCATGTCAGCCAAATGTTATTAGTAATAGATAGTTTAGAAAATTATCGTAAGTCTTTCCACTGATTGGTTTCAGGATTATAAACAACAATCATTTCCCCACTTATTGGAATTTCATCTTGGTAGTAAGTAGCAGAAACAGATGTATCTGATGATTGATTCTTTCCGAATCTTCCTTTTCTCATATATTGATATTCAATAGTTTCGCCTGGCTCTTTACCATCAATTTTTACTTCAAGCAAGTAGAGTCCTTGGTTATCAGACAGCTCACGAACAAAAGTGGCATTCTCTGCTATTCGAGACATGACCTCCATTACTTCATTTTTTGTTGGGATTCTTTCGTGTTCTCCTTCAAATGGATTTTTCATACTATAGATTATAGTATATTAAATTATTTAAGTACATAAAGCTTGGTGTTGATAAAAACATAAGTAAGATGTTATAATAATCATATCCTACCTATGATTAAAAAAGAAACAGAAAAAGAGCTAGCTGTAAAACTTCGCAAGAATGGGCAAACTTATTCTGAGATTTTGAAAGTTATTCCTGTGGCAAAATCAACACTTTCTCTTTGGCTTCGCGAAGTGGGCATTTCAGAAATGCACAAGCAAAGTTTTAGTGCTAAAAAGAGATTATCAGCAATGCGCGGAGGTCAAGCCAAGAAGAAGCAACGAATAGAAAAGCAAAATAAAATTATTTCTAAGGCAAAATCAGAAATTACAGGTGTTTCCTTGAAAGAATTATTTTTGATAGGGGCTGTATTGTATTGGGCAGAGGGCGCAAAAGAAAAAGAATATCATCCAGGGTCACAGCTTCAGTTTTCCAATATGGACACGAGAATGATACAGGTTTTTCTCGTTTGGCTTTTAAAAGTGTGCAAAATTAGTAAAAATATGATAGTCTTCAATATATTTCTTCATAAAAGCCAAGAGCATAGGCTTGAAGAAGTTAAGAAATATTGGGCTGGGATAACAGGTTTTTCCAAAGACAAATTTGATACTGTTTATTGGAAAAAGAATAAGTTAAGTAAAACTAGCCGAAAAAATACTGGAGAAAAGTATTATGGTGTGTTAAAAATAAAGGTAAGGACGAGTTCGGATTTAGTCAGAAAAATAGCAGGCTGGACGGATGGAATTTTTGAAAAAATAAATAGTGTTAAATAAATTGTCACTACCGCTGGGAGATCGTCTAATGGTAGGACTCCTCCCTTTGAAGGAGGCTATCTTGGTTCGAATCCAGGTCTCCCAGCAGTGTTGAGAATTATCTATTTAATAAAATTACATGAGTATTAATATTAAAAACGTAAAAGGAGATATAATTGCTAGTGAAAAACAAACCGGTGGTTTTACCGGGAAAGCTACTAATTGTTATAATTTCTTTGATAAAAATAAAAAATCTATGATTATTTCTACACTACTATTTATAGTTGCATTAATAGCATTTTTTTCAAATTTAACAACTATTTTAAATTATTTTAAAATTATTATTTTTTAATAATGTCAGAAGAAAATAAAAACCAAATAAATATCGATAACATATCTGGCGATGTAGTAGTTTCAGAGTATCAATCAGGGGGCATAACAGCTCATTCTGTGTATATCACTCAAGGAGTTAATAAAAGGGTATTAACCAATAAAATTGATAATATTATTGAGGAATTAAAAAAAAGTCCAGTTGCAGCGTACAGATTACATTATGCACCAGGCGACGATGAAGTTAATAAACTTACAAATGAACTCAACTACATATTATCTAGTTGTGGTTGGAAAAAGATGAATCCAGTACAACGTCTTGGTGGCCATAACTTACCAGTAGGAATTACAATTTTTATGTTAAAGCCAGAAGAACCTCTGACCACCCTTGTTAACTTGTTATGGAATGCGTTAGGTCATCAAGGTGTTGAGGGAAATGTTTTAGTTGATGTAAAAAATATTTTTACTATTCATGGATGGCCACCAGTAGAATTACCTATAGGAATGAATGGCGCAGTGATTTTTATAGGTTCTAATCCTGATCAATTACATAATTTCCATGCCTAAACAAAAGAAAAAATCATTTACTCCATTACTGGGGCAAGTTTTGAAAAAGATTGCTCATCGGATTGGGGCGACTGTTGTGATGGAGCCGGAATATAATATTGTGGGGCAGATTATTTACAAAAGCGGAAGGAAAAGATATTTTAGATACTCCAGTCTCGACTTAAATTCTTTGGGGGCTTCAGAAATTGCCAAAGACAAAGATTATGCGAATTTTTTTATGAAAAGAATGGGCTATCCAATAGTTCCCGATACTAAAACTTTTTTTAAAACGCAGTGGGCTATGGCAATAGGCGAGCCAGGGCGCAACATGCTATCCGCTTATAATTATGCTAAGAAAATCGGTTTCCCTGTGATAGTCAAACCAAACAGCGGGAGTCAAGGCTCGGGGGTAACATTGGTGCATAATAAAAAAGAACTTTACAGGGCGATGCGTTTTATATTTAAAAATGACAGAGTCGCTATGGTTCAAAGAAAAGTAGAAGGCAAAGACTATCGTCTGGTAGTTTTGGATAATCAAATTATTTCGGCTTATGAGCGCATACCCTCGAGTGTCGTCGGTGATGGCAAGTCAAATATACTACAGCTCATGCAAATAAAACAAAAAGATTTTATTGCTTCGAGTCGTGATACGCAATTAAAATTCACTGACCCGCGTATAAAAGAAAAATTAAAACATTTCGGACTAAATTTAAAATCCGTTTTAGCACGAGGGCAAAGAATTTATTTATTGGATAATGCAAATCTTTCCACGGGCGGAGATTCTATCGATGTGACTAAAAAAGTTCATCCTTTATTTAAAAAATTAGCTATAAAGCTGACAAAAGATATGGGGCTCAGGCTTTGCGGAGTAGATTTGATGGTTAAAGGCGACATAAGTGAGAAGCCAAATACATATTGGGTGCTTGAAATAAATTCTGCGCCGGGACTCGACCATTATGCCAAAACAGGTAAAGCCCAAGAAAAAATCGTTGAAGACTTGTATCTGCAAGTTTTAAAAAGCATGGAAAAAGCAAAATAAAATGTTAGAATGAAATTTCTATGGAACAGCCATTTATAAGTTGGGCGGAAAAGCAATTGGGCGGGAATATCGTCGTAAACAGAGAAGTTTGCGGGAATCAAAGCACCGTTTATAACTTGGCGACTCCGCAAGGAAATTATTTTTTGAAAATTGCTCCGGATTTAGAACAAGAACGTCAGAGTATAGAGAAAGTTAGTGGGAAATTACCAGTACCGAAAGTCATAGCTTTTGCGTGTATTGGGGACAAGGATGCATTATTATTGTCAGCATTGCCTGGAGATAATTTAAAAAAATTTAGCAAAGAATGGCCAGTGGAAAAAATCATAGACAAGATGGTTGAAACTTTGCGAGAACTTCATAATGTGAATACGGAAATTTATTCAGACGATGGAAACATCGAAGGAAAAGTCATAGTGCACGGTGATGCTTGCCTGCCGAATTTTATTTTTGAAGGGGATAAATTTTCCGGTTTTGTTGACCTGGGTGATATGCGAGTAGATGATGCGGATGTGGACCTAGCCGCGGCTGTGTGGAGCCTGGATTATAATTTCGGCAAAGGGCACGGGTTAAAATTCTTGGATAAATACGGTGTGAAAAATCCAACGGAAGAAATGGTGGAAAATTTGGAAAAAAAATACGAAGAAATGCAAAAAAAGTGGGGGTTACTTTGAAAGCTTGACTTTTAAAGCTCCATATGATAATATAAACTTTGTAGGAAGAAAATTTGTTCTTTCCGGTAATTAATTTTTTAAAAAAAGATTATGAAAAAATTTAAATTTTTACTACTAAATTTTTTTAGTGGCAACGAAGAAGGTTTTGAAATCCTGAAATCCAAGATTATCGGGATTTTAGGGAAAAAAACCTTAAGGGTTGAAAAAATTTTTAAACCCAAAAAAGACCTATCATTATCTGGTTGTGTAGAATTACTAAAAAAACATAGCCACGTTTCACATTCAGAATTAATTAATTTATTCTGGCACATTGTGGATAAATGGACAAATAAAACATCTCCATCTTGTCAAATGCAAATATTGACAGATGGAACAATAGTGTTTTTTCAAGGAAACTACGATTCTGATAATTGTCAGATTAGGTTTCTTATTCATGAACGTTAAACTTTTGTTGTATAGCCCGCCCCTGGTCCTTCAAGTCAATACTTGAGGACCAGGGGCATTTTTTTGCCAATTTTTAATAATATTTTAAAATATGCTAGAATATAAAAATGCAAAATTTAAAAGTTGCCAAAATAGAAAATACTATTGAGACAATTACAGCGGGTGGAGTCGTTATGAACGATGGCAAAGTTATTGTCGTAAATCAAAATGGTAATTCGTGGTCTTTGCCGAAGGGGCATATCGAAGCAGGTGAAAATTTGATGGATGCAGCTAAAAGGGAAATATATGAAGAGTCAGGGATTACAGAACTGGAATACATAAAACCACTTGGCAAATATGCCAGGCATAAAATAGGTAAAGATGGAAATACTGATTCTTCTGAATTAAAACACATAACAATATTTTTATTTAAAACAAAAGAAACAGAACTCAATCCGCAAGACAAAGAAAATCCAGAAGCAATCTGGCTCCCGATATCCGAAGTTTCATCCAAACTTACTCACCAAAAAGATAAAGAATTTTTCGAGTCGGTGATTAGTTTGTTGAAATAATTTTTTATTAAATTATGTTAATATGTAAATATGAATAAATTAAAAATTTTGGCTATTAGCGGGAGCTTAAGGAAATATTCTATAAATACGGGATTATTAAAAGCGGTAGTTGGTTTGGGTGGGGATGATATGGAAATTACCCTTGCAGATATTTCAACTTTACCTATGTATAATCAAGACCTAGAAGCAAGTTTCCCGGAAGTAGTTACAAATCTGAAAAAACAAATTAGTGAAGCCGACGGAGTTATTATCGCTACGCCGGAATTTAATAGGTCAATTCCCGGCGCTTTGAAAAATATGCTTGATTGGACTTCGAGGCCTTATGGTGATGCTACCTGGAAAGGCAAACCCGTAGCGACAATGGGCGCAACCACGAGCACCCTAGGCACAGGGCTCGCTCAATATCACTTAAAACAAATTTTACTTTATTTGAACACGCATGTATTGGGGCAGCCGGAATTTTATCTAAACGCTTCTGAAAAATTCGACAAAGAAGGGAATTTGACCGACGAAAAAACCAAAGAACATATCAAAAAACTACTGGATGTTTTTGGGCAACATATAAAAAGTTAAGATATTGACTTTGTCTTTAAATGATGTAATCTTTTGATAGATTTGTCCGTTTTCCTCTTTGAATCAAATTTAGCATTTTGGCACTTTTATATTTATTAAAAGGTTCTAAAATGCTGAATTTGATTATCTTTACAATAGAGTAGAGAGTCATAGGAGGTAAACTTTAAAAATTAAATAGATGAATTTAACATCTTTTTGGCAAGTGGGAACACTAGTATCGCTTGCTTTGATAGTATTCTTTGTATTGCTTTATTATCTAGCTTGTTTAAAAAAATTTACAGCTCTTAACGAAAGAAGTTTTAAAAAAAATCCTTCTTTTTCTAATTCTTTTAAGGAACTTTATAATGTCCTAAGTGTTTTGCACAAAATTCGGGGTCTTGAAGCAGTTTTTTTCAAAAATCAGTACATTAATCTTATAAATTTGTATATTCAACGAATAATTTTTGAATTAGAACAAATTAAGTATTTTCAAGAACGGCACGGAGAAATATTCAAGAATACACGAATATCCTTCCTCCATCAGTGGATAAAAATAACAACTTTTCTTTTCGAAGAAGATGAAGCTGAAGACTATGTGCTTAAAGAAAAGGGAAGTTTAGGCCGATGTGCTGAACTATTTTCACTATTCGGAGATTCGATGGAAAGTAAATTGAGTGAATTATACATGAAACAGGCTCTTCTGGTATTAAAAAATGAAGGGTATAGCGCACTCTCTGCTTTTCTTGGTACATATGGAAAAATTAGTTCTAGGTATGGGAGTTTTGGTGGCATGATACCTGTTTCAATAATTAGCAGTGAGCTTAACCAAAATTTTTTAGTGACATACTGCAAGGAAATCACTGAACAATTACGACGAGAAGTGAATATTATTAAAAAGACCGGTTCTTCAAAAGAAAAATATGTTGAGTTGTTAAATACTTATATATTTAATTTTTTTAAAACAATTAGGCCTGTTTATTTTGAACTTTTTAAAAGAAGTCAGGAATATTATGAGCTTAAAGGTTTAATCGAAAACATTAAATTTGCGGCAAAATAATAGTAAGTTTATTAATGTTATGATTTTACCAATCCTTTCGGGGGTTGGTAATTTTTTTGTATAAAAAATAGTAAATTTTATTTTTGAATTTAAATATGCTAATATGCATATATGATATCGCGTATATATGTGGCGACAAAAGTTAAAGACAGCCGGGCTTTGGGCTTTATGAAGTCTTTTAAAGGGCTGGGTTTGTCTGGAAAAGTCGCAAATGTTGCAGTGCTTGATTCCTATTTGATTGATTCTGATATATTTAAAGAAAACTCCAAAGAAATGATAATGAGGTCAGCCGGAGCTTTGACTAATCCAATTTTAGAGAAATTTTCTATAAATGAATTGCCGGCGGATAAGGATTTTAATTATGTTATTGAAATAGGATTCTTGCCGGGGGTGACGGACAATATAGCGCATACGGCAAAAGAAACTATTTCAGATTTATTAAAACTTAAAGATGATGCAAGGCTGGAAATTTATACTTCAAAAGTTTTTTTAATTTCCGGAAGCATAAATGTAAAAGATATAGAAAAAATCGCTTCTTCACTCTACAATCCTTTGATTGAGCGCGCATATATTGCAAGTGCAAGAGAAATAAAACAAATAGGCGGTTTGCCTTTAGAGACTCCGCAAGTTATTTTGCCGGATCAAAAATCAGTGATAAATGTATCACTCCGAGCGCCTGACGAAGAGCTTGTTAAAATAGGTAGTGAAGGCATAATGGATGAAAATGGAAAAAGGCGCGGTCCACTTTCGCTCGATTTAGTTTCAATGAAAGTCATTCAGGCACATTTTGAAAAAATGGGACGCGACCCTCGAGATATTGAAATAGAATCTTTGGCGCAGA
Source organism: Patescibacteria group bacterium (assembly GCA_040390725.1). GTDB lineage: Bacteria > Patescibacteriota > Minisyncoccia > Phycocordibacterales > UBA9973 > UBA9973. The sequence continues at coordinate 51,538 of JAZJXT010000004.1, forward strand.
CATGGTCTGAGCATTGCAAGCATACTATTTTTGCAAATCCGATAGATGATATCAAAGACGGTTTATATAAAACTTATATAAAAGGCGCGACGAAATTAATCCGTGAACAAAAAGGAAATAAAGATTTTTGTGTTTCTGTTTTTTCCGATAATGCCGGCGGAATTATTTTTGATGATAATTATTTAGTAACGCATAAAGTAGAAACTCACAATAGCCCTTCGGCACTTGATCCATTCGGTGGATCTATCACAGGCATTGTTGGAGTCAATCGCGATACAATTGGTTTCGGCTTAGGCGCGAAGCCTGTCGCGAATGCTTATGGATTTTGTTTTGGAGAACCCTCGGATACAAGGGCATTATTTTTGGATAAAGAAAAAAAACAAAAAATGTTTTCTCCGAAAAGAATAATGGAAGGTGTTATAAAAGGCATAAATGCTGGGGGGAATTGTTCTGGCATTCCGACAGTTTCAGGTTTTGTAAAATACGATGATAGGTTTCGGGGTAAGCCATTGGTCTTTGCCGGCACAGTCGGACTTATTCCAAGAGAAATAAATGGTAAACCTTCTCACGAGAAAAAAGCGCAAGCGGGGGATTATATCGTAGTTGTCGGTGGGCGAGTCGGAGCTGACGGTATACACGGTGCTACATTTTCATCAGTTGCGATGGATTCCAAATCTCCGGCTGCTGCAGTACAAATAGGCGACCCTATAACTCAGAAAAAATTAAGTGATGCAATAGTAAAAGAAGCTCGTGATATGGATTTGTATAACAGCATTACCGACAATGGTGCCGGAGGAATTTCTTGTTCCATCGCAGAGATGGCTCGAGAATGTAATGGCGCAAAAGTTGAATTAGAAAAAGTGCCGTTGAAATATCCAGGGTTACGACCTTGGGAAATTTGGATTTCAGAATCACAAGAGAGGATGACTTTGGCTATCCCTCCAAAAAAGTGGGAAGTTTTTAGAAAATTAATGGAGAGCAGAGGAGTGGAGGCGACGGTAGTCGGTGAATTTACTGATTCCGGGAATTGCGTTGTGAATTATAATGGTAAAAATATTATGGAAATGACTCTTGATTTTCTTCATAATGGATTGCCAAAAAGGCAATTAGAAACTACACCAGTTATACATACTTTTCCTGAACCAAAAATAACAAAAGAGTCTCGTGCAAAAATTTTAGAAGAATTATTATCAAATAATAATATAGGCGGATCATCTTTTATTGCTGAACAATATGATCACGAAGTGCAAGCTTCCTCTGTCCTGAAGCCTCTCTCGGGTGCGGGTAAAATAAATACTGATGCGCAAGTTTTCGCTCCTGTGCTCAGCTCAAAAAAGGGCGTAGTAGTTTCTACTGGTGTGTATCCCTCTTATGGGGACATCAGTACTTACCATATGGCATCTTGCGCATTAGATACTGCTGTCAGGAATATTATTTGTGCCGGAGGTACGCTAAGCCATTTAGCAATACTTGATAACTTTTGCTGGTGTTCATCAGATGATAAAGTTCGCCTGGCAGAACTCGTGGATGCAGTGAAGGCTTGTTATAAATACGCAGTAGGCTACAGCACTCCGTTTATTTCCGGAAAAGACAGTATGTTTAATGATTTCAAAGGTTATGATGAAAAAGGAAATCCAATAAAAATTTCTATACCACCGACATTGCTTATATCCGGCATAAGCGTCACGCAAGATATTTCAAAAACTATATCTCCTGAATTTAAAAATGCAGGAGACATTATTTATTTATTGGGTGATACATATGATGAAATGGGTGCGAGTGAATATTTTAAATTATTAGCTAAAAAAGAAGTCCACCCCGCCTTAAAAGGCACCCCTCAAGAGGGGAATTTATCAATCGGTAGTAATGTTCCGCAAGTTGATTTAGGAAAAAATCTAAAAACTTATTTAGTATTAGAAGATGCAATTAAAAAAGAATTAATAAATTCCGCAATTTCTCTAAATTCCGGTGGTTTGGCTGTGGCTTTAGCGAAAGCCTCAGTAGGCGGAATGTTGGGATGCAAAGTAAATATTAAAAATATACCCGGAAATAATTCCTCAGATGATGCGAAATTATTTTCTGAAAGCCAAGGTAGAATTTTAGTTTCCATATCACAGGAAAATGTTAAAAAATTTGAAAAGATAATTCTGGCAATACCGCGAGCAGAACTCGGTAAAGTCACTAAAAACGGAAAGTTTGAAATTGTGAATAATAAAAATAAAACAATTATCAAAACAGATATAAAGAAATTAAAAAAGGCTTATCATAGTTTTTCAGAAAGTATGAAATAAAATGGAAAATAAAAATTGCCAAAATTGCAAGAAAGATTTTACGATAAATAAAATTGAACTTACTCAATACGCAAAAATTAACTTAGTTATTCCTGATATTTGTGTTCCATGTCGATGGAAACATCATATGGCTTTTTGGCCGTTTGGTAAATTTAGACAAGGGAAGTCTGATCTTTCAGGGGAAAGACTCATAACAGTTCTTCCAAATAATGCTAGATATCCTATTTTTACATCAAAAGAATGGTGGAGTGATGCTTGGGATCCGGCATCCTACAGTCAGGAATATGATGAAAATCGATCTTTTTTTGATCAACTTAAAGAATTACAAGAGAAAGTTCCTCGTCCGCATCAGCAGGGAGCTCAAAATACTGATTGTGACTGGTGCGACGATGCATGGGAATCAAAAAATTGTTACCTTTCTCGTTCGACGAAAAAAGCTGAAAATTTACTCTACGGATATCGCGCTATTGAAGTAAAAGATTCAATAGACATATCGCATGTTTTTACTTTAGATCAATGCTATGATTGCACATACTGCTTTAGATCTTATAATTTACTTTTTTCAAAAAATTGCCGAGATTGTATGGAGAGCGCTTTTCTTTTTGATTGTCGTAATTCGTCAAATTGTTTTATGTGTTGGAACTTGCGAGGCAAATCGTATTGCATAGAAAATATGCAATACACAAAAGAAGAATATCAAGAAAAAATGAAGTCGATTAATCTCGGTTCGTATTCCGAGCTTGAAAGATTTAAAAATCGTTATGCGGAAATCTTGAAAGAAAATGCCGTTCATAGGGAAAATTTTAATGTTAAAACATATAATTCCACCGGAACCTATATGTCTGATTGCAACAACTGCACAAATGTATTTTTTTGGGAGGATTCAGAAAATTGTATAAATTGTTTGCGCGGACTGAAAACCAAAGACTCAATCGACATGACTGGTTGTTGGTATGTTGAAGTTTCCGGAAACAATAGTTGTTGTACTAATTCTTACGACCTTAAATATTCTATTTGGTGTGATGGAGCTAAGTACTCAGAATATTGCGATCAATGCCTCGAGGTGGATTATTGTTTCGGTTGCATCGGCTTGCGCAAGAAAAAATATTGCATTTTAAATAAACAATATACCAAAGCAGAATACGAAGTTCTTATAGAAAAAATTATTTCTGACATGAAGGCTCGCGGTGAATACGGAAAATTTCCGCCATATTCTTTGGGCTTATGTCCATACAATTTTTCTACCGGAGCAATTTATTTTCCGGAAGTTACCAAAGAATACATAAAAGAAAGAGGAGGGTATTGGGAAGAAGATAACGGGCAACAGGCGGAGGGATTGCCCACCTCCGAGCTCCCGGATTCTATTTCTGATGTGGATTCTTCGATTACCAGACAGGCTCTCGTCTGTCCCGTAACCGGCTGGAGGTACAATATAGCCGAAGCCGAATTAGCATTTTTGAAACGAAAAAATATTGCATTACCTAGGTTGCATTTCGATGTACGTACTAAAAAACGATTACTTACTATTAGTCAAACAAAAAGTGAACCTTATGTCTGCACCTACTGTTCGAAAAATATTATCGCTTATTATCCAAAAGATTGGGGATACAAGAAAATAGCCTGCGAAGAATGTTATAAAAAGGAAGTTTATTAAAATAAGCTTTTTGTGCTATAATTTGGCTTATGATTTTGAATTTGGTGAAAATTTTCTTGCCGACGGCCTTTGCCTTTTTTTTAGGTATTTTTATCACACCTTTTGCCACTCACTTTTTTTATAAATATAAAATGTGGAAGAAATACGCTCGCACAGAAGAAGTAACAAATAAAGATTTTAAAAAAATACACAACAATGAAGTAGAATTAAAAACACCGCGAGTGGGAGGCATTATTATTTGGGTTTCAGTATTATTTACTATCTTACTTTTTTATTTAATATCGATAATTTTTCCTACACCTATATTTTCAAAAATAAATTTTCTTTCCAGGAACCAAACCCTCATTCCATTATTCACTTTACTTTTTGGCTCACTATTGGGTCTGTGGGATGACTTGATACAAATATACGGCACGGGTAGGTTTGCGCGTGATGACAAATCTTGGCGTAACTGGAAAGCTTTTTTAATCGCATTTCTTTCACTCTTGGTTGGTATTTGGTTTTTTTATAAATTAGGCATGCACTCTATACATATTCCATTTGATGGTATTTGGGAATTAGGTATTTTAATAATTCCACTTTTTATAATTGTAGCTCTAGCTACTTTTTCCGGCGGAGTAATAGATGGCATTGACGGACTTTCCGGGGGAGTATTGGCTTCTATTTTTGGAGCTTATTCTGCTATTGCCTTTGCAAATAATCAGATAGACCTAGCGGCTTTTTCCGGAGTCATTACCGGAGGAATCTTGGCATTTTTATGGTTCAATATTCCACCAGCTAGATTTTACATGGGGGAGACGGGCATGATGGGGCTCACTATCACCCTGGCAACATTGGCATTTATGACTGATTCAGTTTTGGTCTTGCCTGTTATTGCTTTACCTCTCGTCATCACTTCATTGTCAGTGCTCTTGCAAATGTTTTCCAAAAAATTTAGAAATGGAAAAAAGATTTTTAAAATAGCACCGATACATCATCATTTTGAAGCTATCGGCTGGCCATCATACAAAGTGACCATGCGTTTCTGGATTTTGTCTTTAGTGTTTGCAATTATTGGAATAATCTTGGCTATTATCAGCAGATAAAATGGCAAAAACAAAAACAATTGATAGATTTTTCTTAATAATAATTTTGATTCTGATTTCCGTTGGTGTGGCTATGTTTATTTCTGCATCATTGGGAATCCTGGCAAAAAATGAAAAGATTTTTTATTCAGTTCTTACGAGCCAGCTAGTGCTCGGTCTAGGGTTTGGACTTGTCGGCATGTATATTGCCTTAAAAATAAACTACAAATTTTGGCAAAGATACTCTCTGCATATTTTCATAGCTTCTATTTTATTGACAGCAGCTGTATTTATTCCTCACTTAGGCTGGAACCACGGAGGAGCGACGAGATGGATAAAGTTAGGCCCTGTTTCTTTTCAACCGGCAGAAATATTAAAATTTGGTTTTATTATTTATTTTTCGGCATGGCTTTCTTGGACAAAAAATAAAGTAAAGGATTTTAAATTCAGCATACTACCCCTAGGCATCATGCTCGCAGTCATCGCCGCTATTTTATTTAAACAACCGGACACAAAAAGTTTTATCTTAATAGCGGTCACAGGCATATCAATGCTTTTTATTTCCGGAGTACCGATAAAATATATCTTGGGAGTATTCTTTGGGGCAATATTTGTTCTCGGTTCTTTGGTATTTTTTACGCCATACCTCCAACAACGCGTAAAAACATTTATTGATCCATCACAGGATGCCAGAGGGTCTTCTTATCAAATACAACAATCATTAATAGCTCTCGGTTCGGGTGGAGTATTTGGCAGGGGATATGGGCAAAGCATCCAAAAATTCAGCTACCTGCCGGAACCACAAGGGGACTCTATCTTTGCAGTTCTGGGTGAAGAATTTGGTTTTATCGGGGGATTAGTAACAATATTACTTTATTGCATTTTTGCTTTACGTGGAATGCGCATCGCCAATAATTCCCCAGACTTATTCGGTAGACTTTTAGTCTCAGGAATTGTTATACTGATTACAGCGCAGTCATTCATGAATATAGCTTCGATCACGGGAGTTTTTCCATTGACTGGTGTGCCGCTTGTTTTCATGAGTCATGGAGGTACTTCGCTCATGATATACTTGATGGCTATAGGTATAATACTTAATATATCAAAATTTCAAAAATATAATATATGAAAATAATATTTACAGGAGGGGGTACGGGCGGACATTTTTATCCTATTATCGCCGTAGCCCAAAAAGTCAATCAAATAATAGACCAAGAAAAAATAATAGGTGCCAAGCTTTATTATTTTTCCAACAACCCTTATGACAAAGAGGCCCTATTTGAGAATGGATTATTATATGAGGAAATCAATGCCGGCAAGATGCGCACATATTTTTCTATAAGAAACTTCTTTGATATTTTTAAAATATTTTTTGGAGTACTAGGTGCAACATACAAAGTATTTACGATTTATCCTGATGTTATTTTTGGCAAAGGAGGATTTGCTTCATTCCCGACTATCGTCGCCGCTAGGATTTTAAACATACCTGTGATCATTCATGAATCTGACTCTGCTCCTGGACGAGTAAATAAATGGGCGGGAAGTTTTGCAAAAAAAATTGCCATTTCATTTAATGAAGCCGCAGAGTATTTTCCTAGTAAAAAAATAGCTTGGACTGGCCAACCCATCAGGTCAGAAATAGAACAACCGGCCGAAAGACAAAAGGCTTTGGAATATTTTAAATTAGAATCCAACATACCTATTATTCTAGTTTTAGGCGGTTCACAAGGTGCTGAACTTATAAATAATACTATCCTAGACGCGTTACCTAGGCTTATAAAAAATTATCAAATTATTCACCAGACAGGGGTACGGAATTTTAAAATGGTGACTGAGCGTGCACAAGTCGTCATAACAAGCGAAGAAGATAAAGCTAAATATATGCCTATTTCTTTTTTAAATCCCTTGCAAATGAAAATGGCTGCCGGTGCTGCGACCATCATAATCTCTCGTGCAGGCTCAACTTTATTTGAAATTGCATCCTGGGGAGTGCCTTCAATTTTAATTCCATTCACCACATCAAATGCTGATCATGCAAGAAAAAATGCATTTAATTATGCGCGTGCCGGAGCATGCAGTGTAGTGGAAGAAATGAATATGACTGCAAATATTTTAAGTTCGGAAATTGAAAGGATAACAGAAGACAAATCAACCTTGGAAAGAATGGCAAAATCTGCCAAAGCATTCAGCAGACCTGGAGCTGCACTAAAAATCGCTCGGGAGCTTGTAGATATGGCTTTATCTCACGAGGAATAAATGCTAGAATAGCACTATGTTAGAAAGTAAAGTTGTAACAAGATTTGCGCCTAGCCCAACGGGATTTTTGCATTTGGGTGCATACAGGACGGCTATTTTTTCTTATCTTTATGCTAGGAAAAATAATGGTATTTTTGTACTTCGGATTGAAGATACTGATAAGGAAAGATCCAAAAAAGAATATGAAGAAAATATTATTGAGAGCTTGAAATGGCTCGGGCTTGATTATGATCAATTTTACAGACAATCAGAAAATGTTGAAAGACATAAATTTTATTTGGAAAAAATGATTAAAGAGGGAAGTGCGTATATATCAAAAGAGGAAGCAAAAGACGGCAGTGGAATTATTAAAGAAATAATTCGTTTCAAGAATCCAAATATTGATGTAAGCTTCAAAGACGAAATAAAAGGTGAAGTGACAATGAATACAAAAGATTTAGGTGATTTTGTCCTTGCGAAAAATTTAAATGAACCATTATTTCACTTGGCAGTAGTTGTGGATGATTTTGAAGAAGGAATAACTCACGTAATTCGAGGTGAAGATCATGTATCTAATACTCCTAGGCAAATCTTAATTCAAAAAGCTATCGGTGCACCAACCCCTATGTACGCGCATTTACCCCTCGTGCTAGGTGCTGATAAATTAAAACTTTCCAAGCGACGCGGAGCTCTAGCTATTACTGAATACCGAAAACTTGGTTTTTTACCGGAAGCTATTTTAAACGGTGTGGCTTTTGTAGGATGGAATCCAGGCACAGAACAAGAAATTTTTACACATGATGAACTAATAAAAACATTTGAATTGTCAAAAGTCCAAAAAAGTCCGGCAGTTTTTAGTGAAGAAAAACTAGAATGGTTTAACAAAGAGCACATCAAAAAACTTTCGCAAAATGAAATAGAAAAAAATATTTTAGAATGGTTGCCAGAAAATATGCGTGATATGAAAATCGTTCCAATAATATCTGAAAGAATTTCAAAATGGAGCGATGTAAAAAAAATGATAAATACAGGGGAGTTAAATTTCTTTTTTGAAACCCCAGTACTTGTAAAAGAAAAATTAATTTTTAAAAATACGCCCATTGAAAAAATTTCTCAAAATTTAAATTCGGCCATTAATGTATTACAAAACATCAATGATAAGGATTTTAATAAAGAAAATATAAAAAATTTATTGATGCCGATAGCTGAAACACTGCCTAGCAGAGGGGAGTTGTTGCATCCTGTACGCTATGCCTTGTCTGGACTCGATAAATCCCCTGATCCATTTATAATTGCAGAAATTTTAGGAAAAAATGAAACTTTATCACGCTTACAAAAAGCAGTTTAGGGTTTTAATATTATTATTGGTATTTACCATACCGATAGTTTTTTCTTATGCGCAAACAATCGACGACTTAAATACTAAAATAAATCAAAGAAATAATGACATCTTGGCACTGGAAAAAGAAATAGCATCTTATCAAAATCAACTAGATGATATCGGCAAGCAAAAAGTTTCCTTAAATAGTTCCATACAACAACTCGACCTGACTAGAAAAAAATTATCAGCTGACATTGCAGTCACAGAAAATAAAATTGAAAATACAAATTCTAAAATTGAAGAATTAAGTTCACAAATTGGTGACAAGGAAGAAAAAATACAAAATGACACTGAAGCTATTAAACTAGAAATCCGAAAAACAAATGAGCTAGAATTAAATTCTATCGCCGAAACAATATTATCGGAAAATGATTTTACCTCCGCGTGGAATGATATTGATAATATGGCATCAGTTCGTGAAAAAATAAGAGGTAGCATCAATGAATTACAACAAATAAAGGGTCAGTTAGAAGATAATAGAAAAGAAACTACAGACGCTCGCAATGAGCTTTTGACCTTGAAATCAACATTAAATGACCAGAAGAAAATCGTCGATCAAAATACAAATGAGAAAAAGAAGCTCTTGGCACAGACAAAAAATAATGAAACAAATTACCAAAAATTATTAAAAGACAGGATTGCAAAAAAAGATGCTTTCGAAAAAGATTTGCGTGATTACGAATCACAATTAAAATATATTTTAGATACATCTAAACTACCCCAAGCCGGAGTATTGTCTTGGCCTCTCGATAGTATTTTAGTGACACAGCGTTTTGGTAAAACAGAAGCGGGTAAACGTCTTTATGCTACTGGCTCACACAATGGAGTGGATTTTCGCGCATCTGTGGGTACACCAGTAAAAGCAATGGCCGATGGCATAGTATCCGGCACCGGTGATACTGACATCCAATGTCCGGGAGTTTCATTCGGGCGCTTTGTGCTTATTAAGTATAACAACGGCTTAGCTAGTACTTATGGACATCTTTCTTTAATTAAAGTAAGTATCGGGCAAAAAGTCGCAAGGGGAGAAGTCGTAGGTTATAGTGGCAACACTGGATATTCTACCGGCCCTCATTTACATGTGTCAGTTTATGCTCGTGATGCCGTAGACTTAAAGACATTACCAAGCAAGTCATGCCCGGGGCATGTATTAACCCAGCCAATATCACCGATTAATGCTTATCTTGACCCATTATATTATTTACCTCATTTATAAAAACAAAAAGAAATTAACATCTTGGACGTTTTGAGCCTTGCGCTGATTTTATACTTTATGGTAAAATTACTTGTAATGTTAAAAGAAAAAAAATTAGAAAATAAAGAGGGGGGATTTTTACAATTAATTCTTTTTATAGTAGCGGTGATTCTCATATTATGGTATTTTCATTTAACTGTGCATGACATTTATAATTGGTTCATAACGATGTTCAATAATGTTTGGTAAAAATACAAAAAAAGAAGCGGGGAGTTTGAGTATTTTAGGAATAGTATCCTTGCTGATTATTTTAATTGTCATTTTAAGTTACTTTAATATAAACCTTAAATCTGTCGTTGAAGACACTACGAACACTTCAAGCGTAAAAAGTGTCGTACAAAGTCCTCAAACAGCCGATAATGTAAACTACGTGACCAGCACCATTCAAAATTTCTGGAATGATTTATGGGATAATTATCTAAGCGTACCTTTTACAAATTTTTATAATAATTTCTGGTTACCTTATATCTGGAATCCTTTTTGGGACAACATGAAAAGAATACAGAACGGCCAACCGACTGATATTCAGAATGCAGCTCCCACGGTATACTTTGGCAATAATCCATAATAACAATATACGTACCCTACCGAAAACATATATTGTGCGACACTGTATTATCTTAATTCCCCAATAAAATAGAGCTTTTAAAAAAGTAAATATCAACACGAACTAGAGAGCGTATACCCTGCACGTTCTGCTTCTTCTTTTGTTTGGAAATAAATTTTGTTTTCTTCTTTGAGGTTATTGCCGGAAGTACAACCATTTGTATAATATTTGTGCCCTCTTTTTGAGGCAAAAAAATTACCAGATTTTGCACTAATATCTGTATCTTTTTGAGTTGATTTTATGGTGCTTAATACCCTTTTCGAGCCTATATTAGCCTCATTTAATCCATTTATAGCTGATTCTTGGCCCATTAAAGCATTTGCAGGCATAGTTAGGTGTGTTGAGCTTAAATCAGCCACAGATGTATTCTTAGACATTCTACCTAGCCCAAACGAGCTTAAACCTACTAGAATAACGATTATAACCGTCAAAATATCTTTCCCCTTTTCAGTTCCGATAAAATACTTGATTTTTTCTATGTAATCGTTTATACTCATATCTGTATTCATTATTATATTATATTTAAGTATTTAGTCATAGTTTCTACCAACTAGAACCTAGCAACTAACCCAAATTTATGGCACATAGAAAAGCCGGCGGAACCGCCAAAAACCTGCGAGATTCAAATCCAAAGTACCTAGGTACTAAACTTTCTGATGGCCAAAAGGCTCAAGCAGGCTCTGTTATCATTCGTCAAAGAGGCACAGCTATTATGGCCGGTGTAAACGTAGGTATCGGTAAAGACCACACCCTATTTGCCTTAAAGCCAGGCACTGTAAAATTCGGCACAAAGCGCAAAACTTCTTTTAACGGCAAAACCGCAGTCAAAAAAATGGTGAGTGTGATTGCGTAACAACTAGTTTTAAATAAAATAAAAAAAAGGGAGCAAACTTTGTTGTTTGTTCCCTTTTTGATTTTTTGGTTAGTGGCTTTTTCCACATCCATTATCGTGCATTCCATATGGATCAAGCTTTGTTTCTTCTTGTTTGAAGCAAAATTTGCAATATGGTTTTGCTACTAGTCTGGACTTATCCAAACTTTCCTCTTGTCTTGGGTAAACCCATTCGTGTTTACCTGTCGATGATTTTTTACACTCTTTCATTTCGAAGAACAATTTTATACATGCGCCTGTTTTGGGACATAAACGCAAAACCCCTTCTCAAACTTGAGAAGGGGTTAATTTTATATTTTAGTTAAGATTTTCTTTTTTGTGTTTTTAAAATAGAATATCAAACCAATCCCTTTCCAAGTTTAAGTTGAGAATGGTTATGATGATGCAAATTATTTATTACGGAACGATATCCGCCGAAAATTCCTTTCAGGGCTTTTGAGACTCGAGCTATCGTCGTCGAGCTTAATCCTGTTTTTTCTATGATTGCATTGTATTGAACATCTTGCGAAAGCATTCGTGCAGCTAAAAAGCGATTGGAGAATTCCTCGATTTCTTGTTTGGTTAAAAGGTCACACAAAAAACGCTCGGCTTCGTCTTTATCTTTCAAAGATAAAATAGCCTCTACCAGTTCCCTCTTTTCTTTTGTATTCCAATTCACTTGTGTTTCTTTGTCTGACATAAGGCTACTTTAGCAAAGTAAAGTTCTTTAGTCAAGTAAAGTAGATAAGTAAGCTGTGGATAACTCGAAATACCCTTTATTTACAATAAAAAAAAATCCCTTCAGGTGAAGGGATTAGGGGGGGTCAGTCTCTTATTGTTTAAGAAAATTTTATTTCCTTGATAATTCATGTAACTTTTTAAATAATAAATCATAGGAATTTTCTTTTTTTTGATTTAGCACGAAATCAAACTTCTTATCTTCTCCTTCTTCCAGGTATTCCGGTGAAAATGCATACAAAATAATATAACAGGCCGGATTTTTTTTCTTGGCATCTTTAACAAGACGCAGTACTGCTCCCGTTTTATTGGGTCCAATATTTTCACCGGGTAATACTGCCTCAGTAACTATTACGCAATGTCCATGCTGAGGAATTAATGAAAGAACTTTATTTTCATGTTGAGCATAATGTACATCAAATAAAAGTCTACTTGACTGGACACGCTCTTCAATTGCCGAAAAATTTAATTTCGACTCATTGCATAGAATTAAGGTTTTATTAGGCATAACTAAAGTGGTTTAATGTGAATTGAATTAGAAAAAACTAAACTTTTTCATAGTTTAGCGTATATTTTTAAGTCTGTCAATTTAATTTATGCCTTCTCAACAACTAGCTTAAATGAAGTTTTGTGACCTTTAATTTGAATAGGGATTTCATATTCCCCTGTTTCTTTTATGGGCTTTTCTAAAACAACAAAGCTCTCCCCTATTTCGGCTTTGTGCTGAGTTTTTAATGCATCTATTATTTCTTTTTTGTGAACTGCAGAAAAGAGGCTCCCCTTTTCATTTGCCTTGCCAGAAATTTTTACAATTTTATTTTTTATTTCAGATAAATTCTTTAATAGTAAATCTTCTTGGATTTTATTTGTCATTACTATTTCTTGTTTGCGTCTTTCTAGATTTGCCACAGCCGATGCCGTAGCCATCTCTGCTAATTTCTTTGGAAAAAGAAAATTTGCGGCGTAACCGTCGTTTACTTCTTTTATATCATGCCTCTTCCCTACTCTCGGTACATCTTTTAAGAATATTACTTTCATATAAATTAGGTCCTAGGGACTAGTGATTAGGTTCTAGTAATAATTGCACCGCTTTATCCATTTGTGGATCTTTTTTAGCATCAGAATCTTTTTGAGTAAACTCAACTTTATAATCAGGAGTTAGACCTTTTTCAGAAATAGAATTACCATTTGGTGTGAGCCACTTTGCAATAGTAATTTTTAAAATTGTATCGGGAGTAATATCTACAACTTCTTGTACGGAACCTTTGCCATAGCTTTGTTCACCTACGAGTTTTGCTTTTTTATAATCCTGCATTGCGCCGGCAAAAATTTCTGAAGCGGAAGCTGAGCCACCGTCAATTAAAATAATAAATTTTAATTTATCAGTGAATACGTCATAACCGGCACTCCTGTGACTTTTCGGCTTATCTTTGCCTCCATAATCTTCGGTAACTATAGTTTTACCGGATGGCAAGAACCAGCTCGCCATATCCACAGCTGCATCTAAATATCCTCCAGGATTGCCTCGTAAATCAAGAATTAATTTATCACTTCCGGAATCTGCAAATTTATTCACGGCATCTCTGAAAAGATTTGCTGAATTTGCGGAGAAGCTATACAGCTTAATTACAAAAATTCCATCTTTACGTGTTTCAGTATCGAGAGTCGGCACATTAATAACATCACGCACAACTTTTATTTCTCTAGGAGTTTTTTCACCATCTCGGAAAATAGTCAGAGTAACGGTCGTACCTTTTTCACCGCGAATAAGTTTTATTGCTTTTTCTATACTCAAATCTGAAGTAATTTTCCCATCAATTTTCAAAATCTTATCGCCTGATTTAATGCCTGCATTATATCCAGGCGTATCTTTGAGTGGAGCAACTACTGTTAAAATTTTATCTTTTATACCTACCTCTACCCCTATTCCTGTGAAATTACCAGCAATATCACCTTCAAATACCTTTGCCTCGTCCGGACTAAAAAAGACGCTGTATGGGTCATTTAATGAGCCCACAAGCCCTGAAATAGCACCGTAAACCTTGCTCTGATCGTTTAATTTGCTAGCATCCGGTGATTTTTCATTTATAACATTCCAAGCCTTCCAAAATGGAGAAAAATCCGCTTGCGCTGTAACTGTACTAGGAACTTCTTTGCCTATGAGTGCTATCCTGTCTACATAAGGACGATTATGAAATCCAATATAAACACCAAAGCCAAAAAAAATAGCGAGAAGTAAAATAATTCCTGAAGTTCTTCTTGTTTTAAAATATTCAAGCATATATAAATGTTAGTATAGCACTTTTTTTATTGTGGCAAAAGAGCATCTTCGGTATAAGTATTTTCCGGATCCCAAAGCATCCAAGAATTCAATCCGGCATCATCTACGGCTTTTATTTGAGCTCGAACCATTTCCGGAGTGTACTGCGCACCCAAATTAAAATCTTGCAACCAGGGTCGTAGTTTTAGTGAATCAATGCCTGCTGTCTTTAATCTTTCAACTGCTTTTTTCATAGAAAAATTTACAATTTCATAAGGCTTTGTCGCAGGATTTTTATATCCATAAGTGTCAGAAGCAAAATGTGAAGGATAATCCATCGGCGCCACATAATCAAAATAAGTAGATACTGGAATTAACATTTGCCCGATGCCTAAGTCATTGTCTTCGGTGGTGGCGAGCCCAAAAATATCTGCAGATATTTTTGGGCGTAAAGTTACTTCATTATTTACCCCCGCAAAACTATCATGCAAGTATGTAAAAAAACTTTTCATAACTTCTGCGCGAATTTTTCCATTTGAAACAGGATAATAAATATCTTTCAAATCTCCATCTGCAGGATATCGAATATAGTCAAAATTTAATTCATCAAAACCATCCATATAGGCTTCATGACCAATGGCTACAACGTAATCCCAAACTTCTTTTGTTCCAGCATCAAGCCAATAAGTGCACAGCTTTTCTTGATGTCTCCTTATGGCTCTTTTACATTTATCATCAGCCCATAATGCAGTTTTATCTGAACGTTTTTTTACAGCAAACTCACTATATTTCTTTGCAAAATACGGATCCTGAAAAGTAGCAATACGTCCGATAACATAAATATTATTTTTATGAAGTTCATCTATAAAACTTTTTATATCTTTAACTCTTTTTTCAACAGAACCCATTTTTATAAGTTCCGGATTTGAAACTGAAAAAGAAATATGCCCGGTGGAATCCTTCACATCTATCACAACAGCATTTAGCTCTGTACGTTTTATCATATCAAAAATTTTATTTCTAAAAGATAAATTCCCTGCCACCCAACTAGACATATATACAGCTTTAACGGGAGAAGGAGTATCAATGTGTGTGACGACTACGGCATCTTCGGGATTTACTTTTACTGTCGTAGTAGTATTTACACTAATGGCATTTTCCGGAGTACTTACAGCCTGGGGTAATTCATTGTTAGGCAAAATAGATTCATGATTTGACTGACCTAATTTTGCATTATATTTGAAGTTATAAATTTCCGGTATAATAAAATAAGCCAGAACCACAAGCAAAAAACCTGCGAGAAATATCAGGAAAATTCTTTTTTTCTTAATTATTTTCTTCATTAAAATTTCTATTTTCTGAAAAAGTATCAAAAACTTTCTTTTTAGATGCTCCTATTTTTATTTGAAATTCTTTATACAAAACATAAGAAAAACAAACCAGACAAAAGCCGGTCAAAGTAAATAGAACATTTTTCCATGATTCAGGAAAACCTAAATAAGGCAGTATTACCACCCATATACCTAAAACTAAAAGTATTCTCGCTCGTTGCATTCAGCCATTATAACAGAAAAGCTTTTCAAAATGCAACAAATTATTCTACCTTAAAATACTCAGGGGTATTTATAGACATCCAGTCCAATAGTTCACGCATTATGTATGGTGCGCCGACGCCATTGGTCGAAGGACCCGCCTCCATCATTATAGTAAAAGCATATTTTGGATTTTGATACGGGAAAAAACCCATGACCCAAGAGTTCACTTTATTTTTGGCGAGCCCGAGCTGGGCGGTACCGGTCTTTGAAGCGACTTGAACATAAGGCACATTTAGAGCGACAGATGTACCTTCCAAGACTCCGCGACGCATTCCCTCTTGCACTACATTAAAATATTCCTGTTTCAAATCTATTTTTGAAACTTGCAACTCTTTTGCAGTATCACCTGAAATAAAATGTGGCATAACTAACGTACCCCTATTGGCAATCACGGAAACTGCTCGCACCATCTGAAGAGGAGTGACCTGGAAACCATACTGTCCGATGGCCGTGTGATATGTGTCTCCGATGCGCCAATCATCTCCTTTAAATTTAGTTGCTTTCCATTCCGGGCTCGGTATCGTGCCCCCTGCTTCGTCCGGCAGATCAACTCCTGTTTTTTCTCCAATGCCAAAAAGTTTCGCATATTTTTCTATATTTAATATGCCCAACCCTTTTTGCCCCTGGAATCCTCCGCCTATTTCATAAAAATAAACGTCTGAAGACACAGCTATGGCTTGCCTCATGTCCACCCAACCGTGTGCTTTCCAATCTTTAAAAACTGTTTTTTGATCAGGAAAATATGGATTCGGAATTGAAATAGATCCAGTTGAAAGTATTTTAGTTAATGGATCAATCACTCCTTCGTTCAAAGCACCTAATGCAAAAAATGGCTTCACGATAGATCCCGGCGTATAAAGACCGGAAAGAGTTCTATCCATAAAAACTTTTCTTTTGTCAGTAAAATATCCTTTTATTTTTTGACTATCTTTTCCTTGTGAAAGAATTTCTGAATCATACTCCGGGAAACTCACCGAAGATATCACTTCACCCGTCCTAACATCGATGATAACACCGGCCCCACCCTTGAAAGAATTACTATCTGAAAGTTGTTGAATTAAATTAAATAATTGCATTTGAATGCGTGAATCCACAGTAGTCACCAGGTCTTCCCCGCGCTTTGGAGCATTTACCACATTTTCTGATTGGATTTTTTTATGAGCATCAGTCTCTACTATTTTTAAACCATTTTGACCTTTTATTTTATCACCATATTCTTTTTCTAAACCATCCTTGCCGATGAATTCCCCTTGCCAATAATTTCCTGTTTTATCCTTGGCAGGATAACTAACGTAACCCAGCAAGTGTGAGAGCCCCGGAGTCAGATACGAGCGAACAGAAAAATCTTGCCCCTCTTCTTTTTTATTCCAAGCCAATTCTTTTTTATTTCTATCATAGATAATACCTCTATCAGCGAAAATAATTTGTTTATTCAAAGTATTATTCTGGCTGCGCACATAATTCGTCTCGCCATGAGCTATTTGCAAATAGCCGAGCCTGGCACCAAATATTCCAAAAATAAAAACAAAAAAAGTTCCTAAGAATAAAATAGTTTTCTTTGTAATTGGTTTTTCGATTCTCCCTTCAAATTGCTGACTATCGAAATTCTGCAAATTTTTTGAATCCAGAAAAATCTCATCCGGCTCTACGAAAAAGTGTGCATTTTTTATTTTATTTTTTCTCAATATTTTTCTAATCATAGATTATTTTGCTCCGGATAAAACTTAAGCTTCTTTTTCATGAATTCTATCAATACAAAAACCAAAATGGACGCGATAAAAATTATAAATAAAACATTTGAAAATCTAGCTTCTCTCACTCCATAAAGCAAGTCTGGCAATAACAATAAGCCCACACCTTCAATAAAAAATGAAAAATAAACCATGCAAATAAAGGCCAAAATAGAAGACACCCAAAAAGGCATAAATAATACTGAAAATAATAAAACACAAAAAGCTATAATTCTTAAAAATCTCTTCCCCATAACACCATATTACACCCTATATGAAAAAATACAAATTAAAAAACTAAACGCAAGGCATATCGTAAAATAAAGAAAATAATGATGCTTGAAATACCATAAAATAAAGGCTTATTGCCGAAAATAATAGAGCCTAGATTTAAGAAAAAAAGCTCTGCGTACTTGAGCGGTTTCAATAATTTATTGTTACCTATTTTTATGTCCGAGGGCATTTTTGTACTTTCCTGTTTATCCAGAGATGCAATTTCTGCTTTTACTTCTTGTTGTTTATTCTCTGAAGCAACATCAACATTTTGCCTGACTCCTTCCATAAAACCAACAGCGGAATTTACAGAATTTTTTATTACGTCTGGTGTCTTGCTAGTTATTGAATTTTCAATATTCTGAAAAGTCTTAGAT
Organism: Patescibacteria group bacterium; assembly: GCA_040390725.1. GTDB lineage: Bacteria > Patescibacteriota > Minisyncoccia > Phycocordibacterales > UBA9973 > UBA9973. The sequence continues at coordinate 69,869 of JAZJXT010000004.1, forward strand.
ACAACATTATCAACAATGCCATTTGAACCAGCTAAGTCTGCTCCAGCACCCAAAGTATTACTTTGTGGAATTATTTTTTTCGCCACTGTGCTTTCGCTTTTTTCCGTTTCATTTTCTGAAAGATAGACATCTTCGTACTTCCCTGTGGAAATTAAAAATTTGGCATTTTCAATTTTAGCAAATATTTGATGGCTCCCCACTGTCACCGTCCAATCAATAGAAATATCTTTTACTCCTTTAGACTGTACAATAAAATTTTTCTTGCCTAAAAAAATAGTATTATCAAAAAAACTTACCGTACCGGAAAGCTCTCTTGTGTCCGGATTGAAAACCAAGGTATAAATTTTTATCTTATCCCCTTCTTCAAAGGGATCTTTGGAGTACCAAATATTTGAAGGAATAAATCCTGCATTAGTAGATGCATTTATTTTATAAACTGGAAAAAAGGAAAATATTAAAAACAATATAATCCAAAATTTTTTTACTGATTGTCGCATTTATTTATTTTATCACAAAATGGCAATTTTATCCGCAAGACCGATATAATTTTCCGGTGTGAACTTTTCAAGTTCTAATTTTACTTTTGAAGATACATTTAATTTTTCTATGAAGTTTTCAAAATCTTTCATTGTAATAACTTTTCCACGAGTAAGTTCTTTTAATGCTTCGTACGGCACAGGGTAATTTTCTCTCCGCAGTACTGTCTGTATTGCTTCTGCGATTACTTCCGAATGCGCATTTAGGTCAGCTTTTATTCTTTCTTCATTTACTGCTATTTTACTCAAACCTTTTTCCAAAGATAAATATGCCAAATACGAATGCCCAAATGCTGTGCCGAAACTTCGCAAGACTGTGGAATCAGAAAGGTCTCTTTGCAATCTAGAGATAGGTAATTTACGAGAGAAAAATTCAAATAAAGCATTTGCGATACCTATGTTCCCCTCGCTATTTTCAAAATCAATCGGATTTATTTTATGAGGCATCGTGCTCGAGCCCACTTCGCCGGCTTTTGGTTTTTGAGTTATATAATGATCACTGATATATCTCCACATATCTTGATTGAAATCCAAAAGAATATTATTTATTCTTTTCATATTGTCAGAAAGTTCAGCGTAAGTATCGTGTGGTTCTATTTGAGTAGTTATTAAATTCACTTCGAGTGTCGTGCCGGAAACTTTGCTCAAATGCGCAATATATTTTTTGGAAAAACTCAACCAATCAATTTTGGGATATGCGGAAACAAATGCATTATAGTTCCCCGTTGCACCATTTAATTTCGCTAAAACTTTAAAATTTTTCAGCATTTCTAATTGTCTGTTTAAACGACTTTCAAAAACCGCAAATTCTTTACCTAAAGTAGTAGGACTGGCACTTTGCCCGTGAGTACGAGAAAGCATTGAGAGTTTTGCATAAGTTTTTGCATAATTTTTTAAAGTTTTTTCTATATTTGAAATTTCCGGAATTATTACATCTTTCAATGCGCCGGATAACATCAAAGCATAACTGCAATTATTTGTATCCTCAGAAGTTAAACCAAAATGCACCCATTCCAAAACATTTTTTAGACTATCATTTTTTAAATTTTCTTTTATAAAATACTCTACGGCTTTTACATCGTGATTTGTCGTAGCTTCAAATTTTTTAATTTGTTCGTAATCTTTTTGGTCAAAATTCTCATATAAAGCGCGCAATTGTTTTGTTTCAGTAGAATTAAATGCTCTCAAATTAGTATTTTTAGATGCTGACAAGAATATCAAAAACTCGCATTCCATCATCACTCGATATTTCATTAACGCTTCCTCACTAAAATAAGGCGCAAGCGCCCGAGTTTTTTCAAAATATCTTCCGTCCAATGGATTTATAGCGTCATTTATCATAGATATATTATACACCTTTTTAGTATTTACTCCAAATTCTACGTTAGGTCTTGCCTAACGCAAGCTTTAATTCCCTATGAACCCCCGAATAATTTACTCCGGAACTCAATAAGATGGGGGAAGAGTTTTTGAAAAATCTCAACTCTTGCCCCCGATTTCTTTTTTCTAGTTCTGCTCCTAGAAGGCTCGCCATTATTCTAAATTAGGTCCTTCCTAATTTGAACATACGGTGACAAAATACATTTTTTTTTACTTTAGCTTGCAAAGCAAACTAGCGAAGAAAAATGAAAAACTCCTGAATGTAAAATTCTTTAGGAAACTACAGGTTCATCCATAAGAATCTCCATTAGCTCATTCAGTGGTCGGTAAAGGTAATTTTTTCTTACCGTGACTCCTTGAGTTATAAACTCAACCACTCCCCCATACGACATTCCTCGTTTTTCATCTCTGCCGTAGTTTATTGCCTGAACCTCAAGCAACAATGGTTCTGTTCGTGGACCACCAACATCTAAACAAAAATACCTGTGGCCAGAAATGCCACTGATGCTTTTTACTAAATCTAGCATCGAGATTTTTGTCCTACTAATAAGCCTACCCTTAGGTAGCTCTAAATGATTTGCATTTGCCATATTAATCCCTCATTAAAATTAGTTTCGTGAGGGGTATTTACGCACAAAATTTATGCACAAATACCCCCACAAAAATAGAAAATTGATGAGAAAAAACACTTTATTTACAAAGAAAAGTCCGAGGTAAGTATAGCACAGTCTTATGCCATTTGTCAATAGCGATTTTTATTTAATCAAGTTCTGCAATTATCTTGTTTTTATTAAGTATTTTAGAAAACTGAACCCAGAGAAATAAAAAAATACCTACGACAAAATAAGAAATTAATGTTCCCCACCAAATGCCATATAAGGGGAAAACTACCCCGGCGGTAAATCCATAAAGAATCAAACCAATAGCCCCCGGAAAGAAAAATGATTTACATATTGACGGTATTACTTTTTTACCGTGGGCAAAATAATATATAAAAAGAGCAGTTGAGTTCGATGCGGGGAAATTTGCAAAAATTCCGCCCCAAGCATTGCCGAACAATTTAGCGAGAATTACTGTCGTAGCTATGACGCTTCCCGCTAGAAATGAACGAAGTAATATATGTTTTATATTAAAATCTACGGGGGTAATTTCTGTCTCTTGGGGCAATTTACGAATTAAAAAATAACATACAACAAAAAATGGTATACCGATAATTAATGCTTGCAAAAAAGTGCTCGGGGTAAAAGTAAGAATTAGAAATGTGCAAAAACCCCAAATGACAAAAGACAATATAGCTCCCAAAATAAAATTTCTCTTCTGAGAGAAGAAAGCGAAAACTAAAACAAAAATATAAAAAGATATTAGCAGTCCAGCTGTTGCTGTGACGACTGCTTGCGATACATCCATAGGACTTTTAGTCAGACCTATAAAGAAAAGACTGACTGCGAGAGTAGTCGGAATTGTAAGTACTATTCCGCGATATTTTAATGAGACTCTTTCGGCAATTAATGTTATTAACCCAATAAGAAAACCTCCGACAATAAATGAAACTATAACCTGTAAGACAAATAGATTCATTTTTGTAATTTTTTTAACTTTACTGATTTTTTAACTCTTTTCTTTGATTCTTTGATATGTGAAACTTTTGGCAAATTTTCCGGCATTGTGCCACCGAGATTTTTTATGGTGTTTCGAACTTTTTCACCGACTTGTTTATGCGCCATATTTGCATTATCCTGACCTTGGGTATTTTCTCGTTTTAATTTTGCTTCTGTTTGCGTAGCTCTAAATAAATTCGCGGCAAGTTCCTCGCTGTTCATATGATCTAAAATTAAATCTTTTTCTTTTAGTCCTTTTTTATTTTTAATATCTTTTTGACGCATTCCGCCGTAAAGCCCCATATATCCGAAGTCTTGAAAATTGGCGTAGTTGGTCACGCCGGATTTTTTGGCGACGCTTGCCAGATTTTTATTATGCTCTTTCATTTCACCGCGCAAGAAAATTCTTTTTTGATCTTCAACTAAATTATCTTGCGTTTCTTGGCGATGAGTTTGAATTGCGAAATATGTTTGAGCTTTTGCAATTTCGACTTTTCTCGGGTCGCCATTTTGTGCTATGAGATAGCAAGCGTAGCGGGAAAGGTGATAGTCTTCTATAATTTGACCATTTATTTCTCCATATTGGTTGCGGGATTTTTGGGGTTCGCTCACGCCGGCGAAATGCTCATTTATATTTGCACCGCTATTTTTACACGCTTCTTTTGCTCTTTCTATTGCTCGCAAAAATTTACCATATTCCGTATATCCCAGAATTTTATATAAATCACGAGCGCTCCAATATTCATATCCATGCTCGTTTATTTTTTTAATTTTTTCAAAAAGATTTTCTTTCACTAATTCATTATAGCATAATTATTATCATTCATTATTCCAAATTCTTTTTTATTCTTTCCAGGACAGGAGTATTGAAATCGTGTTCGAAAGTTTTGCCTGTGATTGTCTCATAAATTTCAATATATCGGCGGGAAAGTTCGGCTATTAGGTCGGCTGGAGCTTCTGGTAAAACAGCATCTTTGTATGGGTCAGAATGTTCTTTGAACCATAGGCGAATAAATTCTTTGTCAAAATATTCCGGCTCTTGTCCTGCATTAAATCTTTCATCATAACTCCCCGCTTTCCAATATCTGGAAGAATCCGGAGTATGTATTTCATCAATCAATATCAAATTGCCGAATTCATCAATGCCGAATTCGTATTTTGTATCGACTAAAATAAGTCCGCGCTGTAAAGCTATTTCCTGTCCGCGCGCAAATAATGCCAAAGAATATTTTTCAACTTGATCAAAAAGTTCTTTCGTGATAAATCCTTCGGCAATCATTTCGTCTTTGGTTAAAGTCCTGTCGTGTAAATCTTCTTTTGTCGTCGGGTCGAAAATAGCTTGCGGAAGTTTTTGATTTTTCTTCATACTATCAGGCAAGACTACGCTGCCAAAAGTTCTGATGCCTTTCGAATAACGAGTCCAAATGGAAGTATCCGTCACACCGGTTAAGTATCCACGCACGACGCCTTCTATTTTTAATGGCGCACATTTCTTGCCGACGGTTACATTGGGGTCAGGCACAGCGACGACGTGGTTTGGAATAATGTCTCTTGTTTGCTCAAACCAAAAATTACTGATTTGATTTAACACTTCGCCCTTGAAAGGAATATTTGCTAATACTCTGTCAAAACCGGTCAATCTATCGGTAGTTATCAAAATAATCTGATGCGGTTCTGTGTAAATATCACGCACTTTGCCGGCTTTTTTTTGACCCAAATGTTTAAAATCTGTTTCTGTTAATACGTCATTCAAATGCTTTTTAATAAGCTCTATATCCATAATTTATTTCAAGATTACTTTTCTATTTCCCTTTTTAATTTTTCCTATCCAGAAAATTTTATCTGATCCTAGAATTTCTTCAATTTTATTTTTTTCTTTTGGCGAGACAATTATCGTGAGACCGATACCCATATTAAAAACTCTATACATTTCTTGCTCAGAAACTTTACCTGCTTGTTGCATATAAGAAAAAATAGGAAGCATAGGCCAGGAACCTTTCATTATTTCCGCATTCACATTTTTCGGCAACACGCGCGGAATATTTTCCAAAAGTCCACCACCGGTGATGTGCGCTATGCCTTTTATTTCTACACCTTTATCTAAAAGAGAAAATACGGGCTTGCAATAATTCACATGAACATTTAATAAAACATCCCCGATAGTTTTACCAGTTAATTTACCTTTGCTTTTTACTGTATGATTTGCCATTTCAAAAAGAATTTTTCTAGCTAAAGAATAACCATTAGTATGTAAACCACTAGAAGGAAAACCTAAGACAATATCACCGACTTTTATTTTTTCACCGGTAATTATTTGATCTTTTTCTACAACTCCCGTAATAACTCCGGCTATATCGTGCTCGCCTTTTGTGTAAACACCCGGTAATTCTGCCGTCTCGCCACCTATTAATGCTACGCCGGCTTCCTTGCAAGCTTTAGCCATGCCTTTTACCATAGCTTCCATAACTTTCGGGTCCAGTTTTTCGTGAGCTACATAATCTAAAAAAGTTATAGGTTTTGCGCCCATAGCTAAAACATCATTGCAAGAGTGGTTCACCATATCCTCACCAACAGTATCATATTTATTCATCAACTTGGCGATAGAAAGCTTTGTGCCTACGCTATCGATACTTTGAACCAAAACAGGATTTTTGTAATTTTTTACAATTTCTCCCAAATCATAAAGTCCACCGAAACTGCCGATACCTGTCAGTACAGCTTTTGTATGAGTAGAAGCCACAGATTTTTTAATTCTCTTTACGACTTCATTGCCGGCATTTATATTTACTCCTGATTTTGAGTACAAATCTTTCTTGCTTTTAGTATTAGTTTTTTTAGCTTTACTTTTTTCTTTCTTCATATTATTTTTATTTTTGATCTAAATATTTTTTAATACCCAAAATTGATAACTTTTTACCTTTTTCTTCAACTTCAATACTCATCTTTTTTTTGTAAGCAATTAATTTTTTTTCTAAATTTTTGTCAGAGAGTGAAAGTATTTGTACCGCTAAAATACCGGCATTCTTTGCAGCATTTACACCGACAGTAGCTACGGGCACGCCCGGAGGCATACCGACAGTAGAAAGTAGTGAATCAAGTCCGTCTAGATTTTTAGCGCTCACTGGCACACCGATAACAGGCAAAGTGGTAAGTGCTGCAGTCACTCCGGCTAGATGCGCTGCGCCTCCTGCACCGGCAATAATAGTCTTTAAGCCTCTTTTTATGGCAGTAGTAGCGTATTTATGTACTAAATCAGGCGCTCTATGAGCTGAGGCTACTGTTATTTCATAAGGTATACCAAATTCTTCAAAGACTTTTACAGCTTCAGCCATTACAGCCAAATCTGAATCCGAACCCATAATAATGCCAACTGATATTTTTTTCATATTTCTATTATATCAAAAGAAAATTAAAAAACAAAAGGGCTGTCATACGACTGCCCTTATCTATCTTTTTGAGGGGAATTAATTATTTCCCCTCAAAGTCTTCTCTGGGATTACCATCAGGGTAATCACTTACATCAGGAATGTAGCTGATGCCCAAATATCGGAGACCAACTTCTCCGATATCCTGAAGTGCGGCCTGCAGGCCGGCCAATTGATCATCTTGAGGACTAATTCTATCCCGAAGACCATCTCTATACTTGTTTTGGTGTTGCTTTCCCATACTATATATAAAAAAAATGTGAACAATTTATAGAACTTTTACGTGAGCAATATATCACAATTAAATTATTTTTGCAATAGCAATGCTTTTTTACCTATATCTCGCCTATACTGCATACCTTCAAATGATATTTTTTTGATAGCTTCATATGCCGTGTTCAAAGCTTCTTGTAATGTATCACCAATAGCAGATACTCCCAGCACTCGCCCACCGTTGGTGACTAAATTATTATTTTCCATTTTTGTACCGGCGTGAAAAACAACAACGTTTTTATTTTCTTCCGCTTCTTTAACTTCAAAAATAATTTTCCCTTTTTCATAATCCCCCGGATATCCGGCTGAAGCTATTGCAATATTACAGGCAAATAAATCTTTCCATTTTATTTCCATTTGATTTAATTTTTTATCAACACAAGCATTTATTATTTCCAATAAATCACTATCAAGCAAACGCATATAGCTTTGTGTTTCAGGATCGCCAAAACGAGAATTAAATTCAATTATTTTCGGTCCGTCTTCTGTGATAATAATTCCAGGGAAAATTATTCCTTCAAATAATGCACCTTCATCACGCATGCCCTTTAATACCGGCGCGATAATTTCTTTTTCAATTCTATTTTTCATTTCTTCATTTATAAATGGCAATGGAGCAATTGTTCCCATGCCTCCTGTATTTAACCCTGTATCATTTTCACCAATTCTTTTGTGGTCTTGCGACAATGGAAACATCGAATAAGTTTCACCGTCTGATAATGCATGCACAGAAATTTCAATTCCCGTAAGGAATTCTTCTATGACTATTTCCCTGCCTGATTCACCAAAAACTTTTTTAATAAAAATATCTTGCAAGGCTTTTTCAGCTTCTTCTTTATTTAAACAAATCAAAACACCCTTACCAAAAGCTAGTCCATCCACTTTTATGACTACTGGAAATTTTTGCGTATTTAAATACTCCAGTGCCTTATCGTAGTCATCAAAACTTTCCCATCGTGCTGTAGGTAAATTATGCCTCTTCATAAAATCTTTTGCATAAACTTTTGACCATTCAAGTTTTGCCGCCATTTTTGTCGGCCCCCAAATACGTAAATTCTCTTTCTTAAATTCATCCACTACACCAAGCGCCAAAGGGTCATCAGGCACAGCTAAAGTCAAATCTATTTTTTCTTTTTTTACAAAATCAATAAGCCCAGCTATGTCTGTGGCTTTAATATCAATATTTACACCTATTTCAGCCGTACCGGCATTCCCCGGAGCAAAATAAATCTCACCCGCCAAAGGCGACTGCGCTATTTTCCATCCGATAGCGTGTTCCCTGCCGCCAGACCCTATTATTAAAATTTTCTGCTTACTGATTTCGCATAATTTTTCTAAAACTTCCACGTAAAGCTTATTTTCTTTTCTTTTTAATCTTGAGTATAAAGAAATAACATTATCGTTTTCTTCAGCTTTCTCATATACTCTACCAAGAACTGGCCCAAAGTCGAAGTTTAAAGTCAAAAAATGTATTGAAGAGCCGGCATAAGTTGATCTTTTATCCAAAACATTTTGTATCGCCTTTTCGGTCAGCATTCCTTTATTCCAAAGTGACTCTGTGCCGTCAGGATTTTTAAATACTCCATCCTCAGCATCTGGAATAATTCCCGGATGTAAATTTATAATTTTATTCGGATACCCAGTAATAACTTCATCTAAAATTATTTTTTTCCAACCGCATAAACAAATAAAATCAGGATTTAATTTTTGTAAAAGCGGTAAGAGATTTTCTTTCTCCGCGCAAATTTCAATTTTTAAATTGTGCCTTTTTGCATGCTCTAACCCCAAAGCTTTTTCGGTATCGGAAACTACCGCGCAAATCTCCGCATTTATTTTACCTTGTTCTATGCCTTCTATTATGGCCTGCAAATTTGTGCCTGTACCGGTGTCAGAAATCAAAACAGCTAATTTTATTTTATTCTTTTGGGACATCATGATTTACTTCCCCCGCTCTTTCTAATAAAGGTATGGGGTACTCTCCATTAAAAAATGACAATGATAGATGATCCTTTGGAAGACCGATTGATTCCACTAATCCATCCAAGGAAAGAAAACAAAGTGACGTAGCTCCTAAGAATTCTCGAATTTCTTCTACAGTTTTATGTGAAGCAATTAAATCTTTTTGTTTCGGCGTATCAATACCATAAAAATCTGGGAATTTTACCGGAGGAGAAGAAACTAGAAAATGAACTTCTTTAGCGCCTGCCTTAAAGAGTGCTTCGACTAATCTCTTGCTAGTAGTCCCTCTCACAATGGAGTCATCAATCACAGCAATTTTTTTACCGGATAAAATCTCCGGTAAGGGAATTAACTTGAGAGCAACACTGTGCTGGCGAGATGCTTGATCAGGTTCGATAAATGTCCTGTGCACATAACGATTTTTCACCAAAGCCATTTCCAAGGGAATACCTGAAGCCTCGGAATAACCAATAGCTACAGGAGTAGCTGTATCAGGCACTGGTACGATAATATCAACATCGACTTTGCATTCACGAGCAAGAATTTTACCAAAATTTTTCCTTACATCATAAATAAGTTTACCGGAAAGAACACTATCAGGCCGAGCAAAATAAACATATTCAAAGACATCATGTTTCGGCGTAGGCTCTGCGAGCTTTATACTTTGTAAACCATTTTCATTTACTAAAATCATTTCTCCGGGTTCTACTTCTCGCAAGAATTCAGCGCCGATAGTTTTTAATGCGCAAGTTTCAGAAGCTACAATATATCCATCTCCAATGGCACCTAAAACCATAGGACGCATACCATATGCATCACGAATAGCAACCATATTATTTTTATCCATCATTGTAATAGAAAATGAACCGGTCAAGAGCGGAAAAACTTTTGTAACGGCTTCTGATAATGTCAAACCTTGTGACAAATAAAAAGAAATAGCATCAGCTATTAATTCAGAATCAGTACGGCCTTTTTTTAAAATATTTTTGGAAGATAAAAATTCTTGCAAAGCTTTTACGCTAGGTAAATTGCCATTGTGCGCCAAAGCAAAATAATTATTTTCATCGAGCACAGGCTGAGCATGATCAAGAGCAGTTCCGCCGGAAGTCGAATATCTGTTATGCCCTATCGCTATATGCCCCGATAGAGAATTTATAGCTTCTTCCGTGTAAACTCCAGACACGAGCCCTGCGCCCTTGTGTGTGTAAAATTTATCTCCATCACTCGTAGTGATACCGGAAGCTTCTTGTCCGCGATGCTGAAGAGCAAACAAACCAAAAAACGCAAGCCTAGAAACTGGCGCATTTTTGGCATATATACCGACTATTCCACATTTTTCTTTTAATTCTTCCATAATTTATTTTTTATTTTCTAAAATAATCAACTGCGTTTTTAAATAAAATAATACCGTCACCCATTTCACTTTTTTGGGAGCCGAGCTCCCCCTTGGGAGCTCGGCTCCCAAATTTATTCTTTTGCCACAAGGGACTATGATACGCAAACATTGCGCGTTCCGGATGAGGCATCATTCCCAATACCCTGCCATTATACGCTAAAACTCCGGCTATTGCATAATCCGAGCCGTTTGGATTTACTTCGGTATTCTGGAATTTACAAATATCACCTTTCGTATAAGTAAAAGCAATTTGTTTATTTTTCTTCAAAATTTTATATTCTTTTGCATCAGCTATATATCTGCCTTCGCCGTGCGCTATAGGCAAGGAAATTTTCTTAATATTTTTAAGCCAAGGACTAGTACTATTTTCTGTTTTTAGATCCACCCAATAATCAATATACAAAGCATTCTTGTTGTGTGTGAGAGCTCCCGGTATAATTCCTAAATTCGTCATTATTTGAAAACCATTACAAATACCTATCGCTAAAGTATTACGAGATAAAAATTCCTCTAATTCTTTTGCCAAGTGATTTTTAAATTTATTCGCATAAGCTTTTCCACTGCCCGTATCATCACCATAAGAAAATCCTCCAGGGAAAGCTAAAATTTGGTATTCCAAAAGCATTTTTGGCTTCGCGATTAGGTCATTTATATGCACAATGTCAGCCTTACCACCTACTTTTTCAAAAGCATACTTTGTTTCCTCTTCGCAGTTTAAACCATACCCGGAAAGCACTATAATTCTTGGCTTTTTAATTTTTTTTTGGGCTTTTTTCATCTATACACCATATATTAACATTTTTTTTACTTTTCGGCTAATACACCTCCTGCTGATAACATTTTTCACAATACACTATTTCCGGTCTTTCCGGAGCATAACTTGTTTCAAATTCTACATTGCATCTTGCCCCGCCTTGGCGTGGGTTTTTTGTTTCGTAATTCATTTGGTTTTTTTATTTTATAAGTGTATCATATTAATATATGAAATTACATAGATTTATAGGAAAATACGACCTTTCGCAAAAAGAGGTAGAAATCACCGATATTGAAACTATCAAGCAAATAAGGGCTGTTTTGAGACTAGAAGAAGGTGATAAAATCATACTTTGTGATGGTAGTGGCACAGAAGCAGAAGCTATTATCACTTCCCTTTCTCATAATAAAATCATTTGTGAAATAGAAAAAATACTCGACACAAATGAACCGGAAAGAAAAGTGAGTTTATATATTGCAATATTAAAAAAAGAAAATTTTGAACTAGCTGTACAAAAAGCTGTAGAATGCGGAGTTGCCAACATTATACCCGTCATTACTGAACGTACCATAAAAACAGGATTGAATAATGAAAGACTGGAAAAAATAATCCGTGAAGCGAGTGAGCAATCAGGGCGAAGCATCGTGCCGAAACTTTTTGAAATTATGAATTTTATAGATGCATTAGAAAATGGAAAAAGTGCGGAGGAAAAAATAATTTTTCACTTAGTTGAAAATAAATATATGCCCGACAAAAATGCTAATCTTATTAGCATTTTTGTCGGGCCTGAAGGTGGATTCACAGAAAAAGAAATTATTTTAGCGCAAGAATCCGGCTACACTCCAGCATCCCTAGGCCGACTCACCCTACGCGGAGAAACTGCCGGCATAGTGGCTACCTACCGCGCTGTTAATAAAATATAATTATTCTAAAAGATTCTTAAGAACATCCTCGGGTACTTCGCGAACTTTTGGTGCTGGCGGAGGTGTCGGCGTGGGCGTTGGTCCTGATATTGGTCTTGGTGTCGGCTCAGGCACTGATTCAGTTTTCTCGGAAATCAAATCTTTTAATTTATTCATTTCATCAATACTTGCTGAGCGGTCGCCATGTAAAATGACAGGTGGTTGAGAAATTTTTAAATCACTCAAAGACATAGGTGGAGGTGTCGGCTTTTCTACTATTGAAATAGCCTCGGGTGAAATAGAATTCGATTCAGAAATTTTATTTTCTGATAAAGTTTTATTTAAAATATCTCGAAGCGCTAAATTTTCTTTTCTAGGCTCTTTTTTAAATATAACAGGTTTTGCAAATGGAGTCTTTATAGAAAAATTTGGCAAAAGTTTAGAAATATTTTTTAAAGGTGAAGATACTGACGGCTTTATGGTTGGTCTTACCGGTGGTCTAATATTTTTATCAAAAGTTTTTTTAATTTCTAAAAATGGACTAGGCTTCTTTGGGGCTTGAGGGGCTTTAACCGGTGAAGCATTAACCGATACAGACCTCTCGGTATTTGTAGGAGCGCCTTGATTGCCACCGCCACCTTGACTCTTGTTTTCAAATTCAATACCTAAATCCGCCAATGGTCTGTAAAATTTTGTTTCATCTTGCTTGATTTGATTCATGGATCCCGAAAGAGGCTTCAATTCACCTGACTTCATTTTTGCTATACAATCCTTGCAATACACGGGCCTGCCTGGCTGCGGCATAAATGGTACAAAAGTTTCTTTTTTACAAATAGAACAAACTGCGGGGAATTTTTCCATACTGCCAGAATCATTGTCGCCACCTACCATCATGCCACTCCAATTATTTATTTCCCTTTCTACTTCTTCTCTGGATCTGCAATACAAAGCGCGAGAAGACCTGATAACTTCTTCTTCTATTTCTTTAATGCCTGACTTCACCAAGGGTGGCAAAGTCTTTGCAGAAAATGGCCGGCTCGTAATACCGCCTATCATTAATTTTAAATAAATTCTATAGTTCGGTAAGTTCACGATATCTTGCGGAATAAATTCCGGCTCAAATTCTTTTTCCAAAAATTCCGCATCATCGGCGCCGACACGAAATACAATCATGGTACCCACGTTACCGAAAACAGAGTCGCGCACATTTGTACTTTCTTTAGTGACAAGCTGAGCAGTGTATTGGTGAGCAACTGTTAAATTAAGACGATATTTTCGAGCCTCGGAAAGAATAGATGCGAAAGAATCTGTAACGAAATTTTGGAATTCGTCCACGTAAAGATAAAAATCTTTACGCTCTTCTTCAGGAATACGAACGCGCTCCATCGCCGCCAGCTGAATCTTTGTAATAATCATACCTCCGAGTAATGCAGAGTTATCTTCACCGATACGCCCCTTGGAAACATTCACTAGAAAAATCTTTCCTTCATTCATAACATCAAAAACATTTATTGTGCTTTTTGATTGGCCTACAACATTTCGAATTATAGAAGTTGAAAGAAATTGTCCGACTTTATTTTGAATCGGAGCAATAGCTTCATTTCTAAATTTATCCTGCCAAGCTTCATATTCATGAATCCAAAAAGCCTTGATGACGGGATCTTTTAAATTACTAATTATTTTTTGACGATAATCTTTATCCACTAGCATTCTGGGTATTCCCAAAAGAGTGGTATTTGGGGTGTCGAGCAATGCTAAAATAGCGTTGTTCAAAATATATTCCATTCTCGCAGACCAAGCATTCGCCCAAATTTTTGTAAATATTCCCATGAGACCGGAAGCCACCAAATGTTTATATTTTGGATCAAGTAATTCCAAAACATTAAAACCAATATGATAATCAACATCTGCAGGATTAAAATAAACAACGTCTTTCATGCGGTGCGGAGGAATAGCCGAAAGAATACTTTCTACGAGTTCTCCGTGAGGGTCAACCACACAAACACCATCACCATTTATGACATTTTGAATAACCATATTGAACATCAAGACAGATTTACCGGTACCGGATTTACCGAGCAGATACATATGCTGGCGCCTGTCTTTTCGCTTGATACCGAAAAGAGTTTTTTTGTCGCGATAGGTCGTCTGACCTATATATGTCATATCCTTATTGGCTGGTAAATCTTTAAATTCCATCAAAACATTATACCAAAAAAAATTTAGTTTTGTCCACCTTCAGGTGGAGTTTCCGGGTTTGGATTCTCTTGTGCCGGCTGTTCAGCAGAAGCCTTTTGCACAGCTTCGCCAATTTTAGACATTTCACTGGAAAGCTCTTCGGTGGCTTTTTTAACCGCTTCCATGTCACTGCCATCTTTTAATCCGCGAAGCATTGTGATTTTTGCATTCACGCCGTCTTTGAGTTCAGCAGGAATTTTCGCTTCATTATCCTTGATTGCTTTTTCAGCTGTGAAGATAACCATATCAGCAGTATTTTTCACATCGGCATTTTCTTTTTTCTTTTTATCTTCATCAGCGTGAATTTCCGCGTCTTGTTGCATTTTTTTAATGTCTTCTTCTTTGAGTCCGGAGCTGGCTTCGATTCTGATAGTTTGTGTTTTACCTGAAGCTTTATCCATAGCTTTCACATTCAAGATTCCGTTTGCATCCACATCAAAAGTCACTTCAATCTGAGGCATACCTCGAGGCGCTGGCGGAACTCCGTCTAAAATAAATCGTCCCAGACTTTTATTGTCAGATGCCATAGGGCGTTCACCTTGCACTATGTGTATTTCCACACTTGTTTGATTGTCAGCAGCGGTAGAAAATGTTTGCGATTTTGATGAAGGAATAGTTGTATTTCTTTCCACTAATTTTGTAGCGACACCACCCAATGTTTCAATACCTAAAGATAATGGAATAACATCAAGAAGCAAGACATCACGCACATCACCTTGCAACACTCCAGCTTGCACCGCAGCGCCGAGAGCGACAACTTCATCGGGATTAATAGAAAGATTTGGAACTTTACAAAAAACTTTTTTCACTTCTTCCACGATTTTCGGCATTCTCGTTTGTCCTCCGACCATTATTATTTCATTCATTTCTTCCATTTTAAAACCGGAAGCAGTCATCGCGCGTTTTGTTATTTCTATCGAACGAGCGATATATTCATCAGCGATTGATTCGAGTTGCGCGCGAGTCATTTTCAAGAGCAAGTGTTGCGGACCCTCAGCAGTAGAAGTAATAAACGGAATGTTTATTTCAGTTTCGATAGCTGTGGAAAGTTCGATTTTTGCTTTTTCAGCAGCTTCATCGAGACGTTGCAATGCTAGCTTGTCATTTCTTACATCTACACCGGAAGTCTTTTTATATTCTTCCGCAATCCAAGCGATAATCTTGTGGTCGATGTCGCGACCTCCTAGGTGACTGTCCCCATCTGTAGATTTTACTTCGATAACATCATCACCAATTTCTAAAACGGAAACGTCGAAAGTTCCTCCACCGAAGTCATACACAACTACTTTTTCATTTTTCTTTTTATTAAAACCATAAGCGAGCGCTGCAGCTGTCGGCTCATTGATAATTCTTTTTACGTCGAGGCCTGCTATCGCTCCTGCGTCTTTTGTAGCTTTTCTTTGCGCATCGTTGAAATACGCCGGCACAGTGATGATGGCTTCAGTTATTTTCTCGCCGATTTTTGCTTCGACATCACTTTTTATTTTTCCTAAAATCATCGCGGAAATTTCTTCCGGGCGCATCCATTTGTCGCCTATCATTACTTCCACTCCGCCATTTGCTGATTTCTGAATTTTAAAAGAAGCATTTTTTAAATCTTTCTGCACTTCCGGATCTTCGAAATTGTGACCCATAAAACGCTTGATGCCATACACAGTATTTTCCGGATTCGTCACCGCTTGTCTTTTTGCAAGCAAGCCTACCAGCCTGTCGCCATTTTTTGCAACAGAAACTACCGAAGGAGTCGTCCTCGCTCCCTCCGCATTCTCAATAATCTTCGGCTGTCCGCTTTCGATTATCGCCACCGCACTATTTGTTGTACCCAAATCTATTCCTATTATTTTCATATATTTTTTTTATTAATTACTAATAATTTGAAAACCTAATTCTTTAACTTTTGAATCAAATAATTCTGCCCGCTTTGCAACATCAATTTTTTTAGTATCTTCAGTATAAGAAATAATTTCTTTATTTGTATACAAATCTACAACAAAATATGAGTTAATTTCCAGAGTGGAAAATCCACCCAAATACAAGCAAGCCTTAAGGCCTTCATCGTATCTATACTGGGGCTTACTAGCTATAAACATAGACTCGAAACTTTTTGTATTATTTTTTTCTGATTCCGAAGCATATTTTTTAATACCTAACTCTTGACATTTAACAATATTTTGACTTAAAGAAACTTCTCTATCCTTTTTAGGTAAATAAGAAACAAAATAATAACCGACAGCTAATGCTATTATTATTAAAGAAATACAGACTAACAAACTAGCGAAATTTATTTTTTTCATATATTTATATTTTTATAAATCTTTTAATAACTTATCGATTACTTCTACTGATGTATTTTTTGATACTGCCATTGCGGTATTAAAAAGTATTCTTAGAGATTCCTTGTATGAAGAATCTATTACTGTATTTACTTGCAAAATTACTTCATTTGGATTAGTTGCCTGAATGGTAAAAACATAATTATTATTATTTTGTCCAAGTGATGGTGGTATAGATCTGTTAATAATCATTGCCATTTGTTGTATCTGTAATGTAATAGTGAAAGACCTGTCGTCCTCTTGTTTTATCCAACGCACAAGATTAGAATTTGCTGATTTCCATGGAATTTTTTCTTCCTTGGATTTTTCAATAAGTTTTTTAATTTGTTCTAAAATTTTTGTATTATCCATATATTTATATATTTTACTTATTAATAGATTCCTTTTTTAAGCGACCTCTTAACTCTTGTAAGCTACCAATCAATTCCCTAAAAGGAGAAGCGAGTGTAAAACATATCTGAGAACTTGTCGTTTCTACATCATCAAGTGTGTTAAATGCAACACCCATGTCCGCTAAATCCTTTTCAAGGATATCAATAATCTCTTTATAATTTATATTTGTTTTAAGTTGTCCAATTATAGTTTTCACTCTTCCATTTATAGTGGCAATTTGATTATTAGCATCCATCCAAGCAACATCTTTTTTTAATGTACAACTATTACAAATATCTGAAATTTCCTCTTCCGTTGATCTTAGTTGTACTTCTTGTTTAGCTTCTCGGGCTGCTAACTTAGATCTATAGGCTTGCCAAAAAGCACCGGCAGAAAGCAAAATTCCAATATATACTAATATTCTATCAAATGTGAAATAATCCATGACTTAATTATATACAAACCTAAATACTTTTGCAAGTATTTCGCGACCGCAGAATACTTGTCAAAAAGAGTATATATTATGGGGTATGGGTATGTCAACAGTTTTCCACAAGAGCTTGCAAACGTCTTAACGTTTATGATATACTACATCTACTGAAAGGCGGAAAATCGGAGTGCCGCCGGCCCACGTGGCTATGGAGGGAAGTTCCGTCCTCCCAGAGAAAAACACCCGCAAGGGTGTTTTTCTATTTCTATTTGATGAGTTTACCCAACTTCTTGGCTGACCTGTAAAATCCAGTTTTTATATAATAATGATTTGCAGATTGTTTAACTATTTCTAAAACTAAAACAACTCCCTTCTCCTTATCTTCTACTATTTCAAATAACAGAAAAATGTTATCATCTTTATCTTTATTATCGACAATTTTAAAATTATTAGAATTTAAAACATTAAATATATCAGAGAAAAATTCCAATAAATCCTCTTCGGAATAATTATCCTGCTTTCTTTTTTCTACTATATGTTTTAAAGCTCTATATTTGATTTTAATTACTATGTCAGTTTCAAAAATAACTAATTCCTCCTGATAGTCTTTTATATGACAACCATTTTCCATCGGATAATATATTTTTATCAGGTTGTGAATAATATTTAACATAAACTTAAGTATAACAAATTAAAAATTAAATATGCTATCATTTAACCTAAATTGCAAAAAACAAATTTTATTGTATACTCAAAAAATGAATAAGAATGACTATTCCAAGAAAATATTAAAGATTTTAGGACAAAAAAGCGCTATTTCAGTGCCAGAAATTAATAAACACCTCACCCCTGACCCCTCTCCGGAGTACCAGAGAGGGGAAAAATACGCCATTACACGCTCTTTAAAGGGCTTGAAAGAAGCGGGGTTTATAGAACAAGTGCATTCTGGACAGAATAACTACGCCCGACTGACAAAAGAAGGAAAAAAGAAAATGCATAGTTTGAAACTCGAAAATGAAACGACTTTGGTAAATACTTCTTGGGATGGATTTTGGAGAATTATTTTACTCGACTTGCCGGAAAATAGAAAAAGTGAACGCGAAAGTTTGCGTTATTTGTTAAAAAAAGCGGGATTCGTCTGCCTGAAAAATTCCGCTTGGATTTCCCCCTACCCTTTTGAACACCTTTTCATAAATATAAAAAAAGACCTAGGCCTGACTTCCGAGATGATGATAATAGTCACGCAATTCGTAGACGAAGAAACCAAAAAAATATTGTTTGAAACTTTTGGAAAGTAATCAATACATCTCCTGCTGGTAACACTGCTCGCAGTAAAGCACATATTTCTTTTGATCTTCAGGAGAATAAGATGTAGTAATTTCCTTTGAGCATTTTGCGCATTTGATAGGCCATAAATTAAATGTATTTCTTTTATTCATTCTATTTTGATGCCGGCAATTAAAACATTGCGCCGGAAGCGCTAACCTATTTTTCTTGTAAAAAACAATTTCCCTATTTATTAATTTAAAATTCTTCTCGCAACTCTCACAAGTTAAAACTTCTTTCAGTAAATCATCGTTATAATCATCGGGATTTTTTGGCAATTTTGAAAATTCAATAGTACCCTGTCCTTTAGTGCTCGGTATATTATCTTTCCATAAAAACCCTTTGTTCTGTGCCTCTTCTTTTGTCAAAGGCATATGTTCATTGACGATGGATTCGTTGTAAGCAAAAGGGCTCATAAAACTCGGAAAGAAATTCCCCCATTCGCCATTCTTATTCATATGCTCAATTAATTTACTGACCAGAATTTCGTATTCTTGTTTTGAATACTGTTTGTTGAAAATGCAATATGATTTCTTGCGCAAACCACAACAGCCGAATAAATTATTGGAACCGTAGCAATTGCTGGAATAAAAAACATCATGCGAGTCAACCGCCAACTCTGAGCCGATAATTCTACTACTGCCAAGGCAAGTAAGAGCTTGATAACTTTCTTCTACCCCATTACCGGAAAAAGAACAATCATATGAGTTCACGGCTTTTGCAATAATAAAACAATATTTGGAATTCTCACCGCCTTTTATATCAAAAGAATTTAAAATATTATGAGAATTATAAATGTGATTGCCGGAAACTTTATTATTGTGCGAACCAAAAAATGCGCGCTGGGGAACTTTTGTCCGTAAATTATCCCGTTCTTTTAAAATATAATCTATTGATGATTTTTCAGTTAAAGGATATTTCAGTAAAAAATCTTTATACTCTTCCCTTGTGACAGGCTTATTGAAAATATAATAAGACTTATTTACTTGCCCTACGCAACCGATGCAATTTAGACAATTCCGACAATCAAAAAGCCCTATGCTGTCTATACAACTTTCACACTCTTGGGAATAAAAAAGTTTAGTAGACTCCAGGCAGTCAATGCATTCATAGCAGGATTCGCATTTATAAAGAAAAATATTATCCACCGACTCACGAGAATTCCAAATAATATATCCATAATCACAATCTTCATCTTCGATACAACCAAAAATTAAATAACAATTTTTTGCTCCATAAGCAATGTTTGCATATTCGCAATTTTCACTTTTTGTTTGCATTAAAGCCATATGCGGAACAACATTAAAAAGCTCAGCCAGCTGCTGAAAAAATGATTTTGTAAAATCAAAATCTCTGCCATAACTCATCGGCTCCCAATCATCACCCCACCATTCTTCACTGGAGTAAACAGGAAAAAGCGTATCTGGACTATACATTGAAACAATCATCTTTCCGCTTTTATCTGATTTCCTTTTATAAAGAGTTTTAAAATTTCTAAAACAAATTCGTAAGCGTTGTCTGCATTCAGGGCAAATTTCTGGCACGGGAACCTTCATTCTTTCATAAAATCCAAAATCATCTTTTGTGATTTCAAAATCTTTTTTACAGTTCTGGCAATTTATCCCGCCTTGGCGTGGAGTTTTATTCTGACTGCTTATATTCATAAACATTTACTCGCGCGGGGCGGAGAACGCGATCGCCTAGTTTGTAGCCTTTTTGAATGACATTGGAAATTTTGTGGTCATTTTCTTTTTTATCTGTTTGCATCATCTCAATAGACTCGTGCATATTTGGGTCAAAAGTTTCGCCCGCTTCACCTATTCCCTTTACGCCGTATTCTTCAAAAACATTATTCATTTGCGCGTAAATATATTCCACGCCCTTACGCCAATTCTCATCTACTTTTTCCCAAGCTTGCTTGTTTGCAAATGCCATATTAAAACTATCCATCACGCCTAAAAATCGGGTCAAGATTCTCTCACGCATTGATTCCGACAACATTGATTTTCTGTCTTCCTCTTGTTTTTTGTAATTCACAAAATCCGCGCGTTCTTTCTGCCAGCCGACTAAAAATTCTTCTTTTTCTTTTTTGCACGCCTTCAAATCAGCCCTAAATTTCTTTAAAGTTTTCTTTAAATCTTCCTCGCCGTCTTCATTGAATTCAAATTCAAGAACTTCTGTGTCGTCTTCTTTCGGCTCAGTATTTTCTACTTTTTTATTTTCTTCGTCTTGCATAAGCTAATATTAGCATAAAAAAATCTCCCAGGAAAGGGAGATTTTTCATAAACGATAAGATTAACGTTTACTCCATTTTGGAGCCTTACGAGCCTTTTTGAGACCGAATTTGCGTCTTTCTTTAGCTCTTGGATCACGTTTTAGATAACCTAATGTCTTTAATTTACCGCGAAGTTCTGGTTCTGATTCTGTAAGAGCGCGAGCGAGGCCGTGGCGAACAGCTTCGGATTGGGAATGAATTCCACCTCCGGAAACCTTTGCTTCTACGCTCCACTTTGACCCAGGCTTTGCCTTGATCATAGGGTCTTGGACTAATCGGCGTTGATCTTCAGTTTGAAAATATTCTTTTGAATCTTTGCCATTTACAACGAAGCTAGCCTTTGCGGATTCAAAAATACGCACTCGCGCAGTAGACGTCTTTCTTCGTCCTATTGCTTCGATATATTTTGCTGTTGATTTTTTTTCTGTTGCCATAAATTATTTAGTCTTGGATTTTTAAATTCTTCATCATCTCTCTGCGGATTTTATTATCAGGAAGCATTTGGTACGTTGCGAGCTTTATCAATTCTTTTAAACCTTTCTTCTCAGATGTCTCCGTACCTTTCATGATGCGAAGTCCTCCCGGATAACCCGAATATCTAGTGTGATAAATTTCATCCAATTTTTTTGGAGTAATTTTAAGCTTGGAAGCATTGATAACTTTTACAGGAACTCCGGAATATACATTTCTCTGAAATGTTACCTTTGTCTTACCCATCAAAGACATAGCTACTTCTGTGGCTACTCGCCCTAAAGTCCTGCCTCCGGCATCTATCGTCTTTTCTTCATTTTTGTTAATTATTTTTTTCATAACTTTGTTATACTAAACTATTTCTACAAATTACACAAATTCCTAAACAAACTCAATGACTGCCATCTCTGCGCCGTCCGACTTTCTCGCGCCTAATTTCAAAATCCTAACATATCCGCCTTTTCTCTCTGCGTATTTCGGAGCGATAACATCAAAAAGTTTCTTTACTTCCTTGCTACGATTTGTAAGCTTGGAAATAACCAAACGTCGTGAAGCTAAAGTGTTTATCTTTGCTTTTGTAACTAATTTCTCTATGAAAGGTTTTAATTCTTTTGCTTTTGGTAAAGTTGTTTTGATTTTTTCTCGCACTATTAAGTTGAGCGCCAAAGAATGCATCAAAGCGTTTCTCTGATTTTTTTCTCGTCCGAATTTTCTTTTATTGCTGTGGTGTCTCATAAAAATTATTCCTTCAAATTAAGCCCGAATTTGCCGAGCGCTTTTTTAATTTCTGTAATTCCTTTCTCGCCGATACCTTCCACTTCCAACAAATCCTCACGCTTCTTACGAGCAAGACCGCCAAGTGTACGGATATTTGCATTTGTAAGAGCATTCAAAGTTCTAGTGGAAAGATCAAGTGTATCAGTGCGAGTCTTTAGAACATCAGTAAAATCATCGCCTTTTGATTCATCAGCACTTTCTTCTTTATTTTCAGATTTTGATTCAGCCTTTGCAACTTTCTTTACAGGCTTTTCTTCTTCTACTATTTCTTTAAAATCAACAATTGCTTTTAATTGATGAATCATTATTTCGATAGACTTTGCCAAAACTTCACGAGGAGTAAGAGTGCCGTCAGTCTCAATAGAAATTCTCAAGCGATTGTGATTTGTATTGTCACCAACACGCATATTTTCAACTTCATAAGCAACTCGGCGTATAGGAGTAAAAATAGCATCGACAGCAATAGTGCCGACTTCTACTTTTTCTTTTTGCATAACTTCTTTTGGAATAAAGCCGAGACCTTTTTCTATTTTCATTTCAATATCTAAACTAACCTTACCTGTAACTTCAGCAATGTAAAGCTCTGGATTTAAAATCTCTACTTGTCCGCTTACCTTTATGTCTCCTGCAGTAACCAACTTTGGACCTTTGATTGAAAGTTTTACTGTCTGTGGCTCATCAGATGCCATTTTAAAACGAGTCTTTTTCAAATTTAAAATCAAAATAATAACATCTTCTTTGATGCCATCCATAGTAGAAAATTCATGAGAAACACCTTCAATCTTTATAGACGTAATACTTGCGCCAGGCAAAGAAGAAAGAATAATCCTTCTCAAGCTGTTACCCAAAGTGTGTCCATATCCAGGGTAAAGACCGTCTATTTCAAATACTCCTTTATTTCCCTCTTCCGAAACCGCACGTGGCTTGGAAGGTAAAATTATTTTGTAGTCAGGCATAATTTTTTAAAAAAGTTAATTATAAATTTATAATATAAACAATACAATGAAAACGAAATGTTAAAAATTTAACGGCTGTAGAATTCGAGAACGGCATTCAAATCTAGGAATGTCTCGATATTTTTTGGCTTCGCGGAAACCTTACCTTCCATTTTGCCGGGATCAAATGATAACCATGCGGGAGGATTGTAATCCTTTAATTTCTCTGCTAAATTTTCAAAAAGTTTACTGGTCTTGGAACCCTCGCGAACTTTTATGATATCTCCAGGCTTAACTTCGTAAGAAGGAACAGTGATTTTGTGAGCTCCGATAACAAAGTGTCCGTGAGAAACCATTTGTCTCGCTCCGCGACGACTTGGGGAAAGTCCCATTCTGTAAACAACATTATCAAGGCGAGATTCTAATCCTTCATAGAATTTCTCAGCTGTGCCTGCACCTTTTATGTGTGAAGCTTTTTTAACGTAATTTGAAAGTTGTCTTTCTGTGATACCGTATGAGAAACGAACTTTTTGTTTTTCAACCAAACCTTGTCCATATTCAGATAGAGCCTTTGGGCGCTTTGCTCCAGGGCTGGCAAATTTGCCAGTAGCAGAAGAAAACTTGGCAGTCTGACATTTGTCATAAACTCCCGGACCTAATCTGCGACATATTTTAAATTTTGGTTTTGGTATCATATTTTTTAAAAAAATTATTATAACTTTATATTTATACTCTTCGTGGCTTCTTTGCTTTTGGACCATTGTGCGGTACTGGTGTCGCATCTTTGACGGAAGTTATCTCGATATTGTGAGCCATGAATGCTCGGATTGCAGGCTCTCGCCCGGATCCGACACCTCGTACTACTACATCGGCATCTTTTACTCCTAATGCTGCAGCTTTGCCTCCGACGATATCACCTACCTTACTCGCAGCAAACGGTGTACCCTTTTTAGCACCCTTGAAACCAAGAGAACCGGAGCTGGACCAAAAAAGAGCATTGCCCATCTTGTCAGCAAAAAGAACTTTCGTATTATTGAAAGTTGCATCAACATTTAAAATACCGGAAGTGATTTTCTTCTTTGCTGTTTTTGACGGAGCTGCCTTAGCTTCTTCATTTACTACTGTCTCTTCTTTTTTTGTTGTTTTTGCTTGTGCCATAATATAATTAGGTTCTAGTTTCTAGGTTTTAGGTTCTAGTTTTTCTAGTCCCTAGCACCTAGCTACTAATGTTATGTTTTGCTTTCTTTTCTCTTACCTGATGCCATCGTCTTTCGAACGTTACCTCTGACTGTTCTGGAATTGGTCTTTGTTCTTTGACCTCGCACTGGCAATCTCTTCATGTGGCGAATACCTCGGTGAGCTTTGATATCTTTTAATCTTTTTATATTTCCAGCAATTTCTCTTTTTAGATTTCCTTCGATAGTCATGGCTTCGATGATCGCACGGATTTTATTTTCTTCATCAGTGGTCAAATCTTTTGCTTTCTTACCACGGTCGATACCGACTCGGTCTAAAATCCTCTGCGCCATCGGGATACCAATGCCATAAAAGCAGGTTAACCCGATTTCTAATCTCTTTTCATTTGGTACTGTGATTCCAAGAATTCTCATATAATTATTGTTTTTGCTTATGCTTAGGATTAACACAAATCACGCGCAAATGTCTCTGGCGTTTTACCATTTTACATTTCGCACAGATTTTTTTTACCGCTGATTTGATTTTCATAAATTTTAAATAAAACAAAACGAAATAAGAGAAAAACCCTTATTTTTCAATATAAAACCTTTATTAAAAACTGTAAGTTCTATGATACACTATTTCTTTTAAAAATGCAACTATTTATAATGTTTATAACCTTTTGACTATTCTACCCTTGCCTCCGTATGGGTCGAGCACGACTTCGACAGTATCGCCTATTAAAACTTTTATCCTGTTCATTCGCATCTTACCTGAGAGGTATGCCAAGATTTCTTTCTCGTCTGTCACCTCAGAATCTTGTTTACCCTTTGTCCCTTCCATCATTACTCGAAACAAAGTACTAGGCAACGCCTCAGTCACAGTGCCTCGTCCCATCAAAATTTTTTCATTTTTATTATCACTCATTTAGTTTTATAAATATACCAAAAATAGATACTGTAGTCAATCAAAAAATCATAAAGCTACTTAGGAGGGTTAATAATTATTTTAATATCTTTCAACTTTTCCGGAAAAGATGATCTCCAGATGGGACGTATAACCAAGTCAGCAGAATCAATATCGGGGTATTGCTTTAGTATGTCATTAAAATCTTTTTTAGATTTACCCAGTATGTCCCTGGAGAGCTTGTCGCCATCTACACTCCAGACTATTTTTGCCGGACCTGACAAAGTAAAATTAATATTTTGAATATCGCTAAAATTAATATTTTTATCAGATAAAGAAAATACTAAATTTCTAATATTTGGAATATTTAAGTCACTGCCGTCATATTTATTTACCACATCTTTGGCGATTTTTTTTGTTAACTTTTTCTCATCAAAAAGAAAACCATACAGAGTGCCTTTCATGCTTATGGACAAGACGCCATCATTGAAAGAATCAGCTTGATCATCAACATTTAAAAATACAGCGTCTTTAAATAATATAAATCCAGGAGGAATCTGATCAATTACTTTTTTCATCAATTTTTCTTGTAGCGTATTTTGCAAAGCAATCAAAGCCTTTGCTTTATCTTCATCAGAAACTTGGCTAACTTTACCTTTTATTCCTCCTGAAATTCTACCTACAGACCTAGCGTAAATTTTTTCATACTTTAGAGTATCTTTGAAGCCGATTATCTTGAAATCAAGAGGGTCGCTATTGTAATCTTCCCCTGCATCTCCAGCATAAATACCAACTTTTACAGAACCAGGCGTATTGTCGGCATTCATACCAGGTACTGTGACTTTTTGATCAGTCTTATATAATTTACCATTTGACCCCAATAAACGAGTGTCAATAGACAAGGCCTGCGGGGTTTTACTAAAAGAATTGTAAATAACGACATTGCCCTTGGCCTTTATGGCGACATCTTTTGCTATATCACCCGGCAAGCTTTTTATTTCTTCACCAGGCAAGGCAACGAGATCAAAAGACAAATCACTGGAATTTGAATCCTTGGCGGCTGATAAATTTTCATTTAAAGTTAAATTTTGAACTTTTGGATTAACTAAAACTTTTACACTGGAAAATAAAAAAGAAAGTGCAAAAAGAAGAAAAATAATCGAAATAAATGCTACAAACCAAAGCCCATACCTTGAGCCCTCATTATTTTTAATATTTTCCTGATTTTTTTTATTTTGTACTTGATCTTGTATTTTATTTATTTTTGCTACCGGAGAAGAAGAAATAGGAGGAGTATAAAAAGGTGTTGATTTTACCTGAAAGCCGATTTCATTTTTTTTTAAATTATTTATTTTTTTAATATCTTGAAATGAATTTTTTGCCATACATTTATTCTATCTAAAAAATCGACTAATGTAAATGGACTCGATGGTAAGAAAAGAGTCGCGCTCAGTTTCATTTATATATTCTGCTATGCCGTGCAATGATTTGGAATCCAGGAAAACTATTTTGAATTTGGTTTCGGTCAAAGTGTACTGATTAAATTGTTCAGACTTTATTATTTCCGCAAAAAAATCTGCGGAGTCTGCATCGGCTGTTATAAAAATTGTCGAGGGAATAGAAATATCATTTGAAAAATTAACTAATGATTCTTGAAACTTTTTCAACCATTCCTTTTTTAATTCACTGATGACTGGTTCTAATTTAAGTTTGGTATTTTCATCAGCATGGTTATCTTTATATAGAGAGAAGAGCGACCGCGCCTCTTCCAAGGAACTGTTTAAAGCAGATGCCACTCCGCGTATCATAAAATTCGGCCCCATTGGAAATGAAATAGAATTACACAATGTATCCTTCTTGACCATAGAAATATCAGTCACCTCTCCACCGACATCAATCAGCAAGAAATTGTCTTGATACATAAACATATCACGCACTACGGCAAAAGAAGCGAGCGCAAAAGAAACAAACTTTATATTTTTTAAATTAAAATGACGACTTATTGATTCTTCCATTATTTTTAAAACTTTCTCCGAAGCAATAGAAATAAAAATAGTAATTTCCAACTCTTTGGCTTTTTGCCCCAAGGGAGTAGTCCTGGTATAGCCATTTAATGTAGTTTTTATATTTTTGAGTTCTATCCTGCGCACGCCATCAGGGTGATTCTGCCCTAAAACATATTCTTCTTCAAAAAGATTTACTTCTTTGTCTATCAAGCTGTCAGCGAGCTTGGAGGTGAAAATAAAAGGTGCGTTCTTTTGCAATTTAATTGTCCTGATCTGCGAAGCATACCATGGCGAAGAAAGTACGCAAAAAATATTTTTAGGTGCGCCAAGTTTTGCCATAATTATTTTATTAGCGACGATTCCCAGTGCATCCTCTGTCGCAGATAAAAAACGATCGAAATTTACCTCCTTGTCTAATTGTATAGCTTCGCGAGTAGAAAAAATTATTTTCGGCGCTCCGGATTTTTGCATATAAAAAAGCGCCCCGCCCACAGAAGAAGACCCAACATCAAAGACCAAAGCCAATTCATCTTTTTCTTTTCCTTCAAAAAATTTCATTATTTAATTATATCACAAATAAATTATGCAAGTACAGCTTTTATTCTACGCACGCCGGCGGAGACGGCTTCTTCTTTTTGAATTTTGAAGGTTCCAAGTTCTTTTGTATTTGAAACATGCGGACCTCCGCAGAATTCCATACTGAATGGTTTCCCCCTCTCCTTTCCAGGGAGAGGGTCGGGGTGAGGTGCTTCAATAAAATACACACTCACAACTTCTGGATATTTCGCTCCGAATTCCATCTGCGCGCCGATTTTTTCTGCTTCTGCTAAAGGCATTTCCCTGCGTACCACATTTAATCCTGCTTTTATTTTTTCATTTACCAAGTCTTCTACTTTCTTTTTTTCTTCATCCGTTAATTTATGATCACAAAGAAAATCTATTCGCAACCTTTCTTCAGTAATATTACTTCCCCTTTGCTTTATATCCTTATTCACAACTTCCTGCAAAGCTGCCAAAAGCAAATGATGCGCTGTATGCAATTTTATAGTCTTTTCATTATGATTCGCAAGCCCACCCTTAAACATACCAGATGATGCAGTCTGCGATAGTTTTTTATGTGCTTCCATTTTTTGCTCGTATTCTTCCCTATTTATCTTATTTCCTTTTTTTAATTCTAATTCTTCTATAAGTTCAATCGGTAAACCAAAAGTAGTAAAAAGAACAAATGGGTGCATGCCTTTATCGTACTCTTTCATCCCTTCTTGTAACGTCTTTAGAAATTTTTCTTCTTCATTTCTAAAAAATGATCGTATATCAACTTTTTTTAATTGTTCATATGTGCCTGAATAGAACTCTATAAAATAATCAATAATTTTAGTACCTATTAATGGATTAAGCATTAATACTTTCATTTTAAAAACGGCTCGGCGGATCAACCTACGTAAAACATACCCTTGATCTTTATTCCCCGGTATAACTCCGTCAGAAATTAAAAAAGCTGAACTTCTTAGGTGGTCTGCAATAATTCTTGCGGATTTTTCTTCATAATTTTTAGAATTCTGCCTCATCATCTCCATGACTGGTAAAAATATATCAGTTTCATAAATATTGTTTTTACCTTGTACTACGGTTGTTACGCGCTCTAACCCTGCACCCGTATCAACATTTTTATTTGGAAGTTCTCCTGCAACCTTCCCCTCTTCTTGTTTATATGCCATAAAAACATCATTCCAAATTTCAACAACTTTTTGCTCATCTTCAGCTTTTTCAAATTGTTCTTGATTCATATCACCAAGTACTCCGGTTAAATCATAAAACATTTCTGTAGAAGGACCGGCTGGGGAATTTAATCCAGCGCTCCACCAATTTGATTTTGAATTTTTAAAATAAATACGATTTTCTGGCACACCAAGAAGCTTCCAAATCTCAACTGATTCTGTATCTAAAGAAACAACATCACTTCCACCAAAAACAGTTACATATAAACGATTTACATCTAAGGCTAAACCTTCCTCTTTAGAAGTTAAAAATTCATAACTCCATTTTATTGCATCTTCTTTAAAGTAATCACCCAAAGACCAATTACCCATCATTTCAAAAAATGTTAGATGTGTAGCATCGCCCACTTCATCTAAATCAATGGTGCGAATACATTTTTGAATATTCACAAGTCGTTTACCTTCAGGATGTTTTTTCCCTAAAAGATATGGCATTAAGGGTTGCATGCCAGCAATATTAAAAAGCACCGAGGGGTCATTTTCGGGAACGAGCGAAGCTGAAGGGATTATTTTGTGTCCCCTGTTTTCGAAAAATTTTAAAAACCTTGCGCGAATTTCGGATGATTGCATTTTTTTAATCTTTGGACTTATCTAAGTGATCAGAAATTTCTCGTATTGGATTTTCAAAAATAATCATAGCTACGAGAACAAAAAGTAATAAAATTGTAGAAATAACAGCTAAATTAATGAAACCGAAACCCGCTGCCATGCCGATGCCCGCTGTCACCCAAAGCCCTCCTGCGGTAGTTAATCCTGTTAACCTCGAACCATGAAGAACAATCGAACCAGCACCCAAAAAGCCTATGCCTACTATTACTTGAGAGGCGATACGAGACGGATCAAATCCTGAAATACCTCCATATTTTTGACCTATTAATTCCGAAAGAATAATAAATAATGCCGCACCCATAGATACCAATGCATGAGTCTTCATTCCTGCAGCCTTGTGCACCCAAAGACGTTCAGCACCAATAAGCATACCCAAAACCACTGCTACTACCAACCTTATAATAATGTCACTATTTTGTATTAAAAAATTTTGCATAAATCTATTATATAATTACTCCCCCTCCAAGGCAAATGTCTTTATCATAAACAACTACAGACTGACCGGAGGCTGCTAAAATTTGTTTTTCAAAAATTACTTCTGCTTTGCCCGCATTAGAAATTTTATAATTTATTTTGCAAGGCAAAAGCTCACCATGATAACGAATCTGTGCTTGATAATTTCTATTTTCCTTTGGAATATTTTTTATCCAGTTAATATCACGCAAAACAAGGCGAGAAGGTGAGTAATTTAAGCCGTCGTGGGTTCCCTGTCCTATGCCTCCGAGGGCGAAGGCGGCGAAATTATTCACCTTCTCGCCTTGCGACACATATAAAATATTTTTCTTAATATCTTTACCTATTACATAATACGGCTTGTCGTCAGGGCTTTTTTTAGTAATTGTAAAACCATGCCTTTCACCCAAAGTATGAAACACTACTCCATCATGCCAGCCAATAACTTCCCCTTTTTCATTTTCTACATTCCCCTTTTTTTCTTTTATGTAATGTTTCAAAAAATCTTTCAAATCAACCATACCCAAAAAACAAATCCCCTGACTGTCTTTTTTTTCAGCCACAGGTAATTTAAATTGTTTTGCTAACTTTCTAACTTCTGTCTTTTTTAAATGCCCTATTGGGAATAAAATTTTTGAAAGTTGCTCTTGCTTTAAAGTCCAAAGGAAATAACTTTGGTCTTTACTAGAATCAACGCCTTTTACTAAACTTGAAACAGTGCTTTGTTTCAAGTTCTGTGCATAATGCCCCGTCGCCACATAATCCGCGCCCATAGAAATAGCTTTATTTAAAAATGCACCAAACTTCACATATTTATTGCACATCACATCAGGGTTCGGCGTCCTGCCCATTTTATATTCAGCTATCATATAATCCGCCACTTCTTTTTTATAAACATCTTCAAAATCAAAAGTTAGAAATGGAATATCAAGATGCGCCGCGACGCGAATAGCGTCGCGGCGCTCTTCCTCTTCATTGCATGCTAAAAAATCCGGATGCCATGTTTTAATAAAAACACCCACGACATCATAACCTTGTTTCTGCAACAAAGCTGCAGATACAGAGCTGTCTACTCCGCCGGACATACCCACAAAAACTGTCTTTTTTGTTTGTTTCTTCACTATATTTTTATACTATAAGCTCATTAACTTTTTGTAAAGCTCGAAAGTAGCGCGAGCATCTGAAAGCGCAGTATGAGCATTTTCATTTTTTATACCAAACCGAGCGCAAAGTTCACGCAAAGAAAAATGGTCGAGGTCAGGCTCGCGGTGTAATTTTGCCCAAGCTATCGAAATAGTATCGAGTTTGTGATAATGCAAAGTATTTTTAATTTTCATTTGGATAAAATTGTATTCCAGAAAAGCAGAATCGAAAGAAACATTCTGCCCAACCATAATGCAATCAGCTACTTTTTTTGCAAAAGTTTTCATAGTATCTCTTAGGTCGTGCGCATCTTTCCAATCTTCTTCTTTGTAGCCATTTACTTTCAAGGAAGTCTTGTCGGCATTTTCTATGTGTTCAGGTTTTATTTTTAATTCAAATTCTTCAATAATTTCAAAATCCGGCTTTGTAATAACACAACCAATAGAAATAATCTCATGCCTGGTCACATCGAGTCCTGTTGTTTCTATATCTATAAAAGCTAAGTTATGTTTCTTCATTTTATTTATTTTTTAAAATTATTTAAGATATTTTTGTATATTTAACTTATGTTCAGCAAAAGTCTTGGCATAATGCGCAACACCATTTTTGTCATGCAAATAATATAAATAATCAGAATTTACGGGGTGAATTGCCGACTTGATACTGTCGAGCCCTGGATTACAAATAGGATTTATAGGCAATCCTTTTATTTTATAAGTGGAAGATTCTGCATCTACTTGAAGCAACATGTTTTTATTTACTCTTTTCCATAAAATTCCGGAAATAAGCCCTCTGTCCATATCACCTTTTGCTTCTTTTTCAATAATTGAAGCCATATTTATTATATCTTTTTCAGATTTACCAGATGTGGCAATTTCATTTTTTAATGTTTTTATTTTATTTTCAAAATTATCTGACATAGTATTGATCACATCTTCTTCTGTAGAAGGCACAAAGAAAAAATAAGTATCCGGGAACAAATAACCCTCTTTATTTATTTTATTTTTTGTTTCCAATAAAAATTTATCTTTGTTAAAATTTGGCAACTTCACGGCGACAGTGTCTGCAATATCAGAAATACTATATCCTTCCGGAATTGTTATTTTAATAGGCGCGAGATGCCTGTCACCCTTCACTATTCGCCTTGCAACCTCAAAAACAGAAACTTTATTTTCAAATAGATAATACCCCGGCGCGATATGCTTTTCACCTCCGTACATGATAACAAAAGTTTCAAAAGCAACTCGTGATTTTATAATATTTTTTATCTCTAAATCTTTTGAAAGAAATCTCAAGCTGACGCCTTCATTTATATTTACTATTTCCCCCGCCGGAAAATTCTTCGGTGCATTAAATAAAAAATAACCGAAAATAATTGCAATTAAAATTACAAAAGGAACTATTAATTTTTTTACAAATATAAAATCCATAAACTAGGTAGGTAAATTTGTCGGTGGAGCAGCCTCTTTTGATTCGATACGTTCGAGAGTAGGAACTTTGAGTATCTGACCAGGGAAATGCCACATTGTAGCTATCTCTTCCACATTTAAAACCATAAGTTCCGGATGAAAATAAGCGGGAAAAATAAAAGGAGAAATAGGCCAACCGAGCCTATGCTTGTTAAATAAATGATGTCGCATCGGTAAATGAAAAAATTCTCTTTCACGATATGCATGAAGGTGCCTTTCCTCGAGCTGGTTTACGATCTTGCTTGGAACCAAAAACCAAGCAGCCAAAAAACCATCAACATCGGGATCCGCATAAGCATCCGCTTGAGTTGAATTTATACGAGATAATTCGTTGGAATGAGGAGCTGCATACTGCCTCCAAATAGTACGAATATTTCTACGATTACTCATATTAAATATTTCTCTTTTTGCCACATAAGCTATCCTTATACCCGCATCAAAACCCAACTTTTGCATTTTCAAACTTGCAGCATTTATAGCGGGATCAAGATGCTTTGGAGGGCGCAAATCTTTAGAGAATTCTCCCGGACTGCCTGCTTTTTCACGCACGCCTGTATATGGTGCCAAGAAATCTTCTATTTGAACTTGAGCTTCTTTTACCCAATCATGGCTTTTAAACCACGTACCGCGAGTATGGAATGCTCTTTTTTGAGGCGTGATAATAATCTGCGACCACATTTGTTCTCCTTTACCTATTGAACCAAAAAGTTCAATAACTGAAGAGATAGGATCAACTTTATTTTCTTCTTGAATGATGTCACTGTCTAATCCATAATCCACATAAGTTTTAAGAGGAAATGCAAAAGGCTTTGTCATTTTAAATTCACAACCCCATAACTTCCAACCACCCTTTTCGGAAACATCATCAATAGCCAAAGTATAATCTTCTACTACTTTTACTTGTGCCTGAGGGTACTGTGCATACATTTGTGTTTCTACTAAACCTTGAATACGAGAAGGCGTCCGAATATAAAAATGCACCTGCCCCTCGATAGAAGCAATCTCAAGCGAAAACCACAGCCAGACGGAACCTTGCCAATATTCCTCACTAGCGCCCTTCATACTCCAATGATAAAAAGCATTGGAAATAAAAAGTTCCATGGCCTTTGGTGAGCGCAAAACTTCTCTAGGAGGCACAATCTCGAGCATCGTCCATGTAATACCTGAGATCCAATCTTGCTGAACATAGTGCACCCATATTACCCAAGTTATCCTGGCAAGAATTATAAAACCCACAATAGGCCAAAGAAACAAAATAAGTCCGGAAAAAATATGCCACAAAAAAATAAAGGGGTTCATAGCTATATTTTAGTACAAAACAAGTTTAAATCAAAACCGACTTGGGGATATAAAAAGTTAGCTTAAGCTAAAGTATAAAGTCCATTTTTATTTCTCTTGAAATATTTAGGATTTTGCAAATTTACCAAAATAGTATTCTTCTTAAAATATCTTTCTTTCATGACTTTTTCAACAACATCTTCTTTTGTGGCAGGTCCG
Source organism: Patescibacteria group bacterium (assembly GCA_040390725.1). GTDB lineage: Bacteria > Patescibacteriota > Minisyncoccia > Phycocordibacterales > UBA9973 > UBA9973. Next base: position 104,286 of record JAZJXT010000004.1, read on the forward strand.
TCTTTCTTTAAAATATCGCGGATGACTTCGCGGGCGATGCCAGTCTTGTAGCCCCATTCAGCGAGAGCATACATACCTCGGCCCACAAGAACAAAACGAGGATCTTTGATAAGCTCATTGTGGCAAGTAGCGTAGTGAGTCTTTTTTCCAAAAGTTTTAGAAATCGCATCTGCAACTTCTTTGAAATGCATAGGTGAACCGTGGCGTCTCATTACCAAGAAGGCATAATCTTTGACTCCGCGAGTGCGTACATTTGGTGATGTTGATTTACCCCATTCACCGAGAGGATTTTTAGAAACAGTTCTAGAAATCGAAAGCCATCTTTTTGCAATTTCTTCATTTTTAAATTGATCAGAAACATCTTTCATATTATCAAAAAACTTCTTTATCATTTCAGTTTCAGGAACGAGGTCTTCATCATTCAAACTGGAGTAAAGTTTTTTCAAAGCATCATGCACCTTGCTCGCCACTTCATCATCAACACTCCAACGAACATGAAAATGATCATCTTCTTTGTGCTTTTTAAAAGCGTCGCCTAATGTTAGATAAAAGTGAATATGATTTTGTGTAGCTTTGTCTTTAGAAATATAAGGAAGGAGCTCGTGTTCGGCAACGATGGATCCGAGTGAGTGCATCAATTGCTTGATCTCATCAAAAATGACCTGCTCAGTCTTGTAAGCTGAGGACTTTTTTATTGAAGCCAAGGCAGCTTCTTCGATCTGACGTACGCGCTCACGAGTAATGCCGTATTTTTGACCTATATCTTCGAGAGTTTTTCTCTCAGCTAGAGCATTCAAACCAAAACGATTCATAATGACGTCTGACGACCTATCTTGTAGGTGTGATGTTATTTTTTTTGTAACCTGCTTTGGCTTAAATGTTATTGTTGACATAAATTTTAATCTAATAAATTTTAATAAACTTAGTAATACTTAATATTATACACATATCAAAACCATTGTCAAATTATTTATACACATAATTTTATATTTTTTACTTTCTCTTATTTTCTATTAGCTTTTATTCTATCTAATTCTGTAAGAAATTTTTTTCGAAGTCTGACTGACTTTGGAGTAACTTCTAAATATTCATCTCCCTGCATTACTTCGAGGCCACGCTCAATACTCAAAACAAAAACCGGTTTTAGAACAATGGCTTCATCAGTACCGGAGGCTCGCATGTTAGTCAATTGCTTGCCTTTTGTAGGGTTTACTGCCATATCTTCACCCTTTAGAACATTACCGATAACTTGCCCTTCATAGACCTCTGTACCGTGATCTATGTACATGATACCTCGGTCTTGCAAGTTTGCGAGAGAGAATGCTACAGCTTTGCCGGCAACCATAGAAGTCATAGATCCGTATTCTCTTTTCTTTATTTCACCCGCATATTCTTTGAAACCAATAACACGAGAAGACATTATGCCCTCACCTTTTGTATCGATAATAAATTCTCCACGATAGCCCAACAATCCGCGTGTTGGTAATTCAAAAACCAATCTTGCCAAGCCGTCTTTCTGCATCATATTTTTCATAATACCTCGGCGCTTACCTATTTTTTCTATAACAGTCCCTGAAGATTCATCAGGCACATCTATCATCAATTCTTCATAAGGTTCAGTCTTTTGTCCGTTTTCTTCTTTGATAATTACTTCCGGTTGAGAAACTTGAAGTTCATAACCTTCGCGTCGCATATTTTCCAAAAGTATCGCTATGTGGAGCTCGCCTCGTCCGTAAACTTTAAAAAAGCTCGGACCGAAGTTAGTCTCGCCTTGATCCGGAGAAAAATCCACCTTGAGTCCGACATTGATTTCGAGTTCACGTTCAAGTCTTTCCTTTATTTGTCTTGAAGTTACGAACTTTCCTTCCTTGCCGGCAAATGGAGAGTCGTTCACTAAAAAGTTCAACGAAATAGTAGGCTCATCAATAGCAATCATTGGCAACGCTTCTGCTTTTTCATCTTCACATAAAGTCTCTCCTATATATATGTCTGGAATTCCGGCAAGCAAAACAATGTCGCCAGAAGTCGCCTCTTGTACTTCTTTTCTGTTGATACCTTCGAAAACAAAAAGTTTTGTTATTTTACCAGCACGCACGCCGTTTTCATTTTTAACAAAAAGAGTATTGCCCATTTTTACTTTTCCGGAATAGATACGGGCAATAGCCAAACGTCCCATGAAATTATCATAGCCCAAATTAAAAACTTGCGCAGTCATTTTACCTTCTTCGTCTTTTGAAGCTGGGGGAACTTTTTCTAAAAGCAAATCAAGAAGCGGGGTTAAATCTTTTGAATCATCTTCCAAATTTTTCTTTGCAATTCCTTGCCTACCGATAGCATAAACAACTTCAAAATTAGCTTGCTCGTCAGTTGCGCCAAGTTCCATAAATAATTCCAAAACTTCATCATGCACGCGTGCAGGGTCAGAAGCCGGCTTGTCTATTTTATTTATCACAACGATAGGTTTTAAACCAAGCTCCAAAGATTTTTTCAAAACGAAACGAGTCTGTGGCATTGGGCCTTCAACAGCGTCCACGAGCAAGAGAACCGAGTCAATCGCGCGCAAAACACGCTCCACCTCCGAACCGAAGTCAGCGTGACCTGGAGTGTCCACGATGTTTATCTTTGTGCCTTTATAATTAATAGAAGTATTTTTTGAATAAATGGTGATACCGCGTTCTTTTTCCAAATCATTCGAGTCCATCGATACGCCCTCTGCTACTATTGCCCCATTTTGACGCATCAAAGCATCGGTCAAGGTAGTCTTGCCGTGGTCCACGTGAGCTATGATTGCTATGTTTCGTATTTCCATAATTTTCTTGAGTTGATTAAATTAATTAATAGTTTAAAAATAAAAATCCCCCCGGGATTTATCCCTTTAATATAGCACATAAAAATAAAAATTGCAAAAAAGAAATCCCGGATTTTAATTAACCGGGATAAAACTATCAGATTTAATTTTAAGAACAAATCCATCCACTCTTTTTCAATATTTTCTTTATAGATTCCGAATTAGAAGTCTTGAATTGTTTATTGGCTACACAAGTAATAAAAAATTCTTCTCTGGTGGGAAAAAATGAAACTGAGTCTACAGTAAAAGAAAAAAGACCAAACTCAACCAGATCTCCCTTTGAAAGGAATATGGGTAAAGTAAAATCTTTCTCATAGCTACGCGATCCTTCTACTAAAATTATTTTTGTTGTCATAAATAAAAATTAAGTTGTTTTTCCCAAGAAATTTTCCAAAGAAAAACAACCTAACTTCTAAAAATGAACCCGCTACTTACGAATTTACATTTACAACTTCTACGGAGAAGACTACTGTATATATAGTCGCTTGTCAAATTTTTTCATAGCGCATTCAAAATGCCTACTATCCTTACATATGTAGACATAGTAGACATTTGAAGGTTTCAAAAATAAAATTAGCTATAATGTTTCAAACTACCACTTTTAGTAACTTCTAAAATTTCAATATAATCTAAAATACCTAATTCCTCTACATCTGTAATAAATCTTTTTGGTAGCTTAACTTTCCCTACCCAGACACTTTTGTGCACTATTTCAAAACCAAGCATTCTTAAGATATCCCTCAAGATATTTCTTTCTTTGTTAAAAGCCACAGGTATATCATAACTGATAATGATAACTTTATCACTTTTTTCTTTTTCATAATTCTTATCCATAAGAAATGATTTTTTTAATGCCGATAATTTTTTATTCCCTTTTTGGGTTACAAGCAATTTACCTGAGTCCTTCTCGTCAATCAGTCCGTCTTTTTTTAATTTTATTAAATATTTTTGCAAGCGTCTTATTCTTTCTGATTTTAGGCGAGCGGTAATCCTTTCCGAATGAATTTTTTCTATTTCTCTGTCGATCTTTCCAAAACCCGCTCCATAACCTGAATTTATCATGGCTTCTGCGAGATCTAAAAAATTAAAAGCGCCCTCTTGTAATAATCCTAAAATTTTGTAAGAAATTTTTCCTTTCATATCCTATTATCATATACAAAACTTTTTTAAATGTCTACTATGTCTACATATGTAAGGATAGTAGACAAAATAAAAAATAAGCTTTTAATTATTTTCACTAAATAACTCCCATCTCTTTACCTGTTTCAGCTAGAATTTCAAGTGCAGTGGAGATTTGTTCCGATGTATGCGCGGCGGAGATTTGAAAACGAAGACGAGCTTGGCCTTCAGGAACAACTGGGAACCAAAGGCCTACGACATATAAACCTTTTTCTAAAAGTTTCTTGCTCATTTGTTGTGTCAAAGATGCATCACCAAGCATCACCGGCACTATGGGGTGATTGCCTTCGAGAATACTAAAACCTAATTTTTTTGCCCCAGTGCGAAACATTTCTGCATTTTTATTTACCGTCTGGAGAAGTTCCGGTTTTTCTTTTAGTAGATCGAGAGCTTTTATAGAAGCCATCGTCATCATTGGTGGCAAGGAATTTGAAAACATATAAGTCCTGGATTTTTGGCGAAGAAATTCCACAATTTGTTTTTTACCGGCAATATATCCGCCGAGCGCGCCACCGAGCGCTTTACCAAAAGTGCCAGAGAGGACGTCTGCCTGTCCTTGCATATTAAAATATTCCGGAGTGCCAGCGCCAGTTTTCCCTATCACGCCCACGGCATGCGCATCATCTACGAATAGCATTGCCTCGTATTTTTCCGAAAGTTCTTTTATTTTCGGCAAGTCAGCTAAATATCCCTCCATAGAAAATACTCCGTCTGTCACAATTATTTTAAATCTATAACCTTTGTCTTTATCTTCTTCCAACATTTTCTCAAGCTCTGCAGTGTCTCCATGAGTATAAATTCTTTTTACCAGATTTTCTTTTTTACAAAGCTTAAATGAATCAATAATACTAGCATGGTTTAGTGCATCACTGTAAATAACATCAGTGTATTTTTCCAAACTGCCGAAAGTTTCATTCACTATACTCGCAAAAAATCCCAAATTCGACATAAAATTCGTAGAATATAAAATAGCATCCTCCGTGCCTAAAAATTCCGCCAACTTTTTTTCCAAAATTTTATGAATACTCTCTGTGCCGGAAATAAAACGCACGGAGGAAAGTCCGTATCCGTATTCATCTAGCGCCTTATGAGCCGAAGCGACAATTTCCGGATGATTCGCCAAGCCCAAATAATTATTCGATGCGAACATCAAAACTTTTTTTCCACCTATTTCCACTTCTGCCCCCTGAGCGCCGTCCAACTCCCTTTCCACCTTGAACTTCCCAGCAACCCTGAGCGCCTCAAGTTCATTCTCTATATTTTGAACCATCTTTTTTGAATACATGGTTTAACTATAGCAAAAAAATCATAAAACTAAAAATTTGACAATACAATTAGTAAAGGGGTAAAATACCTATATTAGTATTAATTTAATTAATTATGGAAAATCAAAAGAGAGTAGAGAGAGAAAATGTACCCAAGGCAGAGGAAGAAATAGGGAAACTTTTGCTAAAAAAAGTAATGCTGGCAGGTAGCATAAATCCTGTCACGTTAGAGATCCTTAAAAGCATGGAAATCAACACCCTAGGTGAGGTTTCTAAATATGCCAAATCAATATTCACAGAAAGAGCTGATGATAAAAAGATGATTGAAGAGTTAAAAACACTATTGAAAGAGTACAATCTTCCTGAAGGCAACGAAAAATATCAATATAAAAAATAAAATGGAAAATCAAAAAAGGGTACCCAGACAAGACGCTATAAAGAAAACCGTTGATGCATCTATCGGCAAAAAATTTATACAATATGAATTTCCAGAAAAACCATTTTATAATTGGATAATTGATAAACTAGAAATAATAAATATTAACACACTAAAAGAACTTTCAGATCATGCTAAATATGTATTTGAATTTATTATGGAGGATAATGATATCTTGACTGAAAATAGAAAAATAATGGTTAGAAAACTAAAAGAGCTTTTAGCAAAATATAATCTACCTGAAGGCGAAGAAAATTTTTGGTAAAATTTTACAACTTTAACTTCTCTTTCAAATTCTCTAACATCACTTTTGTCATTTTTGGTAAATCAAATTCTTCTTTCCAGTTCCAATCTGCGCGGGCAGTAGAATCATCAATACTTTTCGGCCAGCCGTCGGCAATAGCTTGGCGATGATCCGGCGCGTAAGAAATTTCAAATTCTGGAATATGTTTTTTAACTTCCTCGGCAATTTCTTTCGGTGAAAAACTCATACCGGATAAATTATACGCCATTCTGGATTTTAAATTCTCCGCCGGAGCATCCATCAATTCCATTGTCGCGCGAATGGCATCATCCATATACATCATCGGCAAATAAGTATTTTCGGAAAGAAAACAAGCATACTTTTTATTTTTCAAAACTTCGTAGAAAATATCCACTGCATAATCAGTCGTACCTCCGCCTGGCTCGCCTTTCCAGCTGATAAGCCCCGGATAGCGCACACTGCGAACATCGAGCCCAAAACGCATATTGTAATATTGGCACAAAAGCTCCCCGGCGTATTTTGTAATGCCATACATTGTCGTAGGCTCAACGACAGTTTTTTGCAGAGTATTATCCCTAGGGGTAGTAGCGCCGAAAACAGCGATAGAACTAGGCCAGAATATTTTTATTTTTTCTTCAACCCCGAGCTCGAGAACTTGGCGTAGGCTTGTCATATTTAAATCCCAAGCGAGTTTTGGATTCTTCTCGCCCGTCGCTGACAATAATGCAGCTAATAAATATATTTGATTAATTCCTTCTTTTTTTACCAATTCTTTCGTGGCCTCCGCATCCATCGCATTTAAAATAGCATAAGGCCCTGTGCCTTTTAATAAAGAACTTTCTTCTCGTATGTCACAAGCTACCACATTTTCATTGCCATATTTTTTACGCAAAGCAAGCGTCAGCTCCACTCCTATTTGACCGCACGCTCCTATAACTAAAATTTTTTCTTTTTGCATATGTATTTTTAATTAAATGATAATTTTTCTTTTCTCACTCCGACTTTTTTTCTATCGTTTTCAGTTTCTTTAAACATTTTTCCAAAATTCTTTTTTTCTTCTTCAGTAAATTTTACTCCGCGCCTTGCTGACATTTTTTCTTGTATTTTTTTTGCTACCTCAATGGGCAATTCGTACATTTTCCCAGGGGCAACATAGCTAGTAAAAGCCGGCACATCTTCCACTACTGTGCCGTATAAATGCGAAGACATCCCAATAACTTTTCCAGGGAAAATACTTGTATTTACTGCAGTTTTACAATAATCTTCTAATACACATCCAAGGAAAACTTCCCCTGAATCAATTCCGTTCATCACTATCGTGCCATAAGTATTTTTCATATTTGCAGTAGAAGTCCCACCTCCGATATTTACCCATGACCCAACATAACTATACCCCAAAGAACCGTAATGCTGTTTATTGGAGTAACTTTGCATCACGCTAAAAGTTATCTCTCCACTAACTTTACACACATCACCTATGTTAGAATGTGAAATTTCCGCGAAACTATTTACTACACAATTTTTACCTATCAAAAGTGGTCCACGTAAAATACTATTTGCTTTTATTTTTGTGCCTTCTCCTATCACTATATTTCCCCCACTCGCATCAAAAAAAACATTCGGTTCAATTTTTACATTTTTCCCCACATACACTCCGGCTTTTAATTTTTTCTTACCCTTAACCAAAACAGATAATCTTTTTTTAAGATTATTTTTGTTATCTAATATTATTTCTAAAAAATTTATTTTGATCATTGATTTAACGAAATCACATCGCGCAATCGTCCACTAAGGCGCGATACTTATTCTACTGTTACACTTTTTGCTAAATTTCTAGGCTTATCTATGTCACAACCTCGAAATGACGCAATATGATAAGCCAACAACTGCAAAGGCACCGAAGCCACAAATGGCATAAATAAATCCGAGGTCTCCGGAATTTCTACCGAATAATCCGCTATTTTTTTTGCCTCAGTATCACCTTCTGTAATTATAGCAATTATTTTTCCTTTACGCGCTTTTACTTCCATCATATTACTCATCACCTTTTCATAACAAGGACCCTTGTTCGCAATAAAAACTACCGGCATATTTTCATCTACCAATGCTATTGGTCCGTGTTTCATTTCCGCCGCTGGATAACCTTCGGCATGAATATATGAAATTTCTTTTAATTTCAAAGCCCCCTCTAGTGCCAAAGGAAAACCGTAGCCTCTGCCCAAATAAATAAAATTCTTCGCATCTTTGAATTTTTCGGCGATTTTTTTAACTATTTTGTCAGTGGCTAAAGCGGCCGCAGTTTTACCGGAAATAACATCAAGCTCGTTTATGATTTTTTTCATTTCTTTTTTTGAAATAGTTTTCTTATGAGATGCTAACAATAAACACATTAGAAGAAGCACGGTAATTTGTGCCGTAAAAGCCTTTGTAGAAGCGACGCCTATCTCAGGACCAGCATGAGTATATGATCCTGCATCAGTCGCCCGCGGAATAGTAGAACCGACTACGTTGCAAACACCGAAAACTGTTGCGCCTTTTTTCTTTGCCAAGTTAAGCGCAGCTAAAGTATCAGCAGTCTCGCCTGACTGAGAAACTGCAATAACCAAATCATCTTTATTTATCACAGGATTCCTATATCTGAATTCTGAAGCGTATTCCACGCACACAGGAGTACGCGCTAAGTCTTCAAAAAAATATTTTGCTTCGAGCGCTGCATGCCAGCTCGTACCGCAAGCCAACATTATTATTCTTTTTGCATTAAATAATTTATCTTCATATTTTTCTATTCCACCAAGTTTTACTAAACCATCCTTTGGGCTGATTCTTCCTCGCAAACAATCAGTGATGGATTTGGGCTGTTCGTAAATTTCCTTCAACATAAAGTGCGGATAACCTCCCTTTTCGAGCTCATCAATTTTCATATCTAGTTTTTGAATATAAGGATTTTTTATTTTATTTTTTATGGTTTTTAAAATAAGTTTTCCATCTTTTATCGTGGCTATTTCGTTATCATTTAAATAAATTATTTTATTTGTGTACTCGGCAATTGGTGTAGCGTCTGATGCGATAAAATATTCACCTTTACCTAACCCTATAGCCACTGGGCTTCCTTTCCTAGCGATGACAATAGTCTCTGGGTCATCTTGTGATAAAACAGCGATAGCATAAGCGCCTACTACTTCCTGAAGTGCCAAACGCACAGCTTCATCTATTGAAACTTTCGCCTTTTTTTTCACATCTTCTATTAAGTTTGCTAAAACTTCCGTATCTGTCCCACTCTTAAAATGATATCCTTTTTCTGAGAGAGCTTTTCGAATAGAAATATAATTTTCAATAATTCCATTGTGCACTACTGCAATATTTCCATCTTGAGATAAATGCGGGTGCGCATTCAAATCAGATGGCTCACCGTGCGTCGCCCACCTAGTATGCGCTATGCCTATTCCCCCTGAAGTATTTTTATTTTTTACAAGCTTGGAAAGCTCCGCGACTTTTCCTTTTTTCTTGTAAACTGAAATAGCGCCATCTTGCATAAACGCCACTCCCGCAGAATCATAACCACGGTATTCGAGCCGTTCCAAACCTTTGACCAAAATAGGCCAAGCTTCCCTTTTTCCAATGTATCCTACTATTCCACACATATATTAGAATATAGCAGAATTTGACCATTATTCCAAATCTCCAACTTGGGAGCTTCGCTCCCAAGTTACTCTAATAACATATATTTTAACCCTTTTTCTTCCTCTTTTCTTCTAAGAATATCAGGTAAAGTTTTTTCACAAAAATTTCTATATTCTTTAATGTTATTAAACTGCTCTAAAATGATATTTTTATTACAAAATGGTTTAATTGTTTGCTCTACATATTCCTTAAAACTTGAGATTGGTAAATTTTCCATCCATTTTTTATTTAATCCTTTATGCACTTTATAATTTAGATTTACATAAACACTGAGATGTAAAAGGTATTGATTAGAATCTATATGGATAGCTTTATATGGTCCTTGAAATAAAGATCCGACTCTTTCTTCTTTTTCATTAAAATAATTTGTGTAACCAGTAGATAGCTTATGCATAAATTTTTGCACACCATCATCAAAAAGTGGTTCCAAGATAAAATGATAATGATTTTGATTCAAGCAATAAGCAACAAAATTCACCAATTTCTCTGACTTGGGAGCTAAGCTCCCAAGTTGATTAAAAGAGTTCTCAAAAATACTTCCGATGGGGTCACGAACATTGAAATCACCCATACTTTGAATAAACCGTTGCAAGTCTTCCGGGCTTTCAAATATATTTCTTTTATCTACTCCTCTATTGTAAATATGATAAAATTCATTTTTTGCAAAGCTTACTTTTCGCATGTTTATAGTATAACATATTCTTACTTGGGAGCTTAGCTCCCAAGTTTATTTATTGGTATCGCTCACACTAGGCACAAGTCTTGCTGGTATAGTTTTAGGATTGAACTGCTCTGCCCATTTATCAAATGCCTCACGATTTTTGAATTTATGTCCCTCACGTTTATAAAACTCCTCTGCTCCGATATCGCTTCCTGCCCAATTATATATTTTTTGCTCAGGAACATATCTTTTAATTTCATTTAAATCTTTAACTTCTGGTTTAATTTGTTGTTTTGGATGTTCTACTGACTTTTTAATTACAGATTCTGGTTTCTTACTAGATACTATTTTTTTTACAACTTTACTTGGATCATAAATAACTGGTTGCTGTGGTTTTTCCCAGAACGGAAAATCTATATGTAAATATTCTTCTTCACCTTGAGAACCCTGAGCAGTAAATTCCCTTACTCCATAATTAGTATAATTCCTCTCTTTTGCTTTACCTGCTGCCATTAACGCTAACTTTTCTAAATTTTCTCTTAATGGATATATTTTATCAATAAAATGAAACTTGGGATGAGTAGCATCTATGTTGTATAAACTATTTTTGCCCCTCCTTTTATCACTAATACGGTCGTTAATTTTAAGACTTACTGGTTTTTTAGAAGAACTATGCTTTTTATTTAATATATCAATGCTACGGTTAACTAAATCTGTAAACCCAGGTATAAATTTTTTACTATAATCATAATCTTTCAAGCTATCTTGATATTCTAATAATCTTGGATCCTTTATATCACTTACATAAATAGGCGGATTTTCTTTTATTGTACTTTCTTTTTTTTGCCCATACACAGAGGAAGTTGCAAGCAAGAGAAACATTGCCAATTTTTTAAGTCCTCCCGGCATATTTTGAAATATGGAAAAAAATGAATTTTTTAAACTTTCTTTAGTATTTATTGATTTTGGAAATAAGTCTGGTTTCATAAATTTTATTCTGCTTGGGAGCTTAGCTCCCAAGTTTTAAACCAACTTTTTGAGGTCGGCTTGATATTTTTGCATTACCATTTGAGCTGCTTGCATTTTATCCATTCCTCCTTTTATTTTTTCTTCTATTTCTTTCATGATATTTTTAAATAGCTCAGGATTTTTTTCCATCATGCCGATAATCATATCTATTTGAGCTTCAGGCACGCCTTGCATGCGAAGCATTTTTTTAAGTAAAAAGTTTTTGAACATATAAATAAATTTTAAATTTATGCAGGAAGTTCCGGCTTGAAAGTATCTAATGCGCACTTTCCGTCAGCGCACATTTTACTGCCTGGAGAAACGCGGTGTCCACAATTCTCGCATTTGCTAAGTGCACCTTCGTGTTTTCCGTCTTCACATTTGCATTCCATTAACGGCTGTCCGTGTTTTGGACAATCTTTTGCATTACAAACCCCGGGCATGTTTGATACACCATTACACCCTCCTGTACATATAAAATGTTTTGTCATAAATTTTTTTGAAATTAAAATTAATAAATCCCGACATCTACAATCTAATTATAATACTACTCCTCTTTTAAGCAAGTCTCACACGACTCGCACATTTTTTTGCCCGATTGAAACGCAAATAATGCCTTTTTAAACGGTAAAATAGAAAGGAAAAACATAAAATCAATAACCTCGCGTAATTTAGAAGCAAAAAATCCATAAAAAAAGAAGTTACCTATTTTTGCGGCAGCCCAGCCAGGTCCAACAGGCACGACATAGCTCACCTTCTTTGGAACATAAATTTTCAATGTATCACCTTTTATTTTTCTAACTAAGTTTTTTGATACAAAACCACCATCGTAAATAGCAGTTTGTGCGAGCCCAGAATAAGGTGTATCTGCAGCATCACCAATAATAAAAATATCCTGCAAGCCTTTTGCACTTAAAAATTCATCCACAACAACGCGAGAATTTTTATTCATAACTATGCCCGGAATATCTTTATAGAAACTATTTACTTTTATGCCGGCAGTCCAGATAACAGTCTTTGTCTTAAGAGACATGTCTTTCATATAAACCTGCTCAAGATCTTCATTTACCAATGCGCGATTTACAAAAATATTTATACCGAGGGACCTTAATTGCTTTGTTACATGCACGGAAATTTGTTCAGGAAGAGCAAATAAAATACGTGGAGCTGCTTCGATAATATCAATAGTTGCAAGCGAAGGATCCAAGCCATGTTTCTTTGATAATTTTTTTAAATACACAGCCAGCTCTCCGGCTATTTCTACACCAGACGCTCCTCCGCCCACTATAAGCATATGCAAATTCGCAACTAATTCTTCTTTCTGAATATTTTCATGATGCGCATCAAACATCTCATGAATATGACGATTTAATTTTACCGCTTCATTTATAGACTTGAAGCCAAAAGCAAGATTCGCAATATTTGGTATGCCAAAAAAAACTGTCTCACTACCTAATGCAAGCACAAGGTAATCATAAACATAAGCACCGTTCTCTCCAGTTATTTTTTTACCGACAGAGTCAACATTTTTTATTTTATCAATTATTATTTCAACATTTTTTTTATTCTTAAAGATATCACTCAACTGAATACATATTTCTAGTGGTGATCTTCCAATGACTGCTTTATAAATTGCAGGATAATATTCAAAATGTGGCTTGTCGGATATAAGCGTTATTTTTACGTCTTTAAGATTCTTGCACGCCAAATCAAGCGCTGTGCGAATACCGCCAAAACCTCCCCCAACTATTACAATATGTTTAGACATTGGAATATTATATACTATTCATCTAAAATTTGAAAATCATTGCCGTCTACTATGGCTGGCACTCTGCGCCACCTACGGACAAAGTAAACCCCCGATCCAGCGATAAATAAAAAACTCGCCAAACCTAAATAAAAGAAAATGTCATATGAATTATCTTCTGCCACACTTTTAATAGCCAAAGCGGATAAATCTTCTGCTGGAACTTCAAGATCTTGTTCTTCTTTTTTATTTTCTTTTTCTATTTTTTGTTCGGAAACCTCAGGAGCAGGAGAAACATAAATAACTTTATTGGTAATTTTCTTCTCAGGCATTTTCGGCAAAAGAGATGAAAAATAATCAAAAACGACTTCCCTGTTTGGGTTTAATAATTTTAAAGTATCTTTATCTAAAATTGTAAAATTCGTAATGTGTGAAGAAAATATTATTTTCTTTTTTGAAGGCAAGATTGTATTCTTTGGAAAAACAAAATTTTTATTTATGCTCGTGAGCATCCACCTTGAAAGATCTGCATCATAACCAGAATTATTTGAAAGCTCTACGAAAAAATCTTTATCATCACCGACAGAAGAAATAATAACATCAGACTCTACTATTTTAATAATTATTTTATCGGTAGCATCTGAAGTGTCAGAATAATAATTACTATAATATTCCAAGTATACACTGTAGTCACCCGGATAAAAATAAGCATGCGTGAATTTAGTATTTTGATTTAAATTTATTTCTTTCGAATCCCCATCACCGAAATTCCAAAAATATTTTCCAGAAAACAACGTCTCCCCGGAAAGACCCGTCGCAGAAGCACTAAATTCTACAGGCAAGCCAGCAATAGATAAAGTCTTTGCTGTGATTTTTGTTTTAATTGTCGGTGCTGCATTTGTTTTTGCTTTAGTTACTGTATTAGTTGTTGAATTATTATTTACTGAATTTGAATTTGTGCTTATATTTGTGTCTGTATTGTTATCATTATTCGTGTCGGTATTATTAGAATTATTTGTAGAAAAATTTGCTGATCCGGGCGTAGGCGTAGCTCCGACCCATGAGCCACTTACTAACTGCAAAGAGTTGCTGTCATTATTTCCACCATCGGCTGTCGTATAAGTTAAATTGCTAATAGCATCCCCAGAATCATCCCATAATTTTATTGTCGTACCAGTATTACTAAAACCGGAAGCAGTAAGGTCAACGACATTTCCGGAAAATCCCGAGTGCTTTGATAAAAAAGTTTCAGAGTTGCAAGCCAAAATAACATACTCGCCTGCCTTGATAGTAAAATCAGAACCATTCAAATGGTATTTCGTCGTACCACTACTGACACGCCAAGCATCTGCAGCGTCCCCCGTTTTTATTAAAACATCCGTACTGCCATTATTGTAAATTTCAACCCAATTCGTATCACCGTCATTTGGATAATACATCAATTCATTCAGCACAACATCCGCATGGGCCGAATGAAAAAACGCAAAGAAGAAAATCCCCATCGAAAACAATATAAATTTTTTAAACATTATGATATAATCGTAGCATGTTTAGAACAAATAAAAAAATAGATTTCTTGGCAATTGGGGATATAGTCGTTGATGCTTTTATTAAATTAAAAGACGCTCATGTTCACACAGGGACAGATGACAAAGAGAGCGTCGAGCTCTGTTTGCGTTTCGGCGACAAAGTCCCCTATGAGTCAGTAACAGTGTGTAATGCGGTAGGAAATAGCCCAAACGCAGCTGTGTCTGCGGCACGCCTAGGACTACGCTCCGCTGCACTTACAAATATCGGAGATGACAGATATGGAAAAGAATGCTTAGAATCTTTGAAAAAAGACGGAGTTATTGCGGATTTTGTACGAACAGAAAAAGATAAAAAAACAAATTATCATTACGTGCTTTGGTATGGTGTTGAACGCACGATCTTGATTAAGCATACTGAATTTGATTATAAAATTCCGAAAAATTTGCCGGAAGTCGGGTGGGTTTATTTGAGTTCTCTTGCTGATCATTCCCTGCCCTATCATGAAATGATAGCAGAATGGTTAAAAAATCATCCTAAAACAAAACTTGCTTTCCAGCCAGGAACATTTCAGATGAAACTCGGCACAGATAAACTCCGAGAAATTTATGCACGCACAGAAATTTTCTTTTGTAATGTCGAAGAAGCGGAAAGAATTTTAAATATTCAAAATAAAGATATAAAAATTTTAATGAAAGGTCTTCATGATTTGGGCCCAAAAATAGTTTCTATATCCGACGGACCAAATGGAGCTTATGCATCAGATGGAGTAAATATTTGGTTCACTCCTATGTATCCGGACACCGCAGAACCTATAGACCGTACTGGTGCCGGAGATGCTTTTTCTTCGACATTCACTGTAGCCATAGCATTGGGGAAAACTATACCAGAAGCACTGTCTTGGGGACCAATAAACTCGATGTCTGTGGTTCAATACATAGGAGCACAAGCCGGACTCCTGCCTCGCACAAAGCTTGAAGACCTATTGCAAAAAGCTCCAGAAAATTATATAATAAAAAAATTATAAATTTAAGTAAATAAATTATATGAAAGAGCCAGGATCAGAAAAAAAAGAAGTTAATATCTTAACAAAAGATCAGGAAAATGAAATGAACTCTAATCTTGAAGAGCTACAAAGTCTTTTAATTAAAAAAAAGGCATTTGAACAGCAGATTGAAAATATAATCGCCCGAACAGAACGCAAAACAACAGAAACAGAACGCATAATGAATGGTGCTGAAAAACAACTAGATGAGGCAATCGAAAAAATAGATAAATTAAAGAAAAAATTAAATCACTTCTCAGATCTTCTTACTCCCTACGAAGAAAAAAAAGAAAAAACAAAACAAATTAAAACTTTTAAAATGTCCTAAGCTTATACTATTTTCTTCCTAAGACTTTTTGTACTGCTTTTTTTATAGAATCTTTT
The DNA here is from genome assembly GCA_040390725.1 of Patescibacteria group bacterium. Classification (GTDB taxonomy): domain Bacteria; phylum Patescibacteriota; class Minisyncoccia; order Phycocordibacterales; family UBA9973; genus UBA9973. The sequence continues at coordinate 120,332 of JAZJXT010000004.1, forward strand.
CCCATTCCGTAATACTCTATGAGTTCTTCTGGAGCACCAGATTGACCGTATTTGTCTTGCACGCCGACGAATTCTATCGGCACAGGATAATTTCGAGCGAGCACTTCAGCAACAGCTGAACCCATTCCTCCGGCAGTTTGATGTTCTTCTACTGTGACTATTGCTTTTGTTTCTTTTGCAAGAGCGACAACTGCATCAACATCAATTGGTTTGACTGTTGCTAAATTTAAAACTTTTGTTTTTATTCCTTCGGCTTCGAGTTCTTTCGCGGCGAGCATTGCTTTGTAGGTCAATCCTCCTGTGACGATGATACCGACTTGCGCGAGTCCAACATCTGGCAACCAGAAAATCTGCGCTTTACCTATTGCAAAAGGAGTTTCTTCGGTAGTTATTATCGGAGTCTTCTCACGAGCGAGGCGAAGATATGCCGGAGTTGTATTTTTAGCTGTTGCCAATGTCGCCTTTTTTGCTTCTATCGCATCACAAGGAGAAAGAACATCCATATTTGGCAATACGCGCATGAGTGCCATGTCTTCGAGTGCTTGATGTGTGCCTCCGTCGGGACCTACAGAAATGCCAGCGTGCGAGCCGACTATCACAACATTCCTGTCATTATAAGTAATAGTGGTGCGAATTTGTTCCCAATTTCTTCCTGGAGAAAACATAGCATAAGAAGAACAAAAAGGAATCTTGCCCATTGCCGCCATACCGGAAGCCACAGTGACTAGATTCTGCTCGGCGACGCCGACTTGAGCGAATCTTTCAGGGAATTTTTCCGCAAATAAATGCATCTGCGTGCTCTCAGTCAAATCAGCGCAAAGAGCGACGACATTTTTATCATCTTCTCCTGCCTTGAGTAAACCCTGTCCGAAGCCTTTACGAATAGGCGCCTGCTCGACGTCTGCATTGAAAATTTTTGGATTTAATTTTAATTCTGGATTTAACATAATATTTTTTAAATTTTATTTACTTTATTTATTCGTGCCCATTTTAATTCTCTCACCTAATGCATGAAGATCAGCAAAAGCGACCTCGGCTTGTTTGTCTTTCGGAATTTGATCCACAGGACCTGAGCCTGGGGGTGTCCCATGCCAGCGATAATCACGTTCCATAAATGAAACTCCTTTACCCGGAATTGTGTGCGCAATGATTACAGTAGGCTTTTCATAAACTGCTTGTGCTTCTTCAACTGCTTCATAAAGTGTACGGAAATCATGCCCGGAAGATTCTATGACATGCCAGCCAAAAGCTCGCCATTTATCAGCGAGTGGTTCAAGTGGCATTATGTCTTCAGTCACGCCTTCTATTTGAATATTATTTCTATCAATAACAGCAATCAAATTGCGTAATTTATATTTCCCCGCGAGCATCGCGCCTTCCCAAGAATTCCCTTCATCCAGTTCCCCATCTGACAAAAAGCAATAAATAAATTTCTGCGTGCGTAGTCCGTGATCCATCCTCTCTGCTAATGCCATACCGGCTGCTTGTGAAAGACCGGAACCAAGTGGCCCGGAAGATGTCTCTATCCACGGCATAAATTCTCGATGCGGGTGCCCTTGTAAGCGAGAACCGAAATGTCGTAAAGTTTTAAGTTCTTCTAATGGAAAATATCCTGCGTGCGCCATAGTCGCATAATAAACCGGACAAATGTGTCCATTTGAAAGCACAAATCTATCGCGGTCTTCCCAGTGAGGATTCTTTGGGTCATGCTTCATCACATAAAAGAAAAATAAAGCAAAAATATCTGCCATACCGAGCGGTCCTGCCGTGTGTCCGGAAGCCTGATATTTATCAGTCTTGGTAGCGATCAATGCCTCCAATGTCGAAATACGAATATTATTCGCAATCAATTCCAGCTCTTTAATTTTTTCCTGGGTTAGCATAATACTTATATTCTCTCACTATCTAATATACTATACTTGTAATAGAATTTCCATTTATATCAACCGCATCAATTTTTATCGGATTAATAAAATTAGCTTCTGACGTATTAGAATCAAAATTTCCCCACACATCTATAACTTGTGCCATTACTTTTTGCCCAATTGGTGTATTAACCAATGATCCAGACAATTGCGCTGGTTGAGGAAATTCAAGCGTAAGAATATTACTATTTTGAGATGTTAAAACATCAGAAAACTGTGTATGCCAACTCAAGATGTTCACATTTGATTTAAATTGAATACTTTTAACTCTTACCGTGCAATTATCACCGCCCCCGGCACTTATATCATAATCTCCGATAAGTCTCACTGATGATGAGGTAATTGCCGTAGAAGTAGATGTTGTATTTGTGGCAGTAGAAGAAGTAACTGTTGGTGCCATAGAACCAGAAGAAAGTCCGCTTGACAAATAAAAAGTTGGATCAACTGATATTGAAACAGAAGGATTCAAGCAAGCAGAATCAGATTTTGCATTTATTGTAAAAGGAAAATCACTGTAATCAAATACCTCAGATTCACTTACGTTATGAACGCTAACCTTAAATACATAATTAGAACCAGATTCTAAGCCAGGCGGAATAACAAGGTCTAATTTTTCTCTATCCGTAGACTCATTTTCAAAATTATAAAGTGTAACATAATCACTATCAACCTTTTTTACAAGATCAACTGAAACATCACGATAATCATTAAATCCTTCAGAATTCCAATTGACAGTTATTGATTGACCTGTAGTAAAAACTTCTCCACCATTTGGAGAAATTACTGTCACACACTTTTGAGAAGAAGGACAGGCTAATCCCGTAAAAGAAAAGCCGATATTTGGTTGTATTTCTTTTTGAATAATTATTGGCTGAGTAGCTACAGGTTTTTGAACATTTGAAATTACGACAGGAGAGGCTAAGGGAATTTGAGTAACAGAAGATAGAGTTTGAGAATTTAAAATAGACCTTGTAGCAGGGCCGATTTTTCCTGCCCTTGCAAGGCCATTTTTTGCTTGAAAATTTTTAACTGCTTCTTTTGTTTTATTGCCAAAATAATCTGTCGGAGTTGAAATATTTAAAAATCCATTTTCAATTAAAATTTTCTGCAAAGTCAAAACGTCCCCGCCTTTTGAACCAACACTTAAATCTCTATTAAAAACAAAACCAACCGCCCCAGCGCTTGAAATTGAAAAACAGAAAGCTATTATAACTAAAATAAATAAGTATTTTTTCATAAATTACAAACTCCTAAACTTTTCTACTGCGCCTATTATATCATCATTATTAAAAATTGCAGAGCCAGCGATGAGTTCGTCGGCGCCCGCCTCTACGACA
>JAZJXT010000004.1:123633-127866 GCA_040390725.1 Patescibacteria group bacterium
GGCGGGCGCCCGTTTGCAAATTCACTCCGCCATCCACACTGATAGTCAATTCAGGATATTTTTGCTTAAGAGTTTTTATATATTCCAATGCACCTTCGTAAAAAGGCTCGCCCTGATAACCTATTTTCGCTATCGCCATGCATTGCACGATATCAATATATGGAATCAATGGATAAAGATTTTCCAACGGCGTCGTAGGGTTTATAGCAACACCGATTTTTATCGCATCTCTGACGTAAGGGTCGATTCCTTCCAGAAAATTTTTAAATTCATCCAAATTTTCAAATGCCTCAATGTGAAAAATAATTCTCTTGGGCCCTAGCTTTGTATAAACATCAAAATTCTCCATACCGTCAGCCACCATCAAATCCAATTCAAAATCAATTTCTTCCCAAAACGGCATACCCTCCCGTTCATTTATTATATTTTGAAAATTAAAATCATCTCCCCCGCCCGTAGAAAAAGGCCAAGTCCGAGAAGGCACAAAAATACCATCGCAAAGGTCTATCTGCACCAAAGGAACAACGCCCTTCACAAGGGCGATTTTATTCTTCATATCTTCATAATTTTTCGGCAATATTGCCGGTATAATTTCAGCCATAATATTTTTTAAATTAAATCAATTTTATTTATTCTTCTCAAATGCCTTTCGTCGCCCGGGAATGGTGTTGTGACAAAAAGCTCAACTGCGAATTTGGCTTCGTCTTCAGTAGTAAACCTCTCACCGATAGAAAGTATGTTTGCATCATTATGTCTGCGCGCGAGTTTTATCATTTCAAAAGTATCCATGCTCGTCCTACCCTCCATATCTATTTTTTCTGTAGGTAATTTCGGTCCATAAAAAACCACAGCGCGTACGCCTTTTACTCTGTTTGCGCATATTGCTTCACCTTGTCCTGAACCGCCTAGAATAACACCAAAGCTACCCTTATCAGCAGCGACAGCTTCCGCAACCTGGCGCACAAAATCAGGATAATCATCATCAGCCACAAAACTAAAAGATCCCCTGTCCTCCACCTCATACTCTAAACCACTCAAGTAAACCTTGATTTTTTCCTTCAATTCAAACCCTGCATGATCGCAACCCAAATATATTTTAGTCATATGTGTTATTTTAACATAAAAAAAATAAAAAGAAACTTTGAATATTTAAAGCTCACAACTAAATAAAATTTAGTCTGCCCAGGGTACCAAGAAGGGTTTTATATAGCAATTGCAGTATATTACGACAATAATTACGGAATTTATTTTAAATAATCAGATGTACTACTATCGAGAAGATTCATAACTTTTCCATTGTACGATATTGTTGCAAAGTAAAACTCACTTGGAACAAATGATTTATTGCTAACAAGCAAATCTCCATGCTCCGTGAAAGAAGATGTATTTTTATGTATAGGATAATTTATATATCTGAGTGTCTGAACGTCATCAACCAATTTAATGTCTATCTTTTTACCAACGAGTTTTTTCAAATTGTTCAACACTTCTTCTTCCGTGGCTCTGCCAGTCTGAGGTAGTGGGACAATAATACTGCCATCACTCATCTCAATATAAAATAATCCATAAATATAATCTATGCCAGATGTTTCACCAAATGATTTTACAAGCAGTGGCCCTTCCAATTTTTTATTAACACTATCCAATTGTGATTGACTAAATTCGCTTTCTGATTTTATTTCAAGAGATATCTTCCTTCTTTGTAAAATGTTATTAAAATCATCGACTGTTTCTCGTATAGTAGTTGGCATAAAAAATATCAAAATAATAATAGGAATTATCGCTGAAATTATAAAAACAGTTATCTTTTTAAGATCAGCCCTAGTTTTAAGCAGGGAGATTAGCGGAAAGATTGATAATATACAAACAAGTATAGAGGTAATGAGTAAAATTGGCGGTACAAGGTACGCAGTAGGAGCTGGAGCATCAAACGCGAAACCAAATACATAAGCAAAAAAGATGCCAATTGCTGTTATGAAAATTTGGAAAAATGGTATGTAAATATGCCAATGATTACGATTCTCTCCACTAATATCTCGATTCGTATTTTCCAAGACATAATTTTCTCTTGTTGCCACCAAGGTTTGTTTTTTGCGTCGTGAGTCTAATAGGTAACGCCCAAAAGAGAGCAATATGATTAATAGAAGAACCGTGATCTGTCCTCCAAAATTGATAATTATGCTAGAAAAAAAGGTCTGTTGAATTGGCCCAACAGGGGCATAGTAACTTAACGGCTTAACCATTGGCACACCATTTTCATAAACGATATTATTTGGATCTTTTGCAGCTAGCTCTCTTGCGTACTCAGACTGCTTCTCAAGTTGAGCTTCTTGTTGTACAGGGTTAACATTAAATAAAGTTTGCAGTGGATAAGCAATAATCTGAGAAAAGATAGGTGTAAAAGAAACAAAAAACATCAAAACACAAGTTACTAAAAAAAGACCGTCGTGATTTTTTCTTTTTATAGTTTGAATTTCGGTTACTTTTTCTTGTGTATTTGTTTGGATTATTTTAGCTATATCATTTTCCATATTATTTTTTACTTTTGCCCAGTTTTAATTACGTGGTCAATCAATGTGTGAGTGTACCCCATTTCATTGTCATACCAACCCATAACTTTCACGAGATTGCCTCCGACGACGCGAGTTAACGGCAAGTCAGCAATACATCCGTGAGCATTGCCTAAAATATCAGAAGAGACCAACGGTTCTTCTGTAGTAGAAAAAATATTTTTCCATCTATCCATACCGGCTGCTTTTTTCAAAATGTCATTTACTTCTACAGCTGTAGTATCACGCTTTGCGATAAAGGTAATATCTACAATACTTCCCGCAGGCACAGGCACGCGGACAGAAATACCGTCAAAAAGATTTTTCAAAACAGGAAATGCTTCAGTCACTGCGATAGCCGCGCCAGTAGAAGACGGAATAATATTCTGCGCTGCTGCTCGGCCTTCTCGCAAATCTTTTTTGCTTGGGCCATCGACTAATGCTTGAGTCGCCGTGTATCCGTGCACAGTATTTAGTAATGCTTTTTCTATTCCGATAGCATCGTGCAAAATAGCAATCAAAGGACTCGCTGCATTTGTCGTGCAAGAAGCATTCGATGTCACATCACAAGTGCCGAACTTTTCTTCATTCACACCCATTAAAATAGTTTCTCCGTGCACTGTGCCCTCTCCTCCTTTTGAAGGAGCGGAAATCACGACTTTTCTTGCGCCTTGGTCTATGTGGAATTTTGCTTTATCGAAAGAAGTGAACAAGCCGGTGGACTCTACCACAACATCAATATTTAATTCTTTCCAAGGCAATTTCGTAGTGTCTTTTTCTGAAATAAATCGGACCGGCCTGCCGTCTATTATGATATTACCTGCGTCGTGCTTTACATCGTGAGTCCAATTCCCATAAACTGTGTCGTATTTTAAAAGATAAGTTAAAGCTTCTATCGAACCCAAGTCATTTATAGCCACAACTTCAATATCATTTCTTTCAAAAGAAAGTTTCAAAAACGCCCGACCAATCCTCCCAAAACCGTTAATACCCACTTTTATTGTATTTGCCATAATTTTAATATGTTAAAAATTTTCAGCCCGAGGCTGATCCGCCTCGGGCGGATAATGAACCCATTATAACCTGTAATAATAAATTTTCAAAATAAATAAAATTCCAAACAAAAAACACCCATTTCGGGGTGTCTTTTTTGCTGTACTTTGTTTTGTTTCGTTCTATTAACTCAGGTCTTTCCCTTGTTGTCAGATTCTTTTTAGGATATGAATCTCATCCATTGTGTAGTCAATTGAGCTACACAATACCGACTCAATTAATCCAATCTCATCCGAGATTTAGAACTCGCTTATGGCGAGATCAGCAACGATTAATAAATTAATGTTGGGACGTTTTTCAAATTGAATTATTCCACGAGCAGCTTCCGCTACCCGTGCCTTGTTACGACTTAGTCCCTGTCACCGAGCTTACCTTAGGCCCTACTTATGTAGAGACTTCGGGTACTCCCGGCTCCCTTGACTTGACGGGCGGTGAGTACAAGACTTGAGAACGTATTCACCGCGGTTTAGCTGACCCGCGATTACTAGCAATTCCAGCTTCATGAAGTCGAGTTGCAGACTTCAATCCGAACTGAGGCCACTTTTAGACGATTAGCTCAGAGTCACCTCGTCGCTGCGCGTTGTAATGGCCATTGTATTATGTGTGTAGCCCAGGGTATCAAAGGGACATG
>JAZJXT010000005.1:0-82668 GCA_040390725.1 Patescibacteria group bacterium
GACTCGAACCAAGATAACCTCCTCCAGAGGGAGGTGTCCTACCATTAGACGATCTCCCAGCTTTAAGCACAAATACTTATTTAGATTACCTTAAAATTGCTAATTTTTCAACTCTAATTTTTGTCTATTTTATTTTATGATATAGTTAGGATTATGCGAGACGATAATGAACTCATTTCTATATACAAAGAAGGGAACACGGAAGGCTTCAAAGAACTCTTGGAAAAATACACGCCGGTGGTTTATAACTTTGTACGAAGGTTGGCAGGTGAAGGGAATGCCGATGATTTAACGCAGGAAACTTTTATAAAAGTTTGGAAAAATTTGGGGAGGTTTGATGCCGAGAAATCGGGTTTCAAAACTTGGCTTTTTACTATTGCTCGAAATACTGCGTATGACTTTTTACGCAAAAAGAAAAGTTTTAATTTTTCTGATTTAGAAAATGACGATAGTGATTTTAATTTTTCGGATAGTATATCGGATGAAAATTTATTGCCAGATGAAGCATTGCAAAAAATGGAGGATAAAGAATTTTTAAATAAAATATTGGATCATTTACGGGCAGATTACAGGGAAGTGCTAGTTTTGCATTATCAAGAAGAAATGACTTTTGACCAAATAGGCAAAGTTTTAGGTTCGCCGTTAAATACTGTTAAAAGTAAGCATTATAGGGCTTTAATTGAGTTGCGTAAAATGCTTTAATATGATATAATGTACATAATTATGAAAAAGAAACAAAAAATAAAACTAAATAAAAAGAAAAATATTAAAAAAGTTACAGGCAAAAGTAGTAGTAAAAAAGGCAAAAAAGCCAAACTTAAAAAAGTCGTGATGGTGAGTGGAGGTTTTGATCCTATACACATCGGGCATGTTCGCTATTTTCAGGAAGCCAAAAAACTCGGTGATAAACTTGTAGTCGTTATAAACAATGATAATTGGTATGGAGTAAAAGGACGTCCGGTTTTTATGCCTGACCAAGAACGCAAAGAAATAATCGAGGCGCTTGCGTGTGTAGATGAAGTAATTTTATCCGGGCATCCTGAAAATACAAATGATATCAGTGTGTGTAGGGAAATAATGTCAGTCAAGCCACATATTTTTGCTAATGGTGGGGATAGGTTTGCCGATAATATTCCAGAATTTAAATTATGCAATGAGCTAGGTATCGAGATGGTTTTCAATGTGGGGCAAGGAGGTAAAGTTCGCAGTTCATCTGAATTATTGAAAGCTTATAAGGAAAAATTAAAATAAAAATAATTGCACCAAAGTTTAACGTAGTACCGTATAATAAATCAATGAATACGGAACAAAAAATTAATAGAGCTTTTGGGAATGCAAAATATGAGCCTGAGAATGGTTTAATTTTGAGTATTTGGAATACTATATCTACACGAGAGAAGCGTATTGCTAAAGTAAAATTCTGGGCTTTTTCCGCCTTGGGAGTTGTTTCTTTGGCAGGTTTTGTGCCGGTTTTTAAAGCTCTTGTTAGTGATTTCGCACAGTCTGGATTTTATGAATATCTTTCACTAGCATTTGGGTCCGGTGGTTCAGTGTCTTTGTTTTGGAAAGAATTGGCATTATCAATAGCAGAGTCGTTGCCGGTGTTTAGTATAATTTTATTATTGGGAGTAGTTTTTATTTTCTTTTTATCAGTTCGTTATGCGATGAAAGAAATTATTAGAGGTCAATTATCATTATCATTTTAGTAACTTGCCCCGCTATTGGCGGGGTGAAGCGGGGTTAATATAAAAAAAATTATGCAAAAAATACAAGAAAAAATAAAAAAAGTTTTCGAGTCAAAAGTTTTAGTTAAAGTTTTACAAGTAGTTGGTATTGTTATTGTTGCGTTATTAATTTTTTCTGCGGGGGTAGTCACTGGTTTTCACAAGGCATCTTATAGGCATGCTTGGGGCGAGCATTATTATGATAATTTTGGTAAAATGGGAAGACGCGACGGCATGCGAGGCATGATGGGTGGGGCTATGGGTGAGATGATGGAGAATTATCCCAATGCTCACGGTGCAATAGGAAAAATTATTAAAATACAATTGCCGACACTTATAATTGCTGACAAAGACAATACAGAAAAAGTAGTTTTAATAAAAGACGATACAAAGATAATAAATGGCCGAGATGAAATTAAAAAAGAAGATTTGAAAGTCGATGACTTTGTGATTGTAATAGGAACACCCAACGCAGAAGGACAAGTAGAATCAAAGTTTATAAGAATTATGCCTGTGCCGGATTTCTTGAATCAAAATCAAACATCAACGATATCACCAACAACATCAATAAATACAAATGCAAACAAAACAAATTAGTAAAATAGCAAAAGTAGGAGCATATATTTGGTCGCATAAAATTACAACCATTATCTTTCTAGTTATTGTTTTTGGAGTCGGGTACTATGCGTATGGAAAAATAACAAGCACTACTGGAGACACTCGCTATATTACTTCCAAGGTAGAAAAGGGAACCATTGTCGCATCTGTCACAGGCACGGGGCAAGTATCTGTTTCGCAGCAAATTGATTTGAAACCTAGGGCTTCAGGTAATATAAATGTTTCAGGGAATATTACTAAAATTAATGTAAAAGCCGGCGACAAGGTCAGTCAAGGTCAGATTCTTTTTACTTTGGATGATCGTGATGCCAGAAAAGCAGTGCGAGACGCAGAAGCAAATTTGGAAAGCGCCAATCTTGATTTGGAAACAGCAAGAGCGTCCATCGGTAATACTGATGAAAATCAGCAGACAAATATTCACAATGCATATCGTGCCCTTTTGAATTCTTCTATTACTGCGATATCAAGCATTTCTACGAGCGACGTGACTCCTCCTGTCATTACAGGTACTTATATTAAAGACAAAGAAGGGGCTATTACCATTACTGTTTATCAGGCTGGCAATGGTTCATATTTTAGTATTTCAAGTCCGGAGGGTGTTGCTAGTGGTACAGGTGTAGTGAGTGATACTGTAGCACAGCCTCTTGGTGATACTGGGCTCTTTATAAAATTTTCATCTACTTCTTCAAATCAACCGGATTGGATTATAAATATTCCAAATAAAACTGCCTCAAATTATCTTTCAAATTACAATGCTTATCAGATGGCTCTTCAGACTGCCAGTCAAGTAAATTCACAAAGTGAAACGAGCTTGTTAAATATTAAAGCAAAAGAATTGATCGTACATCAGAGAGAAAATGCTTTGCTCGATGCTAAACAAGCTCTTTCGGATTATTCTGTCACAGCTCCATTTTCCGGTATTATCGCTTCTGTTCCCGTGCAGGATGGGCAGCTAGTCACATCGAGCACTGTCTTGGCAAGCTTGATTACTGAAAAACAATTTGCCGAAATTTCTTTGAATGAAGTTGATGTTGCAAAAATAAAACTTGGAGAAAAATCAATGTTAACATTCGATGCAGTTTCCGGGCTTACTATTTCCGGAAAAGTTGCCGAGATTGATTCTGTCGGTACTGTGTCGCAAGGTGTCGTCACTTATAATGTAAAAATAAGTTTTGATACTCAGGATAAAAGAGTAAAGCCTGCGATGAGCGTGTCAGCTAATATTATTACAGATGTAAAGCAAGATGTGTTAATGGTTTCAAATAGTTCTGTAAAATCCGACAGGAATGGAAATTATGTCGAGATGTTTGATGTTCCGCTTTTGCCGTCGACTGATGGCTTGGTGGGTGCAATTTCAAAAATTCCTCCGAATAAAATTTCAGTTGAAGTCGGACTTTCAAATGACTCACAAACAGAAATTATTTCTGGAATTAAAGAGGGAGATGAAGTTGTCACGCGCACCATTTTACCAAGTACCACTACCACAACCTCAGCACCAAGTATTTTTGGTTCACCGTCAAGGGGCGGTGGAGGTGGTGGTAATGCAGTCAGGCTTCCAGCTGGACGATAAAAGGCGAGTTAAAAAATATATAAAATAAAATTCATGATAGAAGTAAAAAATCTCACAAAGACATACAAGACAGGTGATGTGGAATTCCAAGCATTAAAGGGAGTAAGTTTTACGATAAAAGACGGTGAATTTGTGGCCATAATGGGTCCATCAGGTTCCGGGAAGTCTACATTGATGCATATTTTAGGCGCTCTCGACAATCCAACTTCCGGAGAATATTTTTTAGACGGCAAGGACGTTTCGAGTTATTCTGATGATGAACTCGCTGATATCCGTAAAGATAAAATCGGTTTTGTGTTTCAAGCATTTAATCTTTTGCCGAGAACGACAGTTATCAGGAATGTAATGTTACCGATGATTTATGAAGGCGTGCCGACGGCTGAGAGGGAAAGGCGCGCAAAAGAAGCGTTGATTTCTGCCGGATTAGATGAAGCTCATTTTTTACACCTTTCAAATCAAATTTCCGGCGGACAAATTCAACGCGTCGCTATAGCTCGCGCGTTAGTAAATAATCCATCGCTTATTTTGGCCGATGAGCCGACAGGGAATTTAGATTCAAAAACAGGGGAGATAGTTTTAGGAACTTTTCAAAAATTAAATAAAGAATTAGGGCGTACTATCATACTCATCACTCACGAGCCGGACGTAGCGGAACACGCGGATAGAATTTTATTTATTAAAGATGGCGAGCTTGTTGAAGATAGAAAAAGTCACACAAAAAGACATGCCCATACACATTATATAAAATAGTTAAAATAAAGGCCTCGGGCCATTGTCTAGCCAGCCGAGGTAGAAGCCCAGGAGGGAGAAAAATGTTATTAGAATAAGTAAAATAAGGGCCTCTTTTTTCATATTGTAATTATACTATATACTTATTTAGAACTCTTGCAATTAAAGCTTTTTAGATTTAATATGAAAATATGATAAAGAAAGCGAATACGAAAAATAAAGAGGAACTTCTAGCGGAATTGGCGCGCGAGAATTTTAAGAGGAAGACTCTTTCTTTTTATAAATATGCATGTATAGAAAATCCGAAAGAAATGCGGGATAGGCTTTTTGATAAACTTTCAGAATTGAAATGTCTCGGCAGGATTTATGTGGCAAGTGAAGGCATCAATGCGCAGATGAATGTGCCGGAAAATAATTTCGAAGCTTTTGATAAATTTCTGCAAAGTATCCCGGAGTTTAGAGGCGTGCCGTATAAAATCGCTGTGGAAGAAAAAGAAATTAGTTTTTTGAAACTCATAATAAAAGTGAGAAATAAAATAGTGGCTGATGGACTCGATGATGCGACTTTTAACCCGGCGGACACCGGTGAATATGTATTGGCTGAAGAGGTGAATGATATGATTGCTCGCGGGACGACTATCATAGATATGCGTAATATTTATGAAGCGGCGATAGGGCATTTTGAAAATGCAAAAATAATGAATGTGGATACTTTTCGTGAACAGCTTCAAAAAGTGCGCGAGATGTTTAAAGATAAAAAAGACGAGGAAGTATTATTGTATTGTACCGGTGGTATCAGATGCGAAAAAGCTTCAGCTTGGATGAAACACAATGGTTTTAAAAATGTAAAACATATCAAGGGTGGGATTATAGATTATGCGCATAGAGTAAAAGAGCTCGGCTTGCAGAATAAATTCAAAGGCAAGAATTTCGTTTTTGATGAAAGAATGGGCGAGAGGGTGGGGGAAGAAATAATTTCATATTGCCAAATTTGTGAAAAAGAAAAATCAGATGAATATAAGCATTGTAAAAATCTTTCTTGTCATTTATTGTTTATAACTTGTGAAAATTGTGAAAAAAACCTTGATGGATACTGCGGTCGCATTTGCCAAATTTGCGACAAATTCCCCAAAAAAGTAAATCAATTTTTATTCGGTCCATCTCGTCAAAAACACAAAAATCAGTATAAAAAGAATTATAAGAAATTCAAGCTGGATGTGGTATAGTAATTATAATGGAAACAGACGATAAAAATAATCAAAAAGGTACAGAACATCCACTTTCCATTTTAGCCAATGAAGCTTATGGGGTTTTTTCTGAATTGGGTTTTGAGATATCGACGGCGCCAGAATTAGAAAATACTTTTTATAATTTTGATGCGTTGAACGTGCCCAAGGATCATCCAGCTCGTGATATGCAAGATACTTTTTATATTAAAAATGAAAGTGAAAAAGTTTTACGCACGCATGCTACTAATGCCACTTCTCGCATGTTGGAAAATGCCGGCAAGGAAAATAATTTTCCTTGCGCATATGTTTCTATTGGGAAAGTTTTTAGGAATGAAGCTACAGACGCCACACATGAAATGCAGTTTTATCAGATTGATGGTTTTGTGTTAGTGCCTACCATTGATAAAAATGGAGCGGGGACTTTGGCGCACATGAAAGGTGTGCTGACTAAATTTTATAAAAAAGTTTTAGGTGAGGATTCGGAAATAGAATTCCGCCCGAGCTTTTTCCCTTTTACCGAGCCGTCAGTAGAAGTGCATGCAAAGTTCAAGGGTAAGTGGCTAGAGATGATGGGCGGGGGAATGTTGCATCCGAATGTTTTGAAAAATTGCGGACTTGATCCGGAGAAAGTGCAAGGTTTCGCATTCGGTGGAGGCCTTGACCGTATAGCGATGATCAAATGGAATGTCCCCGATGTGCGTTTATTTTATCAAGGCGATTTACGGTTGAATCAATTTTAAAAAATATGGATAACTTAGAAAGAGAAATGCAAGAAAAAGTAAAAAGACCAGAACAGGCAGAAAAACTTATTGCTTTCCTTGAGCGTGCAAAAATTTTTGATGAAATAGAAAAAATTAAATCAAATTCAAGTCATGAGAATGTATCTTTTGAAGAATTTAAAAATTTCCTAGTTCGAGTTAATGGTATCGCAAGGGATGTTCCAGTCAAAGAAAGAAAATTTGATGGTGAAAACGTAGTATTGTCTGGTGTAGTAGGTAAAAAATTAATGCCCAAATATGAAGACAAGGAACCATTAGTAAAGTACGCGTATGATAATGTTCCTAACTTAAAATTTCCAGAAGATAAAAAATATATTTTAGCTTCTGTGATTAACGCTGTGCATCCTTTTAATGATGGGAATGGGCGTACAGGAAGATTAATATATCTTTTATTGGATAAAAAAGTATCAAAAGAAGATCAAGTACTAAAAATCAGGCAAGCCCTTGGATCAGATGGACGATTTGATTCAGTAGATATTAGCTCAGGATTAAGTCTTGTTCAGTATGAGATTGCCCGAAAGATTGAAGAACAATATGGATGGAAATCTAAAGAAAAAGAAAAATTTCCAGTAATGAGTTTCGTCTCTGAAAAAGATAAGTTTATAAATAATCAAAGTGATACAACAAAGGAAGAAAAAGAAAAAATATTGGACTTAGTACAAGGCGATATACGTTTTATGCTTATTTGTGCTTATGAATATATAAATCAAAAAAATTTATTAGAAGATGTGCTTTTTATTAATCCTCAAGGAGAGAAGGAAAAAAGATTTTCTCTTTTAAGAATGGATCAAATTTTTAAACTAGAAGATTGGAATATTATAGTTAATAACTATTATTTACTTAAGAAACAAGCCATAGAGAATCTTATTGGTATATTTATTGAACCTGAAAAATATTTATGTGAAGATGGAAAAACAACACTTCGTGATTATTTTATTGCAAATATTAAAAAACAACTCTAACGAAATTTTATGGATTATAAAAAAGATTTTGATAAGTGGAATAAAGAAAAAAGAAGTCTTGATACAAAAGAAAATTTTCCTTATGCAAATGAACGTGAGATCTGGTGGTGTTCCTTGGGAGTGAATGTCGGTTCTGAAATAGATGGAAAGAATGATAACTTTGAACGGCCGATTGTTGTTCTAAAAGTTTACAATAAAGATATGTTGTTGGTTTTACCTCTTTCTACAAAATATAAAAATAATCCTTTTTATTTTAAAATTTCCATATCTGATGGCAAGCATTCTTACGCAATTTTGTCTCAAATGAGAATTATAAGCAGTAAACGTTTAATAAGAAAAATAGAACGTTTACCAGAAAATTCTTTTGGTGAAATTATTAAAGCGTATAAAGATAGTATATAAAAATCGAAACCCCGCTTTCGCGGGGTTTCTCGGAGCCCAAAGGCCTAGTAAATACAGTATAGCAAATTTAAAAACAGTGTCAAATTGAATCAGATCTAGTTTTATGTTATATTTTATACAGTTTTTATGAAAATATCTTACAATTGGTTAAAATGGTATGTGCCGGAGGTGGTGGAAGCGGAAAAGCTTGCTGATGTTTTTACCTATCATTTGACGGAGGTGGAATCCGTAACCCCCTCTCCTTTAAAAGGAGAGGGGGTAGGGGGTGAGGTGATTTTTGATTTAAATATTTTACCAAACAGGGCGCATGATTTATTGAGTCATCATGGTGTAGCTAGGGAGCTCGCGGGGCAGTTAGGAATAAAATTCAATGATCCATCGCCTATGTATAAAATTCCAGAAAGTAAACCGACTAATTTAAAAATAGAGGCAGAAAATACGCGTCGATATATGGGCAGGATTGTGCGTAATGTAAAAGTGGGCCCAAGTCCTGAATGGGTTAAAAATCATTTGGAGTCTATAGGGCAGAGAAGCATAAATAATGTTGTAGATGCTACGAATATTACGATGTTTGATTGCGGTCAGCCCTGCCATGCTTTTGACTTGGATAAACTATCAAATGAGCATTTGATAGTTAGATATGTAAATGCTGGTGAAAAAATAATATTGCTTTCCGGTGAAGAAAAAGAATTAAAAGAAAGTGATTTGGTTATCGCAGATGAAAAAAATGTCCTAGCTATCGCAGGAGTAAAAGGCGGGAAAATTGCGGAGGTAGATGAAAATACAAAAAATATTTTAGTTGAAGTTGCGAATTTTGACCCGACTAGTGTGCGGAAAACTTCACGCAGATTGGGTATTTTGACCGATTCATCAAAAAGATTTGAGAATGATTTGTCCCCTGAGCTTTGTTCTTTTGCAATGACCGAGCTTTCTGGTTTATTTCTGGAATATGGATTTACCGATTTTGAAGATATTGTGGATATTTATAATGAAAAACAAAAAGAATATAAAATATCTTTTTCTGTGGAGCTTGTAAATAAAAAACTTGGAGTAAATATTCCCGTGGAAGAAATCGAAAAGATTTTAAAGAATTATAATTATAAATATGAAAAGACGGGGGAGAGTTTTGACGTTATTGCGCCTGTACTTCGTTTGGATTTAAGAATTCCGGAAGACATGGTGGAAGAAATGGGCAGGGTGTATGGCTATGATAAAGTCGTGCCGGAAATTCCTAAAATAAATTTTACACCAAAAAATAATGAAACTTTTGCGAAAATAAATTGGGCGCAAAATAAATTATTGGAAGACGGATACAATGAAGTTATGACTTATACTTTTTGCAATAAGGGGGAAGTACAAGTTTTGGCTTCTGCTTCTGATAAAAAATTCTTGCGTACGAACCTCACAGATGGGTTGAAAGAAAGTATGGCATTAAATAAAGTTAATGCCAATTTGCTTGGTTTGAAAGAAGTAAAAATTTTTGAAATCGGAACTGTTTTTAAAAAAGATAAAGAAGAAATAAATGTGGCTTATGGCGATAAGAAAAATATTACAGAATTAAGTTTAGAAGATTTTTGTAAAAAATTTGGGGTAGAGAATTTCGGCGCCTTCGCCCTCGGAGACATAGGACAGGGAACCCACGACGCCTTAAATTCTCCACCCCAAATTTTTAAAGCATGGTCTCTGTATCCTTTTATTACTCGTGACATAGCTATTTGGGCGGGTGAAAGTATTATGCCTGAAGTGCCTGAAAATATAATAAAAGAAAATATGGGGGAGCTAGCGGTGCGTGGTCCAGAGCTTTTTGATACTTTTAAAAAGGAGGGTAAGGTGTCTTATGCTTTTAGGCTTATTTTTCAGTCATTCGAGAAGACTTTGACCGACGAAGAAATCAATGTTTATATGCAAAAAATCAATGAAAAATTGGCATCTGCGGGCTTTGAGTTACGATAAATCTTTGCTATAATACATCTCTATATGGCAAAAGAAAAAGATGACAAAAAGGATGTAAAAAAGGGCAAGTACGGCGCTGAACAAATCTCTGTTTTAGAAGGTCTCGAACCGGTGCGAAAGCGCCCTGGAATGTATATAGGAACAACAGGTCCGGAAGGATTGCACCATTTGGTATGGGAAATTTTCGACAACTCTCGCGACGAAGCGATGGGCGGATATTGTGATGACATTGAAGTTGTTCTTTTGCCTGGCAATCGCATCCGAGTTGCCGACAACGGCCGAGGTATACCGACGGACATTCACCCGAAGACAAAAATCTCTGCTTTGGAAATGGTAATGATGACTCTGCATGCAGGAGGTAAATTCGGTGGAGAAGATTCCGGTTACAAAGTTTCCGGAGGTTTGCACGGAGTGGGCGCGTCGGTGGTGAACGCTCTTTCTGTTTACACCAAGGCTGAAGTGCATCGCGATGGAGGTAAATTTATGCAGGAGTATAGCCAAGGAAAAAGAAAAGCTGCTGTGAAAAAAGTCGGCTCTTCCAAAATGCACGGAACTATTATTACATTTGAGCCTGATATAGAAATTTTCAAAGAAGGAGTCAGGTTTAATTACGACACTATCGTGAATCATTTGCGTCAGCAAGCATACCTCGTGAAAGGTTTGAGGATTTCCATTATTGACGCGCGTGAGATTGATCCGGATGTTTTATTCGGAACTAAAGCTAAATTAGACTTGGACGATGTTTATTATTTCCGTGAGCTGAGCTTGGAACTTCCTTCCACTTCATTTTATTTCGAAGGAGGGCTCGTGTCACTTATAAAGTATTACAACAAATTCCAAAAACCGATTCAAGATAAAATTTTTTACATTGAAAAAGAATTGGATAATGTCGGTGTGGAAATAGCTCTACAATATGTGGACGACATCACTGACCGCATCGTTCCTTTTGCAAACAATATACATACACCGGAAGGAGGCACACACGTCACCGGTTTTAAAACTGCGCTTACTCGAACTTTAAATACTTACTGCAAGAAAAATGAAATGATGAAAGAGTCCGAGGGTGGATTCACAGGTGAAGATGTCTTGGAAGGTTTGACCGTCGCTATTTCCGTAAAGCTTCGCGAGATACAATTTGAAGGACAGACAAAAGCGAAACTTGGCAGTATGGAAGCTCAGGGTGCAGTGGCGACTGTGTTTGCCGAGGCATTTAAT
Source organism: Patescibacteria group bacterium (assembly GCA_040390725.1). GTDB lineage: Bacteria > Patescibacteriota > Minisyncoccia > Phycocordibacterales > UBA9973 > UBA9973. The sequence goes on from JAZJXT010000005.1 coordinate 11,182, forward strand.
ATGTATTTGGAAGAGAATCCGGATGAAGCAAAATCTATCATAAACAAGTCAATTTTGGCATTAAAAGCGCGTAAAGCGGCAAAAGCAGCCAAGGACTCCATACTTCGCAAAGGCGCATTGGAGGGTATGACATTGCCGGGCAAGCTCGCTGACTGTCAGACCAAAGATGCTTCAGAATCAGAATTATTCTTAGTGGAGGGAGATTCCGCTGGAGGCTCTGCCAAGCAAGGACGCGACCGCAGAACGCAAGCCATCTTGCCTTTGCGTGGTAAAATTTTAAATGTTGAACGCGCGCGTATTGATAAAATGTTGGCTTCGAAAGAAGTGAAGTCCTTGGTTATAGCAATGGGCGCTTCCATTGGTGATACTTTTGATATTGAAAAAATGCGTTATCATAAAATAATAATCGCGACAGATGCCGACGTGGACGGAGCACACATTCGGACATTGTTGCTGACTTTATTTTACAGATATTTCAGACAAATTATCGAAGCCGGTTATATTTACATCGCGCAACCGCCTCTTTATAAAATAAAAAAAGGTAAACAAACCAACTATGCTTATTCGGACGAAGAAAGAATAAAATTTGCGGGAGAGACGGATATTGAAATAGAAAATTTGGATGATCAAGTAGCTACCACTGAAAGTACTGAAGCCGAGGAAACTGAAGAAGAAGTAAAAAAGAAAGCAGGTAAAGTCCACATTCAAAGATATAAAGGTCTCGGAGAAATGAATCCGGAAGAACTCTGGGAGACCACTATGGACCCTGCACACCGCGTCATCAAAAAAGTAAATATCGAAAGCGCCGAAGAAGCCAATAAAATTTTCGACATCCTCATGGGCTCCGAAGTCCCTCCTAGAAAATCATTTATACAGTCCAATGCGAAACTAGCTGAGATTGATATCTAGTTTATTTCTTACTTTTTATTTCCTCCAAAAGTTTCGCAATCATTTCCTCTTTTGAAATTTGCCCAAGCTGACCAGAGTCGCGGGATTCGAGGGTTACCTTGCCTGCTTCTATTTCTTTGTCGCCGATGACTATCCAATACGGCATTTTGTTAGTTTTTGCATCGCGGACTTTTGAGCCCAAGTTTGCGTCTTTGTCGTCCAATTCCGCGCGAATATTATTTTCTCTTAACATTTCATAAACTTGTTTTGCATATTCATTGTGATTTATTCTTACAGGAATTATTTTTACTTGAGTAGGTGAAAGCCAAAGAGGGAATGCTCCGGCATAATGTTCTATCAAAAATGCCATTATTCTTTCGATAGCTCCAATAGATGAACGATGCACGACGAATGCCTGATGTTCCGCGCCGTCTTCACCCATATAATTTAAATTAAATCTTGCTGGCATACAGAAATCATATTGCACTGTAAATGCAGTGTCTTCTTTGCCATTCACATTCTTCATTTGTATATCTATTTTTGGTCCATAAAAAGCTGCTTCGTCTTTTGCTTCTTCAAATTTAGAACCTCTATCTTGCATAAGTTTTCGTAAAAGGTCTTCACCCTTTTCCCAAGCTTCGTCATTTTTATAATATTTTTCCGTATTTTTTCTATCACCGAGAGAGAGGCGGTAACGATAATCCACATCGAGTTTTAAATTGAAAACAGAAGTAATGTATTCGATAAGGTCGAGCGCTTTGCCTATTTCTTCTACTGCTTGGTTTTCATCTTTACAAATAATGTGCGCGTCAGCCAGGCAAAAAGTCCGGCATCTTTGCAGACCCATAAGTTCGCCGGATTGTTCATATCTGTAAAGTTGCGCGAGTTCTGCTATACGCATAGGGAGCTCACGATAGCTGTGAGGTTTTGATAAATAAAGTTCAAAGTGATGCGGGCAAGTCATCGGGCGGAGCATAAATTCTTCATCGTCTATAACGATAGGTGCATACATTGAATCTTTGTAATGCGGATAGTGTCCGGATTTTTTATACAAATCAAGCTTGGCAATGTCTGGAGTGCGAACATGCAGGTATCCTCGTCGGAGTTCTTCGTTAATAATAAAATTCTCGAGTTCTCGGCGGATAGTAGCGCCTTTTGGTAACCACAAAGGCAAGCCTTTTCCTACGCTCTCGCTAAAGGTAAAAAGCTCCATTTCCTTACCTATTTTTTTATGGTCTCGACTGAGGTCTACATTATTTTCATTTTTGTCATTATTATTCATATAAATTTAATAATATCACATAATCATTGCATTTCAAATATAATATGCTATATTGGATATATGGTAGTACGAATGAGACATACAAAATCGCATACAAAGAACAGGCGCTCACATCATGCGTTGGTTAAAACCAGTTTCGCAAAGTGCGAGAATTGCTCTGCTTTGAAAAAGCGACATACAGTTTGCAAATCTTGCGGTACTTATCGCGGGATGAAAGTTGTGGATTTGGTCAAAAAAGCTGAAAAGAAAGCTACGAAAGCAAAGGCTAAAAAGGTAGAAGCAGGCAAATAATTTAATTAGTTTCTAGGGGCTAGTGACTAGAAGCTAGAACCTAAAAACTAGAACCTAATTTAATGGCAAACAGGCACCTTTCCAGATCAATAGTGCTCCAGACGCTTTTCGAGTGGGATTTTAACGGCGCAAAAGAAGTCGACTTTAAGGAAATTGTAAATCGTGACTTGAAAGAATATGCCCCTGGACTCGAGGATGATGTTTTCGTGTCCGCGCTTTTGGATTCTGTGGTAAAAAAGAGAACTATTATTGATGAAATTATTGAGAAAGCTGCGCCTGACTGGCCTTTAGAAAAAATCTCCGTTGTTGATAGAAATATCTTGAGAATAGGTTTGGCTGAGCTACTTTTTGGCGACAGGAAACAAGTGCCTCCAAAAGTCGCTATCAATGAAGCCATTGAGCTGGCGAAAACTTTCGGCGGAGAAAATTCTAGTAAATTTATAAATGGAGTTCTCGGTGCTGTTTACAAAGAAATAGGTGAGCCAGGCAAGGACGAAACGAGCAAGAGCAAAAAGCCCGATGAGCCGGTAGATGTTTTGACGTTGCCGGTAGAAAAATTTGGCGGGGCGCTTATTTTTTCAAAAAAAGGATCTGACTTATATTTGGCATTAGTTCACGATGTCTTTGGATATTGGACTCTTTCAAAAGGGCACATAGAGCCTGGTGAGAGTGAAGAAGATGGCACGATGAGAGAAATAAAAGAAGAAACAGGGCTTGATATAAAAATTATAGAAAAGTTGGGTGAGAACGAATATATTGCAAAGCACCCGGAAAAAGGAAAAATTTTAAAAAAAGTCACTTATTTTTTAGCAGAAAGCGAATATAAAGAATTAGTATTAGAGCAGTCAGGCGGGCTCGACGGAGCTAGATGGTTTCAGCTTTCTGAAATTCCTGAGCTTCGCATTTATAACGATATTATACCGTTGATTTCAAAAGCGATTGAGATTATTAGTAAGGGGTAAGACCTCACCCTAAAAAATTTATGATAAATTTTTCTGAATTCGAGAAAAAAACAAAAATAATTTTTAAAAATAAAGACTTGTTGAAGCAAGCATTCATCCACCGTTCATATATAAATGAAAATCCAAATGTTGGGCTATCGCACAATGAACGCTTGGAATTTTTAGGTGATGCAGTGCTCGAGCTCATCGTGACGGATTTTCTTTATAAAAAATATCCAAATTATGCGGAAGGGGAATTGACGGCATTACGTTCAGCCCTCGTGAATGCAATTATTATTTCCGAAATTGCTTCAAAGACAGGCATGAATGATTTTCTGCTTTTGTCCAAAGGGGAATCCAAAGATATGGGTAAAGCAAGACAATATATTTTGGCGAATACTTATGAGGCATATGTAGGAGCATTATATATGGATCAGGGATATGATATGGCGGATAAATTTGTTAATGAAACTATTTTGCCTCATACTGATGAAATTATTGCCAAGAAACTTTGGCGCGATGCGAAAAGCTTGGTACAAGAAAAGTCCCAAGAATTTGTGGGCTTTACTCCAGCGTATAAAGTCTTGCACGAGACAGGTCCGGATCACGACAAGCATTTTACCGTCGGCATATATTTCGGACCGGAGTTAATAGCCGAAGGCAAAGGCAAATCAAAACAAGAGGCCGAACAAAAAGCTGCTGAAAATGCATTAAAATTAAAACGTTGGTTGGATTAAAAATATGCGATTGAATTCCATAGAAATAAACGGCTTCAAATCTTTTTCCAAAAAAACACCTTTGGAATTTTTGAGTCCTGTTGTGGCTGTGGTGGGGCCCAATGGCTCCGGCAAGTCTAACGTCGTCGAGGCATTTCGCTTTGTGCTCGGTGAACAATCAATGAAATCAATGCGAGGTAAAGCCGGCTCGGATTTGGTTTTTAAAGGTTCAAAAAATCTACCGAAAGGCACTCGCGCATCTGTGACGATTTATTTTAATAATGCGGATAAGATTTTTAAACTTTCAAATGAAAGCGGCGAGAATGTAAATTTAAATTTTGATACTATTTCTATTTCTCGTGAAGTGCATATTGATGGATTAAATAAATATATTTTAAACGGCACCGAGGTACGCTTGAAAGATATACAAAATCTTTTGGCCTCGGTGAATATCGGTTCTTCCGGGCACCATATTATTTCTCAAGGCGAGGCGGACAGGATTTTAAATGCATCACCACGGGACAGGCGGGAAATGGTAGAGGATGCACTAGGATTGAAAATATACCAATATAAAATAAAAGAAGCAGATAGAAAATTAGAGAGAACTTTAAATAATATTAAAGAAGTTTCTTTGTTGCGTAGAGAAAACGCTCCGCACTTGAATTTCTTAAAAAAACAAGTGGAGAAATTTGAAAAAGCTAAAGAAATGAAAGTGGAACTGCTCGACCTTTATCGAGATTATTTAAAAAAAGAGAGCATATATTTAGACCAAGAAAAAAATAATTTAAATAATGAGAAAAATAAAATCTCAAATGAACTGGCAAATATCGGTGGGCAACTTTCCTCCATGGAAAGTAATGCTCCGTTTGAGGAAAATAAAAAATCAATAGAAATTAGAAACCTTGAACAAAAAATCAGGGAAATAAGAAATGTAAAAAGTGAACTTGAAAGAAAGCTCGGACGCATTGAAGGAATGATAGAAATGGAAGAACGTCGAACACAGAAAGCTCCGGTTGAAATACAAAATCAAAATCATACAGAAAAAGTAAATATTCCTCAAGAAGAGCTAGAGAATTTTTTACGCGAAGCGCACGAGTATTTGGAAGAGGCTATGTATATGGATGTTTTGGAAAATATTCAACCTATTTTGCGTAAAATAAAGGATATTTTGGATAGGTTTGCGAATTCTACTTCTTCGTCAAAAGTTCCTTCTGATTCTCACCAACCAGCAGGCAGAGCAGTAACTGATAATTCTGAAATGCTAAATAATGTGCAGGCTCTCAAAGATTCTCAGCAAGCAATTCTTGCAGAAATGCAAAAGATAGAACAAGAAGAAAAAAATATTTCTGAGAATGTAGAAATTTTGAAAAGTGAAATTAGTAGAGAAGTAGAGGCAGGCAGAGAGCAAGAGCGTGCAAGGTTTGATTTGAAAATGAAACATAGTGAGCTTTCTTCGGTGTTGAATGTTTTGAAAGTCAGAGAAGAAAATTTATCACGTGAAGTGGAAAGTTTCGAAAATGAAATTAGGGAAGGTTCGGCTCTTGTCGGCGGGGAAATTTTTTCATATAAAAATGCGGAAGTTTCCGGTGATATTGAAAAGCATACTCAAGAAGAAGAGAAAAGAAAAATAGAAAGAATTAAAATAAAATTGGAAGACGCAGGCCTCGGCGGGGGATCAGAAATAATAAAAGAATATGAAGAGGTTTCCACCCGTGATCAATTCTTGGCGAAAGAATTGGAAGATTTAGGCAAGAGTATTGATTCATTACGCATATTGATGGCGGACTTGAAAGAGAAGATTGATTTTGAATTTAAAGAAGGTGTGAAAAAAATAAATAAAGAATTCCAAGAATTTTTCGCTCTTATGTTCGGCGGGGGGTCTGGTTTTCTTTCTGTCGTTGCCGAGCAGAAAAAGGCAAAAGCAGGGGAGGAAGAAGAAACAGAAGATGGAATTATTTTTGAACATGGCATAGAAATAAATGTTTCTCTTCCGCACAAAAAAGTAAAAGAACTGCATGCGCTTTCCGGAGGCGAGCGCTCGCTCACATCCATCGCGCTTCTTTTCGCAATGTCGCAAGTCAACCCTCCGCCATTTCTTATCTTAGATGAAACTGACGCAGCCCTCGACGAAGCCAATTCGCGTAAATATGGCGATATGGTGGAAAGACTTTCCAAGCATTCACAGCTCATAGTCGTCACTCACAACCGTGAGACGATGTCCCGCGCAGGAGTCCTCTACGGCGTTACCATAGGTGCCGACGGCGCATCCAAACTCCTCTCCGTCAAATTCGACGAAGCTCAAGCTATTGCGAAATAAAGAAGAGAAAAGAACCTCACCCCAGATTCAAAGTATCTCACCCTAAGATTCAAGGAACCTCACCCCATCCGCCAGCTGGCGGACTCTCCTTATTAAGGAGAGGGGGAAAATACAAAATTCAAATCGGCATGACTATTTTTTATAACAAATCTAAAAATTTAACTAAAAGAATTTTATTGAGACAATCTCAAACTTCTCAAGAAGTAATGCTTTGGGGAAAATTAAGAAATATAAAGAATATGACAAGCAAAGGTCTGATTATTTATCGGTATTTAATATCAAAGTAATTCGTTTTTGGAATAATGAAATAAATACCAATATAGAAGGTGTCATATTAAAAATTATTGATGAGTTGAATTCCCCCTCTCCTTAATAAGGAGAGGGTAGGGTGAGGTTCTGCTGGATTTATAGTAGTCGCAAAATAAGCCTTATTTATAAGGACTTTCTATATTTTAGTTGACATTTGGGTTAGCATATGATATACTTGCTGTAGACTATTTCTTTGAAAAAACATTGATTTTTGATTACTTAGGTTATTTGGATTTCCCGAAATTAGATCACAACATTTGTTGTGTTTTAATTTCGGGAAAAGCTGAACACCCGAGTAAGAAGTAGGCGAAAAAATAAACTTAGAAATAATGAAAGAATTATTGTTAGAAAAAGCACGTGAATCTGGTATCTTAATTGATGTGATTGAGAGAAATATTAATATCAATTATGATCAGGATATGTATGAACTTGGGGGATTAATCCGCTCTAATCAAGAGCAAAACATTTTTCGGAACATAGATAAAAAATATGATCCCCCTAAGGGACAAAAAAATGAGGACGTAGTTCTCATCAAATTTCCAAAGATGTTTTCCTGGGACCAGGGTGTATCCTGGGGCCGACAAGCTGGTCTTAGTCATTCAACACCTTGGGTTGTGTTTAGCTTGAAGGATACCCCGTATCCAATTTTGGAAACAAGGGGCTATTCAGTTTGCAAGTGGGACTATGGACTAAATGGTCAGGTAATTGACGACTGGAGGGAAGAATATGTTTGCGGGATTAACGAAAAAGGTGAAGCAAAAGTCTTTTCTCAGCCTCGTAGAGAGAATCCTTTCTGGCTCGCATTTCTTCGTTAGTGGAAAAAGGTGAAACTGCTTACCTTTAAGTAGCAGAATTTTTTTTGTTTAACTTCTAATTTAAAAATCAAATCATGAATTTACATCAGATTACCGTAGAGCAGGCGGCGACTATCGCCACCCAGTTCTTGAAGCAAGAAATTGCAGAAATTCTTTGTTTGGGTCGCGATGATGGAGAACCTAAATATATTTGTATCAGGATGAAAAATCTTGAGGAGGACGTAAGTCCATGCCTCTATATCTACCCCAGTGGTAGTGTTCACCTTATTCACATTAAGGATGGAGGAGCAAATAGGCCATTCCAGCCTGTTAATGCTCTGCCTATAACGGATTATCTCCGTAGTGAGGGATTTGAGTTTAAATACTAATTTTCCTCAGTAAAGCCACTTACTAAAATAGTGGCACGTAATAAAAAACGCGTACGATTCAATCTACGCGTTTTCTTTTTGCTAATTTTTAAATTTCTACGATAGTCGACATATGTTTGCTATCGTAGATTATGGATAGTTTACTTTGCAAACTTAATTTTCTCTTCTTTTCCTAAAATAGGTTTTTGGGGTTGGAAGACAGAATTTAATTTTATTATATTTTTCTTTACGGACATTGTGCCAGCTTTGTAAAGTTTTATTTCTAGCAACATTCCTTGCATCGTGTTTTCCGAGAATTTTTGGTCAAAGATAAAGTTGCCTAATGAGTAGGCTATATAACTATTTTTATAAACTTCAAAATCTTCCACGACATGCGGATGCGCGCCGATGACGAGTTTGGCACCGTCGTCTACGGCTTTATGCGCTAGGTATTCTTGGCGAGTATTATGTTTTGTTTGATATTCCTCACCGAAATGAAATGACACCACTAAACTATCCACTTGTTTCGAAGCATTTTGAATTATTTTATCAAAATTCGGATTAGTGGTGAGTAGTAGTCCAGATTCTGTATCAGTAGGAGTCAACCATTCTGGGCCTTTATCAGAGAATGCCAGATAGCCTATTTTCATACCATTTTTTTCAATTATTTTAGGAATTTCTGCGTTATTTTCATTTGCTCCGCCTCCCGAATAAAGAATTTCGTTTTCTGTTAAGTGCGAAAGTGTGTCTTCGAAAGCTTCACGACCCCAGTCGCCGATATGATTGTTTGAAATAGAAAGTACATCTATGCCAGCACCCTTGAGTGCGGGTATAGTTTCCGGATCCATTCTGAAAGAATATAAATTGTGTTTATCTTCTCCTTGGTCTGACGCTGGGCCTTCTAAATTTGCAAAGACGATATCATTTTTATTAAGTTCACCCATGTTTTGGAAAAGAGCGGAATAGTCGCCGTTGAAATTCTTGCGAACGGAACTTTTTACTCCGCGGTCGAGCATGATGTCGCCCAAGAATGCTAAATTCACATAGTCAGGTTCTGCAAATTCAGGCATGCCTTCTTTGGTTTTTACCCAATTACTTTTTGCGTCTATTTCACCACCGTAATAAATATTTTTCTTCACAAATTTTAAAATACTTTCCACGTCTTTTTTGCGGTCTGGTGTACGGAGGAGGACAATAGCTACATTTCTTTTCCCGGACTCAGAAAGAGGCAGGGAAAAATTTGAAATCACCGTTTGCTTAGCTTCGTCGGTGTATCCGCTCTTACCGCCCAGGTATCCATCATCACTTAGGAATTGATTGGTGCTGTACCAGAAATGTTTTTTATTGCTGTAACTTTTATTTTGAGTTATTTTTAAAACATTAGGCGCGTTATTTTTTAAATATCCGGCGAGAGAAAATAGGTCGCGTGCGGTGGATTGATTGTTCGGCGAGAGTCCGCTCGGGTCTTCAAAGGACGTCGAAGGCATTGATAATCTTTGCGCTTCTTGATTCATTTTTTGCAGGAAAGTTTCTCTATTAAAGTGTTCGGCTATTATTTCAGCGGCATCATTTGAAGATTCCAGTAGAAGAGGGTAGAGGATATCGCTTATCTTTATTTTTTCATTTAAATGAAAAGCGCCGTTTTGTCCGTATGTGGCAAGGGCTTTTTTGGAAACAACAGCCACATCATTGTCATCAGGCAGTTCTGTGGCGGTGAGAGCCGTCATAAGTTTTGAAACAGATGCGATAGGGTATTTTTGTTCTTCTTTTTTCTTTAAAATTATTTCACCGGTGTCCAAGTCACCCACTATGTATGCATCAGCAGAAATCTTCGGCGCTATTTTTGGATCTTTTAGAAAATAAAAACTTGTCTGCTCAGGAGTTTTTGTTTCAGATATTGGTGCCGGTTGTGTTTTCGGGACTTCATTTTGGGTATTTCCTTCTTTTGATATTTTATAATATCCGATGGCTTGCGTTATGAAAAAAGCGGAGGCTAGTCCTACGGTTAAGGATATAATTACAAATAGAAATTTTTTTGCTGCTCGTTTAACCATTTTTGAAATGACTATATTAATACATAATCTATTGTTTTCTTTTCCAGGTCGGCGCTCTTTACTTTTATTTTGACCTTGCCTCCGAGTTTATATATTTTTTTCTTTTTTTCTCCGATGAGTTCCATTTTTTTCTCATTGAAAACATAAAAATCATCCGAGAGGTCTCGCACGCGGACGAGCCCTTCGCATTTTGTTTCCAATTCTTCCACATATACGCCCCATTCTGTTATGCCACTGATTACACCTTCGAAAGTTTTGCCGATGCGTGAAGACATATATTCCACCTGTTTGTATTTGATGGATGCGCGTTCGGCATCTGATGCGCGTTTTTCTTGGTCAGAAGATTTACGGGAAAGTTTTTCATATTCTTCAAATTTATTCGGACTTATTTTTTTACCGGACAAATAATCCGCGAGTAAGCGATGCACCATGACATCCGGATAACGCCTGATAGGGGAGGTGAAGTGTGTGTAGTATTCGAATGCGAGTCCATAGTGTCCGATATTTTTTGTAGAGTAAATCGCTTTTGCCATAGAGCGTATCATGGCTCTGCTCACGGCATCCTTTTCGGCTTTACCTGTGAGATTTTTTAAAATGTTATTCATTTCATATGAAGGAATAATTCCATTTTTCAATGATACTTTTTGCCCTAAACTTCGCAGGAAAAAAGCCAAGTCCTCCATTTTTTCTTTCGATGGCTCATCATGTATTCTATACACAAATACGCCTTCTTTTTTTGTAGCTTTTGCTAGTTTTTCCGCGACTTTTCTGTTTGCTAAAAGCATAAATTCTTCGATCAATTTATTTGAATCTCCGCGTTCTTTTTTGATAACTTTTATCGGTACGCCTTTTTCATCGAGGACGAATTTTACTTCTTCTTGTTCGAGAGACATTGCGCCCTTGGCGAATCTTTCTTTTGTTAAAAGTTTCGCTAGGTTATTTAAAATTAAAAGTTCTTTATGCAGAGGCGCCGTGGATTTTTTTATTGATTCTTCTGCGTCTTCATAGCTGAATCTTTTTTTAGAATGTATCACAGTGCGTCCAAACCACTCATTTTTTACTTGAGCGTTTTTATCTAGTGTGAATACAGCGCTCATAGTGAGGCGGTCTTTGTTTGGCACTAAGGAACATAAATCATTTGAAAGAATTTCCGGAAGCATCGGTATCGTGCGGTCTACGAGGTAAACAGAAGTTCCACGTTCACGTGCTTCTTCATCGAGCTCACTGCCTATTTTTACATAATGCGAGACATCGGCTATGTGTACGCCGACTTCAACATCTCCACCAGCTAATTCTAAAAAAGAAATAGCATCATCGAAATCTTTTGCATCGCTCGGGTCAATAGTGAAAGTTAAAATTTTTCGAAAATCACGTCTGCCGACAAAATCTTTTTCTGAAATTCCTTGTTGTTTTATTTTTTCCGCTTCAGTATTTACTTTATTTGGTAGTTCCGCTGCGAAACCTTTTTCCAAAGCTATCGCATGCATTTCCACATTATTATCGCCAGGACGTCCTAAAATTTTTACGACTTTTCCTTCGGGTGCTTTGCGTGGATCTTGCCAAGAAGTTATTTCAACAAAAACTTTTTGTCCTATTTTTGCTCCATTTAGATTTTTATCATGAATTAAAATATCCGTGTACATTTTTGTGTCGTCCGGTTTCAAGAAAAACATCGAATTTTCTTTTTCTAAAACTCCCGCGAAGCCAATCTTTGCGCGAGAGATTATTTTTACAACTTCGGCTGATTGTCTGCCTTTACCCTTTGGATGCAAAATTATCTGCACAGTGTCGCCATGCAGGGCAGTCTTTAGATGCTTATAGTCTATTTCCGGATCTTCACCATTTTTGGTCTTTGTGCCGTCAATTTTGACATACCCTGTGCCTTTTGAGGTAATAGATATAATGCCTTCCAGTGTATTATGCTTATGTTTATTTTCCTTTTTCATATTCTTAATATAGCATATTTTCATTATTTTGTTGCATTTTATAAATAATATGCTAAACTCATTCTATGTTAAAAATAAGGTTACAGAGAATAGGCAGAAAGAACGATCCGGCTTTTCGGGCGGTTTTGACTGATTCCAAGAACAGTACAAAGAGCGGAAGATTTTTGGAGATAGTCGGTACCTACAATCCAAAGGCAGGGGAGACTAATTTTAAAGCTGAAAGAATACAATACTGGATGTCAAAAGGCGCAAAGCTTTCTGACACAATGCATAATTTCCTAGTTCACCAAAAAGTTATCGAAGGCAAGAAAGTAAATGTTTTGCCAAAAAGAAAACCTACTCTAAAAAGAAAAGAATTAAAGGCTAAGAAATAGTTTGCAAAAAATACTTTACTCGGATATAATTCTATGAGCAGTTATTTAGTCGTACGCTGCAAACATTAAAAATAGATACGCTGAAACACTATGCAAGACGCTGATAAGGTATTTCTTGAATATGTAGTAAAAGCTCTTGTTGATAATCCGAACGATGTGAAAATCGATCGTGCTGTCGATGAAATGGGCGTGCTCATTTCTCTTACTGTGAATCCTGCCGATATGGGCAAGATCATCGGAAGAATGGGTAACACTGCAAAGGCCATCCGCACTCTTCTCCGAGTTATCGGAATGAAGAATAACGCTCGCGTGAATTTAAAGATCAACGAGCCGGAAGGGTCTACAAGACCAGAGAGGCCTGCGAGCTCTATGAGTTCAACAAGAACAGTAGACCAAGCAATGGAAGATTTGAAAGGAATATAAAAATTAGTTGCTAGTGCCTAGGTACTAGTTTCTGGCGAAAAACTCGAGATGTCTCGGGTTTTTTGTTTGCTTTTTTTACTAGAACCTATAAACTAGAACCTATAACCTAATTATGCGTTTTCATATAATCACAATTTTCCCCGAGGCATTTGATTCTTATTTAAAAGAGTCTATTGTCGGGCGGGCGATAGAGAATAAAAATATTTCTGTGAAGTTTTATAACCCGCGAGATTTTATAAAAGCTCCAAAGAATAATTATAAACCTGTTGATGATAAGCCTTACGGCGGAGGTCCGGGTATGGTGATGAGGGCAGAGCCTATCTTGCTTGCTGTCACCAAAGCACTTTCAAAAATAAAAAATAAAAAAAGTAAAATTTTAACTGTTAATTTTATTCCATCTGCAGAAAAATTTACTACAAGTGTGGCAAAAAATATTTCAAAAAAATATACGGACGTTATTTTAATTTGTGGTAGGTATGAAGGTATAGATGCGCGAGTGGATAAAATTTTGAAGACTAAGAAGTTTTCAATCGGGGATTATGTTTTGACCGGCGGGGAATTGCCAGCAATGGTTTTAGTAGATTGCATTTCCCGACAAATTCCCGGAGTTTTAGGTAAATATGAATCACTTGAAGAAGAAAGAATTTCGAGCAGTGAAGTTTATACGAGACCGGAAATTTTAAAATACAAAAACAAAAATTACAAAGTGCCGAAAGTTTTACTTTCTGGTAATCACAAACTCATAGATGAGTGGAAGAAAAATAATTCCTAAACTTTTATTCCGTATTTTTTTATAACTTCTAAAATTTCATCGTGCACGAGTCCGTTTGAGGCGAGCTGTCCGGCGACTTTTTGGTCATAACGAGTATTTTGTCCAAAAAGGTCGGTGGCTTTTCCGCCGGCTTCTTCGACTATTATTTGAATAGCTGCCGTATCGTGCGGGTCTTTGCCTCCGAATAGAATTGCCGAGAATTCTCCCGCGCCTACCAATGCGCCCATGTAATCTATCGAAAGTCCGGTCACTAAACGCACACCGCGTTCACGCAATGCTTCACCGACGGGGAAAAGATTGATAACCCCTGCAGACCATTTGCCTATGCCGATGACTGTTTTTTGAACGCTAGGGGAAGCAGAAACTTTTATTGTTTCGCCGTTTAGTGTCGCGCCTTTGCCTTTTTCTGCGAAATAAATTCTATTTAAAAATGGGTCACAAATAACGCCGAGTATCGGAATGCCATCTTGCACTAATGCTAAAGCAAAAGCCGATGTAGGTATGCCGTGTGCGAAATTATGCGTGCCGTCCACAGGGTCGCAAATCCAAGCGTATTCACTTTTTTGTAAGATATCTTCCGCCTCTTCGGAAAGGATGCTGTGGGTAGGGAAATGCTCGGTGATTTTTTTTACCACGATTTCGTTGATAGCTGTATCAGTCTCTGTTACCGGCGAATGGTCTTCTTTCCATTCCTTTTTCATACCCATCATAAAATTCTTGCGCATAATTTCACCCGCTTCTTTTGCCAATTCCAAAGCCACTTTTTTATATTCTGAATCCATCTTTTTATTATAGCATTTATTTCAGTTTTTTTAAATTTTTGTTATACTTAACAGATTAAAAATGAAAACAGCACTTATTTTATCGGGCGGGGGATGCGATTGCGCTTTTGGCGGAGGTTTTGCTGTTGCCCTTGGGCGTGAGCTTGGGCTAGCACCGGATGTTGTTATTGCTGGATCTGGTAGTGCAGGCACAGCAGCGTATTTTTGTGCAAGACAATTCGATGAAACTGAAAGAATATGGACAAATCATGTCGCGTCTAAGTTGTTAATTAATAAGCTGAGGTTTAATCGAATAATGAATATCGATTATTTAATTGATGTTATTTTTAAAAAATTAGAACCGCTTGATGTAGAAAAATTAAAAAAATCTAAAACGAAATGCATCATAGCTGCGACAAAGAAAAAAGACGGTTTGGTAACTTTTTTTGATGATTGGAATAAGTTTGATATTTTTGAAGTTTTGCGAGCGACAAAATCAATTCCGTATATTTGTAATCGGGGAGTAAAAGTTGGGAATGAAATTTATGAAGACTCTATACATTCTTCAGGAGTGCGTTTTTTGGAAAATGATATTGATTTGCATGTTTATGATTGTCTTATAATTATTGAGAATGGCAAAAATACTTGGGTGCAAAAATTACTAGGAGCTAAGAAGCCGTATTTTCCAAAACACCACAATATCTTATATATAAAAAATGACACAAAACTTAATTTTTCTATAATAAATAATTCTGAAAAATTCCTCAAAAAACAATTTACAAAAGGCTACAACGCGTGCATGGAAAATAAGGAAAAAATAAAAGGTTTGAATTTAAACATCATATAAAAAAACTGCCTAAGCCTTGCTTCGGCAGAAAATGCTTGACGGTTTGGATATCCCATGATAAGTTATTTGTGGTTTTAGTTATTTGAAATAAGTATTTAATTGGTTGAATGAGTTTAGTTTGGTATTTCAGTACGTATTGGAATTTCGAGCTAAATTCGTTCAATTTTTTTTACTTAAACATATTATGCAACCTATTAACTATTTTACCTCCTTTGAGGCAGCGAAAAAAGATTTTTTGGAATCTGAAAATGATTTCATAAAAAAAATATTAGCAATTCAAAAACTCACTAGGCTTGCCTGTGAAATCAACGAAAATGGCTATGACATTGCTCTTTGTAAGCTTTTTAAAAAAGAAGCGGAAAACGAAAATCAACCCGTTGTTTTCCAGGAATTGTTCAGCAGTCTGACTGGCTCAGTTGGCCGTAATATTCAAGGGTTACAGATTTTAGCCTTATGTTATAGGGAAATTGGGATCACGATTGATTCTTTCGCAGATTTGTTACTTATTCTCAGTGCTAAAAAGAGTTCTGGAGAGGATATCCAGAGAGTATTAAGCCCCTTAGAGCAAGATCCTTTCTTTAGGGGTTTGATTGAAAATGTTAATCAAGCTCTGAGGGTAGTAAGCGCACCATTTTTACCAATAGTGTGTGTTACTAAGTCTTTTGCATGGGATTCTTATTTGGCAAAAGAGGAAAGAACTGTAGTTGGCATGAACTAATAAAAAATGTATTTTAAAAACACCTCGGAATATTCCGGGGTTATTTTTTTATTTCCTTTTCAAGATTTGCGTTAGGCAAGACCTAACGCAGAAAATTTGCTCACTTTCTTAAACGTGATATACTTTCATTATGAATACTTTAGTAATGAAAAAAGTCAATAATCAAATCAAAGCTCTTGTTTCAAGCGCAGTTTTTGATGTTTTCAATGATCCCGATTTTGGTCTTGCATTGAGCACTAAAGCAAAAAATAGATTATCTAATTCTTCTAAAAATAATAAAACTCTCTCACTTAGTCAGCTTAAGAAAAAATACTTATAAAATGTCCGAATGGACTGTTGAATTTACAGAGGAAGCAGACAAGGATATTTCTATGTTGGATAAATCTATTCGCAGGCGTATTTTAGAAAAGCTTGATTGGCTTGAGAAAAATTTCAGCGGAGTTTTACCTACGGTTCTCACTGCTGACTTTCGTGATTATTTTAAGTTGCGAGTAGGGGATTGGCGTGTTTTCTATCAAGTGGATTGGTATAGAAATATAATTACTGTTAAATATATAGATCACAGAAGTAAGGCTTATAAGAAAAAATAAAAATTTCCTTACGTTGTTAATTTGTTTAAATTTCTATTTTTTAGTATATTTACTATATGACATTCCCAAATCCAAATTTAAACCCTGCTTCTTCGGGAGACAATAAAAATTTTGAGAATATTAAGCTCACGCCGGAGTATTTTGCCGAACTTTTATATTGGTCGTTTCATCTTTCACAGAACAATGTTCCCTTACAACATAATTATTTTAAGTATCTTCATATTGTTCATCCTGACTGGAGAGCTTCAGATGAATTAGCGAATGTTGGTAAAGAAAAATTAAAAGAGAAATTGGGGGATTTTCCTCATTCTCATAAAAATCACACTAAAGATTCAGGAGATGCTTTTAAAAGAGCAGTTGATTTAGAAATTCATAGACAGCCCTTACATTTAAGAGATAATTTAAATGGAGAAATTCTAAAGTTAGAATTTTCTAAAAAACCGCGAGGTAATTCACTTGAAAGTTTATTAATAGAGTCTGCCGAAATGATTATTGACCAAGATTCCCTTTATATAATAAAAGGAAGGCCGAACAGAGAAGGCAAGCCGTATGAGAGTCAGTTTTGTAATTATGTTTTACTCGGTAAAAAAACGGCTATACCTGAATACGATGATATGTTTTTGAAAATGAAAGATCCTTTTATATTAAAAATGTTGGTTGCAGAAAAGACTGCTTTGGTTCGCGATGTAATAATTGCTCACAATAAAGATCATCCAGATAAGCGTGTAAAGATAGAAGGTTTAAAGTTAGATATAGAAATTTGACTTTTTTCCAGAAAGGAGTATACTTGATTTATTGGTAGATTGAGTTTCGGATGTACTCCAATATTGTATTTATTATTAGGTTTTTAATAGTATTAATATCGTCCGAATTACATATAGTTTAAAAGATTAAAAAAAGCTTTTTAGCTTTTCTTTTGCTTTTTTTGCTCTAATTTCACTATTGTTTTTTGGCATTTTATAAAAATGCACACAACAACGAAGCGTCCGAAGAAAGTTTTCTCTAGGTACAAGAAGCCTTTGATACCGTTCCCGAATTTAATAGAACCTCAAGTCAGGTCTTTTAAATGGTTGGTGGAAAAAGGCATAGGAGAAGTTTTTAAAGAATTTTCTCCGATAATGGATTATTCCGGAAAAAAGTTTCAACTCGAGTTCACATCTTTCTCTCTAGGTGAAGCGAAGTGCGACGAGAATCATGCAAAGGTAAACAAGCTTTCTTATGAAGGACTTTTGAAAGCGCGTGTGAAGCTCACAAATAAAGCATTGGGAACTGTAAAAGAACAAGAAATTTTCATGTCCGAAATGCCTTTGATGACGGCGCATGGAACTTTCATCATCAATGGAGTCGAGCGTGTCATCGTGCCACAGCTCGCACGAAGTTTCGGAGTATTCTTTACAGAATCCGAAAGTAAAGGAAAAAGATATTTCGGCGCAAAGATGATACCGGCTCGTGGAGTTTGGATAGAAATAGAATCCGAATCTGACGGAGCTATTTATGTGCGTATAGACAAAAAAAGAAAATTCCCGGCAACAGCATTGCTACGAGTTATGGGCTTCTCCACTAATGAAGAAATAATGAAAGCTTTTAGCGGTACACCGGCATTGGAAGAAGCCATAAAGGCATCCCTTGCAAAAGATACGGCAAAGACTTTGAGTGATTCATACATTGATATCTATAAACGTCTTCGAGATGGCGACATGGCTACTCCGGATAATGCGAAAGAATTTATAAATTCTCTTTTTACTCCTGAGAGGTATGACCTTTCTCCTGTCGGACGTTTTCGTTTTAATAATCGTTTTGAAAAATCCACAGAAGAAGCAGAACTTGCTCGCAGGACTATTTCCAAAGAAGACTTGGTAACTGTATTGAAAAATATTATTGATTTAAATAATACTCCAGGTGCAAAGGCAGACGACATAGATCATTTGGGTCAGAGACGTGTGCGTTTTGTCGGTGAAATGCTCCAGCAAAAAGTCCGCACAGGTATGATGCAAATCAAGAGAAATATTCAAGACAGAATGTCCACTATCGATACTGATACTGCTATGCCGATACAAATAATAAATCAACGCCCGCTCCAAGCTCGCATAAAAGAATTCTTCACTACAAACCAACTCTCACAATTCATGGCGCAGGAAAATGTCCTTTATGAAATGGAGCACTTAAGAACTCTTTCAGCTCTTGGGCCCGGCGGTCTCACTCGTGAACGCGCAGGACTCGAAGTCCGTGACGTGCACCCTTCGCACTATGGTAGAGTTTGTCCTATTCATACACCGGAAGGTCCGAACATCGGTCTTATTTTACACATGGCGACTTATGCTAAAATAAACGATTTTGGAATAATTGAAACTCCTTATATAAAAGTTAAAAATGGAAAGATCACTGCTGAAATACAATACTTGAACGCTCTCGAAGAAGAAAAATATAACATAGCGCATGCCGGAGTTGCCTATGATGAAGATGGAAAAATAACAGAAGCAAAAGTAGCGGCTCGCGTGAAAACTCAGCCGGGTATGATAGCGCGTGAAGAAGTTGATTTTATAGACGTTGCTACAAACCAAGCTTTCTCTATCGCCACATCGATGGTGCCTTTCTTGGAACACAATGATGCAAACAGAGCACTCATGGGAAGTAATATGCAGAAGCAAGCAGTTCCTTGCGTATTGCCTGAGGCGGCATTGGTCGCGACAGGTATTGAGGAATTAGCATCTCGAGATTCAGGACGTTTAGTGATATCAGAAGAAGAAGGTACTGTGTCATATGTTGATGCGAAAAAAATAACAGTAAAAGGGAAATCAGAAAAAGATAAAACATACAACCTCGTAAGCTTTTTGAGAAATAATAATTTCTCTGCTTTTCACCAGCGCCCAGCGGTAAATGTCGGTGATAAAGTTAAAAAGGGCGAAGTATTGGCTGATACTTCCAGTACAGTAGATGGACAGATTGCACTCGGACAAAATATTTTTGTTGCGTTTTTGTCTTGGTCCGGATCAAACTATGAAGATGCTATAATTGTTTCTGAAAGATTGGTAAAGAAAAGTAAATTCACTTCTATTTATGTCGAAGAATTTATTTGTGTTGTTCGTGACACAAAGCTCGGGCCCGAAATAACTACTCGTGATATTCCGAATGTCGGAGAATTGAAATTAAAAGATTTGGATGAAGACGGCATCGTGCGTGTCGGAGCGGAAGTCCGTGAGAATGATATTTTGGTTGGAAAAATTACTCCAAAAGGGGAGACAGAACTAACTCCGGAAGAAAGATTGCTCCGTTCTATCTTTGCTGAAAAAGCTCGTGATGTAAAAGACGCATCACTCCGAATGGAATACGGAAAAAGAGGACGCATCATAGGCGTAAAGATTTTCTCCAGAGACCTCGGTCATTCATTGGAAGCGGGAATAATTAAAAAAATAGTTATAGAAGTAGCTCAGATTAGAAATATTTCTGTCGGAGACAAGCTCGCAGGAAGACACGGAAACAAAGGTGTTATCTCTACTATTTTACCGGAAGAAGATATGCCTTACATGGCAGATGGTACACCGATAGATATTATTCTTTCACCGCTCGGTGTTCCTTCTCGTATGAACTTGGGGCAGATTTTGGAAATGCATTTGGGTATGGCTGCAAACACTTTGGGTTATCAAGCAATAGTTCCACCATTTTTGAGTGCTACAAATGAAGAAATAAAAGAAGAATTAGTCAAAGCCGGATTGCCGGAAAATGGCAAGGTAAAACTTTTTGATGGACGCACCGGAGATTCTTTTGAACAAGATATTGCTGTCGGATATATGTATATGTTGAAACTGCACCACATGGTGGAAGACAAGATACACATGCGTTCGATTGGTCCCTACTCGCTCATCACTCAACAACCGCTCGGAGGTAAAGCTCAAGGCGGAGGACAGAGATTCGGAGAAATGGAAGTCTGGGCGCTCGAAGGTTATGGTGCTGCTTATGCATTACGAGAAATGCTTACAATAAAGTCTGACGACATAGCAGGTCGTTCGTCGACTTTCGATTCTATTATCAAAAACGAAACCATCAAGCAACCAAATTCTCCTGCGTCATTTAATGTGATGCTAAATTATTTGCGAGGTCTTGCTATGGACGTAAGTTTGGACAAATCTAATAAATCTAATTAATAAATAATATAAAAAAATTATGAAAACATTAAACACAACTGATTTTGATCAAATTACGCTCAAGCTCGCATCACCTGAGCAAATAAAAGAATGGTCTTATGGAGAAATCACCAAGCCTGAAACGATAAACTATCGTACGGGTCGCAGTGAACGCGGAGGTCTTTTCGACGAGAAAATATTCGGTCCGGAAAAAGATTATGAATGTTATTGTGGAAAATATCGCCGAATTCGTTATAAAGATATCATCTGTGAGAAATGCGGAGTCGAAGTGACACGCAGTATTGTTCGCCGTGAGAGAATGGGGCATATAGAACTCGCTACACCAGTAGCGCATATTTGGTTCTTGCGTGGAGTACCTTCACGAATGAGCATTTTGTTGAATATTTCTGTTTCTGATTTGGAAAAGGTAATTTACTTTGCCGGATATATCGTGACAAAAGTGCACGAAGAAGAAAAAGAAGATATTTTGCAAAATTTGGACAAAGAATACAAAGCCAAAGTAAAAAATGCCGCTGACGAAGACACTCGAGAGAAATTAAAAAATCTTTTGACAACTACCAAAAAAGAAATCGGTGAAATATACGAAGGAAAAGTTTTGAATGAAATTTCTTTTCATCATTATTCTTTGAAGTATGGAACTTGTTTTGAAGCAAATATCGGAGCAGAAGCTATTTATTCGATTTTCAAAAATTTGGATTTGAATAAATTAAAAATGCATACCGAAGCGATGCTCGAAAAAGCAAGCACTGCGGAAAAAGAAAAAATGCAAAAAAGACTTTCTCTTATTCGCGCTATGATGTATTCGAAAGTCCGCCCAGAATGGATGTTTTTGACTGTTATCCCTGTTATACCACCAGTTCTGCGCCCGATGGTTGCCCTTGATGGAGGACGTCATGCGACATCTGATTTGAATGATCTTTATCGCCGAGTTATAAACAGAAATAATCGTTTGAGAAAATTGAAAGAAATAAATGCTCCGGATGTTATTCTAAGAAACGAAAAAAGAATAATTCAAGAAGCAGTGGATGCTTTGATAGATAACTCTATCGCAAAACAAAATGATACAGTCGCGATGAGTCAATCACAAAAAAGAGCATTGAAATCTTTGTCTGATAACTTGAAATCAAAACAAGGTTTATTCCGTCAGAACTTGCTCGGTAAGCGTGTGGACTATTCCGGACGTTCTGTTATCGTCGTCGGTCCTCAGCTCAAGCTTAATCAATGTGGATTGCCTAAACACATGGCATTGGAGCTTTTCAAACCTTTCGTAATTTCTAAAATTTTATTGGCAGAACTTGCATTCAATATTCGCGGAGCAAACAAGCTCATCGAAGAAAGAACTCCAGAAGTCTGGGCCATGCTCGAAGAAGTTATTTTAGGAAAATACGTTCTTCTGAACCGTGCGCCGACTTTGCACCGTTTAGGTATCCAAGCTTTTAATCCTATCCTAATCGAAGGAAATGCTATCCAAGTGCACCCTCTTGTTTGTCAGGCTTTCAACGCTGACTTCGACGGTGACCAGATGGCAGTATATGTTCCTCTTTCCGAAGAAGCGCAATGGGAAGCAAAAGAATTGATGGCTGCGAATAAAAACTTGTTGAAACCTCAAAATGGTGAACCTATCGCAAACCCTCGTATGGATATGGTGCTTGGAGCTTATTGGATGACGAAAGATGTTGATGGTGAAATGGGCGAGGGGAAATATTTCTCAAGTCCAAATGCCGCTGTGACCGCATACGAATATGGAGTGGTATCCTTAAGAGCAAAAATAAAAGTTATGGCTACAGACACTGTTAAGTACAAGAAATTTAATCAACAACTTTTTGATACTTCTGTCGGACGCCTTCTCTTTAATAGCATTTTGCCGAATGATTTTATTTACATCAATGACGAGATAACTCAAAAGAGAGTCTCTTCTTTGGTTGATGAACTTATCATGCAATACGGCATAGATCAGACTCCACGCATTCTCGATAAAATAAAAGAATTCGGATTCAAATATTCTACAATTTCAGGAA
The DNA here is from genome assembly GCA_040390725.1 of Patescibacteria group bacterium. Classification (GTDB taxonomy): domain Bacteria; phylum Patescibacteriota; class Minisyncoccia; order Phycocordibacterales; family UBA9973; genus UBA9973. Next base: position 33,733 of record JAZJXT010000005.1, read on the forward strand.
CAACTTGGGGATTAGACAATGTGAAGGTTCCCGTAGAAAAACCTAAAATTATTGCAGAGGGTAAAAAATTAGAAGAAGAAGTAATTTCTCAATGGCAGGACGGTCTTCTTTCTGATGAAGAAAAATATCAAAAGATTATTGAAATATGGACGCATGCAAAAAAGGAATTAGAAAAAGTTTTGCCTCAAACTCTCGACAAAAATGGTTCTACTTATGACTTGTTCACTTCTGGTGCCAGAGGAAACATGACATCTTTGTCTCAGATGACAGGAATGAAGGGTCTTATTCAAAACAACCAAGGACGCACTGTGGAATTCCCGATTATTCCTTCTTATCAAGAAGGGCTTTCTCCTATCGAATATTTCGTGACGACTCACGGTGCCCGAAAAGGTGCATCGGATACTGCTCTTAACACTGCAAAGGCTGGATATTTGACTCGTAGATTGGTGGACGTTGCTCAGGATGTGGTGATCACCGAAGAAGATTGCGGAACAAAAGAAGGTAAAATTGTTATGAAGGAAAATATTTCCGGTATTGAAATTGCTTTCTCAAAAAATCTTCGAGGGCGCGTACTAGCAGGTGACTTGAAAGACAAAGATGGCAAGACGGCTTATCATAAAGGATTTTTGATTACCAAAGAAGAAGCGCAAGTTATTGAAAAGGCAGGATACACAGAAGCATTCGTGCGTTCTCCACTTACTTGTAAAACAGTTCACGGTCTTTGTCAGATGTGTTACGGTCTCGACCTTGGAAGAAATCACTTGGTGAATTTGGGTGAAGCAGTCGGTATCATCGCTGCGCAAGCTATCGGTGAGCCTGGTACACAGCTGACACTTCGAACATTCCACGCCGGAGGTGTCGCGGGTGTGGACATCACGACAGGTTTACCTCGTATTGAAGAAATTTTTGAAAGAAGAATTCCAAAAAATCCTGCAGTAGTTTCAGAGACTGATGGTGAAGTTATCGAAGTAAAAGATAAAGATGGAAAAGAAAAAATAATTAAAGTTCTTTCTGATTCGAAACTTGATGGAAAAGACAATGAAATAGAATACATCGCTCCATATCGCAGAATGCCATTGGTAAAAGCAGGGGATACTGTAAAGAAAGGTGAACTTCTTACTGACGGTTCCGCAGATATTGCAGAAATATTTAAATTCGGAAGCAAAGAACAAGCTGAAGAATATATTATCCGAGAAATAAATAAAGTTTACGAACTTCAGAGTGCTTCTATTTCCAGAAAGCACACGGAAATAATCATTCGTCAGATGTTCTCACGAAGAAAAATAAAAGACGCGGGTGAGACTAATTTCTCAGCGGGAGACATCGTTGAAAATACAGCTTTAATCGAAGAAAATATTAGAGTTAGTAAAATAGAGGGCAAGGAAGCAAAAGCGGAAATTATCGCGCTCGGTATTACTGAAGTTTCCCTACGTACAAAGAGCTGGTTGTCTGCGGCTTCATTCCAAAACACTAACCGCGTCCTTATTGAAAATGCTATCAAGGGCGGAGTTGATTCGCTTCGAGGACTAAAAGAAAATGTAATTATCGGAAGATTGATTCCAGTAGGAACAGGCTTTAATAAAAATAAAGCAGTAGTAGAATAAAAAATATGATGAACTCTCCTGTTCAAAAAATAAAGGAGAGACTTTCAATCGAAGACATAGTCTCTTCTTACATAAAATTGGAGAAGTCGGGCGCAAATTTTAAAGCCCGATGTCCTTTTCACAATGAAAAGACGGCTTCATTTTATGTTTCGCCTGATCGGGGGAGTTACTATTGTTTTGGCTGTTCTGCCAAGGGAGATATTTTTACCTTCATTGAAGAATTCGAAGGGCTTGATTTTAAGGGCGCGCTGAAGCTTCTCGCAGAGCGTGCCGGCGTGCCTTTGGAGTCATACAACAAAGAAGAAGAAAGTGAGAAAGAAAAATTGTATCGCGTGATGGAAGAGTCCACAAAGTATTTTTCAAAAAATCTTTTAGAAAATAAAGATAATAAAAATATTTTGGAGTACTTGAAAAACAGGGGATTGAAAGATGAAAGTATAAAAGATTTCAGAATTGGTTTTGCGAAAAATGATTGGCGTGAGCTTTATAATTATTTGAAAAATAAAAATTTTTCTGATAAAGATATTGAGCTTGCTGGTCTTGCAAAACATCCTGATGATAAAACAAAAGCAATGTATGATAGATTTCGTGGAAGAATTATGTTTCCGATTTCTGATTCCAGCGGGAGGGTGATAGCTTTTTCCGGAAGAATTTTTGAGTATGATGGTAAGTCAGCAAAATATTTAAACAGTCCTGACACACCGATATTCAGCAAGTCTTATGTTCTTTACGGGCTCGACAAAGCTAAAGATTCTATTCGCAAGAATAATTTTTCCATTTTAGTTGAAGGACAGATGGATTTGGTTCTTTCGCATCAAGCAGGATTTCGAAATACCGTAGCGTCTTCGGGGACAGCTCTTTCGGATTCGGAAGTTTCCAAAGAAAATGCAGTTTCAAATTTGGGATTGGTTCGCAGACTTTCGGACAATATTGTACTGGCATTTGATGCCGACAAAGCAGGGCTTTCGGCCGCAGGTAGGGCCGGTAAAATAGCATTATCGCTCGGTATGGATGTGAAGTCCGCTTCGATGCCTGAAGGCGTAGATCCGGCAGATTTGATAGTAAAAGAAGGTCCGGAAGCATGGAGGGTAGCCATTAGAAATTCAAAACATATTATAGAGTTTTTACTGGATAAAGTATTAAAAAGTTCCGGAGAAGATATGCGTAAAGCGGGTAGAGAAATAAAAGATAAAATTTTGCCTTATGTGGCTTCATTGGAAAGTTCAATAGAGCAAATGCATTTTATAAAAAAAATAAGTGATAGTTCTCAAATTCCCGAGCAAGCACTGAGAGATGATTTGAAAAAAGTTGAACAAGAGTTAAAATTTGATAAAAAAGTAATAGAAGAAATGAAAGAATCCGAGAGTAAGATTTTCAGAAAAGATTACATAGAACGCAGACTTTTAGGAATAGCATTTTGGCAAAAGTCATTGACGGATCCTGTGGTAGATTATGAAAATATTTTTAAAAAGTTGGAAAAAAGTTTGGTAAAATATGAAAATACAAAAGAAGATTTAGTTTATGAAGCAGAAGTTTTTTATACAAATAATCAGAATTTATTGAAAGATACCGAAGAAATGCTAATTGGTTTTGAAGAAGAAAACTTAAACGAAGAATTGGCGAAAAAAATGAGAGAATTAGGTCAGGTTAAAGATAAAGAAAAAGAAATACAGATTTTAAATGAAATAAATGAAATAAATAAGAAAAAAGAAAGTATTAAAAACAGTCGCATTAAAAAATAAAAATAAATTTATGAAAAAAACAAAAGTAAAAACAAAAATAAAGAAAATTATAAAGAAAGTAAAAAAATCTCAACCAAAGAAAGTAGCTAAAAAGAAAGTTATAACAAAAATAAAGAAAGTTACAAAGAAAGTAGTTAAGCCAAAAAAGGTAGTTGTCAAAAAGGAAGTTGCGAAGAAAATGACAGTAGCGGAGAAAAAGGCTGATGATTTAAAGAAGCTTTCCAATGCTTTGATAGAAAAAGGGCGCAAGAGAGGGTTTATTACTTATGATGAGATTTTAAAAACTTTCCCGGATATTGAAAATAATATTTTATTTTTAGATGAGCTATATGAGCAGTTTTCTGTAGCGGGTATTGATGTGCTTGAAGGTGGGAATTTGCTCAATTTGGACGCAGACCTTACTGATGCGAATTTGAATAAATCAACCATGCATGATTCTATTCAAATGTATCTAAAAGAGATCGGTCAGTATTCCTTGATCCATGCCAGTGATGAAAAAGATTTAGCGAAAAGAATCGAGCAGGGTGATGAAGAGGCGAAGAACTTGCTCGCTCGTGCGAACTTGCGTTTAGTTGTTTCTATTGCTAAAAAATATGTGGGACGAAGTGCTGACCTGACATTGCTTGATTTGATTCAAGAAGGGAATCTTGGCTTGTTTAAAGCTGTGGAAAAATTTGACTGGACAAAAGGTTATAAATTCTCAACTTATGCTACTTGGTGGATTCGTCAGTCCATCACTCGTGCACTCGCCGATCAAAGCCGAACTATTCGTATTCCGGTGCACATGGTAGAAACTATTTCCAAATACAAACAAACTCACCGCCGACTTTCACAAGACTTGGGCCGTGAGCCTTTGGCGGAAGAGATAGCTACTGAGATGGGTTTGCCTGTAGAAAAAATTCACGTAATAGAAAATATTTCTCAAGAAACTATTTCTTTGGAACAACCAGTAGGAGATGACGACGATAAATCAACTTTGGAAAACTTTATTCCCGATGACAAAATTTTACGCCCTGATCAAGAATCTTCTCGCAGAATTCTTTCCGATCAAATTCGCGAAGTTCTCGATGAGTTGAATCCAAAAGAGAAAAAAATTCTTGAAATGCGTTATGGCTTGATGGATGGAATTCAACACACACTCGAGCGAGTGGGGGAAGAGTTCGGTGTTACTCGTGAACGTATTCGTCAAATTGAAGCAAAAGTCCACGACAAACTCCGCCAGCATGATAAAATTTCGCGCCTAAAACACTACTTTGACTAAAATTAAAAACCCCACACAGTGTGGGGTTTTTAATTTTTATTTCAAAGCCTTCTCGATTTTATCCATTACCATTGCGGATGGTTCGGCGCCATCTATAGTGTCTACTAGTTTTCCATCTTTTAAGATAAATGCTTTTGGTGTGCCTCGTACTCCTGCGTTTCCTCCTTCTTCTGTAGAGTCTGCTATTGTCTTGGCATATTTTTCAGAATCGAGACATTTATCGAAATCATTTTGATTCAATCCGAGTTCTTTTGCAAAAGATTTTAAATATGGATTCGCAAAGCTACCTTTGTTTTCGCCATTTTGGTGAGTGAAAAGATAATCATGATATTCCCAGAATTTTCCTTGATCATTTGCGCACAATGCAGCTTCTCCGGCCTTGGTCGATTCTTCACCAAGGAAGGCAAAATCTCGGTAGATAAAATTTACACTACCATTTTTTACATACTTATTTCTCAAATCAGTTTCTGCTTCTCGGAAAAATTTTCCACAGAAGGGACATTGAAAATCTTCATAAGCGATCATGGTAATTTTTGCATTTTTATTTCCAAGCATTCTGTCCTCTGTTGAAACTGGTTTGAGTTCTTCGTGATTAACTTGAATCTTGTTATTTGAAATATCTTCCATTGGTGTTTTTATGGAACCTTTTATTAGTATTGCTCCGGCGATCAAAGCCCCGGCAATAACTATAGCCCAAGCCATATTTAAAGGCTTTTTGTGGTGGTGTTCGTGCTCAATTTTATTTTCTTCCATTTAATTTTTTACGTTAATTTTTAATATGTTAATAACTATTATTGTATCATAATTTATTAGTATGATACAATATAAGAAGGAAGTTGCCTGCCTAAGTCGTTCAGGTGGGAATATTATTAACAATTATTAATTAATTTTTTATAAAATATTATGTGTGATTCAAAATGTGGAGGAAAGGGTTGTACAATGTCTATGATTGCTAAAGTATTAGTAGTCGTCGGAGGTATCAACTGGGGTTTGGTTGGTTTGGGAATGCTTATGGGCAAGATGGAAGCTTGGAACGTAGTTCACATGCTTTTGGGTTCTTGGCCAATGGTTGAAGGAGTTGTCTATGTTCTTGTTGGTGTCGCAGCTGTGATGAAAATCTTCGGTTGTCACTGTCACAAGTGTATGGGTGGTACTTGCGCTCCAGATGAAAAGATGGGAGGCATGGGAATGGAAGGAAAGATGTAATTTAAGGTTTAAAAGAGCCCCCGGCATACGCCGGGGGCTCTTTGCCTTTTAGCCCTATTTTTGCTATAATGTGGGGATGCATCAAGTTTTTGAGGTAGCTATATATGTGTTCTCTTTTATTGCTGTTTTTGTGCAGATTTTTTTCTTGATCACGTTTTTTGAGGGCAGGAAAAGCATTCGTCGTATTTTTGCTGAAATTTTAGAATATCCTTCTATTACTGTTATGGTTCCTTGTTATAACGAAGAGTCTACGATTGCAGGTACAGTAGAGTCTATATTGGCGCTTGATTATCCTAAAGATAAAATTTTTATAAAGTTAATAGATGACGGTTCTAGTGACGGTACTTTTTCTGCAATGCATAAATTTTCTTCTGTTCCAAATTTGGAAATTATAAAAAAAGAAAATGGCGGAAAACATACTGCTCTTAATCTCGGTATAGAAAATTCTTCGAGTGATTTCGTGGCTTGTCTCGATGCTGATTCTTCTGTGCATCCGCAAGCTTTAAAAAGAATGATTCCATATTTTTCTGATCCAAAAGTAATGGCCGTTTCACCGTCGATCATCGTGCGTGAGCCGGATAATATTATCCGCAAGGCTCAAAAAGCTGAATATGATTTATCTGTTTATGTTAAAAAAATGCTTGGACTCATCGGAGGAATTCATGTTACCCCTGGACCATTTTCAGTATATAGAAGGGAAGTATTTGAGAAAATAGGAATGTATCGAAAGGCTCACAATACAGAGGATATGGAGATAGCTTATCGAATGCAAACAAATGGATTAAAAATAGAACAGTGTCACGATGCATTTGCTTATACTTCAGCGCCTAGTTCCGTCTGGAAGCTTTACAAACAGCGCCTGCGTTGGATTTACGGTTTTATAAACAATACTATAGATTATCGCGATGTTCTTTTTCGTAAAAAATACGGTCACTTTGCTCTGTTTACGTTGCCGGCGGGAGTCCTCGATATTTTCGCGGTACTGGTTCTTTTTGGTAATTTTTTCTATGTAATAGGTAATTTTATTTATCAGAAAGCTGAGGCTGCCAGTGTCGTCGGTGTGAATAATTTAGTCTCCGTGCCTTCTCATTTTAGTTTATTTTACATAGGGTCCAAGGCACTGCTTTTCATAATGTGTATTATTTATGCATTGGTTATTTTTTCAATCTTAATGGGAAGAAAAATGTCTGAAGGCAAGGCTCGCTTTTCTCCATCCATTATTTATTATATTTTTATATACAGTTTAATAGCGCCATTTTGGCTTGTAAAAGCTGTAGTTAATACGGCTATATCTAAACAGCCAGCCTGGAAATAATTATATGCAAAAACCCGATTGGAAAAAATATCTTTTAACATTTCTTATAACCGCGATTCTTTTCGTGTCTGCTTTTGTTCTTTCCGGATATATTAATTCAAAAAAAATAAATCAGCTAAAAAGTATTCAAGATAAAATTTCTGTTGATATACTTTCTTCTGAAACTCAATTTTCGCTTCTCTCTGAGCTTTCTTGCAAGAATGTCTCGGATGAAGTTCTTTCCAGCGAATTGGAAGATTTGGGGCACAAACTAGAATGGGGACAGGATAACTTGGGTAATTCTGATGAGGTCACTTATCTAAAAAAATATTATTCTTTGCTCGAGATAAAAGATTATCTTTTGATGAAAAAAATATCTTCTCGTTGCGGAGTAAAATCAGCATTTATACTTTATTTTTATACTACCGCTGAAAATTGCAGTGAATGTCAAAAGCAGGGTATAGTGCTCTCGACTCTTCGTGAGAAATACCCGGAGCTTCGCGTTTACTCTTTTGATTTTAGTACTGATTTGTCGGCCGTGAAAGCAATGTTGAACATTTATAAAATACAAGATACCAAGCTCCCTGCGTTGGTTATAGATGATGATGTATTTACTGGTTTCCAGACCATGGACAGCGTAGAGGCGCGCATAAAAGAATCTTTCAAGCTTCAAGAGCCGTCCAAAAAAGTTTCTAATGCAAAAAAATAAAATAACAAAAGACATCCAGAAATGGGTGTCTTTTGTTTGTGGAAAATTGCCCTTGACTTTTACTGGGGGGGGGCTATACTTTATGTATTAATAATTAACTTTTTGAATATAATAATATGCCTGAAGGAATAAATAGAGAAGGAGATAATAAAATGACTCCACAGAAGATGTTGGAGGAAATTAAAAAAACTTACCCAACTTCACGTCTTTTCTTGCAGGAGATAATAGATGCAGGAGATAGAAATTGGGGAACAAGTAAAGATCCAAACGATGTACGTAGTATCGTCGTTGAACTAGCTCAACATCATAGATCAATTAAAAGTGGTCAATATACATTTGATATAAAGGATCAAGAAGAAAAAGAAAAAAAGATGTACGAAAGAGGATTATGGTTAGCTAGCTTGGTAGGAGCCGTATATCACGGTGAATTAACTATGATTAGTAAAGATGGAAAATTGCTCTCAACACCGGAATCTTTTAAATAAAGTTTAAAAAAATATTTTGTTTAATATCTTTTTTTATTTCCCAAAATCAAATTTGTGTGCTATTGTGTATTTACAACTTCATATATACCCCTAAGCGTAAAGCAAGGGGAATTTTAGGTTTTTAATGGAGGTGGTTTGTGTGTTGAGGCATTAATTCTCCTCTTGAGGAGTACCCCGACAGCAGTCGGGGGGAGGTGGAGAATTTATCCACCCCGTCTCGCAAGCGAGCCACCCCTCAAGAGGGGAATAAAATTTTATGCAAAAAAATAAACCAACAACTGAAGGTAGCATTATAGTCAAAGGCGCGCGGACGCATAATTTGAAAAATGTGACGGTGGAAATGCCTCGCGGGAAAATGATAGTTTTTACCGGTCTTTCGGGGTCGGGGAAAAGCTCGCTGGCTTTTGATACTATTTTCGCCGAAGGGCAGAGGAGATATGTTGAATCTCTTTCTTCTTATGCGCGCCAATTTTTAAAACAAATGGCAAAGCCGGATGTGGATGAGATAGAAGGTTTGAGTCCCGCGATTTCTATCGACCAAAAATCCCGCTCGAATAATCCGCGTTCGACAGTGGCGACTATCACGGAAATTTATGATTATCTGCGTGTCCTTTATGCGCGCGTGGGGCGTCCGCATTGTTTAGTGTGCGGAGATGAAATAAAAAAACTTTCCAATGAAGAAATTATAAAATTCGTGATGGACAAGGTGCAAGAGGTCGCACCTCCAAGAGGAGGAACGACCTCTAAAAATACAAGAAAAGTAATGGGCGTAGAATGGAACGAAACCCCGATACAAATTTTTGCGCCGGTAGTGCGAGGCAGAAAAGGGGAATATTATCAATTGCTTTATGACTTGCTTGGTAAAGGTTATGCCAAAGTCCGCGTGGATGGCGTGATGAAAATTTTGCGCGAACGCATTGATTTATCAAAAACAAAAAAGCATGACATTGATGTTTTGGTGGATGAATTTTCCGCGCACGAATTCGCCGGTAAAGATATAAAAGATGTGGAATTACGATTAGCAGAATCAGTTGAGCGAGCATTATTAGAATCAGATGGTTTGGTAAAAATAATAATAAATAAAGAAGAAACTTTATTATCTGCAAAATTTTCTTGCCCGAAAGACGGTTTTTCTTTTCCGGAAATAGAACCACGACTTTTTTCTTTTAATTCTCCGCATGGAGCTTGTCCTGTTTGTCACGGCCTCGGCACCAAGCATATGTTTGGCGATGATGCTTGCGATGAATGCCAAGGAAAAAGATTGCGCCCGGAAGCATTGAAAGTATTTTTGTCAGATAAAGAAACCAGCATTGTGGATTTCACCGCAATGTCTATCGAAGACGCAGTAGCATTTTTTAATAAATTAAAATTAACGGCGCAAGAAAAAGAAATTTCCGCGGTATTATTACGCGAGATTTCTTCGCGTTTGGAATTTCTTTTAAATGTCGGTTTGGAATATTTATCGCTCGACAGGCGCGCGAATACTTTGTCCGGTGGGGAAGCACAAAGAATTCGCCTCGCTTCACAGCTCGGCTCCCGGCTCGTCGGTGCATTATATGTTTTGGACGAGCCGACGATAGGCTTGCACCAAAGAGACAATGAAAAACTTATTAAAACGCTTACAGATTTGCGTGATTTAGGGAATACGATAATAGTCGTCGAGCATGATGAAGACACTATTTATTCTTCGGATTATATTGTGGATATCGGTCCGAAAGCCGGCGTGCATGGCGGAGAAATTATAGTTGCGGATTATTTAGATAAACTTTTAACCGCGCCAAAAAATACTTCAAAGTCTCGCACCTTGGCATACTTGAGAGAAGAAACGAGAATTGAAATTCCAGAAAAAAGACGCGAGGCAGAAAAAGGCAGTATAAAAATAGTTGGTGGGAAAATTTTCAGTATTAAAAATTTGAATGCGGAAATTCCACTTGGCAGATTAGTTTCCATTACCGGTGTTTCTGGTTCAGGTAAGAGCTCTTTTATGTATGAGATTTTGCACAAGAATTTGCAAGCAAGATTCGAAAGGAAATATCGGAGCGCTCAAGTTTTTAATTGCTCATCTTTTTCAGGGAGCGAATATTTACAAAGAGCGGTGCTAATAGACCAAAGTCCGATAGGCCGGACACCTCGTTCGAATATAGCTACATATACCGGATCATTTACTTTCATTCGTGATTTATTCGCTGAGACGGAGGAAGCGCGTTTCCGTGGGTGGAAGTCCAATAGATTTTCTTTCAATGTCAAAGGCGGACGATGCGAAGCTTGTGAAGGCAATGGTGAGATAGCTGTGGAAATGCATTTCTTACCTACCGTGTATGTCACTTGCGATGTGTGCAATGGCAAGCGTTTCGATAAAGAAACTTTGAAAGTAAAATATAAAAAGAAAAATATTTATGAAGTTTTGCAAATGACTGTGGAGGAAGGTTTGAAATTTTTCGATGAAATTCCTGCTATTTCTGATAGATTAAAAAGTTTAGCTGATGTTGGTTTAACTTATGTAAAATTGGGGCAAAGTGCTACTACACTTTCCGGCGGGGAAGCTCAACGTGTGAAAATATCCAGCGAGCTTTTCAGGCCGTATTTGGAAAAGACAATTTATTTACTCGACGAGCCGACTGTCGGGCTTCATTATGATGATGTGCAGAATTTGATAAATGTTTTGGAAAAATTGGTGCACAAAGGGCACAGTGTCGTAGTCATCGAACACAATATGGACCTCATAAAATGTTCTGACTACATCTTAGACTTTGGTCCCGAAGGAGGCGACAAGGGTGGAATGTTGATAGCCAAAGGCACACCGGAAGAAATAGCGAATCATCCGAAATCTCATACTGGAAAATATTTAAAGAAAGTGTTGAGGAAATAAAAAAGCAGGTGGTGTTCCTGCTTTTGTAAATAAAGTTTAATGCCAAGTTTGAATGAAGAATTTATAACTTAAATTTTTTTCTAAAATTTCTTTTGTAAATTCTCTGTTTCCTTCTTCACCATAGTCAATACTATCTTCAGAGATAAACACGGAATCTTTTTGTTTCTTTAGTCTACCACCACCATATTTTCTGATTAAGCTAATAGCTGCTGCCTGGTCTATTGAAAATTTTTCTTTCAACTCTTTAAGAAAGTTATAAAAAATTTCAGCATGACTATCATCATCAGCGTATGTTTTGCCAATTCTAATAACTGAATGTTTTTGTTTTTTAAACTTCAAATCGAATCTTAAGAATTTACTTCCCCTGTCATTTATATTTGATGGCAGGAAATTAGTCTGAGGAACAATTGTTAAATCCATAGTAGTTTCTTTTTTAATTGTGGAACATTTAGATATATGATACTATATAGCCTATGCAAAGTCAAGCGTTAAAAAATTATAAGTTGCCGGACAAACCGGGAGTTTATTTTTTTATGGGTTCAAAGCCACGAACAAAAACCTCACCCCCGACCCCTCTCCATTTTAAAGAAATGGAGAGGGGAGGAATGCCGAAGGCAGGAGGGGTGAGGGAAGAAATTCTCTATATCGGCAAAGCGACAAGTTTGAAAGACAGGGTAAAGAGTTACTTTGGTAAAGATTTATTTAATACTCGTGGGCCGTTGATTGTGGATATGGTAACGAAAACCACAAGTTTAAAATGGCAGGAAACTGACTCAGTTTTGGAAGCGCTTATTTTGGAAGCGAATTTAATTAAAAAACATCAGCCATATTACAATACAAAAGAAAAAGATGATAAAAGTTTTAATTATGTTTGCATAACACGTGATAAAAAAATTATGTTTGTGCGCGGAAAAGTACTAGATATAAAAAAATATAATTCTGTTTTCGGACCTTTTCCATCTGGTAGTCAACTTAAAGATGCTATGAAAATTGTGCGTCGAATTTTCCCATATATTGAAGAGAGAAGGGGTGCAAAAGGCAAAGAAGAATTTTATAAACAAATAAAGCTTTTCCCATTAGATTCAAAAGAAAATACAAATAACATTAAAAACATAAAACTATTTTTTGAGGGCAAGAAACAAAAAGTAGTAAAGAACTTAGAAAAAGAAATGAAGATGCTTGCGCATGAGCATGAATTTGAACAGGCAAATGAAATAAAGAAACAGCTATTTGCATTAAAGCACATCAATGATGTTGCATTAATAAAAGGAGATTCTTTTGGAGGCTCAACCTCCAAAAATTTCAGAATTGAAGCTTATGATATAGCTCATATGTCAGGACAAAATATGGTGGGTGTGATGACGGTTTTGGAAGATGGCGAAGTAAATAAAAATGAATATAGAAAATTCAAGATAAAAAATTATGATAGTGCGAATGACACCGGAGCATTGTTGGAAGTTTTAGAAAGACGTTTTAATCATTCCGAGTGGCAATATCCGAAATTAATTGTGATAGACGGAGGCAAGGCACAGCTGAATGTAATTAAAAAATTCCAAGCTCGCGTCGGGTTCGCTATTCCGTCAGTGGCGGTAGTGAAAGATGAAAGGCATAAAGCTAAAGGCATTTTGGGTGACAAAGAAACTATAAAAAAGTTCGAAAAAAGCATTTTACTAGCAAATGCCGAAGCGCATAGGTTTGCTATCAAATATCACATAAAAACACGCAAAAATAGCTTTTTGGGGTAGGTGTGCATAAGTTATTTGCAGTATCTTTAGTTCAAATGCTATAATATAAGGGTCGATTTATTAATGTTATTTAATTAAATAAATCATATGCTTGGAGCACACTAATTTCGATAAAACTAAAAAGACAGTTTGGAGCGATCTCGACTGTCTTTTTAGTTTCTTATCGCTTTATTTATGACTAAAAAAGATAAAAAAATATGCAGTGCTTGTGGGGCTGCTCCGGTAAATCATAATGTTCTCTTTGCATCACAGCTTATTAATGAAACAATAGGTAAAACTTTTGACATTATATTTTCTTTTTTTTCAGCTGGGAAATATCCACCACTCGCGAATTTTGTGGAAAAAATTTTACTTACATCTTCTCATTTTTTAGGAATTGTAAAATATGACGATGATATAGAGAAATCTTTAAATGGACGTTCGAAACTTATTTGGGAAGAAGCCAGACGCCGAGGCATAGATATGAAGCAAATTATTGTTTTTGGAAAACCCGTTGATCAATACAAAGCGATAATCAACGGACAAACTATTTTTTTTCAAAGCATACCTGTTCCTCTTTGGATATCTCAAGAGGGGTATGATTGGATTGATGATAAATTTATTTTTGCAAAAAAATTTAGAGATGCAGGCATTCCAACTCCGGCAACAAAAAAAGTTACTTCACTTAAAAATGCTATTTCTGCATTTGAAAGTTTACATAAGCCGATAATTATAAAACCAAAATCAGGCTCGCGAGCCAGACATACTACTACAAATATAAATACTAAAGAAGAAATGAAAAAAGCTTTTCTCCTCGCCAATGAGATAACTCCTTCAATGGTCGCTCAGGAGCATCTTTTTGGTTCCGTTTATCGGGCTACTGTTGTAGATAATGTTTTGGTTGGATTTTTTAGAGGTGATCTGCCGGAAGTTATTGGTGACGGTAAAAAAAGTATTCAAGAATTAATTTTAGAAAAAAATAAAAATCGCCACGAAAGAGTATCTCTAATTTTAATAAACAATGAGCTTTTGTCTTTTATTCAAAGACAAGGATATGCTCTTGAGAGTATCATACCCATGGGCGTGAAAGTAAATATTTCAGCAAAGACCGGAAGGCTTTATGGTAGCTATACTAAGGAAATGCTTCCGGAGGTTCATCCAAAAATGTATAAAATTTTCGAGAAGGCCGGCCGGCTCGCTTCTATTCCTGTCGCGGGTTTTGATTTGATAATAGAAGATCCGACAAAAGACCCTGATACTCAACACTGGGGAATTATTGAATGTAATTCTTTGCCTTTTATTGATTTGCATTATTTTGCATTGGAAGGCGAGCCGATAAATGTCGCCAAGCATGTTTGGGATTTGTGGGATAAAAAGTTGTATAATAAGTAGATGTTAAAAGTAGGTGTATTAAGGGGTGGAAATATTGATGATTATTCATCCTCTTTAGAAAGAGGCAGTTTGTTCATGTCCCTTATTTTAGATAGTCTTTCTAGCAAATTTAAACCAATTGATATATTGGTGGACAGAGAAGGTGTATGGCATTTAGGTGGGGTGCCGATAATACCGGCTGATTTGATAAATAAAGTTGATGTTGTTTGGAATACTTCGCATCCAAGTTTTTCACAAGTATTAGAAAATTTATCTATTCCAAATATAGGGATGAATTCTTTTTCAAGTGGAATATCAGAGAGCAAGGAGATGCTCTCACGGCATGTGAAGATTATCGGCGTACAAATGCCTAGACGTATTATTTTACCGTCATATCAAGAAGACATGGATGGGTCGCGAGAAAAATATGCGGAAAGAAAAGCCAGAGATGTTTTTGAAAAATTTTCTTCACCATGGATAGTACGCACTCTAACCAAAGATTTAAATGCCGGTATACACAATGCCAATACTTTTCCAGAACTCATCCGTGCAATTTATGATTTATCCAATCACGATAAAGGCATTTTGGTTGAAGAATTAATTCCTGGTAAAATCATATCGACTCATTCTGTTGCTGGATTTAGGGGGGAGGATATTTATACTTTTCCTGTTAATGGTATTTCTGCGAATGAAAAAGAAAAGTTAATTAGTATCACAAAAAATTTATATGATACCATGGGCGTGACAAATTATATAAAGGTTGATTTTGTCGTTAATCCGGGCAAGGGAATTTATTTTATGGACGTTTCTTTTTTGCCTGAGTTAAATAAAGATTCAAATTTTTGTGAATCTTGCATGTCTGTCGGTGCAGGAGTGCACCATATTATTGATCATATGCTAACTTCAGCTTTATGATATAATTAAATTTACAACTTAATAAATATATTTAAATTGTTTTTATCTGTAGCGGGTGATCGCACTCACATAGGCACATATGTTGGAGGTTAGCCATCACCCGCTTCAAATGAAAGCAATTAACCCCGCCATTATTTTGGCGGGGTTTTGTTTTATCCCGGTACTAAAATTTTAAAATATATTTTTATGATTTACTAATTTTATTTTTTTAATTATTTATTTAGTAAATAAAAATTTTTTAGAAAAATTTAGTACGGGATCCTCAATTTTCTAATTTACTTCGTAAAAAGAAAATTGGGAGTTATCCACAGTTTTGCGAAAAAACTCTTGCGTTAAGTTTTATTATGCGGGATAATTAAGTTGTTCCTCGCAATAATTTTTTTAAAATATTTTTCTTAAATTAATTTTTAAAAAAATATTTTAGGTCGTCTTATTGCAAACTAAATTAAAAATTAATTTTAAAAAAATTTTATGGCAGCAAAAAAGAAAGCAGCAAAAAAGACAACTAAGAAAGCAGCAAAAAAGACTACAAAGAAAAGAGCTTAGTCTTCTCAAAAAATCCCTGACGCGAGTCAGGGATTTTTTGTTTCATATTTTTATAAAAAATGCTAATATATTACTTATGGCTTTATTTAGTAAAATATTCGGAGACGTGAGTTCAAAGTTCATAAATAGCACCAAGGAAACAGTGACCAAGATCAATGCTTTAGAAGCTGATATTTTAAAGCTTTCGGACGATAATTTTCCAAAGAAAACTCAAGAATTAAAGGATAGATTAGCTAAGGGGGAAACATTAGATGGCATATTGCCTGAGGCTTTTGCTTTGGTTCGTGAGGCCGCTAGGCGGAATTTGGGCGAGAGGCATTATGATGTTCAGCTTATCGGAGGTTTGGCATTACATAAAGGTAAAATTTCTGAAATGAAAACAGGAGAAGGCAAGACTTTGGTGGCTACCTTGCCGGCGTATTTAAATGCTTTGTCTGGAAATGGTGTACACATAATTACTGTGAATGATTATTTGGCGCGTCGTGATGCTGTGCTCATGGGACAGGTTTATAATTTCTTAGGTCTTTCTGTTGGAATTATAAATTCACAAAATGTTTCTTATTTATATGATGCGACTCATAAAGAAGAAGATGAAGAACGTGACACTGTCGGCGAATTTAAAATAGTTTATGATTTTTTGAAACCTTGCTCCCGCAGGGATGCGTATGCCGCGGATATTACTTATGGCACGAACCACGAATATGGTTTTGATTATTTGCGTGATAATCTAGCTACATCTCTGGGTGGCTTAGTGCAAAGGGGGCACAATTTCGCAATCGTTGATGAAGTGGATTCTATTTTAATAGATGAGGCGCGTACGCCTTTGATTATTTCTTCTGCTTCCGGAGATTCTGAAGATTTTTATATAAAATTTTATCAAATTGCAAAACAAATGAAGCGTGATGTTGACTTTAAAGTTGATGAAAAATTAAAAGCTATAACTTTGACCGATGAAGGCATCACCAAAGCTGAAAATCTTCTCGGTGTAGGAAATATTTATACAGAGAAGGGAATAAAATATGTTCACCATTTGGAAACTGCCGTAAAAGCGCAAGCCATTTTCGAGCGTGATAAAGATTATGTCGTTAAAGAAGGTGAAGTAATAATAGTTGATCCGTTTACCGGACGCTTGCAACCCGGCAGACGTTGGTCAGAAGGCATACACCAAGCCATCGAAGCCAAAGAAGGAGTGAAAATAGAAAAAGAAACGAGGTCATCCGGCTCGATTACTTTTCAAAATTACTTTAGATTTTATAAAAAGCTTTCTGGCATGACGGGAACAGCTGATACTTCTTCGGAAGAATTTTTCAAAGTTTATGGTTTGGAAGTTATCATTGTACCGACTAATCGCCCTGTGGCGCGTTTGGATCATTCTGATTTAATTTTCCAAACAGAAAAAGGCAAACTGCAGGCTATCGCTAAAAAAGTAAAAGAAATAAATAAAAAAGGTCAGCCTGTTTTGATAGGTACTATATCTATCGAGAAAAATGAAATGCTTTCCGTTTATTTGAGGCAAGAAGGAGTGCCCCATACTATTTTAAACGCAAAGAATCATGAAAAAGAAGGGGAGATAATAGCTCAAGCCGGAAAAAAGGGCGCAGTGACTATCGCCACAAACATGGCTGGCCGTGGAATAGATATCAAGCTTGGTGGCAATCCATACTCAGCTGAAGAACATGAAATTGTAAAAAATGCTGGTGGACTTTTTGTCATGGGTACTGAAAGGCACGAAGCAAGAAGAATCGACAATCAGCTCCGCGGACGCTCCGGAAGACAAGGCGACCCGGGTGAGACGCAGTTTTTTGTTTCCTTGGAAGATGATTTGCTCCGAGTTTTCGGAGCGGAGAGAATAAAAGGAATGATGGGGCGTTTTGGAATTCCTGAAGATCAGCCTATTGAAAACAGATTTATCGGCAGTGCTTTGGAAAGCGCTCAGACGAAAATAGAAGGTTTTCATTTTGATTCGCGTAAACATACTTTGGAATACGATGATGTGATGAATCATCAAAGGCAAGCTATTTATGAACGCCGTCAGAAAATGTTGCAGAGTAAAAAAGAAGAAATCGAAAGCCTATTGAAAGAAATCACCGAAAATACTGAAAACGAGGAAAAATTAAAAAAAGTTATAGAAGATAAAAAGGCGAAACTTGGTGATGAAAATTTTTACGAAACAGTCCGACGTATTGCGCTTTATACTACTGATGCATTATGGATGGAGCACTTGGAGGCGATGGATTATTTGCGTTCATCGGTAAACCTGCGCGCCTATGGTCAACGCGAGCCTATAGTAGAGTACAAAAAAGAAGGGTTAATAATGTTTAAAGAAATGGAGCAAAATTTCAAGCAACAAGTTCTTTCATTGATTGAAACTATAAATGAACCTGCATCTCCGCAAACACCAGAACCACAAGAAATTTTAATAGAAAATCACAATGAACCATCCGAATTTTCCGACACTCAAAAAGAAGTCGGCCGAAATGACCTTTGCCCATGTGGCTCTGGCAAAAAATTTAAAAAGTGTCATGGGGTGTAGTATGAAAACTTTCTTAAAAACTTTAAAATTAAAAAGGCGAGGGATTGCATTATTGGCGGGGATGCATTTTTTTGGCAATCCTTCAGCTAAAATGAAGATTGTGGGGGTGACGGGCACAAATGGCAAGACGAGCACGGCGACGATGCTTTATAAAGTGGCGACGGAATTGGGTTATAAAGCTGGACTTATCGGCACGGTGGAAAATATAATTATTAAAGAAAGAAGACCGGCGGTGATGACAACTCCGGGGCCGATACCTTTACATGAGCTTTTAAATGAAATGAAAAAAAAGGGTTGCGAATATGTTTTTATGGAAGTTAGCTCACATGCTATAGACCAAGACCGCATAGCGGGGATAAATTTCATCGGCGGGATTTTTACAAATTTAACGCATGACCATTTGGACTATCACAAAAGCATGGAGAATTATTTCGGCGCCAAGAAAAAGTTTTTCAAACTTTTATCACCCAGTGCTTTCGCTCTTTCAAATATTGATGATGAATATGGAGCAAGGATGCTCGAAGGTATAAGAGCGAAAAAGTATACTTTTGGATTTAAAAATAATGCGAACTTTAACGAAAAACTAGAAACAAAATTATTGGGGAATTTTAACATGTATAATGTATTGGGAGTTTATTCTACGGCAATTTTATTAGGATATGACAAAGGAAAAGTAAAAGAAATTTTAAAAACTATTGATCCGCCGGCCGGCAGATTTGAATATTTCAAATCTGCCGGCGGAGTTCTCGGAGTCGTAGATTTTGCGCACACCCCCGATGCAGTGGAGAAAATAATTTTGACGGCAAGGGATATTGCAAAAAATGGAGAGAAAATAATTTCTGTGCTAGGTTGCGGGGGTGACAGGGATCCGATGAAAAGAAAAGTCATGGGTAAGCTTGGCGCATCTCTTTCCGATGTAGTAATTTTTACATCTGACAATCCGCGCAGTGAGGAGCCTGAAAAAATAATAGAAGCCATGTGTAGTGATTTATCACAAGACGAAATAAAAAAAGTTAAAAAAATAATTGACCGAGAAGAAGCAATAAAAGAAGCAGGTAAAATCTCAAAAAGTGGTGATATTATATTATTGCTCGGCAAAGGTCACGAGCCGTATTTGGAAATAAAAGGCATAAAACATCCTTGGAATGATATGGAGAAATTAAAACAGGTTTTAAGTTAGCTTTATTCTATTGTTTTTTATGTTAGTATAAAAATATGAGAGATTTTAGGGAGTTTTTTAAGGATAAAAAAGTAACAGTGGTGGGGCTGGGTTTGTTAGGCAAGCGCTTGGGCGATATTGCTTTTTTGGCTGAATGCGGAGCGAAAGTTTTAGTGACTGACATAAAGCCTTCGACTGCGCTCAGGCCGTCGCTTAAAAAGCTCCGAAAGTATAAAAATATAAAATATGTTTTAGGTGAGCATCGAATGCAAGATTTTGAAAACTGTGATTTTGTTTTAAAAGGGCAAGGAGTAGCACTTGATTCATCTTATATTTTACATGCTCAAAGAAAAGGAATTCCCGTAGAAATGGACGAATCATTATTTGCTAAACTAGCGCCGGGCGTAAAAATAATCGGTATTACTGGTACGCGCGGGAAAAGTACCACTACTATTTTAATTTATGAAATATTGAAAGCTTCCAGTATACGAGTATTTTTAGGGGGAAACATAAAAGGTACAGCCGCGTTGCCTCTTTTAAAGAAAGTAAAAATGGGGGACGCTGTTGTATTTGAGCTTTCTTCTTGGCAACTACAGGGCTTTGGTGAGGCAAAAATTTCTCCGGATATTTCTGTGTTTACGAATTTTATGCCTGACCATATGAATTATTATAAAAATGATTTAAAACAGTATTTTAAAGATAAAGCTTATATTTATAAATTTCAAAAATCTGATGATGTGCTTGTTTTAGGTAAGGGCATAAAGAATATGGTTAAAGATGTCAAAAGCAAAAAGGTGTATGCAAGCATAAAAGATATTCCTAAAAATTGGAAAATAAAATTACTTGGTAAGCATAATTTGGAAAATATTGCTTGTGCTGTGGCCGTCGCTCGTTCACTTAAAATTCCTGAAAAAATAATTAAAAAAACAGTGGAGAATTTTAAAGGAGTAGAGGGCAGAATGGAATTAGTTACAACAGTTAAGGGTGTAAAAATATACAATGATACAAATTCATGCACACCCGAAGCCACTTCTGTGGCACTGCAGGCCCTGGGTAGTAAAAAGAAAAATATCGTACTTCTTATGGGGGGTTCTGATAAGAATCTTGATTTTAAGGATTTGTTGAAAGATATAAAAAAATATGTAAAAGCTGTTGTACTCATACCTGGAAATGGAACAAATAGAATTATGAGTGATTTGAAAAAGACCGGAGTACGGATTTACCAGAAAAATGATTTAAAGGAAGTCGTGTCTCATCATCAAGAAATAACTAAAAAAGGGGATATTGTGTTGTTTAGTCCGGCATTTACCTCTTTTGGTTTATTTCAGAATGAATATGACAGAGGAGAGAAGTTTATGAAAATAATAAAAAGGCTAAAGTAGTTATAGGAAATAATATGGAAACAGATTTAACAAAAATTAAAAAAGTATTTTTTATCGGCATAGGCGGTATTGGTATTTCAGCATTAGCAAAGATGCTTATGTCTCGCGGTATTGAAGTGCTCGGCATGAATGATGAAGAAAGTCTGAAAACTATTGAGCCATTGCGCGATGCCGGAGCAATTATTTTTTATAGTGGCGAGCTGAAAGAATTACCGGATGCGGATATGTATATTTACAGCGATGCTTGGATACATCGCGGTCCGGAAATTATCGAAGATGCAAAGACTAGGGGCAAGCCAGTATTGAGTTACTTCGAAGCTCTTGGATTGTTTGCAAAAGAATACAAAGTGATAGCAATATCTGGGACTCACGGTAAGACTACAACGACGGCAATGGTGGCGGAGATTTTAATTGATGCCGGGCTTGATCCGACTGTTATAGTTGGTTCTTTTGTAAAAAAGTTTGGTTCTAACTTTAGAAATGGCAAAAGCAAATATTTAGTGGTAGAGGCTGATGAGTACAATAGGCACTTTTTGCAGTTTAATCCGTATATAGGTGTTGTTACAAATATCGAGGCAGATCATTTGGATTGTTATAAAGATTTGGCGGATATACAGAATGCTTTTGATCAATTTTTGTCGCAAAGTGAGAATAAAGTTTTAGATTATCAGAAATATTTGAATAAAGTGCCAGAGCTTTCGGTTCCGGGCTTGCACAATAGACAAAATGCCGCGGCAGCCTTGGCTGTGGCGGATATTTTGGGGATAGAGGAGGAAGTAACCCGAAAATCCTTGGCAGGATTTTCGGGCACCTGGCGCCGACTCGAGAAAAAAGGGGAAACAGCTGGAGGAACTATTATTTACGACGATTATGCCCATCACCCGACGGAAATCATAGCCAGTATCGAGGCTTTGCGTGAACTTTACCCAAAAGATACAAAAAAGCTAACAATACTTTTCCAACCTCACCTTTACAGCCGGACTAAAGCTTTTTTTAATGATTTTGCTAAAAGTTTTGCTGGAGCTGACCAAGTTTTACTTTTACCTATTTATTTTGCCAGAGAAAATCCTGATCCAAGTGTCTCAAGTGATCTATTGGCGGAGGCAGTTTTTAAAAATGGGGTGTCGTCCGCTATGTCTTTTCCTAATTTTGATTCAGCCGAAGGCTATGTAGGGGGGTTAAGTCTGGGAGCAAATGACATTTTTGTGACGATGGGAGCGGGGGAAGCCTACAAAGTGGCTGATAAAATTTTTAAAACTGTCTAAATTTTGTCCACAACTCAATTATTACACTAATTTTACAGATTTTTGTCAAACAGGTATGTCAAAAATATCCTTATTTAACAACATATTTTACGTTTGACATATCAAAAAATTGTTGTTTAGCTATTGACTTTTATATTGGAAAATGATAGGATATACGTACATCCTTGATATAGGCTGCAAAGCTTATTGATAAGGATTTTTTACTTTAAGTCAGCTTAGTTGCCATGGCTTACGGAGTTAGCGGAGCAAAACCGCCAGATTATGCAAAAGAATAAATTAATACTATCCCTGGAGGCATTTGCTATGTTCCCAATGCTGGTATCCATGCCATTCGGTAGCTTACCGAAAACTGACATGTATATCACTCCACAGGTTGTATTATCACAACAACAGAATATAGAGGCCAATGGTCTTTTCGCTTTTAACCAAGTAGAAGATCAAAAAGCCCAAAATCTTAAACTTCAAGCTGATGCCATTGATGCGTATTTTGCGGGTAGAAATTCTCCACTCGAAGGCTTAGGTATGAAAATGGCCCAAGAGGCAGATGAAAATGGTATAGACTGGCGTCTTTTGCCGGCGATAGCTACTCGTGAGTCTAATGCTGGACTAATGGTATGTAAAAAATTTAAATTTAATTTTTTTGGTTGGGCATCTTGTCATGTGGGTTTTGATTCAAATGAAGAAGCCATAGAAGTGGTGGCTCGTAATTTGGGCGGTAATAACCCAAAAACAGCTCATCATTATGACGGCAAGACAACTTTTCAAATATTGCAAAAATATAATCCTCCTTCAATTGTTCCACATTATGCACAGCAAGTTATGAAAATAATGGATCAAATAGGGGATATTGACTTAGGCTCAGCAGATAAAAGTGCTAATGCGTAAATAATATAATTTGCTTTTTTTAAATCTCTTTCACCGCATCTATTGCAATACTTTTTTCGCCATTGCGGACGGAGACTTTGCCGGAGAGGGCGATGCATTTTTCGGCGACGAGGATGTCTATGGAACTGCTGAAAGTGGAAGGGAATACTACAGCTTCAATGGTGCCGGTTAGGTCAGAAATTTTTAAGAATGCCATGCGTTCATTTTTTTTCGTTATGACTTGGCGGACTGTTTCTATAATGCCTCCTATTTTTACAGGTGTGCCATTTTTTCCTTCCTCAATTATTTTTTTAATATTCATTTCTTTTTTCTCTAGTTTTTCGCGCAGTCTATCGAGTGGATGTCCGGAAATATAAAGTCCTAATAGTTCTTTTTCCCAAAGCAGTTTTTCTGTCTGCGTCGCCGGAGTTCCATCCCGTAATTTGAAAGATGGCGCAGAAGTAGTCGGCAGTGCTCCGAAAAGTGAAATCTGATTTGCATTTTGTTTGGAGCTTTCTTTATTGTATTCGAGCATGTTTTCCAAATTAAAAAGAAGAGTTCCGCGGTCGCTGAATTCATCCATCGAGCCGGACTTTATCAAAGCTTCCATTGATTTTTTATTTAAATTTTTATGTTTTATTCTATCCAAGAAATCGCTGATATTTTTAAATTCACCATTAGCTTTGCGTTCAGAAATTATTGCATCTGAGATATCCGTGCCGAGGTTTTTAATTGTATAAAATCCAAATCTGATATCTCTAGACACCATAGAGGCCGAACCTCCAAGGGGAGGTTCGGCCTCGGAAGGAACTCGAATAACAGTAAATCCGCCATAACTTTCATTTATATTCGGCGGAAGCACGGGGATTTTCATATTCTTACATTCATTGATTATTTCAGAAATTTTTTCCACATCGCCGGATTCTGCCGTCAAAATAGCGGTCATGTATTCCACCGGATAATTCGCTTTCATATACGCCGTCTGATATGCGACTTTTCCATAACTCGCCGCGTGTGCTTTGTTGAATCCATAAGCCTGAAAAGGTTCGAAAAGTTTCCACAATTCTTCAGCGAATTTTTTTGTCTGTCCATTTGCTACTATTCCATCAGTGAATTTTTTATGCTGTGCGGCCATTTCCGCAGGAATTTTTTTACCCACAGCCTTGCGGAATTTATCGGCTTCCTCCCAGTTATACCCGGCCATTTCGAGCGCACAGAAGAGCAGGTCGTCTTGGTAAACGATGAGTCCATATGATTCCGTCAAGAATTTTTTCATTCGCGGGTCCAAATATTTTACCAGCTTTGGGTTATGTTTTCTTTTTATATATTCGGGAATTGATTCCATCGGACCGGGGCGGTAAAGAGCTACCATTGCATTAATATCATGAATAGATGTGGGTTTTAGTTCTTTTAAATATCTCGTCATTCCTGAGCCGTTTAGTTGGAAAAGTCCTTCTGTTTGTCCGCTCGCCAAAAGTGCAAAAGTTTTTTTGTCATCAAGGGGAATTTTTTCTATATCAATATTTATATTGTAGAATTTTTTTACCAAACTTATTGCATCTCCTAAAATTGCCAAGTTCCTTATTCCCAAAAAGTCGAATTTCAAAAGCCCGGCTTCTTCGATACTGTACATGTCGTATTGAGTGATTACTTTTCCTCCTTTCGGGTCGAGCTGAACAGGAGTATATTCATATATTGGTTTTGGTGCGATGACGACGCCCGCTGCGTGCACCGAGATGTGCCGTACGCATCCTTCTATTTTTTTTGCTAAATCAATTATCTCTTTGGTGTCTTTTTCTTTTTCATAAGCTTCTTTGAGTTCTGGTACTATTTTCATAGCATGGTCTATGGTCATCGGCATTCCTTGTGAGCCGAGTGGAATCATCTTTGAAATTCTATCACCAATACTATATTCATGGCCGAGAGCTCGCGCTACGTCGCGCACAGAACCTTTTGCCATCATCGTACCAAATGTTCCTATTTGCGCGACCTTGTCTTCGCCATATTTTTTCTTTGCGTACTCGATCATTTCATCGCGTCTGTTGTCGGCATAGTCCATATCGATGTCCGGCGGGGAAGGACGGAATGGATTTAAGAATCTTTCAAAGGGTAATTTATATTCTATCGGGTTCACATTTGTAATGCCTATCAAATATGTCACCATCGATCCAGCAACGGAGCCTCGGATAGTCGTCAAAATTCCATTTTCTTTTGCATGTCGTAACAAATCTCCCACCACCAAAAAGTACGGCGAATATCCTTTGTCGCAAATAATTTTCAATTCATATTCTACGCGTTCTTTTATTTCCGGAGTTTCTTTTAAGTCAAGCCGAGCAAATCCGGCATAAGTTAATTCGCGTAGTTTTTCATTATAAGTTTTCCCCTCCTCGATTTTAAAATCAGGAAATACCCAAGCCCCTAGTGGGATTTCAACATCGCACATATCGGCAACTTTTTTTGTATTTGCGACAGCTTCGGGAATATCTTTGAAAATTTCCAATGCTTGTTCTTCGTTGATAAAAGAAAAATCATCTCCGCCGAAAGTAAATCTGTTTTCATCTTTTAGGTCGGAGTTTGTTTGAATTGCGAGCAATGTCTCGTGCGCTTTATGGTCTTCTCCGCAAGGGTAATGCGAGTCAAAAGTCGCTACCATAGGGATATCAAATTTCCTGCTCATTTTTATCAATGCTTCACGTACTTCTTTGTCACCTTCTACTGAGGGGTGCTTCATCACTTCCAAAAAATAATTTTCTTTACCGAAAATATCTTGATGCTCTTTTATTATCATTTCCGCTTTTTCTTCGTTCTTTGCGTAAAGTGCTTGTGAGAGTTCTCCACCCAGGCAACCGGAGAGCGCGATGACTCCTTCTGAGTACTTTCGCAAAATTTCTTTGTCCATTCTCGGCTTGTAGTAATATCCTTCGAGGTTTGAAAGTGTCACCAAGTGAATTAGATTTTTATAACCCTGCAAATTTTTTGCGAGCAATGTCAGGTGGTAGCGTTTATTGTCTATGCCGGGTTCTTTGTCGAGGCGTGAACGTTCGGCGATATATGCCTCGACACCGATGATGGCTTTGATGCCTTCTTTTTTTGCGAGTTTATAAAATTCAATAGCGCCATACATATTACCGTGGTCGGTGATAGCCATCGCCGGCATTTTGAATTTCTTTGCCAGAGCCACCAAATCCTCGGTCTTTGAAAGCCCATCCAAGAGGGAGTAATGACTATGCGTATGCAAATGCACAAAACCTTGTTTCATAACATTATAATAGCATAATTTTAGTAATCTCGAAAAATACTCTCTTGACTTTATGGTACTTTGCTATACCATTAAGATTATAAATATCTTTGACATTTTTAACTCCCAATAGTATGAAAACAAATGTTTTAAAATTCCCTTGGTATCATCGTTTTACCATACCAGCCGCTCCTTTCTTCTACTGGAGGTATGCTCTTATTTTATGGCTATTGCCGATAGTAATAGGTATTGCTGGAGGAGCTTATTTTTCCAGTTCAATGATTGAATTTTTCAAATACTCTACCTGTTTTTTAGTAGCCACCGCATTATTGGAATATTTGATTGTATTAGGTTTTATAGCATATCTTTCACTAAGAGATATGCTAAGAAGTAAATATGAAAAATAAAAAAAGAATTTAAAATGAATCTTTCCGGACGTCCAACGTCCGGATTTTTTTTATAGAGTTTTATTTATTCAAAAAATGTTCCAATGTGTAAATCCAATCTTCTTCCATCCCTTCGCTTTGTTTTTTTTGCGCGAGGAGCCATTCGAGGTATCCGCGGTCGGTTTTTAAAACTTCTTCTACCTTTTTGCCGACATATTTACCAAAAGGAAAAGTGCGCAATATGCTAGGGTGCGAGGAGATTTCTATCATTTCATATATTGCTTCATCTTCACTAATTTTATTTTGTTCAATTATTTTATGTTTTAATCTCTCGAAAAGTTTTTCTAATACCAATACATCACCCAATGCATCGTGCGCCTGCGCTTCTATTTCTATTTCGAGCAAATAACGCAAATACTGAAGATTATATTTTTCTATCTTACCCTCAGGGTCTAGGGCTCTCGCTACGCGCAAAGTACAAATAAATTTATCAGGATTTATATTTTCTTTGGCGAGCATCGTCAGGTCAAAGACTGCATTGTGCGCTACGGGCACGGAATTTTTATCTTCAAAAAGATTTTTAATTTTAGAATATTCAGGGCTCGCACTAAACGCCACTTTGTCAGCTATCATTTTATTTGAAATATGATGGACAGCGGATGCTTCGGGGGGAATACGCACGGGAGGTTTATACATAGCCGAAAATTGTTCATCATTATGCTTGTATGCAATTTGGCAAATATAATCATTTTCAGTATTGCCTGTGGTTTCCGTATCAAAAAATATTATTTTCTTCTTATTATCCATACTGGCTATTGTATCATGTTTTTGATAGAATAAATAAATGTTACAACAACAAATCAAAAATAATATAAAAGAAGCAATGATGGCAAAGGATTCCGTGCGCTTGGAAACAATGCGCGGAGTGTCTTCAGCTTTTACAAATGAATTAGTTGCCAAAGGCAGGAAACCGCAAGATGAATTGACTGATGAAGAAGCACTCGCGGTTATTACTCGTTTGGCAAAACAAAGAAAAGATTCCATAGAGCAATTTTCAAAAGGAGGTAGGGAAGACTTGGTCAAAGAAGAAGAAGCTCAGCTAGCAATCCTGGAAACTTACTTGCCTAAAATGATGGATAAAAATGAAGTCGAAAAAATAGCTCGCGCTAAAAAAGAAGAGCTAGGCATAACTGACGCCACAAAAAAAGGCATGTTAATGTCTGCGCTCATGAAAGATTTGAAAGGCAAGGCCGACGGCATGGTGGTAAAAGAAGCGGTAGACGCATTATTCTAATACCATGCATACAGTCAGAATTTTAACTATTTTAGTGGAGCATCACCAGATGTTGGCATATGTTTTGATTTTTCTCGGACTTATTTTTGAAGGGGAGGTCACACTTATTGCTGCCGGTATTTTAATTTATTTAAAGGCGGTAAACTTGCCTTTTGCTTTAATTTTTATTTGCCTTGGTTCTTTGGTAAAAACATTTTATGCATATTATTTGGGTGTGTTTATTTATAAAAAATGGAACCACACGAGATTTATGAAATATATTGAGAGGCGTGTTTCTTATTTATTACCGCGTTTTCAGCAAAAGCCTTTCTTTTCGATTTTTATTTCTAAATTTATAACTTATCTTAATTTTTCTGTTATAGTTTTTTCCGGGTATTCTAAGATTGATTTTAAAACTTATTTAAAAGCGGAATTGTCCGCTTCAGCTATTTGGATACCGGGGCTTCTGGCGCTCGGGTATTTTTTCGGCTATACTGCCCTTAGCGTGAGTCACGAGGTATGGAGGTTTTCCTTGATAACGGCTCTTTTAATCATTGGATTTATTCTTTTTATAAAGCTAATAACCTGGATATATGAGCTTTTTGAGGAATTTCAAGAATATGACAACAATAAAAACAACTAAAAAATTAGTGACACACAATGGATCATTTCACGCAGATGATATTTTTGCCTGCGCGACACTCTCTATTTTACTGGAAAAAAAGGGAGAATCTTTGGAAATTATTCGCACTCGCGATGAGGAAATAATCAAATCAGGTGATTATGTTTTTGATATTGGCAATGTATATGATGCGGAAAAAAATAAATTTGATCATCATCAAATAGGTGGGGCGGGGAAAAGAGATAATGGTATAGAGTATGCGTCTTTTGGTTTAGTTTGGAAAAAATTCGGAGAAGAAATTTGCGAGTCAAAAGATGTTGCGGACTTTATTGATAAAAAATTAGCTCAACCTGTAGATGCAGGAGACAATGGAATGGATTTAATTAAATCAATAAGCGAAGCGAAGCCATATTTTTTACAAACTTTATTCAAATCTTTTCTTCCGAGTTGGAAAAATGCAAATGAAGAAACTTTACTTTTAGGTTTTTTAGAGTCGGTAAATATTGCAAAAGGACTCCTCTCTCGTGAGATTGCTTTAGCTCAAGATGCGAGTGAGGCAGGCAGAAAAGTTCTTGAATGTTATGAGCAGTCAAAAGATAAAAGAATTATAATTTTAGATCAAAAATATCCTTGGGAGGAAAATATTAGTAAATACTCAGAGCCTATTTTTGTTATTTTCCCTAGGTTAAATGGTGTTCTTTGGGGTGTGGAAGGAGTTCCTGCAAGTTCTACTTCATTTGAAAGAAGAAAGAAATTTCCAGAAATTTGGGCAGGTTTGCGTGATGAAGAATTGCAAAAAGTTACAGGTGTTGCTGACGCAGTGTTTTGTCACCGTGGACTTTTTATGTGTGTGGCGAAAACAAAAGAAGGCGCGACAAAATTAGCAGAATTAGCATTATTAAAATAATAAAAGAATTAATTTATGGCATTCATTGATGAAATAAAAATACATGCAGACGCAGGACGAGGTGGAGACGGCGTGGTGCGCTGGAGGCAAGAAAAATTTGTGCCAAAAGGTGGACCTGCCGGAGGTGATGGCGGACGTGGCGGGAATTTCTATGTTGAAGCTGTGCGCGATGTGCACATACTTTCAAAGTACAAAGCAAAGAAAGATTTTGAAGCAGGGCGTGGTGAAGACGGAGGCAAGAAAAGTTTGACTGGAAAAAACGGTGAAGATTTTGTTTTGGAATTACCGCTCGGCTCTATCATTACGAATTTAAAAACGGATGAAAAATGGAGCCTGCTTGAAGAGGGAGAAAAAATAATGTTGCTCAAAGGTGGATACGGTGGGTATGGTAATGAGCATTTTAAAAGTTCTAGAAATACTACACCGGAAGAGAGGAATTTGGGTCAAGAAGGCGAAGAGGGGGATTTCCACGTTGAGCTCGAGCTTTTCGCGGATATGGGCCTCGTGGGGCTTCCAAATGCTGGTAAATCATCGCTTTTAAATGCTTTGACGAATGCAAATGCTAAAGTCGGGGACTATGCTTTTACAACCTTAGACCCGAATCTCGGGGATTTTTATGGCTATATCATTGCGGACATTCCGGGTATCATAGAAGGCGCATCTGAAGGCAAAGGCCTCGGTGTGAAATTCTTGCGCCACATCAAACGCACGAAAATGCTCGCACATTTAGTGTCGCTAGAAAATGAAAATCCATTAAAAACTTATAAGGAAGTCCGCAAGGAATTGGAAAAATACGACAAGAATTTAAAACTCGGCGCTGACGGATTAGCTTCAAAAGAAGAAATAATTATTCTGACGAAGACAGATGTAATAGACGACACAAGTAAAAATAAAACAAATAAAACAAAAATAATAGATAAAATAAAAAAAGAATTTATAACAAAACTAAAAAACAAAAATGTGTACACATTATCCCTCTACGACGATAAGTCCGTAAAAGATTTCACAAAAGAGCTCACAAAGATTTTAAAGAAAAAATAAGATTTAATAAAAAAATAAAAACTTGTCTACGACAATAAACATATGTCGACTATCGTAGACATTGTAAATTTTTTAGGATAGAATAAAAAGATGAAAAGAAAAATTGTTTATAAAATTTTGGAATCATTGGAAAATTCAGCGCTTGGTTTGCTTGATTTGGCTATTACAATTTCTGAATCTGGGTATGGCGCAAGTCTAGGTAAGCTTGATCGAGCAGTAGAAGAAAAGTTTAGTAAGCGAACCGCCTTACGTTTAGAAAAGGAGAAAATGGTGAGAATAAAAAAATACTTATCAAAGTTAAAGAGTGACGGATTAATAAATGAAAATTCGTCGGGGAAAATATTTTTAACCACAAAAGGAAATCAAAAACTCGGTGCGTATAAAAAATCCGATTTGTCTATTAGGGATGGATACATAAAAGAAGTTGGTGATAAGGTAATAATCATAAGTTATGATATTCCTGTTGCTTTTAATAGAGAAAGAAATATTTTGAGAGATATTTTACGAATGCTTGGCTTGGAGCCTGTTCACAAAAGCGTTTGGGTTGGCAAAGTGAAATTGCCAAAAAAGTTTATAGAGGATATGGGGCATCTTGGTATTTTAGATTACCTTGAAATTTTGGAAGTTACAAAGAGCGGTAGTCTAAAAACTGTGGAATAATAAAGTTTACGATAGTCGACATATGTTTGTTATCGTAGAAAAGTGAGAAATACGATTTTAGCTATCTTTTTGTCCATTTTTGTGGTATGTTTGGTGTATGAAAAATATTAAATATGCAAAATTTGGCGCAATTATAATAATGCTTGTTTTTATTTTGCCTTCCATTACGATGGCATCTAACAAAGTACCATTTTTAACTTACAAAGGAGGAGGACCTTTGTTGGATATTAAATGTACTGACTCTTATTGTGTAGCTGTTGGAAATACTACGCAGGGTAAATTTCAAATATCATTATCAACTGATAAAGGAAAAACATGGTCAGTTGTGCTTAAAAAAGAAGAAGTAATTAAGGGTGCCCCCGGACTTGTCGGGGTAGATTGTGCTGATAGTACTTGTATAACAGTCGGTGTTGGAGGAGTAATTTTTAGAAGTGTAGATAGTGGGAAGACATGGACAAATCAGTTAAATATTTTAGGTGATGCAAATAGTGAATTTTCCCAAAGTATTATTTCTAGTGTTGATTGTGTAAACAGTAAATTATGTTATGTAGTTGGTCAAAATTCTAGTGGCGGATCATCTAAAGCACTAGGTCCCATGATTTTAAAAACAACTGATGGTGGAATAAATTGGGTAAGAGTTGAAAGTTCTTTAAGTGGAGCAATGGCTATTGATTTAGTAAAAATGGGAAAAATATTATGTAAAAATGAGATGGAGTGTTTTGGAATAGGACAACAAAGATCTATTTTTCATACGAGTGATGGTTGGAAAAATATAACATTTCAAAATTTTAAAATCGATGATCCTGTACCAGCATATAATCCTGATGGTAGTATTGTGTATTTTATAGACGGAAAGCCAAATAGTGTTCCTGAAAAAATTGCTAGAGGAGATTTTTCCGGAATTAGTTTTACAAATGATGGAGGAGTGATAGTAGACGATATGGGAGATAGGTTACAGATAATTCTAAAGTCTATGGATAATGGAGTGACATGGAATACTATTCCTTTTCCATCATTGCCAAAGCTAAATGCTGGAGGTAGTATTTCTTGCACTGGATCAGTATGTGTAATTGCAAGTTCAAATGGAGTAAGGGGAAAAGTTAATATTTTTACTAGTTTAGACAATGGCAATACTTGGACGTATAGTTCTTTAAATAAAAGAATTATGGTTTCGGGTGCTTCTTGCATAGATAAAAATAATTGTTTTGCTATTGGTATGTTAATTCCCGTAGGAGTCGTTATTAAAGTTAAATAAAATATGTTATTCTAACTTTATGTCAAAAAAGTATTACACGACAATAGGGCTGGAGATTCATGCGGAGTTGAAGACAAAGACAAAGATGTTTTGCTCTTGCAAGAATGATCCGGATGAAGAGAAGCCGAATGTGAATATTTGTCCGGTTTGCATGGCGCATCCGGGGACTTTGCCTGTGGCAAATAAAAAGGCTATTGAGAATGTTATCAAAGTCGGGCTGGCGCTTGATGCAAATATTGCGGACTTTTCGGAATTTGACAGGAAGAACTATTTTTATCCGGACATACCGAAAGGGTATCAGATTTCACAATTTAAATATCCGATAGTTTCCGGCGGGAAATTGGCAGGGATGGAACTCACTCGTATACATTTGGAAGAAGACACAGGAACTTCAAAACACGACAAAGGCGATTTTTCTTTGGTTGATTTTAATCGCGCGGGTGTGCCATTAATGGAGCTAGTGACGGAAGCGCATACATTTGATAATCCGGAAGATGCGGCAAAAACTGCAAGTAATTTTGCAAAAGAATATCAGCTTTTGCTTTGGTATTTGGGAGCTTCAGAAGCGAATATGGAAAAAGGCGAGATGCGCGTCGAGGCGAATGTTTCCGTTAGTCCCGATAAAGATAAAAAATGGACTGCTTATGTGGAAGTGAAAAATTTGAACTCTTTTAAGAGCGTAGAAAAAGCTATCAAGTATGAAGTGGACAGGATGATAGAACTTTTTGAAGAAAGTAGGGAAAGTGAAATCGTCAAAGAAACTCGCGGTTGGGATGAAAATAAACAGAAAACTATTTCGCAGAGAAAAAAAGAAAATAGTCAGGATTATAGATATTTCCCCGATCCGGATCTTCCAAAAATGAAACTTCACGAAGCATTTGATTTGGAACAAATGAAAAAAGATTTGCCGGAAACTCCAGTGCAAAAACGTGCTCGATATAAAAATGATTATGGAATTAAAGATGAAGATATCGAAGTTTATATAAATGATTTGGAATTAGGAAAATGGTTTGAAGGTGTGGCAAAAATTTTAGGCAAGGACCCCGAAGGAAAGAATACTTCCGACGGGGCAGGAAAAATAAAAACTGTATCGAATTATATTACATCGGATTATTTAGGTATAAAGAAATCTAACTTGGGAGCTAAGCTCCCAAGTGCGGAGAATTTTGCGGAATTGATAAACTTGGTCAGTGAAAATAAAATTTCTTCTCGCGCGGCGAAAGATATTTTAGCAATGATTGTAATAAATGACGAAAGCCCATTAAAAATAGCCACTGAAAAAGATTTATTACAGAAAAATGACGAGGGGGCTTTGAAAGAAATTGCACAGAAGATAATCGATGCGAATGTGAAAGTCGTCGCTGATTATAAAGGCGGAAAAGAAGTCGCTCTTATGTCGCTCGTTGGGCAAATGATGAAAGAGACAAAAGGGTCTGCGAATCCACAGGTCGCTAAACAAATACTTATAAATTTGCTACAATAATTTGATGAATAAAGATGAATTAATTAAAACAGTTGCTCGATTGATGGCCGTGCCAAAAGGTATTTTGGCTATTGATGAAAGTATCGAAACTTGCAATGGTCGTTTCGAGAAGCTTGGAATTCCTACGACTTTGGAAAAACGCCAAGAATGGCGTGAGCTTTTGGTAACAGCTCCAGATATTGAAAAATATGTTTCCGGATTTATTACTTTTGATGAAACTATTCGCCAGTCTACAGCTGATGGAAAAACTTTTGTTTCAGTTTTGCAGAGTAAAGGTATCGACGTCGGAATAAAGGTAGATAAAGGTTTGAAGGATTTGTCTTTGCATTCAGGTGATAAAATAACTGAAGGCCTCGACGGACTTCAAGACCGAATGAAAGAATATAAAAATATGGGCGCAACTTTTGCAAAATGGCGTGCTGTTTTTGCTGTGGGTGATAATTTGCCGAGTGATGCTTGTATCAAGGCGAATGCAAATGCTCATGCGCGGTATGCATTGATTTGTCAGGAATACGATATAGTGCCTATAGTGGAGCCGGAGATTTTAATTACTGGCAGTCATTCTGTCGAGCAGTGTTATGAAGTTTCCGCGCGAGTATTAAAAATATTATTTGCAGAATTAAAAGCGTTGGATGTTTTCATGCCGGGGATTATTTTAAAAACAAGTATGATTATCTCAGGACAAGACGCTTTGAATCGCGCGCCGAAAGAAAAAGTAGCCGATATGACGTTAAAATGTTTCAAAGAAAATGTACCTAATGATGTGGGTGGTATAGCATTTCTTTCAGGCGGGCAGACCAATGAAGAATCTACAGAAAATTTGAATGAAATGCATAAAATGGGAAGTTTGCCTTGGGCTCTGACATTTTCTTATGGACGAGGAATACAAAGTTCTGCTTTGAAGTATTGGGCAAGTAATCAAAATGACGTTGCCGGCGCGCAGGCGTTACTAGTGGCTTCTGCACGAGATAATAGCTTGGCAAGTATCGGAGAGTATAAAAAATAAAAATTTGTGAAAGAAGAAATTTTGAAATTTTTTAAAGGGGAAGTGGAAAATGATGATGAGACCCTTTCGAAGTATTCGCATGATGCGAGTATTTTTACCGTTCGACCGCAAGTAGTTTGTTTCCCGAAAGATTCAGAAGATGTGCAGAATTTAGTGAAATGGGTGGATGAAAATACTGAAAAGTATAAGGGGCTTTCCATTACTGCACGATGCGCCGGTACGGACATGTCTGGGGGCTCTATAAATGAATCAATTATTTTGGATTTTACAAGGCATATGAATCAATTAATTGCATGGGGCGAAAGTGCTATTACTGTGCAACCCGGTATGTTTTACAGAGATTTTGAAAAAATAACTTTGGAGAAAAATTTAATTTTGCCATGCTATACTGCTTCGAAAAATATCAATGCAATGGGTGGTATGTATGGCAATAATTCCGCAGGTGAGAGGACTTTGAGTTATGGCAAGACTGAGGATTATGTGATGGAAGCAAAAGTTGTATTTGCGGATGGAGTGGAAAGAATAGTAAAGCCCGTGCCTCTCGAAGATATTTCAAAACAAGAATATATTTACAGAAAAGTTTATGATTTAATAAAAGAAAATGAAGAAGAAATAAAAAATGCAAAGCCGAATGTCCACAAAAATTCCGCGGGGTATTATTTGTGGAATGTTATAAAAAGTCGTCCTGTAGAAAATTCCTCCGGCTTGACCCTTCCCGGATTATCGGGTGGGACCCACACCGTTCAGAATTCTCCACAGGGCGACTTTTTTGACTTGAATAGACTTCTCGTCGGTTCGCAAGGCACACTCGGTATAGCTACGGAAATAACTTTTAAATTAGTAAAACCGAAACCTTATACGAATTTGGTAGTGGTATTTTTGCGAGATATGAGTATCTTGCCGGATTTGGTAAACAAAATTTTGAAATTTAATCCTCAGACTATCGAGACCTATGATGACAAGACTTTTTTACTTGTCTTGAAATACATTTATAGTTTTATAAAATTATTAGGATTTAAAAATTTCTTCAAACTTATTTTTTCTTTCGGACCGGAAACGATGATGACTTTGCGACACGGTTTCCCTAGATTGATAATGCTTGTAGAATTTACCGGAGATACTGAAAATGAAACAAATAAAAAAACACAAGATGCTTTGGTTGAATTAAAAAAGATAAAAAAAATAGGTGTGCATTTAGCAAAAAATGAATTTGAGGCAAAGAAATATTGGACTATTCGCCGCGAAGCTTTTAATCTGATTCGTTATCATTTGAAGAAACAAAAATCAGAACCTTTTGTGGATGATGTGATAGTGCGTCCGGAAAAACTACCGGAATTTTTCCCAGCAGTTTATAAAATTTTAAATGAATATAAAGATAAAATGACTTTTGCTGTGGGCGGACACGCCGGCGATGGCAATATGCATATTTACACATTGCTCGATCCAAAAGAGCCCGCACTCAAAGACATAGTGATGGATGTGTCTGAAAAAGTTTATGACCTCGTCGCGCGCCTTGGCGGATCAATCACAGCTGAACACAATGACGGCATTATTCGCACGCCATTTTTGGAAAAAATGTATAGTCCAAAAATTTTAGAATTATTTAAGGAAGTGAAAGAAATATTTGACCCGAAATATATTTTTAATCCTGGTAAAAAAGTCCCCATGCCCGGTGCTCAGATAGGCGGTAAAGAATACATCGCGGCTCACATTACCAAGTAAAATTTGCATTTTTTAAAAATTTGTATATAATAGCTGAATGTTTAAATTAACGGCAAAAAATAGAGATGGTAAAGAGAATTTGACTAAAATGCGACTAGCGGGGGAATTGCCTGCAGTATTTTACGGAATGGGTAAAAAGACCACTTCTATTTCTGTTTCTAAAATTGAGTTTAAAAAAGTTTGGCACAAGGCTGGGGAGTCTTCGACTGTGACTCTCACTACTCCGGATGGAGTTGTGGATGTTCTTATTCACGAAGTCCAGGTAGACCCTATTACTGACGAGCCTACACACATTGATTTCCTAGTAGTTGATATGAACAAGAAATTAAAGGTTAATGTACCGTTAGTTTTCGAAGGTATTTCTGCTGCTGTAAAGAGTGGTGTAGGTACTCTCGTAAAAGTTCTCCACGAAGTCGAAGTCGAAGGTCTACCAAAAGATTTACCTCACGATATTATCGTTGATATTTCCAAATTAGCAGAATTGCACAGCCAGATTTTGGTTTCTGATCTTAGCCTTGGAAAAGGTGTAGAAATGATCACTAAAGGTACTGAAGTTGTAGCATCTATCGCAGAACAAAAAGAAGAAAAAGAAGAAACCAACGAACCAGTTGATTTATCTAAAATAGAAGTTGAAAAGAAAGGCAAGAAAGAAGAGGAGGTTCCAGCTGCTGAATAAAATATTTAAATTTTATGCTATACTAAAGCTATGACAAAACAGACAGTCATAGCTTTTTTTGTTGCGATATTTTTACTGTCGGGTATTTCGGCGCGGATGGTACGAGCGGATGCTGATTGCTCTGATAAAACTTATGCGCAAAATAATGAATCGGCTTGCAGGGGCGAGCTCGACCAGCTCTTGAAAGACGAGGCTGATCTCGAGGCAAAATTAAAAGAGCAAAATAAACAAACAGGAACATTGAAAGGGGATGTGACGGCTTTGACGACGCAGATAAATGCTTTAAAAACAAAAATAAAAGCGCGAGGCCTGGTGATAGCACAGCTCAAAGTTTCCATCACAGAAAAAGTGGCTAGGATAGATGCATTGACTACTAAAATAGACCGCGAGCATGCATCACTTGCACAGCTCTTGCGTAATACAAATGAATTCGACAATGATAATCTCGTACATGTAGTTTTGTCGGATAAAAGTATTTCGAATTTTTATCAAGATCTGGATTCTTATGCTTCTATAAAAGATGCTATTAAATTTTCTGTTCAACAAGTGACAGGAGTAAAAGTAGAAACAGAGGCGCAGAAAAAAGATTTGGAAACTAAAAAAAATGCAGAGACCGACGCGCAGGCGCAACTACAAGATGCACAAAAACAAGTAGCACAAACAGAAGCAGAAAAAAAACAACTCCTAGCTATTTCAAAAAGTAAAGAAACAGAATACACAAAACTCGCCGCTGAGAAAAAAATAAGAGCAGGGAAAATAAAAGCTGCGCTTTTCAGATTGCGTGATACAAATGCAATACCTTTCAGTGTGGCATTGGAATATGCAAATATTGCTTCGCAAAAAACAGGTGTACGCCCAGCATTTATTTTGGGAATTTTAACACAAGAGAGTAATCTAGGTACCGACCAAGGTTCTTGTTATTTGACTGATAAATATAGCGGGGCGGGGATATCTTCAAAGAGTGGCAGGTCCTTTGGTAAAGTTATGAGTCCTACTCGTGATGTGCCTCCATTTTTTGATATTACAAGTTCCCTTGGTTTGGATCCTTTTAAGACTCTCGTGTCTTGTCCTATTGGCGGGTATGGTTGGGGCGGGGCAATGGGTCCGGCACAATTTATTCCTTCTACTTGGATAGGTATTGCAAATAAAGTTGCCGGAGCATTAGGCATATCCAGTGCTGACCCATGGGAACCTCGAGATGCATTTATGGCGTCAGGAATTTTCTTGGCTGATTTGGGTGCGACATCCGGCAGTTTTTCTTCTGAGATGCGAGCAGCTTGTAAATATTATGGTACGGGAGGGTCGAGTTGTGCTTATGGCAGGAGTGTAATGAAAAAAACCGCTGACATCCAAGACAATATAAACTTTATTGAAAAAAATAAATAACCAATTTATTCTGTGAAAAATTATAATTATAAAATTAATCTGGGTCTAATTATTTTCTTCTTTTTTTTTATATGCGCGACGAATGTTTTTGCTGTTACAGAAATTACTAAAAAAAGCACAGCATACCAAGTACCTATTTTAGTTTATCATTCTTTCGGTCCAATGCATTTTAAAACGGAAAGCAATATGCAAAAACATTATCGAGTGACTGCGAGTGCTTTTGAAAATCAGATGAAATATTTATCAGAAAATAATTATCATCCCATAAGTTTTGCTGATTATGTTAAAAGTTTAAAAAATAATACGGTGTTACCGGAGAAGGCAGTTATTCTAACTTTTGATGACGGATGGAAAACTCAATATACTTACGCCGTGCCTGTTTTAGAAAAATACCACTTTACGGCAACTTTTTTTATTGTCACTAAAACAATTGGCGGAGCTTTTATGAACTGGGATAATTTGAAAGATTTGGTGGCGAAAGGTTTTGATATTGAATCGCATACTCAAACGCACCCCTTTCTTACAAAAGTCAGTTCGGATAAATTAAAAGATGAAGTAACTTTGAGTAAAAAAACTCTCGAAGAAAAACTCGGTATAAAAGTGACTACTATTGCATATCCGAATTATCTGCAAAATCAAACAGTGCGTGATGCCGTAAAAACTGCCGGTTATGATGGCGCTCGTGGTGGCTGGGCTAAATTCAAGAATTCTACGGAACATATTTATGAATTAACTTCGCAAGAAGCGGTAAATAACCCAAATCCTTTTTTGAGTAAACGCCTACCGGATTAGTTAAATTTACTCGATTTGCAAAAGATTTTAATGTGTGATAAGCTCTTCATATGCAAAAAGCAATACATCCAAAATACAGCGATAAAACAAAGGCGACCTGCGCTTGCGGGGCGGTCTTTGAAGTCGGCTCAACTATGCCTGAAGTAACAGTGGAAATCTGCAGTCAATGCCACCCTTTTTATACTGGTAATGAAAAAGTTCTAGATACTGCCGGACGAGTAAATCGCTTCAACAAGCGCCGAGCCGCAGCTCCTGTAAAAGCTAAGAAGTAAACGATTACCCTGTTGAAGAATTTTTGCGCCTTCGCCCTCGGAGACATAGGACAGGGAACCCACGACGCTTTAAATTCTTCAACAGGGTATTTTCGTGATTAAAAATATTTATGAACTTAGATCTCGAAGAATTAAAAAAAAATCACAAGACTAATTATTTGGCGGGTGTTTTAGAGCGGTTGAATAGAGAAGAATCAGAAGTACGGGATATGCTGGATAGTGATGCATCTTTACATGAAATGGCGTCCGCAGAATTGAAAACTATTCAAGAACAAAAAGATACGACAGAAAAACAAATTCAAGATATTTTAGATAAAGAAAAAGAGGAAGAAGAAATAACAAATGAAATAGTTTTGGAAGTGCGAGCAGGTGCCGGTGGAGATGAAGCGTCTCTTTTTGCGTGGAGGCTCGCGCATATGTATGAGAAATTTGCCGAGGCAAAAGGCTGGCAATGGCATACGAATTATGAATCCAAAAGTGATGTAGATGGTTACAAAGAAGCGAGCTTTGAAATAAAAGGAAAAGGCGTGTACGATATGTTGCGTTATGAGACTGGCGTGCACAGAGTGCAGAGAATTCCTTCTACGGAAAAAAACGGACGAGTGCATACATCTACGGCGTCAGTAGCAGTTTTACCGATTCGCAAAAAAGTTAATTTTGAAATCAATCCAGCTGACCTCGAAATGGAATATTCTCGTTCCGGTGGAAAAGGCGGGCAGAATGTGAATAAAGTTGAAACTGCTGTGCGTTTGATTCACAAGCCTACAGGCCTCGATGTGCGTTCTACAAATGAACGTAGTCAGCAAGCGAATCGTGAGAGAGCATTATCTATTTTGACCGCAAAAATTCAGCAATTAAAAGAAGAAGAAGAAGCGAAAAAATATTCTGGTGAGCGCAAAGCGCAAATAGGCACAGGGGACAGAAGTGAGAAAATCCGCACTTATAATTTTCCTCAAGACCGCATCACCGACCATCGTATCAAAAAATCTTGGCATAACTTGCCGAAAATAATGGAAGGTGAAATAGCAGAAATAATCGAAGCCATAAACTCCGGCGAGACAGGGGACGAAGAAGAGGAATAATTTTTATTTTTTCTATAAAAATGCTAATATATAAGGGTGGAAAATGAAGTTTTAGAAAATGCTTATGTCATAAAAACTGCCGGATTTGAAGGCCCTTTTGGGCTTCTTTTGAATTTGATTGAGGCTCGGAAACTTTTTGTGAATGATATTTCGTTGGCGCAAGTTACTGAGGATTATTTGAAATATGTGAATAATTTAGGTGGTTTGAGTCCTGCTGAAGTTTCAAGTTTTGTGGTAGTAGCGGCGACTTTAATTTTAATAAAATCAAAATCACTTTTGCCGAATTTAGCTCTGACTGATGAAGAAGAAAGTGACATTAAAAATCTGGAAGACAGATTAAAACTTTATGAAATTTATTCAAAACTATCTTTGAATATTAAAGAAAATTTTGGGAAGAAAATAATTTTTGCTCCATTAGAAAGAAAAAACGATATTCTAGTATTTTTACCGGATGATCAAATAACAAAAGAAAGTATGATGATGTTTGTAGAAGGCGCATTGGGTAGAATGCCAAAGAAAACTTTCTTGCCGGAAGTAGAAGTAAAAAAAGTTATCAGTATTGAGGAAATGATAGATAAATTGACAGCGAGGATTCAGGACAGCTTGCGGATGAATTTCAAAGATTTTGCAGGTGGTGCACAAACAAAAGAAGAAAGAGTGGTTGTGATTGTTGGGTTTCTTGCTATGCTAGAATTAGTGCGTGGAGGAATATTGAATGCCATGCAGGATAATAATTTTGAAGATATTATAATTGAGAAATCTGCTCCAGTAGAATTGGAGCAAGTGGAAATAATAGTAGAAAATTAATTTTATGAATATTGAACAAAAAATAGAAGCATTACTTTTCTGGAAAGGCGAGCCATTGTCACGAAAAAAACTTTCAGAAATTTTGGAAGTCGGTCAAAACGAAATCAACGAAGGAATAGAAAAATTAAAAGAGAGTTTGTCAGGTCGGGGGATTGTTTTACAAGAAAAAGAAAATGAGATAACGCTAGGTACAATGCCTGAGCTATCGGAACTTTTTGAAAAATTACAGAAAGAGGAATTGAATAGAGAATTATCAAAAGCAAGCCTCGAGACTTTGTCTATTCTTTTATATAAAAATGGTGCGAGTCGGGCAGAGATTGATTATATTCGAGGGGTGAATTCTAGCTTTATTTTGCGAGCTTTGGCCATACGTGGGCTTGTGGAAAAAGTTATTGATACAGCAGATAATCGTAGATATATTTACAAGCCGACTTTTGATTTGTTGTCATTTATGGGAGTAAAATCAGTAGAGGAATTGCCGGGGTATGCTGAATTAAATGGAGCGATTGAAAATACGTCAGAGGAATTAGCAAAAGAGGAAATACTGAGAGAAGAAAATGGAGCAGATCCAGAATAAAAAATATCTTTATATATTTATAATTGTTTGCGTACTTTTGCAGGCAGTTTTATTTTCCTTTGGTAATTTTAAAGTTACTCACGAATTTAATCGTGAAGAAAAAAAGTTTACACAAATGCAAAATGCCCTGGTGGGTGTAAACGTCGAAGCAAAAGCATTTTCTGTTTATGATATTACTACAAATAAAGAAATTTATGGCAAAAATCAAAATATGCCATTTCCTTTGGCTTCGCTGGTAAAGACGATGACTGTACTGGCAGTACTTGATAAGAAAAATTTAGATGAAGTTGTTTCTATTTCTCATGATGCAATTTCTCAAAAAGAAGATAGTGGACTTTTTAGAGGCGAGAAATGGAAAATGGGGGATTTGGCGCGCTTAACCTTGATTTCTTCTGCGAATGATGGCGCCTATGCTCTTTCTGAAACTGATGAAAATATTTTAGAAAAAATGAATGCAAAAGCGAAAAGACTAGGCATGCATAATACTAATTTTTTAAATGCTACGGGATTAGATATTGATAAAAATACTGTGGGCGCGTATGGGTCAGCGTTCGATATGAATATCATGGCCAGTTTTGCATTAAAGGCCTTGCCGGAGATTTTTCATGTTACAACTTTATCGGAAATAACTTTGACTTCTGATTCCGGTTTTGTTCATAATGTAAAAAATACTGACACAATAACTGAGAAAATTCCAAATATACTTTTTTCTAAAACAGGCTATACGGACATAACAGGAGGGAATTTATCTATAATTTTTAAAAATAAAAATGGCCATGATATTGCTATCACCGTGCTCGGCTCTACTTTTTTGGGTCGTTTTTCTGATATGGAAAATTTAGTCAATGCGTTATATAATTTAAATTTTGAAAATTAAAAACACCCTTTAAGGTCGGGGTGTTTTTAATCTGTGTTTTTTAGTAAACTGATCCGGAAGACACGCTTTTTACTTTTATTATATTGTCGATAACATCAAATTTTGCGTTAGTGTTTAACTCAAAATTTAATTTAACAGTGCCATCGATATCCATGCCGTTTGTGTCATCGCTGTCAGTATGACCTCCTCCTATTTTTACGACATTATTAGTATCTATGTCTACACTTGCACTGCTTTTGGTTTCAGTTTTGACAACTGGAGCGAAAATGTACCCACCATTTCCTGTCACATGAAGTGACTTGCTAGCCATAAAGTCAAAATTAACGCTGGAAGTCTCTCCGTTGCTTACCACTAGAACAGTGTTGATTTTGAGCTCTCCAGAAGGGAGTTTCGCTTCTTTCACAGTTCCATTTTTCATTTTTATCATCACGCTGCTTACCATCAAGCGAACTTGATCATAAGTTCCAGTTGGTGCTGAAATGCTCGCCAGAAATGAATTTTCATTATTCGCTTTTAATGCAAGTAAGTTGTAAGTGTAAGGGGTAGTTGTAACGGTAGTCCAACCATTCGCCTCACTGTGCATTTCTGTTGAAGTCACAGTCATGTTTATTTCACTTATTGTACTCAAGTCTGCAGTCGCGTCAGTAATTGAGTAAATTACTTTACCTTCCGTTTTTAACGGAGTAGGGGTAGGTTCGTTGTTATTTGTTTCACTTATGTTTGTCGTATTGTTTGTTGTTTTTGTATTTTTAGTAATTAAATATGCTCCGCCCAAGATGACTACGATGGCAATTATAATTCCTATTATTGTATTGTTCATATAATTTATTAGTTTTTAATTTATAATTGGGTTTTAACCGACCATAAAACTCTTACTTTAAGTATACTACTTTTAATTTTAAAGTGGTACAATAGACTAGTCGTTAATTATTAATAATTTAAAAATATTTTTATGAATCCCGTTAGAAATTCAAAGAACGGGAAATTTATAAAAATAACAAGTTATCTATTTTATATATCTTTATATTAATTTATGTACGATAGTATAATTTCTAACGGGATGAATCAAAATAAAACAGGTTTGGTATTGGGAACTTTTTTTGGGTTTTTGCACTTAGTTTGGGGAGTTTTAGTGGCTTTCGGCTGGGCGCAACCATTAATGGATTTTATTACTAGGTTACATTCTCTCACTAGCAGTGAGACAGTTTTGCCTTTTGATTTAATGCGTTCTCTTGGGCTAGTAGTTCTTACTTTCTTTGTAGGTTATGTTCTCGGCAATATCTTTGCTTTCATTTGGAATAAGATTAAATAAAAAATGCAAACATATAATTTTTATGGAGAGTTAGCGAAGCCGTTTTTCGCTCCGCCGGCTTATGTTTTTGGTCCTGTGTGGGCTGTGCTTTATATTTTGATTATTATATCCTTCGGTGTGGTTTTTGTATTGGCTTTCAAGAAAAAACTTTCTTGGAAAATTGCCTTGCCGTTTATTTTA
Source organism: Patescibacteria group bacterium (assembly GCA_040390725.1). Lineage (GTDB taxonomy): Bacteria > Patescibacteriota > Minisyncoccia > Phycocordibacterales > UBA9973 > UBA9973. The sequence continues at coordinate 78,216 of JAZJXT010000005.1, forward strand.
AACTTGGTTTTTAATGTACTTTACACTCCATTAATGTTTGGCTTGAAAAATGTTTCTTTGGCGTCATTGGATATCTTACTTGTCTTATACACATTGGTATGGAGTATGCTCGTGATTTATAAACACAAAAAATGGATTGCATATATTCAGATTCCATATTTGCTCTGGGTCCTATTCGCAACTATTTTACAAATGTCAGTTTGGTTTTTGAATAAATAAAATTAATTTGTGCTATAATAAACCCATGCAACCAAAAAGAAAAGAAAAAACATTTACAGAAAAAGTCTTGGCAGTAGTGCGGGGTATTCCTTCCGGCCGAGTTTTGACTTATAAAGAAGTCGCAAAGCAAGCTGGGAATCACAATGCCGCTCGCGCCATTGGTAATATTCTAAAGAAAAATTTTGATCTGAAAATTCCTTGTCATCGTGTTGTGCCCACTCCACCCAAGGGAATGGAGGGCAGACCTTTAACTATAAAAAATGTAGGTGAATACAATAGGGGCGTCGCCGAAAAAATCAGAAAACTAAAAGCTGAAGGTGTTATTAAGTAAAAACTCATTTTAAAAAAAGGAATGAAAAAGTTTTTAAAAATTTTAATTCCAGTTGTTGTTCTAGGAATAATTTTTTATCAATTTAAGGCTGATATACTTCCTCGTGTTTTACCTTTTATAAATGGCATTGTTGTACAGGTTAGTAATAAAATAGAACCTTGTTCACAGCCTATTCCGTATATGCTTGGTGACTTCAGTACGAAGTTTGGCATTTCACAAAAATATTTTTTAGGCGCATTGGCTGATGCGGAAGCAATTTGGGAGAAGCCTTATGGTAAAAATCTTTTTGTTTACGCGCCGGAAAATAATTCGGTAAATGTTTTAAAAATAAATTTGATTTATGATTATCGTCAACAAGCGACGAGCAAATTAGCAAATTTGGGAATTACTGTAAATGATGATAAGGCATCTTATGATTCTTTAAAGACAAAACTTGCAGACTTAAAAGCACAATACGAACAAGCAAAAGGTAGTTTTGAAACACAGCTTGCAAGTTTTCAGGAAAAACAAAAAGTTTACACAGACGAAGTTGATTCTTGGAATGCAAAAGGCGGAGCACCGAGAAATGAATATAATAATTTACAGAATGAAAAAATAGCTTTGGATGCAGAGGCAAATCAGCTAAAAAATATGCAAACAAATTTAAACAATATGGTGGATGAAATAAATTCTTTGGTTGTTGTGTTGAATCGTTTGGTGGGTACGTTAAATCTTTCTGTGGATCAATACAATACTATAAATGGTGCGCGAGGGGAGAGTTTCGAAGAAGGGGTTTATCAGACCGATGGTATTAATCAATCAATAGATATTTACGAATTCAGTAATCGTGAAAAACTAGTGCGAGTGTTGGCACATGAACTAGGGCACGCGCTCGGCCTCGAACACGTGGATGACCCGAAAGCGATAATGTATAAATTAAATCAAGGCAATAATGAGACTTTGACTAAAACTGATTTGGCGGAATTAAAAATAAAATGCGGAGAAAAATAATTAAATAATTTTTAAAAAGTGTTAGAATATACTTATGGAATTAAATAAACTTACAGAAGAAGAAAAAAGGGTGATAATAGATAAGGGGACAGAGATGCCTTTTGTGGGCGAGTATGTGAATACGAAAGAAAATGGTGTGTATGTTTGCAGGCAATGTAATGCTCCGCTTTATAATTCAAAAGATAAATTTGAATCGGATTGCGGTTGGCCGAGTTTTGATGATGAAATTCCCGGCGCAGTAAATAAAACCTTGGATGCGGATGGGTTTAGTACAGAAATAACTTGCGCGCGTTGCGGAGGGCATTTGGGGCATTTGTTCGTCGGCGAGCATTTAACAGAAAAAAATAAAAGATATTGCGTGAATTCTATATCGATGAAATTTGTGCCGGGTAAATAGTTTGTCTTTTAATTTACTTATTCGTACGAATAGGTAAATGAGTAAGAATAAAATTTTATTTTTAATTAAAAATAGTATAATAGAAGTATGAGCAGTAATATATTTATTTTTCATGGCACAGAAGGTCATCCTAATGAAAATTGGTTTCCTTGGTTAAGGGAAAAGCTTGAAGAAAAAGATTGTAAGGTTTTTGTGCCTCAATTTCCTTCACCGCCAGTGGTGCCAGCAAAAATTTTAGAATGGTTTCAGGTGTTGAAGAATTATGAGCAGTATTTTAATGAAAATACTATTTTTGTTGGTCATAGCTTGGGTGGTATATTTGCTTTGCGAGTTTTAGAAGGACTAAAGCATCCTATAAAGGCAGTTTTTTTAATTGGAACCCCGATTGGAGTTAAGCCAATTCTTAATTATGACCGAGATAAAAGTTTTAGTGAGTTTAATTTTAATTGGGTTACCATTAAGGGAAATGCTAAAAAATTTGTGGTTTATCAATCAGATAATGACCCTTACGTATCTTTAGGAAATGGTATGCAGTTAGCGAAAGAATTAGGAGTTGAGCTAAATTTTATTCCAAATGCTGGGCACTTTAATATGAAGGCAGGGTATACAAGTTTTCCGGATTTATTAGAAAAAGTTGAGCAATTAATTATGTTAAAATAAAAATATGATTAAAAAAATGTATTTAGCTGGAGGATGTTTTTGGTGCGTAGAACACGACATGCGGACGGCTTTCGGAGTTGTTTCTGTAGTTTCCGGTTATTGTGGGGAGGGAGAGACTAAGCCAAATTATGAAAATCATCAGGGATACAGAGAAGCAATTTTGGTTGAATATGATGATACAAAAACCACTTATAAAAAGTTATTGCAATTTTTTATTGATCATATAGACCCTACGGATAATGGTGGACAATTTGCTGATAGGGGCGGTTCATATATGTCTGCAATTTATTTTAGCAATGAAGAAGAAAAGAAAATAGCAGAGGGAGTTATTGAAGAATTAAATAATAGCGGAGTTTATGATAAAAAATCAGTTGTGGAAATTTTACCTCAAAAAGAATTTTTCAAAGCCGAAGAAGAACATCAAGAATTTGCCGAAAAGAATCCGGAATATTATGCTAGGTATCGCAGGGGGAGCGGCAGGGAAGATTTTGTGCAGAGGACGTGTCAAATTCGTGAAGAGAAAAATATACATTGGAGTGAATAGTTGTGATATAATAAAAGTATTATAAATTAATAAAATAAAAATTTATGGCAAAAGGAATGGGTGCGAGAAAAGAAAAAAAGAAACCAAAAAAGGAAAAGAAGAAATAGTTTCGCAAAAGCCCCGACCTTTAGGTCGGGGCTTTTGTATTTTATGCTAAAATTAAAATATGTATATACGAGCCACAGTTACAGCCGGAGTAAGGAAAGAATCTTTCGTTAAAAAATCAAAAGACCATTTTGAAGTTACGGTGAAAGAAAAAGCCGAGCGTAATATGGCGAACAAAAGGGTTATTGAGCTGGTCGCCGAGCATTTTAAAGTACCAAAAAATAAGGTCAGAATTGTAAACGGGCATCATCACCCGAGCAAGCTTTTGGTCGTGGATTTGTGATATAATATTTTTATGGAAAATGAATTTGTGATAGATAAAAAAACTCCATCATTTAGTGAGATAAAAGATGGTAATACTACTAAATTTATTTGTAGCTTCGGCTCAAAAGAGGTCGGAGTTGTTTCTGCAACATTAGTAGATAAAAATACATATGAAATTGGAGGTTTTTTTGTCGAGCCTTCTCAGCGTGGTAGTGGCATAGGTTCGAGCTTAGTAAAACTTGTAAATGCTTTTTTAAAAAAAAATAACTCGCTAGGTAAGCTTATAAATACTATAAAGGGAGATACCGCAGGCATATATGAAAGCAATAATTGGGTTCAAGGAAGCTTTAAATCTCATGGTGCTTATGGGGCTTACGAGTATATATATGACGGCAGAGAGAAGTCTTAATTTTTCCGCTTGACTTTGATTATCGCTTAGTATAGTATACGTTTTACGTCTAATCCGTATGGATAGGGCGTTTTACTTTGACAAGTTAATAGCCCCCGACGTTCCGTCGGGGGCAAGAATGAGAACCCCTCGACTTCGGTCGAGGGACGCAAGTCTCAAAATATTTTTTTGAAAGTTTTTACAATAATTTACGAGCTAGGAACAAAAGAGGTTTTGCACAAGTCAATAATTTAATTTGCAAAATCTTAATTACAAAAATACATTGCTGTTTTTTGTTTTGTTTCGTTCTAACTTTTAGTTAGAGTTTGATCCTAGCTCAGGATGAACGCTGGCGGCGTGGATAAGGCATGCAAGTCGAACGGACTTTATTTTTCCCGAGATGAGATTATATCAAGTCAAAGGTCGTTTAAAGTTAGTGGCGAACGAGGTAGTAATACATAGGAACTTCCCCCGAAGTCGTGAATAATCCGTCGAAAGACGGACTAATACACGATGGTCTCGCAAGAGTAAAGTTTTAACGCTTCGGGAAAGGCC
>JAZJXT010000006.1:0-130035 GCA_040390725.1 Patescibacteria group bacterium
CCCTAATCGGGCTGCTTTTCACCTTTCCCTCACGGTACTTGTTCACTATCGATCTTTAAGAATATTTAGCCTTAGCGGTTAGTTCCGCTAGATTCCCCCCGGCCATTCATGTCCTGGGGTACTCAAGAATAACAATAAAAGAGATAAATTATTTTCGCTCACGGGACTATCACCTCCTATGGTGTCGCTTTCCAGCAACTTAAGCTAATAACTTATTTTTTGACTCCTCTCTAATTAAATAAAAATTGTCATCTTACAACCCCGCCCTCTTGCGAGAACGGTTTGGGCTTCTTCCTTTTCGCTCGCCGCTACTAAGGAAATACATATTTGTCTCTATTCCTCCTGGTACTGAGATGTTTCACTTCCCAGGGTATGCTCCTTTATCATAAAGATAAAGATTATTGAGGTTTACTCAATAGGGTTTCCCCATTCGGAAATCTCCGGATCAAAGGTTGCTAGGCACCTCCCCGAAGCTTATCGCAGCAACGCCACGTCCTTCATCGCCTCTTAAAGTCAAGGCATCCACCGTACGCCCTTAAATTTCCTGTTAAGAAATTTGAAAACCACAAACCCTACATTACATAGGGTTAAAACAAAGCTCTAAAAACATTCTTTCAGGGACCGCTCCCATACTTAAAAAATTCTTAAAACTAATTTCTGTCTAGGCCGAAAAGACCCTCCTCAACCCTGTCGCTCGCGAGCGACGGGGTCAATACCTGACAGCTTTTAATTTTCAATATTCAATCGTCCCGAATTTTCAATAAAAAAACCGCTTTTAGAGCGGTCTTAACAGACAAATAAAAACGTCTGCTAAACCCGCCGTTTTAACTTGTTTTTTATAATTATCATACTGATTAAGCCATACTATACTAAAGCCAAAAATAAGTCAAATTTCCCCTTCTGGGGATATGTTTATAACGTGGGGAAAGAGGAAAATCACTTACATCAAACTATCAATGAGATTATCCAAATTATCAAAAAAAGTTTTTTGGTTAGTCTTACAATTATCGTATTGAGTATTCCCTGGACCACCATATCCATCACAATTAACCCAATAAAGTTTGAAAGTTGCTATTTTAATTCCAGCTCCGTTTGCTTTCGTATAAGTATAATCACCACCCACATGACCCGCCGCTCCATCCAGAAAACTACTAACACAATATGTTTTACCATTTATTATTTTTTGAACTGCTGTGGAGTTTTCACCATTAGACGGCAAGCAAGAATACGCAACTGAAGAATCTTTAACTACCGGAGGCCAACCATTTTCATATGTTCCCATATATTGCGGAAGTGTTGTTGAAACTGGTGAATTGTTTTGTACCGGATTATTTACAATAGTATTTATTGCAGGAATATTTTGTGGCTTCAAAAAAGCTACGTAGCCAATAATTAAAATTATTACCACTAACAAAGTTATTATAACTGTACGTGTGTTTATTTTCATAAATTAAGTATATCACAAAAAAAATGGACAAAAAGAAAAGGCTGAACTAGTCAGCCTTTTTTAAAAACAAATTCATTTCATCCCCCTAACTCTGGATACAAAGCATGTAAAAATTTATCTTTACATTTTGCATACACAATCAAATTCTTTACAATGGGATCTTTGAAATTAATACTTTGCTGATTAACTTTTCCAAAGGACAGATGAAAATCACTGCAATCACAAATCACCTCAGTCATTTCAGGATGATTCTCATGGTAAACAAAAAACTGATAATCCCATGCCTGTTTTTCTCTGAGAAAACTGTTAGAAAAAGGAAGCGGTTTTAAATGATTTTTTGCATCTATATTGCTAAAGGATTGAAGTGCATGAACAAATTCATGGATTAAACAAGATGCTAATCCATCAAGATCTAGAAAATTTGTACATGCTTTTGCATTCATACCAAAAGCAGCTTTACCACTTTTTATTAATTCATCAGAGAAAAAAGTAAATACATTCTCGCTGGGCGAACCACTTGAATCATTATTAAAAGTTTCCATCGCTTGATCCTCAAGAATCAAAAGTGTAATTTTTGATTCTAATCGGAATGTGTCTAGTCTTGCTTCCCGTATCGTAAGATGTTCTAACCCATAGAGAATAAAATCTCTAGTAAAAGTATCCCGAATAACCTGACACATCTCGCTGGCTCTTTTTACTACACGGCTAGCAAATTCGATTTTTGTCTCTGGGGTTTGCTCTGAAACATCAGCGACTTTTTTAATATCTTTTTTGCATAACCATGCCTGGCAGAAAAAACTGAAACAGAACAAAACGATAACTGGCATTAATACTGAATTTTTCATTGGTTGGGGGTTAGGGGTTAAACATTATTTAACCTTCCCAACTTAAAATAAACGGGGAAAATTAAATAATGTTTAACTCAAAATCACCTATGTCAAAAAACTGCTTTACTTTATATACTAACATTTATTAGAAAAAAGTCAAATAAAAATTAAAAAATCCTACGGTCCCGTTCCCGCTCGTTTGATATAGTAGCCTTGGCTGTTTTTATCTATCGTGACAAAAGATCCAGAGTTTATCCAACCATCCTCAGCAGGAACCCCGCCTCCCGCATACCATTTGGACGTTTGACCCTTTGGTACTGGCATAGGTTTTACTGAATATGCAACACCAACCATAAAAGCATTATCTGTATCGTCTGCCATAAACCAAAACTTTTCCGGTTCTTTTGTTGTATTTCTAGTTCCGATAAAAGTTATTTTATTTATTTTGTAATCCAATAATTCCCCCTGATCAGTGAGCCATTTGGTAAAAAGAGGATAAACAATATCTGAATATTTTTGCATATCTTCAGATTGAACTTGCGCCAAATTTTTACTTTCTGAAACAGAATTTTTCTTCCCCGCATAATATGACATTCCGCCCACAGCCAAAACAGCGATGATTATTAAAATTATTACTATTGGTGCGAAGCCTTTATTTGTTTTCATTCTCATAAATTAAGTATAACACAAAAAAATTGGCAAAAATAAAAAGCTGACATGGTTAGTCAGCTTTAAAAATATTTAAGATACTCAACCCACTATGGATTTAGCATGCTTGATGTGGTCGTTGAAAGTTTTACGATCACCGCTACAATCATAGAATTGCATATGCACCCCAAACCTTTTTGCCATGATAAAGAAATCATTTGTATGCCAAAGCCCCATTATAATAGCAATTTTCTTATAACCGTGTTTATGGGCTGCAATTGATGCTTTCGCAAAAGCAAGATAACTTCTAAGCATCATCAGATAAGACTGCATTTTGTCTGCGTCTGGAAAATCATCCAGATACTCTGATTTTAAATTCAAAGTAGCCATTGGACGATCCTGCAATCCAAACAAATGAACCTTATCTTTATGGGAAAGCCAATAACGCACATCTCCCATTGCAAAGTTTTCAGGCTTCATTGTGTCTAAGAGTAATTGACCCTTATAGTCAACTCCATGCAATTCTTTTTCTCCTTGAATCATTTCTTTTTCCATCGTCTTCAAACTTACCTCCTCAGAAGTTGCATCCTCAACACCAACAGCTTCGTATTTATTAAACTCAAGCAGATAAAAAATAGCCCATTGGCTTTTATGAGAATCTTCCGAGTGTTCCCCCCTCATAGCATCAAGGTGGGTTTGAGCAATAAAATCAAATTCGATTCCCTTTGCATAAAGCAGTCCTTCCCTGATAATTTTCTTGTAGTTTTCTACATTTTTAAATACTGCATCAAACTCTTTTTGAAGTTTAGGGTATTTAAAAGTGTGAAGCATTTCAATACCATAACTCATCATACTGTCTTCAGTATGCAAAAGAATTGGCAAAGAAGTTGCTTGTACTTCATAAAGAAACTTGAACATATCAAGAGTATCTTTGCCAACCGAACTACTACTCAAAACAGCTTTTTCTTGTGACTTACTACTATTATTGTTAGTGCAGGCCAATAAGAAAATAATAATTAGTGGTAAAAAAACAAAAAACTTTTTCATGATTTGATTTAATTAAGGTTAAAAACATTACTGAACCTTCCTAATTTAAATAAACAAGGAAAGTTCAATAATGTTTGACCTAAAATCAATATGTCAAAAAACTATACTATTTTTAAACTATCATACTTTTTACAAAAAGTCAAATAGCAAAATGCCCCCGCCAGCAGGCGGGGGCATTTTTAGTAAATAAATCTTAATAAAGAAATTATTGATGATGAGACATGTCTTCACCAAGCTTATTGACGAATCTGCCAGCTGCATCTTTAGCACCCAAGCCAAAAGCAAGAGCACCTCCGATAGCAAGCATACCGATAATACCTGTGAAAACTATTTGCATATAAGCAGGAGCTACTCCTAATTGACCTAATGCAATAATGAAAGCAAAAACCCAAATAGCATATCTAGCGATAGAAGCTAGCATATTTGCAGAACGCAAGCTCATAGATTTTGCTCCAGCTCCAATTAATTTTGAAACTGCTTCAGCTACAAATGTAGCGATAATCAAAATAAATGCAGCTACGATAACTCTAGGCAAGAATCCTAAAACATCTTCTTTCAAGAATACAGAAATATCTCCTAGGCCTACCAAATTTAGAGAAGGCATAAGGAAAACCAAAATAACAAACCATTTTACAACTTGTCCGATAAAGTAGCCGGAGTCCAAACTCATTCCAGCCTTTTTCATAAACTCACTCATACCAATAGAAGATAAAAGTCTGTCTACTTTTAGAGCGCCGATAACATGCTCAAATGCTTTTGCAACCAAATTACCCAAAATCCAACCTACTACAAAAAATACAATAGCGATAATAAGCTTTGGCGCGAATTGAATAAATCCCCACCACAAATCTTGAAGAGATGCATTAAAAACATCGCCCCATGACATCCAAATATTGTTCATAAATTATAAATAAAACTAATTAATAATAAACTTTCTAAGTTCGACCCTATTAAGTTTCTAGTTTCATTATATCAAATTTCTAGCTCTTTTTTAAAGCATGTGTGGATAACTCCTTGGCCTGCAAAACAACCTCATGAGGAAAATCAAGTATATCTCGTATTAGCTTATCATACATATTTAACCTATAAACAAAGTCTTTCGTATCAAAAATAGCATAAATTATTTCAGTTCCTAGCTCAGCTTCCAGCTTTTTTACGCCTTCTTCTATCTTATTTTTACTTAACTTGTCGCCTACTATCAACAAATCCACCCTACTACTCTTGTTTTTGATAAATATACCAGAAACCAAAAAAAGTTTTATTTTACCTATTTTTTTAAAATTATCTAATATTACTTGCTTGTCTAAATTCTCAGAGCTCAACAAAAGAGTCTCAAATTCAATCTTGTATTTAAAATTAGAATCAAAAATATATTCCTGTCCGTGTTTTTTTATAAAACCTGAGGAAATAAGAAGCTTGATTTCCTTGCGGACAGCATCGGCAGTGACTCGGCTTCGTTTTGCAATATCTACACCTTGAAAACCTTTTGTTTTATTCAATAAAAAAAGCCTCATGATCTTGACCCGAGCCGGACTGCCTAAAATTTTCCCCAATATTTCCATAACTACTTTATAAACCTTTTTTACTAAAAAAACAAGGGCAAAAAGAAAGCCCGGAAAATTATTTATTCAAATAATTTTCCGGGCTAAAAATAATTAACTAACTAATGTTATATCTTTTGAAGTCTTAAAGATAAAAACTGTCTTAGGGGGAAACTTTTGATCAGTTGCCCCATCAAAAATCTCAACCTCAACATGCTCGAATGTTTTAAACACTCTCACAAACTGACAAGAATAATGACCCGGCTTTGTCTTCAGCGTATCAAGCTTGTACTGTGGCTTCATCGCTATGAACAGATTTTTTCTAAACAATTCCGGGGAAAAATTTATTATATCCGTAATATCTTGTAATTCTTTCGGAGTACAAAAGCAATCCAGTCCGAATGAGCTGGATGTAGCTTTAGAATAAATATCCCCATACATTTTAGCCCTTGGAAGCCCTAGATCACGCAAGCTTTTAAAAACCAAATTTTCTTTTGTCATAAGACATTATTTTTACTAAAACTCGCCTACTCTTTAAAGGATTTTCGGCTACTCCTTATTTATTTGTCAAAAAACTTTACCAAGCTCAAAAAAGAACAAACACCAGCTTTTAAAAAGCTGATTCTTGAGTTGTTTTTAAAAACTTTCACAACACAAAAATCAAATTTCTACTTTATAAAAAAATATTCATTATGTCAATACCAGACCTTTTAGGACCCTACAAAACTCTTCTACTTCTTGCCTTGAATGGCTGGGGAAATTCCCCAGCCTGATTTGTTTTTCTTTATCTTCCCCATAGCCACTAGCCACCAAAAAACCCTTTTCTTTCAAACTTTCTATTATTTTTTTCGACCCATTTTTTGTTTCAGCTACTATCACAGTCTCAGAGCGCATTTCTTTATTATTAATTAACGGTTTTAATTCTTTGCATTTTTCTAATGTAGAATATATTAATTTTGCTTTTACTTTTATCTCACTTTTTAAATTCTCTACTCCTACACTTAAATAATCCTTGCAAACTTCATTTAATAAATACATACCGAAAACATTTGGCGTTTCTGGAGTTTGATTTTTCTCAGAATATTTTAAAAAACTCGCAAATGAATGATAAGAACCCGTATATTGTTTATTCTTTTTTTCTATCTCCTCCGCTTTTTTCAAAGCTCGCGGACTGACAAATAGCACGCCGAGCCCCGCCGGCAAGCCGAAGCCTTTTTGTACTGAAAAAAATGCACAATCAACTTTTGAAAAATCAACATCGCACACCGGCGCGCTCGACACGATGTCGAGCGCGATTAACTTGTCCGGGAATTTTTCATAAACTTTTTCCAGAAAACTATTAGGTAAAAGTACCCCATTAGTAGTTTCATTATGGGTCATACATATTAATTCCGGATCGCAATCACTGGGTATATCCTCCAAAGAAAATGAGCGATCCTCACGAGCTAATATTTCAGTACTCACTCTGCCTTGATCTTTACTAATTTCAGAAAATTTTTTAGAAAAATATCCATCGACAAAATGCAAAGTATTTTTCTCCGAACAATTCTGCACGACACGTTCCATGAATTCTGTCGCGGAACAAGCATAAAAAACATAATATTCATCGGGAATATTCAAAAGTTTTTTTAAGTTACTTGATAAATCCTCATAAAGTTCCATAAACTTCTCTCCCCTGTGTGATATCGAACCGATATCTTCTCTACCAGCTTGCTCAATAAATTCCCCGAATTTCGGATGAAGATTACTTGGACCAACTGTAAAATAATTTAATTTCATAAATTTAAATAATTGTTCTTGTTTCAACAGTAAATGATAAACTATTGGATAAATTATTATTCTTAGAATTCATAAATTTAAAAAGACGATTTGAAACAAATTGCGCGATGTGTTTTTGCGCCTCTTCCGTACTGCCTCCTATGTGTGGAGTCAAAATAACATTCGGTAATTTTTGTAACACATTTACTACTTTTTCATTATTACTTTTCGGCTCTTCGGGAAAAACATCCACCGCAGCTCCGGCTAAGTGCCCGGACTTTAAGCTGTGAGCTAAAGCTTCCAAGTTTACTACTTTTCCACGACTAAGATTCAAAAAATACGAACCTTTACGCATTATTTTAAATTCTTTTTCTCCAATCAAATTATGATTTTCAGCGCGAGCATCAATATGTAAAGTCACAATATCAGACTTTCTCAAAAGTTCTTCCATGCTGTCACACTTTTTTGCACTTCCCAATGCAGGCCTATCTGCAATATCAAAATAATAAACTTGCATACCCATAAATTCCGCCATAAATGAAAGATGTGAACCAATATTCCCATAACCAATAATCCCCAAAGATTTTCCTCTCACTTCAAAACTCCCCTCTGAGCTTTTATTCCAAACTTTTTTGTGCAAGTTAACGCTTTTATCAAAAACTTTTCGTAAAAGCATTATCATCTCACCCAAAGCAAGCTCTACTACACTCCTGGTGCTGGAATATGGCGCATTAAATACTGAAACTCCATAATGTCCGCAAGCCAAAAGATCTATCTGGTCAGTACCTATACAAAATGCTCCCACTGCACGAAGGTCCGGCGCATTTTCCAAAACTTTTTTTGTCACCTTTGTTTTTGACCTGATGCCTAAAATAGAAACACCTTTTAAAGCCCCGATGAGCTCTTCTTCATTTAAGGCTTGTACTAAATTTTTTACTTCATATCCTTTTTGGATAAAAAACTTTTCCGCTTCCAAATCAATATTTTCCAACAATAATACTTTTATTTTATTTTTTCTTATTTTTTGCATATATAATTTTACGATTATTAAATAATAATTTTTAAAACATCTAGGAACGACCTTGCTTGAAAATCAGAACGAAGAGCTACGTTTTTCCTGTATATATGCTCAGTATATGCTATAAAATTTTCTGCTATGCCACTTTCTTTTATTTCATAATCAGTGTACCCATCACCTATAATGATTGCCGGCATCGGCAAAGAAAGAGCTTTTAGTTGTTTTACTTTTCCTAAATGTTCAGAAGTTAACCGTGAAGAATCAACTCCTATTACTCGGCCGAATTTATTAAATTTAAATTTATTGGCAAATACATTCCCTGCTGGTATGCCTAATTTTTTTATAGTCGGCAAGATCATCTCTTCGAAACCACCGGAAACTACATAAATATTTTCAGCATTTGTATTGAAGAAATCTTCATTGTCCAAGAATGATTTGGTAATAAATTTGGTTATCTGCTTGCCTGCTTCTAATACTTGGTCTCGTGTCGGCGCCATCAATGCCATTCTTTTTGCCAGTGATTCATCGAAACTTATTTCACCATTCATCCCCGAATTAGTAATATCTTTTATTTTCCAAATAATTTGTTTTTTATTCGGGTTATTTTTTAAAGATAAATCTGCCAAAAAATCCAAAGATTCAACACATACAATAGTGCTATCAAAATCAAAAATAATACTTTTGTATTTTAACTTTTTACTATCACCAACCATTACTCCCCTGTTAAATAAATTCATCGGGTCTACGTCTTTTTTTAATTTATTTAATAAATTCATTTCTTTTTCACTATACAAAAAACTCAAAAATGATCGACCATTTCCCTTTGGATCTCTTACTGTTTTTCTGCCACATCCATGCTCAGCAGAAATAGTGCCGCCCAGCATCAAAGGAACATTTAAAAGTTTATCGTATATTTTTTCAGCCTTTTTCCAATTCTTCACAGAGTCTGGCAAAAAATTAAAATGTAAGTGCTGGTCCCCGATATGCCCCCACATTGCCGTGGCAGGAGCACTATTTTTTGGACAAAATTTCTTAAAATCTTTCTCCGCCTTTTTGTATATTTTCAATAAAACTTTAAATTTAGAAACAGGTACGGCAAAATCAGTCCCGAGTTTTTTCATATTATTTTTTTTCAAGAAATTACGTACAGCACTTGGTATGCCATACCTGACTATTTTTATAACTTCTTCACCATATTCTTTATTTACTTTAAAAGACTTCTTTGCTCTCTTTATTATTTTTTCTATTTTTTTATCCCCTTTCAAATACTCCACCTCTACCAAAGAACTTTCCATGCTAAACGGAAGCTTGTTATTTTTAGAAAACAATTTTAAAGAATTTGAATCAATAAATTCCAAAGAAATAATCCCCTTTTGTCTTTTTAAATTAAATTTAAATTTTTGAAGATTTTCCGCAAAAGCCAAGGCTTTTTTTTCTTTATTAAAAGAATAAATATATGACATTATTTCCTTTTTTGGAGAAATGCCCACTTCGGCCTGAAGGATCAAGCCGAAAATTCCCTCTGTACCAATAAAAAGATCTATCAAATCCATATTTTTTGAAGTTAAAACTCCAGCGGAATTTTTAACTTTTGGATTCGGCAATTTTGGTAAATTTATAATTTTTCCATCGAGTTTTATTTTCCAATTCTCTGCACTATATTTACCTCGAGGAATATAAAATATTTTTCCATTTGGCAACATTACCCATAATGCTTTCACATGGTCACGAGTCGGACCGAAACCAAAAGTCCGTGGCCCGGAGGCATTCGTCGCCACATTGCCACATAGAAATGCATTCACCTCTCCCGGATGTGGAGCATAAAAAAGATTTTCTTTATCTAGTGCTAAAATTAATTTTTTTAACACTACCCCTGCGGACACTATACAAGTCGTTTTATTTTTATTTAAAAATATTCCATTTGATATTTTTTTATAATTTTTTAAGTCCCCTATATTTTCAAATAATTTTTCAGTGCTTAAGATTATCGCTTCTTCATATGGCATGATACCGGCATTAAGCCCTGTCTTTGCTCCGCTAAAAGTTATGGGTACTTTATTTTTTATTGACTCATTTACGATTCTTTTTACTTCAATAATATTTTCAGGATAAAAAGCTCGGCAAGAACTAGCAGACCTCAATGGCTTTATCCTGCCTGCATCCAATAAGTTCTCCTCTTTTATTATTTTTTGTTTGATTTTTTTCATATTATTTTGCTCTTTATTTATTTTTACAACTGAACCTAAATAGAAAACACCAGCTTTTTTAGAAAGCTGGTGTTTGGGTTGTTTTATTTAAAATTTACGACACAAAAATCAGCTTTCTATTGAATTAGAAGCTGATGAGGAAGCTACAGAAAGCCCGGAAATTTTCTTTAAAATTGTGGCTGATCTAAACATAATATGAATATAGCACATAATAACAAATTATAAAAGTCAGCTGTGGAAAACCCTTTTTAATGCTGATAAAATCCTCTCGCCTCCGAATCAGGAATCATTATTAAATTCACACCTTTTTCTTTGCAAAGCTCTACTGTTTTGTCATCATTTACCGAGCCGGAAGTGGAAAAAATTGTTTTTACTCCCCTGTCTATTAATACCTTAGGCGCATCAGGAAATGGGAAGAAACTATCACTATATGCCACTGCATTATTCAAATCCGCCTCTTTTGCATTTGCATCAAAAGTTCTAGCTGCATCATCGGCACGCAAAAGAGCAAGCTTTGCAGCGCCGACGCGGTCTTGCTGACCGACACCATTACCTACTAGCCGTCCATCTTTTACTAAAGTTATCGTATTGCTATTTGAAGTCGCCCCCACCGCCCAAGCTAGCACAATATTTTGCATTTCCTCCTCCCTTATGGGGAGGATTGAGGAGGGGCGTATTTCAGGCACAAAATCATAGTTCGGTTGCATCATAAATCCACCTCGCACATAACGAAATCTTTTTGCAGTATCGAGCGACGCCATTCCCGCTTTTTCTATATTTTTATTTGCGAGTAATCTACACTTCCCTTTTTTTCTAGAAAGTATATCTATTGCTTCCGCTGAAAATGAAGGCGCGGAAACAATATCGAGCAACCTCCTCACTCCTTCCGGAGAATATTTATGAATTAATTCTTCCGCTATTTTTTCATCGACATGAAAATTGAGCATCACTGAACCGCCGAAAATAGCACGCAAATCACCAAGCAACATTTTACCAACTGCTTCTATTCCGTCTTCTCCAAATCCCGCTCCGCAAGCATTGCCGTGTTTTGCACCAATTGCTATAAATGGAACTTTCCCAAAATTTTTCTCAAACCCCGCGCCGATATGCGTCATAGTTTGCATCATTCTGTCCAAATCACAAATGTTGTTATAACTCATCGGACTTCCTGCTACGAGCTCCCATTTATGAATCGCCAAACTGTCACCACCAGATAAATTCTCATACAGACTCGCCGGCTTCTGATAAGCATTCTCACCATAAACACATTCTAAATTTTTCTTGCCGAAAATTCCTTTGTATCCTCCAGCACTGTGATACTCACTAGAAATAGAACAATATTTTGAAACTACCGCTTCTACTTTTGCCGCTAAATTATTTAAAAATTCTTCACGATTTTCTTCACCATTTTTTAACCACTCTAAAACTTTCATTCTATCGAGAGGGTCACAAATAGTAATGCGTCTGCCTTTTGCACCCGAGCGAATCAATGCTACTCCACCCATATCCGTCTGTGCTATGACGGATTCTTTTGTAGCTTCCGGTTTTGCTATTTCATTTTCCAATGGATATAAATCAGAACAAACTAAATCAATCCAAGGAATTTCATATTTCTCAAGTTCAGCCAAATGTTCCGGCGTGTCGAGAGCCAAAAGCCCGCCATGAATTTTCGGATGAAGGGTAACTACGCGATGACTCAAAATAGCGGGTACTCCGGTAATGTCTGCAACATCAGTGACAGCTATCCCCGCTTCAGTTAAATGTTTTGCTGTACCTCCGGAAGAAATTATTTTCCAACCCAAAGCCACTAAGCCCTCGGCAAATTCTTTGATACCTTGCTTGTCATATACTGATATTAGGGCTGTTTTTTGCTTATTTTGCATAATTTATTCTAAATTTTTACTTAAAAACAAAAGCACCCCGAGCAAATGCAAGGGATGCTTTTATTATAGTACTTTTGAAAAGTTATTTCAATTAATTATTATTTGTACTTTCCACTATAGTTTGCTTATCTATATTCCAATGTATAGCTTTATTCTTAAGAATTTTTCGTGCTGATAGATCGTTAATATAAACGTCTTTCCATAACCGTAAAACGTCATCGTGTTTTTCAACTAAAAATACTAACTTTTTTTCTAATTTAGTTATCACTGTTTTTAAGCCGGAAGGATTTACCCTAACAAGGTTAATTACTTCATCCAGAATTTGCCTTGTTTCTTTAAAGTTTTGCGCATTATCTATTTTGCTATTCATAATAAATGCAATCTTAGGAATGACTTTATTATTTTCAAATATCTCTATTTCTTGCATAGTCTCTGCGTCCCCTGAATCACCAAACGAAACTCCTGGCTCAAAAAATATATTATTTAAATCTTCTAATGAATTTGTATTTTTTATATCCTGCTCAAGAAGTTGAAAATATTTATTTACAAAACTTTTAAAAAGAGGGCGATCAGACTGTCTAATTTTTACAAAATAATGAATATGGAGATTTTTAAAATCAGAAAGTTCTTCGATTGTTGTTTTTGCACTATTTATTTTATTAGTAAATTGAGCAATAAACATCTCTTCTGCCATCTTAGCTTCAATTGGAGCATTTTTTGTACTATCTCGCTTGTACTCCTCCTCTATTTTTTCAGATTCTTGTTTCTGTTGAAATTCAGTATGCTTAACAAGTCCTTCACCAATAGCAAGCCCTGCGAGAACAGCTAAGGCATTAGTAACTAAAGGGTTAGCCATAATTTTCTTTCCTATATTCATTCCTTCTTTTTTTCCCATAAATTTATTATAAAGTTAATTAGTAATCCGACTCATATATAGTACTCTCTCTCTCTGCACGTCAAGCAAGTATGATTATCCACAGATTCATTTACTTGTACATATCTACTAAATATGGTATCTTATAAATGTGCCTGTGGGCGTAAGCCCCTTATCGGCTAAGGATCTTCCAAAGCTGAAGACAGGTACATAAAAAAACCCAAGCCAGTGCTTGGTTTTTTTTATTTTAATCTTCGTCTATTCCCTGAGTGTAAAGTCTTTGGTCGTATGGCATAACACTCCAAAACATTATATTGCCATCTCCGACTTGCTTTAAAATAATTTTTATTTTATGTTTTTTGTTATTTAATATCGCATGAAATCCCCAATACTGAACTTGTTTCATTTTATAAAAACCGTCGTTTTGCATTTTACCATATTTTTCAATTTGCATACGATGCTCTTGAAGCGTTCCGCATTTAGGAATTATTTCTAATGCTTTTTTGAGAAGTATAAATTTTAATATTTGCTCTTTGAGATTTCTCGGGGTACGATTCGGCTTATACTGAAGATGATTGAAACCATCTGAATTTAAAATTATTTTCGTTTGAAAATACGGGCAATGAATTTCTTTTCTAAATTCATAAAGTGCTTTTGCTTTTGCGCGAATGTTTTCAAAATCTTGCATAATCAAAAGTATAACACAAAAATTAAAAACAAAAGCGCCCCGAGCAAATGCAAGGGATGCTTCTATTATAGTACTTTTGAAAAGTTATTTCAATTCTACCACGGAGGAGTTTTCTCTGTAAAATAATTTACCTAATATCTATGTGGGCTGTCCAGTATCCTTATCTATCAAATAATCCCCTATCAGATTTCCATTCTTATTAAAAACTTCCATGGAAAAACAAGAAGCCATTTTTTTACTCATTGAATTCTTAAAAACAACCGTGTTGCCTTCCTTTCCGTCACTTAAACTAACAAATTCATTTAAAATATTCTCGGGATCAAGCTTATGAAAAGATACTAATTTTTCTATTGCCTGATCAACTGTTAAAACTTCTCCAATTTTAACAAAATCACTGAACACAGGTGGTTTATCTTTTTTACTACTCTCCATGGTAACCATAAATTTTTTATATTTAAACTATTCCAATCCGACCTCTATATAATACCCCACTATAGTCATTTAGCAAGGACAGTTATACACAGGTAAAATGTCTATTTATCTATATAGAAAAGACAGTATACATCCAGAAAAAATAAAATACCCTTTCGGGCATTTTATTTTTTAATATATTTTTTATTTTATATTAGTTATTTCAACTCAACTTTGCCACCTACTTCTTCGATTTTCTTTTTAACTTCTTCAGCTTCAGCTTTCTTCATACCTTCTTTCAATGTAGCTGGAGCGCCGTCTACTAAATCTTTCGCTTCTTTCAATCCTAGACCCAAGACTTCTTTTACGATTTTCATAACAGCGATTTTTTGTTCACCTGCTGATGCTAGCACTACTGTGTAAGCACTCTTTTCTTCTTCAGCTCCGGCGCCAGCGCCTGCTGCAGGACCAGCCACAGCGACAGCCGCAGCAGATACTCCGAATTTTTCTTCGATAGCCTTTACTAAATCATTAAGATCAAGCACAGACATACCTTCTATTTTTTCTAACAAATCTTTAAATTTTTCCATAATAATATTTAAGTTAAATTTTTAATAATTATTTCTTCTTTGCAACTTCGTTTAATCCTAATGCCAATCTTTGCATAGGAGATTTCAACAAGTATGCCAATTGCGAAAGTAAAACTTCTCGTCCTGGTATCGTTGCTATTTCCATCATTCTCGTTCCGCTCACAAATTGTCCTTCGAAAATTCCTCCCAAGATATTCAACATATCTTTGTGAGTTTTCTGGAAATTGTAAACTTCGCGAGCTGGCGCTATTTCATCAGATGAATAAGCTATTGCTACTTCACCTCCGAGCTCCGGCAATTCGCCTTTTGCTTTTCCGGCTAATGCTCTCTTTAATAAAGTCTTTCGAGAAACTCTATAAGACACTCCTTGATTTCGCAAATTTTTGCGAAGAACTGTCTCATCTCCGGCATGAATGCCGTGAAAGTTTACGAAGACAAGAGACTTTGACCCCGAGACAGCTGTCTCAAGATCCTTTATCATTCCTTCTTTTATATTTTTTGTTATCATAATTTGATTTCAATAAAAAAAGCAGCTTTTCAGCCGCAAATTAATACACCAATGTATCGACCCCTAAGCAGGACTTCTTCCCTTTTCTCCGGGACGCCTACTGTCATTGCGGTATGTTCAATATAGCATATTTACAATAAATTGCAAGATTATTTTAAAGTTGTCCACACTTTTGCTTGCATACTTCTACACATTTGTTATTATATAAATAACTTTGGCTTCGGCCTCCGAGAAACCCCCGCAAGGGGGTTTCGTTGTTTATATATAATTTTTTAATTTATTTTTTATAACTTCAAATTCTTCAACAGGGATAACTGCTATTTTACGAGCAAGTCTTCTGGTATCAATTAATTTTACCTGAGAAATAATAGCTGATGAACCAGTAGATGGTATTTCTACATACCAAGAACCTTTCTTTTTATTTGAAGTTAAAGGCACACCGATAAATGTATTTAATGTAACTTTTTTAATAACCAAAACCGGACGCTCAAAAAGCTCGTGTTTTCCACTTTGCTCACTGCCGATATTTAAACCGACAGAACAAAACCAAATGTCTCTTTCTGACACATAAATTGGATTGCGATTATTTATTTTTTTCTTTAATTCATTCCACTCATCAAAATCTTGAATTCAGCAAGTATAACACGCATGCAATAAAAACCTTGTAAAAAAACTAATAATCTTTATTTAAAATAGAAAAATAAGGTATAATACTTAAATGTTATCTACAATAATACCAATAGCTTCCGCATTTTTGGCGGCAATCGCCGGGATATTGGCTCGTGTTTTACTTAAAGACACTCCCGCAAAAAAAATGCTGTCTATAAATTTCCTTATTATGGGAGCAACGCTTCTTGTAATATCCCCTTTCTTTTATAAATTTACAGCTTCTTGGCAAAGTGTTAGTATCGTACTTTTAATTGCAATCATTGATACTCTTGGAAATTATTTTTATTTCAAAACATTTGAAAAAACAGAAGCGAGCATTGCTCTGCCATTACTATCTCTCGCTCCGGTTGTAACATTTTTCTTTGGAGCAATTATTTTAAATGAATATACTTCAATACTTAAAATTATAAGCTCGTTAGTAATTGTTGTGCTTATTATTGTAATTTCAATAGACTGGAATGAACTGCCAAAATTTAGAAAAGCAACATTATACCCGGCGCTAATTTCAGCATTTTTATTTGGACTATCAGCTATCCCAAGCAAATATCTACTTTCAACCATTCACGCCATAAATGCGCCGACTCTATATATGTTTCGTGCAATACTTATCGGAATTTTTGCACTTATGTTTTTAAAAAACTCGTTGAGTAATCTAAAAACAAAAACATACGGCTTTATATTTATCAGAGGGTTATTTGTTATAGGACAATGGATTCTTCTTTATTATGCGATAACCTTAGGCAACACAGGGGTTGCAGTCACCCTAGGAAATATCACTCCTATATTTGTACTATTTTTAAGTCTTATTTTTCTCAAAGAGAAATTCAATTGGAAAAAAGCTTTGGCAGCAATTGCAATTCTTGCCATATCTTTTACGCTTTAATTTTTATTAAAGACAGAGACAAACTTCCCTTCGGAAATTCTTTTAGCAACTTCGGACGAGCCGAATATTTGTCCATTCATGCAAACATACACTCCTGGTTTTAAAGTTTTTACAGATGCTAAGGCGTAACCTAAATTAAAAGGTGCATCAGATGGCGAGAATCCCGTCAGAGGTATCATCGCCCCAGTTAAAATAATCACTTTATCTTTTCTTTTCAACTGCGATGTTAAAAATCTGGCAGTATCAGGCATAGTATATGTGCCGTGCGTAATTATTATTTTTTTTGACTTTGATTTTTCTATAGCTTTTAAAATTTTCTTTAAATCTTCACTCGTTAAAGAGCGGCTATCTTTCATGCAAATATCAACAAAAGAAATTACACCCCCCCCCTCAATTTTTAAACTTTTTATAAAAGAAGGTAACACGGATTTCTTCAAAGGAACAATAGCATCCTTTATGCCTTCATAATAAGAATCAATCGTCCCGCCTGTTATAATAAACTCTATATTTTGATTGTTTTTCATAACCACATAATAACAAAAACAAAACTTAAATACAAATAAAAAAAGTCCTCCCCAGGGGGAAGACCATAATTAATTACTCTAGTCGCCACCCAGACCAAAGGCCTGGATCAGTCTCACACAGTGAGACCCGTTTTAAAAATAAACTAATCTTCTTAATTAATGTGAATCAGGCTTTTAATTAAAATAAGAAAATCTATTGCAAGAACTCGCGAACGAGGTCGAGGAACTAACTGCATTTAGCATAACATAAGTAAAAGCTAAAAGAAATAATTTTAATACTCCCTCATTGAAACTTACGCGTCGACTTTTTTGATGAGGTTATCTGGAGTAACGACACTTGTTTTTGCATTTGGATATAATTTTAAAAACTCCTTGAAAGATACATCTGTGTCGCTCCATTTACATTCATAAGCGATGATGTCCAATCCTGATTTTTCAATAAAATCTATTTCTAAACCGGTTCGTGTTCTCCAAAACATTATCTCCGGAGGAAAAGTTTCCAGTGTTCCATATTTTAACCTTTCCGTTATAAAAAAATTCTCAAATATCACCCCTTTATCAGCCCTAACTTCAAGCAATTTTTTAATATCAACAAGAGAATTCCTCACGCCAAGATCTAAGAAAAAAACCTTAAAAGCTTTCTTCAACTCATTACGAGAATTTTGCGAAAAAGAATGAACTATTTTAATAATGAAAGATTGCTCGAGTAAACGAAGATATTTCTGCACCACGGAACGGCTTATGCCCAAACTCACAGAAAGCTCATTTACTGAAACCATCTGCCCTATTTGCAAGGCAAGCATTTTTACCAAATCTTCAAAAATACGCGGATTGCGTATTGCTTCAAAAACAAAAACATCTTTATATAAATAATTAGTGGCTATATTTTTTAAAACAATTTCTTTTTCAGCTCTTGTTTCGGCTGATACAACGGCGGGATAAGTTCCAAAAAGCAAATAATCCATCAGGTCTTCTTTTGTAATATTTTTTACCATTCTAATTTCTTTAAGAGAAAGAGGCAAAAGAATAAATTCAAAAACTCTGCCGGTCATCGGTTCGTTTATTTTATTCGCCAAATCAAAAGAGCTTGAACCGGTGGCAATAATTTGAATCTCGGGATATGTGTCATGAAATACTTTTAAAATTGTACCGATATCTTGAATAGTTTGAGCTTCATCAAAAACAACAATTTTTTTACCTTTTATCAAAGACAATAAAGCATTAGGTTTACCGACTATAAAATGTTCTCGAACATCATTAATCTGGCAATCAAAATATGCGCCATCATTGCCATACTGACTAATAATTTTTTTTGACAAAGTAGTCTTGCCGGACTGTCTGGGTCCTAAAATTGCAATCATTCTGCCCTTAAACAATAAAGACTCTATTTTGGATTCTATTTGACGCTTATATATAATCATATAATAGTCATTATAACAATTTGCTCTTTAAAAAGCAAATTGTCTTTAAATACAAAATCTTAGTACTCTCTCATTGAGACTTGTGCGTCAACTTTTTTGATGAGGTCTAGGACAACAGAGACGACGATGAGAAGAGCCGTACCACCAAGGGCAATAGCGGTGATTCCTGTAGCTGCGCGCATAACGAGTGGGAGGACTGCAATGAGACCCAAGAATGTAGCGCCCATCATCGTGATGCGATTTAATACTTTTGAAATGTATGCGGAAGTACTTGCGCCCGGGCGAATACCAGGAATAAATGCTCCATTTTTCTGCAAGTTGGTAGATAATGCTTCCGGATCAAATGTAACTGCAGTGTAGAAATATGTGAAGAGAAAAACCAAAATAAAATACAATACAGAGTATAGCCACGATGTTTGTGAAAACGACATCAACACATGAGAAATACTCATCAAGATAGGCTTCGTAGAAGTAGCCAAAAATGTGCCGATCATTTGAGGGAAAAGCAAAATAGATAGTGCGAAAATTATCGGAATAACTCCGGCTTGATTCACACGAAGTGGCAAATAAGTAGAACCACCTCCGTAGACTTTTGTGCCACGAACTTGCTTTGCATAAGTGACAGGGATAGGGCGTTCTGCTTCGGTGACAATGACGACACCCGCGATAACTATCGCTCCCATAGCTATAAACAAAAGGTAAAGAGGGATTTGTGAAACATCAAAAGTAAAAAGAAGTTGACCGATGTGTGTAGGAATACCGGCTACGATACCTGCAAAAATTATTAACGATACTCCATTACCAATACCAAATTCTGACATAAGCTCCCCTATCCACATAAGTAAAATAGAGCCGGCAACAACTACAATCACATTTGTAACTTGGCCAAAAATACTCAAATCACCCAAGATGTGTTGATTGTGCAAAAGTGCAAGCAAAGAAAAACCTTGAATCGCAGCCAAAGGAATAGTGATGAGTCTGGAATATTGAGTAAATTTCTTTCTACCTAGTTCACCTTCTTCATGATAAAGCTTTTTCAAAGCGGGAATCATGATAGTCAACAACTGCATAATAATAGATGAAGTAATATACGGACCGACACCCAACATTAAAATAGAGAGATTGGAAAGTCCTCCACCGGAAAAGATGTTTAAGATTCCAAAGAATTGATTATTATTTAAAAATTGATTTAAGGCTACTGAGTCAATGCCTGGAATAGGAATAGCCGCAAGCAAACGAAATACAACTAGAGAACCAAGAACAAACAAAATACGCTTGCGCAATGTAGCATCACTCCAAACTTTTTTTGCTTTAATCCAAAAATTTTCCATATTGTCTTTAATTTCTGACTTTGATCTTACCTCCCTTTAACTTTAGTTCTTTTCTCATAGCAGAGAAACTTTTCTTGTCACCTTTTATCATACTAGCGACTTTTTCTTCTTTTAAAATAATAGCCTTGCGGAAAGATTTAAATCTGTAACCGCGATTCTTTGGCAACTTCTTGATAATGTCTCGAAGTTCCGGACGGCGCTTGTTACCGGCACGAGCTGTCTGCCCCTTGCCTCCTCGGCCGGAAGTTTTCGCGTGCTTACCCCCGCGTCCTACGATGCGGTCTTTTTTATTCTTATGTTCTCTTTTTAAATTATGTGTTTGCATTTTATTTTATTTAAATTTTTATTTAACATTAACTGCTTCTTCTTTGCCTGCTATTACAACTGTCTCTGGAACTGGCTTTGAATATTTAACAGAAACAGGAGCAAAGGCCACCATCACTGCTTTTGCATTGTTCAATTTGTTCTTGCTACCGGATAAAATCTTACCTGTAACATCCTTAACACCAGCCAATTTTACAATGTCATGAAGTACAGAACCGACGACGAGTCCTCGGCCTTTGTTTGGCATTATTTTAACAGAACAACTGGAGAACTTGCCGGAAACTTCATGAGGCAAAGATGAAGTCTTTGTGAGTTTCAACTTCACCATATTTTTCTTTGCATTTCGGAGAGCTTTGTTTATGGCTAGAGCTGTATCGCCTGCCTTACCGAGACCCAAACCAATAGCGCCTTTTTTATCTCCGGCAATAATAGCAACAGAGAAAGAGAAACGGCGTCCTCCTGCGACGACACGAGTAACACGACGAATGTCTATGATCTTTTGATCAAATTCAGGCTTTGGTCTGTCGAAAGATGATGACCTGCGATTATTCTTTTTTTCATTTCCTTTTTCCATATTTTTGTCTGTATTTTTTATTTATTAAAATTTTAATCCAGCAGCTCGCGCTTCATCAGCTACTAATTTTACACGGCCAGTATATTTGAACCCGTTTCTGTCGAAAACAACTTGGCTTATTTTCTTTGCCAAAGCATTTGCGCCGATCATCTTGCCTACTTGCTTTGCTCGTTCTATCTTTGTACCTTTTGCAATTTTTACATCGCTTGCTTCCGCTAGAGTCTTGCCTGCTGTGTCATCAATAAGCTGCGCGTAAATAAATTTGTTTGATCGGAAAACAGAAAGACGTGGGCGCTCAATAGTACCCTTCATCTTTGCTCTGATTTTTGCTTTCAATCTTATTCTTTTGTCTTCTTTTTTAATCATATATTTTTATATAAATTTATTATGCAGTCTTCTTACCTTGTTTTCGTCTGATGACTTCACCTTCATATCGGAAACCTTTACCTTTGTATGGTTCTGGCTTTTTCATTGCTCGAACTCCCGCAGTGAAAGCTCCCACTGTTTCTTTATCGCTTCCTGTGACAGTAATAACATTTTTTTCTGCTGTTACTGTAAGTCCTTCCGGTATTTTAACAACAACAGGGTGAGAGAATCCTAAAGCCAAATTCAAATCTTTTCCTTTTACTTCAGACTTGAAACCCACTCCTTCCAAAATCAATTTCTTTACATAAGGAGTAACAACTCCGGCAATCATGTTCTTGATGTGTGAAGCATAAGTCCCCCACAAAGCTTTTGAAAATTTATCATTTCTTTTTACATTTAAAGTAATACTCTTGTCAGCGATTTTTATTTCGATATCGTCTCGGAAATTCTTAGTCAAAGTCGCCTTTGGACCTTTCACTGTCAAAACTTCGCCACTTTTTGTGACTGTTACTCCCGCTGGTATTAATATTTCTTGTTTTCCTATTCTACTCATATAATTTTATTACGAAATTTTAAATAAAGCCTCACCGCCGACTTGTTCTTTGCGTGCTTGCTTGCCGGACATTATTCCCTTTGGGGTCGATAATACCAAGAGCCCCGCGCCATTCTTTACTGTGTGAATATCTTTCATTCCGAAATAAACTCTTTTTGATTGCTTGGAAATTCTTTCAACTTCGGAAATTCTTGGCTTCTTGTCCACGTAAATCAAATTAACTTCCAAAAGTGGCTGACCTTTTTTTGTCTTCTTGGAAATTTCAGAAACATAGCCTTCTTTTTTCAAGCATTCAGCAATAGCGTTTTTCATTTTAGAATACGGAAAAGCTACGGACTCGTGTCCTGCTCGGCTAGCGTTCTTCATCATTATTAACATGTTTGAAATTGAATCCATAATTTTTGTTTTGTCCCGATGTCGGACATATGGTTACCATATGTCCGACATCGGGACTATTTTCTCTACCAACTCGACTTGCGGATGCCCGGAAGCATTCCTTCATTTGCTAATTCTCTGAAACAAATACGGCAAAGACCAAAGTCTCTCATGAAGCCATTACCTCGGCCACAACGAAAACATCGATTTTTCTGTCGACTTGAAAACTTTGGTTTCTTTTTTGATCGTGCTATGACGGATGTTTTTGCCATAAATAATTAAATTGGGATCTGCCCTGTTAATATCACGCTCTTTTTCTTTAACCCTTTAAAAACTAAAGAATTAAAGGAGAAAAGCGGATTAATCAAGACCGTATTCCCTTGCCTGCCATACTAGCAAATTAGAAATAAATAGTCAAATATTTGTGGAACTGACGAGAATTGAACTCGTGTGCAAAAGGTTGTTGCAGAGAAATCGACATGCTTGGCTCATTTTTTTGTTTAAATTTTAAAATTCTTAAATGAGCAAAATATTTTAAAATCGAGTTCTAAGTTTTCGTGAAATATGCGAACAAATATTTCCTTATCCCGATAATATTATGCCTCGTCTCATATATCGGAAGTCTATGAGGGAGACACCAGTTTGGCTTACGCGAAAGCTGGAGCGAAAGCAAAATCATTCATACCGAAGTATGGAGAAGCTTTTGCAAACGCCTTAGAAGTCAATTTTGCAATTAACATTTGAGCGAATTTTTTCGAGATTACGCTCATGCTCGGCATGCATCAATAGCAAAAGGCCTTTTGTCTATGCCTTGCAGTCCCCTGTGATGTCATTAAATTTTCAACGATCTTTCATTTCTCTTCTGACTTCTCTATCAGTATCGCGTTTCTTTATGCTCTCACGTTTATCGTATTTTTTCTTTCCTTTAACTAAAGCGATTTCCAGCTTTATTTTTCTATTTTTATTATACACTGAAAGAGGAACGATAGTCAAGTTTGTTTTTTCATTGTCTGAGAGTTCTTTAATTTCTTTTTTTGTGAGCAAAAGTTTTCTATTCCTCAAGGGGTCATAATCTTTCGGCGCATTTTTTACCTGATAAGGCGGAACATTTGAATTTATTAAAAACGCCTCACCCCCGCGGACAATAACAAAAGCCCCTTCAAGCGACATTTGCCCTCCCCTGATTGATTTGACCTCTTGCCCTAAAAGCTCGATACCGCATTCAAACTTTTCCAAGATTTCATAATCAAACCTCGCTTTTCTATTTTCCGCATAATTTGCCATAATTTAATCTTAACATAATTTGACATATTTTTTGGGCTTGCTATACTATATATGTTTAATATATAAAAGAAATATATGACTACACAAGTAATTTTCACCATAGATAGAGATTTAAAAGACAGGGCGATGCGCAAAGCCCGTTCTTTTGGTCTTCCCTTTTCTTCTGTGTTAAATCTTGCCACGCGCGCTTTTGTGGAAGGAAAAATAAACATAGGCGTAATTGACACAGAGCCATTTAATGAAAAAACTGTTCGTGAACTCCGCTCCACTCTTTCTGATGTCTCAAAAAATAAAAACCTCTCCCCTCGCTTTTCTTCCGCCAAGGAAGCTATAGAATATCTAAAAAAATAATATGCATATAATTTTCCATCACAGTTTCAAGAAGAAGCTCAAAAAGCTTCCAATGAAAGTAAGGGAAAATTTCTACGAGCGTCTTTTAGTGTTTGAGGAAAATAAATTCAATCCAATTCTAAACAATCACAGCGTGGAAAATAGATTCCCTAGGTGCCGAAGCATAAACATCACTGGTGATTTTCGCGCTATATTTAAAGAAGAAAATGACGCTTGTAATTTCCTAAAAATCGGCACACATTCAGAATTATATTAAAAATACTCGTCAGTTCCACAAAAAAAATGAGCCCACCAATATTATTGGCAGGCTCAAAAATAATTCAAATTTTGTGCTCTCAACTATCCACGAAGAAACTCAAAAACCTTTTCTTCGGAAAATTTTTGCACAACCTGTTCGGCAAACTTCTTTAAACCACTACCTAAGTAAGCACCATTTCCCTTATACCAATAAGTGCTCTCTGAAAATTTATCCAGAGCATTTTTATTGTTGCTAATATGATCAATGGTATTTGCCATCAAATCACAAAGCAGTGGAAAAATACCGCTCCCGCTCCACCTTTTCATAACGGTAAAAAACGGAATGTTTTTGTGCATAGTGATAGATAATGGATCAATACCGGCAAGCCATTCTGGGTTCACCCACTCCATCGCTGCAACATGATGATACGGTGTTGCAATAAACTCAAGGTCAACCAATTCTCTCAACTGAGGACGAAACTCCAAATAATCGGTAGGAATAGGATCAAGGTTTGGAAAGTTTTTGATACCCCTATCTCTACGATTATACATTTGATAGAACCAAGCAAACGATTTTGAACCAACAGCATCACAGATAAATTGCGCACGATCTGAAACGTGTGGGTCTTCGGCGTTAACTGAATCCTGTAAATCTCCAAAATAGACGACTGGCATCGCAAGGAGAACTTCCGGCAAATTACTATTCGGAAGCACAGTTGGTAACTCAAAAATGTAACGCTCCCGATTAAAATCAACCTGTAAACCAATCGGCTTCATCAACCTTGCGCCTCGTACCGCATCATTACCTAAAGCAACATACGCCGTACACATAGTATACACAGCGGTAAGATGCTTTTCTTCAAACCTTCCTTTTTCAATCATTAAACCCATAAAATCAAAAACTGATTTAAAGGCGTTAAAGGAAACATGAAGCGCAGCAATGTGTGCTCCTAAGTGTTGCTTCTCCGAAACTCTTTTTGAAATCAAGCTCGTTGCTTCGGCTGGACTTGTATCAAAAGTAATACCCATGTCCGCCAGCATCAAAAAATTAGTCTTGAAAAAGGACTCCTTTAAGTTCGGCAACGCTTCACGGAATACAGATGACGATTTAAGTTCGTCTGAAAATGCCCAACGCGGAATCGTCTCGAGAGGATTGTTTCGAATTGCCTGACTAACTAATTCCGGTGAAGCAAACCTTGGTTTACGATGTAACGTTTGGGACGGATGCAAGCGAACAACCTGCTCAAGCTCAACAGTGCCGACAGAGAAACCCCCAGGGTTTCTTCCATCTTTTTGTAAAATAAGATCTTTCATTTTTTTAAAATTTCAACGAACGCTTACTCTTTAGATTTTCAGCTCCCTCTAAAAAAGTACAAATAAGTACAAATTCAATTATAAGTATATATATATATCAGCATTTGTCAAGCCCCCTATTACCAACTACTATAAAAAGTGCTAGAATACGATTATGCAAGAAAAGAAGAAATTAAATGTTTCGGGATATAGGGGCGTATGGGGGCAGACTTTAACTGAAGAAATAGCACGTGGGTATGCTCGAGCTTTTGCACTTTTTACCAAGGAAATTACAGGCAAGGAAAAACCGACAATATTAGTGGGGCGCGATGGACGCGCGAGCGGTTCGGAAATAAAAGAAATAATAATTCCTGAATTAGAAAAGATAGGGGCGAGTGTAGTGTATGGCGATGTGATGCCCACACCGACAGTTTTATTTGCCGTCCGCAAGCACGGCTATGACGGCGCGATAATTATCACTGCTTCACACAACCCTATCGAATACAACGGCCTAAAATTTGTAAACAATAAAGCGCTTTTTACTATTGAAGATGAAGTTTCTAAAATAGAAAGCTACTACGAAAGCGCGCGAAGCAGTGCTTTTGGAAGCATTGCACAGGCTGGCGAGCCGAGCATAGCAATCCGCCAGCAGGCGGATATGCGCGCTGACAAAAATACTGCTTCGCGTGCTGAAACACCAAACTTCTCAAAAGAACACGCGGATAAAATTATCACGAACATAAATGTCTCGGCTATTCGCGCAAAGAAATTCAAAGTCGCTGTGGATATGATAAATGCTTCCGCTTGCGTAATGGACCCTTATCTATTTGAACAATTAGGTGTAGAACTTATTCCATTAAACAATACTCCAAACGGACAATTCGCGCACACTCCGGAACCACTCAAACAAAATTTAACAGGCATTGCTGAACTCGTAAAAACTTCCGGCGCTGATTTAGGCTTCGCTCACGATCCAGATGCCGACAGATTATTAATAATAAATGAACTAGGTGAAGTTATTTCCGAAGAATATACAGTAGCATTCGGCATTGAAAATATTTTATCAAAAAATTCCGGCAAAAATATCGTAATAAATTTATCAACTTCGCAAATGTCTGCCGACATAGGAAAAAAATACAGCAGTAAAACTTTCCGTACAAAAATAGGTGAAGGATATGTCGTCGACGGCATCCTCGCGCACGATGCCATCATCGGTGGTGAAGGCAACGGCGGATGCATCTACCCTGCTATAAATACTTGCCGTGATAGCTTCACTAGCTTGGCATTAGTTCTAGAAATTCTAGCGGAAAGAAATCAAACTGTCAGCGAATGCGTCGCAACTTTACCAAAATACTTTATGAAAAAAGATAAATGGTCGCTCGCCGGACTCAATACTCCCCTTTCCGAAATGTATGAAAAATTAAAATCTGAATTTAACGACACTATAATAGATGAACAAGACGGCCTGCGCCTAGACTTCCCTGACAGCTCCTGGATTCACATCCGCCCCTCCAACACTGAGCCAATAATACGTATATTTGGCGAGGCTAAAGCACAGGAACAAATAGACAAATTATTCAAGCAAACAAAGTTGACTTTGGGGCTACAATAGGATAGTATCTATGGTACCTAAAGCTTTACGGCTTTTTATATAGAAATTGCGTGAAAGAATAAACAACCAAATACGAGCAAAGGAACTTCGAGTCTTAGACAACGAAAACCAAAACCTCGGTGTTTTAAGCTTTAAAGAAGCATTAGAAATGGCACAAGCGAGAGGTATGGACTTGATAGAAATAGGTCCAAATAGCAACCCTCCTGTCGCCAAGATAATGGATTTCGGCAAATATCAATATGAAGCGAGTAAAAAGTTAAAGAAAGCGAAGGCGGGTGCTAAGTCCACAGAGACAAAATCAATCCAAGTAAAGATAGGCACCGGTGATCACGACTTGGAGCTCAAAGCAAAAACTGCTTCCAAATGGTTAAAAGAAGGACACAGAATAAAAATAGAACTTTTCCTTGCTGGACGCGCGAAATACATGGATGAAAAGTTTTTGAAAGAACGCTTAGACAGAGTATTACATCTGATTACCGAAGATTACAAAATATCAGACACATATAAAAGAGGACCAAAAGGATTATTTATAACAATAGAGAAAGCAAAATAATTTAAAAATAAAAAACAAAAAATTTTATGAAAGGAATGAAAACAAATAAATCGTTTGCAAAGAGATTAAAGCTTACAAAGAATGGAAAGGTTCTTTCCCGTAAAGCAGGCTTTAACCATTTCAATGCAAAACAATCCCGCAATACTCAGCTAGCCGGCCGAAAAGGAAATAATTTCGTTATCAAGAACAAGCCGAAAAGTCACTTACTGCCTTTCAGCTAATAATTTATAAATAATTTTCAAATAATAAAATGACAAGAGTAAAAAAAGGAGTACACGCATTAAAAAGAAGGAGAAGTGTCTTAAAGCAGACCAAAGGAATGCGTCATGGACGCAGTACTAAAGAACGCCAAGCAAAAGAGGCATTGCTTCATGCTGGTTCTTACTCTTTCGCTCACCGAAAAGATAAAAAAGGCCACAACAGAACTCTTTGGAATATAAAAATAAATGCAGGTTCTCGTGAACTCGGTATGACTTACTCTACACTCATCAGTGCATTAAAAAAGAAAAACATAGAAGTTGACCGAAAGATCCTAGCCGACCTAGCTGAAAACAACCCTGAAACTTTCTCTAGAATCCTAGCAAGCTTAAAAAAACAAGGTTAAACCTTGTTTTTTTATTACACTTCCTCTTCTCTGTAATTCAACCAATCATTTATAAAATCTTTAAACTCTTTGTGAGATTGAAAATACTCTGGAAAATTTTCCAAATTTAAAATAGATTTTTCTATCCTGAAAGACCCGCAGTGATCTATAAAACTAGAAAATTTATAATCAGCTAAAAACTTTTTTGTTTCTGCTAAATTTTTAATTCCCTCTTCCTTCCAAGTCTTATCTATCAACTTTACTGGATTTAATCCGATATAAGCAAATAAATATTTTAAATAATTATCACCCATAGCGTGTCTACCTTTAAATGTTCCTTGAAATAAACTGCCAGTACGATTGTTCTTTTTATTGAAATACATAGTATATGCCGTTGTTAACTTCTGCATAAATAAACTAATTCCATTTTGAACTTTTTCTCTAGCTAGAATATGAAAGTGATTAGGCATTAAACAATAAGAACCAATTTCAACCAAAGTATCACTTTTTTCCAATTCCCAAAAATCTGACAAGGTTAAACCTTGTTTTTGGTAATCCCCTATATCTACTTTTTCGATACTATTACATAAATACAAAAGAACCATAAATCTATCGTAGTCATTTATGTCATCAAAAATAATTCTTTTATCTACTCCTCTATTATACAGATGGAAAAATTCACCAATTGAAAATTCAATATTTCTAGTCATTGTTATATTTTAACAAAAAATAAAGGCAAAAACAAGGTTTAACCTTGTTTTTTAAATAAAATTACCTATTTCTTTAATAAGATAATCTAAAGTTTTATAAACAATTCCATTCAAACCTAAACTTTTTGCAATCTCAATATTTTTTTCTCCATCATCAATAAAGAGAATTTCCTCTGGCAAACAACCACATCGCTGGATAGCTGTTTCAAAGATTTCTTTGCTTGGTTTAATAAGTTTCAAATCAGAAGAAATAAGTATAGGGTCAAACATTCCTAATTTTTCAGAAATTAACCTCTCTAATAAACTTCGAGGAATATTCGTAAGCAATCCTATTTTATATTTATCTTTTAAATTATTTTCTATAAAATCAAATAATTCATAATTAACTTTCGGCGCATTATTTACTGCTTTCCAGATTTCATTCTCAAAAATACCCGACTTTTCAGAAATTAGTTTTACAAGTTCATTTTCAGACAAATCTCCCGCATCAAGAACATCAAGTTTTTTTATCCATTCTATTTGTTCTGATGCCGGAATAAATTTCTCAATAACTGTTTTATAAACAGGGGTAGACAATACACCAAAAAAATCAAAAAGAATTGTTTTAATTTTCATATTTTTTTCTATGTATAATTAAGGAACTAATTGCAATAACTGCCCAAATAGACTGTAATGCAACAGATGGCCAAGCGTACTGGTAAAAAACATTTGCACCTACACCAATAGCGCCAAACAAATTCATAATTTGGTAAACCTTGCTATCCCCCGCGACTTTTTTAGAAGAAACAAGAAAATAAGCGCCGACAATCAATACTGTTCCAACCCAACCTGCTATTTGAGTAACGTTTTCCATTTTTTATAATTTAAACTCCTCCACTTTTGTTTTCATTACTAATTCTATAATTCTAGAAACTAAACGCTTTGGATCAGAGTCAAAAAGAATCTTATCATTCGGACGGTGGCCTTTTTCGATAATCATTTTTATTTCTTCGGCAGTTTCCCAGCCTTCATCTTCCAAAATTCCTATAGGCTTATTATCTTCAAATGCTACTGTGAATTCATGAATAGTACCAATACGTCCACAACCTAAAAAAACAGCATCAGTGGAACGAGTAAGCAAAATATCTCGCATAGCATAACCGAAACCTGTATAAATAAGAACATCCATGTAGTCTACAGGTAATTTAAAAACTTCTACATGCTCTTTTTCAGTTGCTGCCGGTGAAAGACCGATAGAAATACCTCCGGCTTCTTTCGCGCCCATTGCTGACCAAAGAGGAAACCCTGTAGTAGCACCAGAAACTAAAATACCTCCTTGGCGTACTATTTCCGCACCAAGTTCTTTAGCTTTGTTTAAAGCATTAGGTCCGCAGTGACCTGTCTCAGCTGCACCGGAGACACACAGCTTGAGCTGATGATGTCCATGCTTTAAATAAGGATTTGATGATAATACGTCCATAAATTTATTCTAACATTTTTTAACACTCGAGCACAACAACATCATTTCTGTCAGGAGCATAAGCATCGATACCTAAATCATCTCTCAATTTTTGCACCAAAAATAAAGCGGACTTGGGCTCACCCATCACGACAAAAACTTTTTTGACGCTATCTTCCATGTCTTCCACAAAATCAATCAATGCGTTGGAATCTTTATGTCCGGAATATCCGGAGATAGTCACGATATGCGAACGCACTACTACATCTTCACCAGAAATATGCACAGTCTTTACCCCTTCTTGAATCAAACGCCCTGGAGTACCGACTGACTGATAACCAGTCAAAAGAAGAGTGTTGTTTGGGTCGGGCAAATAATGCCTTTCATGGTGCACTACCCTGCCCCCGGAAGACATACCAGAGCCCGCAATAACTATTTTAGGGTTTGGAATATTGGCTATCAATTTTGATTCTTCAGAACGTAACGTCTCATGCAATCCAGGGAAATCAAAAATATGTTTTCCATCAGAAATAGCTTTTTGTGCAGTTTCATTAAAATAATTTTTATACTTCTTAAAAACATCCGTCAAATGAATAGCGAGCGGTGAATCCAAATAAATAGGCATAACAGGCACACGATCATCTTCTACGAGCGCATCTATTTCAAACAATAGTTCTTGTGAACGTTCGAGTGAAAAGGTAGGGATAATAAGAGTACCTTTTCTTTTATAATTATCTTCAATAGTTTCTTCTAATTTTTTTCTTCTCTCACTTCTCTCTTCGTGATTCCTGTCACCATAAGCACTTTCCATTATTAGATAATCCGCATCAGTTATCTTTTCAGTATCAGGCAAAAGCGGTGAAGGACTGTTGCCCAAGTCACCGGTAAAAACAATTTTCTTTTCATTATAAATAAATTGCACCATGGCCGAACCTAAAATATGCCCTGCGTTTAAAAATGAAACTTCAAAATTATCGGCAATTTTTATTTTTTCTTTATATTCAAATCCCTGCCAGAGAGATAATGCTAATTTAACATTTTCTTCGGTGTAAATTTTATGTAAATTATGTTCGGTGCTTTTTGAAAGTATACCCATAGTGTCCTCGAGCATAGGGCCAGCCAGAGCCTTGGTAGGAGTTGTGGAATAAATTTTTCCTCGGAAACCTTCTGAGATTAATTTAGGAATTCTTCCCAAGTGATCCACGTGCGCGTGAGTAATAAAAAGTATATCTATGGTTTTAGCATCATAAGGAAATGGGTCCCAGTTTATATCATCAGCTAATTTCAAGCCTTGAGTCAATCCGCAGTCAACCAATATTTTTTTATCTCCGACTTCCAGCAAAAAATTCGCCCCGGTCACAGTACCGGCTCCTCCACAAAAAGTTATTTTCATTATGCACTGCATGAGTTAATTATACCGCACTTTTTTCCATAACCATAATTTTTTTGAAAAAATACAAAAGCGCTAGTGATCCTCCACCTAAATCAAAACAAATATCTGAAGAAGTATCCAATACATTGAACAGATTTTGAATAGTAAAATGATTAACAAGAATTTCAAAAATTTCCCATCCCAAGCCCACCAACAAAACCCCTAAAAGAACTTTAAAAATATATTTAAAAGACATTTCTTTTGGCGGAAAAAGCCAAATCAAAGCAAAAGAAAGCCATGCTCCCCCTAAAAAGTGCATTGGCATATCAAAATACCAGATACTGGAGTACCAATAAAACTTATTGGCGACGAAATTCATCCCAAAAATAATAAAAATTAAAGGCGCTATTATTTTTAACAATTTTTCTTTATTTATTGTGTTGTTCATAATGTTTATTATATCACTTGGAAGAAAAAACCGCACAAATTAAATTGGTGCGGAGTCTTTCTTAGGACTACCTCCAATGTATTACCATAGCTTATAGCTAAGTGGGTGCTAGACATGAGAGGCCAAGGCCAAACACGATCGAAGCTCCCATAAAATAGTGTTCTAGGTAATAATTGAAAATAACCCTACCTAAAGTATACGCTCTTAAAATTTTTACGCAACAAGATTTTCAAAAAGACACGAAATTTTACCAAAAACAAGCAAAAGTATTTTAATAATCTAAATTTAAAGCTCAAAATTTTTCAATTTTTCAACATAACCGGAAATTGACGCATCATTTATATCTTCCGGCTTGATTTTTGAATGTGAAAAAATCTCTTTTTCGATTTCAAAAATACAATTTTCTTTTTTATCATAATCATCGGCATGAAGTTGCGAATATCTGCCCGCGTATCTTCTTTTACCCTCCGAAAGTCGCTCACTCACAGACACTACACCGAGAGGCGCGACTCGCAAGTCAGCATAATTACAAATTTTTTTCTCCATATCATTTCCCTCTCTAGTCTGACAACTGTGAACAAAGCCGACGCCATCTATTAAAGATAAAACTCTTTCTGACATACCTAGCTCCCTCACTATTTCCAATGTTGCCTTGTGTTCATCTCTGCCATATTTTGCAAAATACTCATCTTGAATTTTCTGCCAATATTCCAATCCTTCAGGCTCTAAAAATTCCAAGAAATATTTAAGTTCCGACTTTATCATATTCCCCATGTCGTGCAAAAGTGAAGCAGTGATGATAGCTTGCCTGTCCACCGGCACATTTATGGATTCACAAATCTGTAGAGCTACACCCGCCACCCGTAATTGATGCGAAGCCAAACTTGGCATCAACTTATATTCTTTATAAATGTCAGAAATATTCCGCATAAATTTTATTCAAAATATCCAAGCTCTTCTAAGAAGTTTTCGAGAATTCGAAGTGGTACGCCAACGACAGTATCTATGGAGCCCTCTACTTTTTTCGCATAATGCAAAAATGCTCGCGAATGAAAACCTGCTGCTGTATAAGTTATCGAGTTATCTGCCATTTCTTTTATGACACGTTCTGGAATTTCTCCCCAATCTATGTATGTAGTATCTACGGCCTGTAAAGTTTTATTTAGTCCGATATGATGCGCAACCACGGAGGTGTACATTGTAGTTTTACTATTTACATATTCTTTATGCCAACGCATCACTTCTTCTTTTGAAATTGGCTTTTCTCGGAGTTCGCCATTGTGCACGGCAACACCGTCAAAAGTTATAATGATTGAATTTGAATCAAAATTATTTTTTTCGAGTATCGCATCCATTTTCGCCAAAGCAATTTTTAAAACCAAATCTTTAAAATCATCCGAGCGTATTTTCTTTTCATCTATGTCTGCAATCTTAACATCAAAAACAAAACCGGCATCTTCTAAAAGTTTCTTGCGAAACAAAGACGCCGATCCGAGAATTAATTTTGTTTTCTCTTTTTTATTCATTTTTAAAACATAGAAATTAAAAACTTTTATTTATGTTCAGCGTAGATAAAATCAACGTCTATTTTCTCATAAGAAAAGATTTCTTCTTTTTTGAAAAATCTTGCGACTTCCGCCTCGCCTGCTTCTACGCCATCAGAAGCATGCACGATATTTGATTGAGTTGAAAGAGAAAAATCTCCACGGATAGTGCCTGCATTTGCCTCCCATGCTTTTGTCGGGCCTACTAATAAACGAATAGCGGACACAGCATTAATACCTTCTACGGCTAGGACTATCACAGGGCAGTGTTTCATAAAGTCTCGAATACCAGGGAAAAATGGCTTGTCTTTGATATGCGCATAATGTTCCTCGAGCATTGCGTCTTCTAAATTCATCATTTTCATGCCGACGATTTTTAACCCCTTTTTCTCAAGACGGCTCACAATCTCCCCCACCAAATTCCTCTGCACTGCATCCGGCTTGATAATAATCAACGATTTTTCACTGTTTGGTCTTGCCATAAAATATATTATAAATTAAATACTAATAGCCCTATACTATCAGAAAAATACTTTTTTGCAAAATAAAAGCCCGGCAATCAAATAATGATTACTGGGCTTTAAATTCACAATGGTATAAACAATGTGTCACTACTATCAACAAGAAAATCTTTATATGAATATAGTGTCACCTCAAAAGCAGAGAGCCGTATTTTAGCGGGAAAATCAATTGTCCCACCATTTCGAGAACCAGATGTCCATGGAACATTCTTGCTGATCCTAGGCTGATAACTACCTGAAGTATATTCCATAGAAACAACTACTTTTTCCCCAAATAACTCAGTCACAAAGAAACCATTTTTTCTTATGGAAAAAATAAGAGCTAAGGCTGTATTATAAGGAATGACAGCTTTTTCAAAATTAAGATTTAGTGTTTCTAGATAATCATCAATACCCGGACAGTCTTCACGTGACTTTACCCCAGTACATATAAAACTAAGATGATCTAAAGAACTTAAATGATACCTTTTCAAGCTTTGAATTTCTATCAACAAATGGTTAAAATTTACCTTCTCTTTTATAATTTTTTTAAACAAATTTTCGTCAAAA
This sequence comes from Patescibacteria group bacterium, assembly GCA_040390725.1. Lineage (GTDB taxonomy): Bacteria > Patescibacteriota > Minisyncoccia > Phycocordibacterales > UBA9973 > UBA9973. Next base: position 34,963 of record JAZJXT010000006.1, read on the forward strand.
GCAAAAGTTTTGTATAACATAAAAACACATTTTTTGGTATGTTTTACATAAGAAAACCTATTGCGAATGCGGCAAAACCCTCTGTCCTCAAAAGAAGCCAGTATCCCTCCTAGAGTTTTCTCTTTAACGAAAGAGAGAAGCTTTAACTGAAACGTAAAAGAATTTTTTTCAATTGGTAAACATTTTTTTACCTTCTGAAAAACACTCTCAAATTCTGGCAACAAAAACTTTTCAAAGTATTTATTTATGCCATTTCTCTTAATTTCTTCCTCCAGGGCTATTTTAAACTCCGGAGAAAACTCGTAATTTTCTTTTAACTCTTCCATTTTTATCTACTTTTTATTTAACTGTCAAAGAACTTTGGGCAAGGTAGTTCGAAAACCTTTTAGGATTTTTATTGTGAAGCTTCCGTGCTCCTTTCTAAAATTTTTTATTTAAACTACCTCCATTTTTAATTTAAAGAACAAAACGACCTCACTTGAGGCCGCTTTTGAAAATTTGTTTTAGTTTTGGAGATTATTGCAAACGCTCTGAAGCAGCCTCAAGTTGTATTGGGCTGTAGCGGCGGAGAACCATATTTACTTTTGCAATTATCTTATTCACTTTTCTAATATATACTTATTAAAATCTTTGTCAAATCATACTAATGCTCATGCTGTGGATAACTTAGGAATGAGCAAAATAAAAAACCCGGACAATTGCCGGGTTCCCTGAAGATAGACCCCATCACAACATAGGGTCAGACTTGTGTTAGTTCAAAAAGAACAACTTTTTCATACCTACGGGAGGGAGAAAGCCTGTCTGTAAAATAACAAAATTTAGGCGTTATTCCAATATATAATTTCCCTCCATTGGAAGGAAAAACAGCTATTGAATCTCCTTCCTGAAAAAAAAGATGAGGATTACTTTGAAAAATTCTCAATATCTGCCACGGAGAAAAATTCCGGCCTTGAAAGGCGACATCCGCAGGACAAACATCTTCCTGAATGGAGGTACTGAAAAAATCTTTTGCAGTTCGTTCAACACCAGGGAAGCTTATTCGAGAGTCGAAAGTATTAAAATCACGGACTGTATCCGCGTTAAAATTTCCACCCACTGTGGCTTCCACTGCGTGTTTTAAGCTGCAGAAAGTTTCCGGGTAGTTGCAACCCGCTATGGCCTTTTTTAAAATCAACGAAGCTTTTTCGTCAAGATTGATTTTCAATAATTGAATAAGGCCATTCAATAATGTTCTTGTGCCGGGCATGCCGACTGTTATTGTGTCTCCCATCGCTTTTTTAAAGCTAGTTTCTGCCCGCGTTTAGTAGCGGAACTACACTTTTTCACTATTCGAATATTAAGAACAATGAACCAAATTCATTTTCTACTTATTGAGATATTTTGCAAATAAAAACTGTGGATAACTAATCGCTCTGTCTTTCGTATTTTGCCATGATTTCGGCCTCTACCTCTTCCCTATCCCTGCCATATTTTAGATATGAAAGCTCTTTTAGGCTGTCCACTATCTCAACATTCCCGGCCTCTGGTGCAAGGGTATGCATATTAAAAGGCTTTGTCGGCTGGCCATTTACCAGCATGCTCACATAAGCATTATAATTATCAAGCTTCATGATATCTATCGCTTTAAAAGTCGGCTGAAATCTTTTTTCCAAAAAATCTGCATCTTCGGAGCTGACGCGGAAAATAGCCATCGAACCGACGTTACCAAAAACAGCATCTTTGATATCATCTTCGAGCTGAGCTATATACTGGTGCGCAATATTTAACGACAAACGATATTTACGAGCTTCGGAAAGAATCGAAGCGATAGAATCAGTCGTGACGTTTTGGAATTCATCTATATACAAATAAAAATCATTCATCTTTTTACCAAACATATCAACACGAGAAAGAGCCGCCATTTGTATTTTACCCACGAGCACGAGACCTATCAAATTCGCATTCATCTCGCCCAGGCGCCCCTTGGAAAGGTTCACAAGAAGAATTTTTTTATTGTCCATAATTTCTCGAAAATTAAAAACGGACTTTTCTTGGAGCACTACGGGACGCATGATGTCATTTGAAATAAAGTTATCAAATTTGGAAGTAATATAAGGCACGAAGTTCGCCAAACTTTGATCTCCCGTCGTCTGCTCGGCTGAAATCCAGAATTGCTTGATGATAGGATTTTTACATTTTGCGAGTTTCATATCACGAAATTCTTTATCACCGAGTACGCGCGAAATCTCGAGCAAAGTACAGCCGGAATCCGGGTCTTCCATTATTAAAAAAGCGGAGTTTTTAAAATACTGTTCGAACATCGGCCCACCGGAAGTTTTCATGTCGAAAAGTTTATTAAAAATTCCCATCAATTCATTTACCACAAAAGTTTTCTGCTCAGGATATTTGCGGTCAAATTCGAGCATATTTAGGCCCATCGGGCGCGCAGTGTAGGCAGGGTCAAAATAAATAACATCATCAATGCGCTCTTTTGGAATACGCGAAAGAATAGTCTGAATATCTGTGCCGTGCGGATCAATATAACAACAACCATCACCATTTCGTATGTCTTGCGTTATCATGTTCAACATAATATTGGTCTTACCGGTACCCGTCTGACCTATAACATACATATGTCGCACGCGGTCCTCGCGAGCCATATGTATTTCAGTGTCGCGCCCACGATAGCTATTTACTCCCAAGGTAATCCCCTCTTTGCCCATCTCCAAAGGAGCCGGAGCGACTCCTGCCTTTGCTTCTTTGAGTTGAGGCATTCCTAAAATTCCTATCGGGAAATGAAAAACAGAAGCGAGCTCTTTTAAGTTCATCGGCATTATTCTTTTCGGCATAAAAGCGCGATACGAAAAATCATGAAAAAATTCTTTCAGAGCGGAACCTTTTAACTGCTCAAATAAAATAGAATTGCTGGCGGGCTCGGTGAATTGATTAAAAGAAGATTCTATTTCTGCCAAGATTGATTCAGCTCTTTCTTTATTTTCAGCAGAAGCGACGACGCGAATACCGGCTTTCATAATAGTACTTTTTAATTTGTTCGCTATATTTTCAGCCGCATTTTGATCAACAGACCTGCGCCCTCTCATATATTTTGGATCATTCTTTCCCTTATTATCAAAATCACCCAAGACAAGATCTCTAGAAGCTTTCCAGATAGCTTGATGAAATTTATAAAAATTATCAGATGCATGCATTATGGATGTTCCGCTTTTTACATCGTCTAAAATCATATGAAAATCTTGAGTGAATTTTTCTCCCGCAGGAGCAAAGAGAAATTGAATAGCGGCACCCTCACCTTCTGTTTTTAATTTAGAAAAAACATTTAAAACCGTACTCATAGGATCATGCTCGATATTATCGTAAGTTTTTATCGGCAACACAGAACGCTGAGAAAAATGCGCACATGCACCGACAGAAACACCCTTGTCATTAAATACATTATAGTCATCTAAAACTTCTCGGATTTTTGCATCATGATAAAAAGCTAAAACTTGTTTTTCAAAAAGTGAAATACGATTGTTTGGTATTGCAGCATAAATAACCACTGAATCGCTCTGGCTACCCAAGGCTACTTCCAAAACAAAATAATTATCCTTGGAATTATTCCTATCTTCGGATATGGACTGCATGCCGGCATAAAATTGTTCCATCGCGCCGATAAATTCTTTGAAACCTTTTTTATCGCCTTCATCTTTTGGCGGAGGCAATGTGACTTCAAAAAGCGTCATATTTAAAGACTTCCAAAGAGGTGTGCCTTCTTTTAAGCCGGGTATTATTTGCCCTGTACTTAAATATTGAATCAATAGTCTATGAAAATCATCATCGATATGCGGGCTATTCATTTCCTCAACTACAGACATGGCATTGCGAATTCCTTTTGTAAGCATAATACCCAAGAGCTCTTCCATGGTAGCATCATGAGGCTCCGGTTTTAATTTTAGAACGATGGCTTCGGCTTCTTTTTTTTCAATGATATGATTTTTATGCACGGCTTGCTCTAGTGGAATTTTTTTATATTCATGAGCAACAGCCCGAGCTGCTTCTTCGGCAGCATGTTCAAAATGCCCTTTGTCTTTTAATTCCTGTTCTTTTTTAGCGACATGCGCGCGCAAATAATCAAGCTCTTCATGGGGAGTTTGAAACTTCGGCATTTCTTTTAAAAAACTTCCTGCAGTTCCTAACATACCTTAATTATACAATAAATAAAATAAAAATGTGTATTTATATTTATCTAGAAGTTAAAATTTCTGCTTCGCCGTCGGTGATGGCAATAGTGTTTTCGAAATGCGCGCTGCGCTTGCCATCGGATGTGCGGAAAGTATAGCCGTCTTTATCGATTGTCACATTTTTGGTGCCATTATTTAACATCGGCTCGATAGCTATGACCATACCTTTTACCAGTTTCGCGCCCGTGCCCTTTTTGCCAAAATTCGGAATATATGGATCTTCGTGAATTGCTTTACCTACTCCATGCCCGGAAAGAACTTCTACAATGCCGAATTTGCCTTGAGATTTTACAAAGTTTTCTATAGCGTAGCCAATATCCCCCACTCTATTGCCTACTCGCGCAGCATCGATGCCGACGTGCAATGCTCTCTCAGTAATATCCATGAGTTTTTCTGATTGAGCATTGACCTTGCCGACAGGCACCGTGAGAGCCATATCAGTATAGAGTTCTTTGTGCATCAAACCTAAATCAATCGAAACAATATCCCCTTCTTTTAATATTTTTTCTTCACTGGGAATGCCATGCACGACTTCTTCATTTACTGAAACACAAAGAGATGCCGGATAAGGAGTCTTGGCACCTTCTGGGCGATAATTTAAAAATGCCGGATAATCCCCGCCGTCTCGTATTAATTTTTCCGCATATCTATCCAAATCTTTTGTAGAAATTCCCGGAGCCACCATGTCTTTTACTTTATACAAAACAGTCGCGAGCCTCCTGCCCCCTTCACGCAGTATTTCTATTTCTTCCGGTGTTTTTATTATAATTGCCATAAATTTATGATATTACCGTTCCCAAAAAATCTTCCCCATTTAAACATCTTTCCAAATTCGAAATATTTTTTCCGTTTAAAATCATGACTTGCATTTTATCTTCTTCTGCGAGCTTGGAAGCGATAGGGTCAAAAGGAGAAGAAAGCCCCGGGTTCCATTCACTCGGTATTAACTTTCGATATTCTTGCCAGCTAATTTTCTCTATCTTTTTTGCATCCGGAAATTTATTCGGATCTTTATCATAAGCATAATCAATATTGGAAAGATTGATAACTTTTTTGGCACCTGTTGAAACTGCCGCTAAAACCGCATCCAAATCAGTGCTTTGCCCCGGCTCACAAGCCGAGCCTATTATTATAGGTTTTCCTAAATTTAAATTCTGGTGTAAATCCGCAATGACTTTTTCATAAGCAACATCTCCAAAAATTACTCGCAATAATTCCGCATTTAATTTGAGCGATGCAATACCTATCCAATCCAAATCTACATTTGATGGATTCGATAATTCTTTCGCAACATTTTGGTATTTCCTGCAAATTTTTCCTCCACCAGTAATGATGACGAATTTTTTTCCTTTTTGTACTTGTGATAAAATTAAATTTTTAAAATCTTTCAAAAACCCTGTATCTATTTCTTCAGGAATAATGAGCGAGCCCCCTAATGAAATTATTATTGTTTCTTCCATGTTAATATCCTAAAGCTTTAATAATATCTTTTTGCACATCTTCGACGGACTGCTCGCCATTTACGGTAAAAAGTTCATAGCCTTGCTTGCCTTTAAAATAATTCATTGAAGGAATTACATTATTTACATATTCATCAAATCTTTTTTCAATGCCTTCCCTGGTATCATCAGCCCTGCCTCGCAATAAATTTCTTTTCATTGCTTCTTCTCGGCCTACTTCGATATAAATTATTTTTACCTTTTCTCTTCTAAAAAATTTTATCATTTTTTCAAATGATTCTGCCTGTACTAAAGTGCGAGGATAACCATCCGCTATCAAATTTTTTTCATCAGACAAAGAAGAAGTCAAAATACTAGTGAAAATAGAAGTGGTTAAAAAATCAGGCTGGAGCTCCCCGCGAGCCATAGAGTCTTTTATCAAATACCCAACATGATTGCCGGACTCTACTAGCTTCCTGTATTCATTTCCGGGATAAGCGCAAATAGTTTCCTTGGATGTCTTCTCTTTCAAGAAGTCCATCAGGAGCTTTATTTGTGTGCCCTTGCCGGAACCAACTATACCAAAAAATACTAAAGTTTCACTTTTCATATATCAACAATACAGGATTTGTGCATAATAATCAAGATTCCCCTCTTGAGGGGTGGCTCGCTTTAGCGAGACAATACTCCACCTCCCCCGCCTTCAAGGCGGGTACTCCTCAAGAGGAGAATTAAATCCGAGGTGAATTTAAAAACAAATTGTGCTTTAATGTATATATGAAAAGAGAAATCATAACAATAGCCGGAGCGCCTGGCAGTGGCAAGTCCAGCACTGCGGACCTAGTAGCTAAAAACCTTAACTTTCAGCGTTTTTCATCGGGAGATTTCATGAGAAAAATTGCGCTCGAAATGGGGATAACAATAAATGAACTACAAACAGTCGCAGAGAATGACAAGACAATAGATTACAAAATTGATGAAGAAGTTAAAAAAGCCGGAGAACTAAACAAGGTGGTTATTGATTCCAGATTGGCATTTCACTGGATGCCGGGTAGCTTCAAAGTTTACCTCGACCTCCCCCCACAAATAGCCAAGCAAAGAATTTTAAATAATTTAAAAACAAATCTTCTCAGACAAAAAAGTGAAGGCTCTTCTGATATAGAAGAAATTTACCAAAAAATAACAAGCCGTCTGGAAAGTGAAAAAAAGAGATACAAAGAACTTTATGATATAGACCATATGGATAAAAATAATTTCGATCTGATAGTGGACACCGACAAAAATAATTTACAGGAAGTCGTAAAAATAATTACTGCCAAATATCAAGAATGGCTGGAAAAATAATAAGCTATCAAGCCTATTACTATCATCACAATAAAAATAATTAAAGTTTTAAAAAAATGTTTTGTAATCATTTTATTTTTATCTATAACCCATAAAATACAAAATCACTGCTAAGATAATAAGAATAAATACCAAGACATAAGGTATATTCCACCACCAATTTTTTTTATCCATGTGTTTTTCAAATTTCTCATAGCCATCAGTCACGATAAAAACAGGCAGAACCACCATCACAAAATAAAGAAAAAATATTATAGGCATAATTTTTTTATAAACTTGATATTTTTAATGTAAACTATTACTTAAATAAGCCCTGGTCTTTGGGCCAAAATATCCGGAGGCAGGAATTATACCTACAACATTTTGCCATTCAATCATTGCAGCCTTGGTAAGTTTGCCGAAATTTCCATTTTTGCCAACCTTGGACAGAGCCCTAGCTTCCAGACCTTTATCCTGATGAATCAAAAAATCCTGCAGAGCCATCACTGCCTTACCTTTACTTCCCAAGCCAAGATTTATTGTAATATCTTTTATTGACGAAACAGCCACAAATTTAAAAGATTTGGAGGGTACCAGAACTGAAGACTTGGCCAGAGAATTTACAGTCAACACATTGATATTATCTGATACCGTCGCTGACCCTACGCCTAAAGAATTTTTAAATTTCACATAAACAGTCTGCACTCCATCTCCAGCTGAAAGTGTCCATGATTTCTTCTGAGTGAAAGGCACCCATGACGCTCCAAGAAAAGAATTATTATTTGCAATCATCATTTGAGTAGCACCCTGACTGAAAAGAGTTAAAATGACATTAGAAGAAGGAGCCCCAGCCTCGCCATTATTTATCAAAACTGAAGCATGAGTAGTATTTGGTATGTTTAAAATATTTATTGTGGCTGTATTTGTTGTTGTCGTACTCGTAGTATCCACAGGTGTTACATCTGGCTCAACATAAGAAGATGTAGTATGACGAATAGTTTGAACACTACCATTTACTACCGCTGTATCAGTCGGGCCGTCATTAGTCGATGCTACGAACACACCGACATCGTCTCCATTTACTATGCCATCACTGCCACTGTCAACATAAACAGGAATTTCAAAATTTAAAGTTCTAACATTAGTCGCAGTTGGGGTAATATTTGCTGTAATAAAAATTCTCAAACCTCCATTTGGAATAGCTGTTGTTAATCCGCTCAAATTCCATTTTTGATTATTAGATGTCACAGTCATTAAGCCCAAATCAGTATCACTGCCTGCATTGAAAATATTATCACCATCATCTACCCAAGCATGCACAGCAGAAATATCAGTACTATTTACCGCAGTGCCGATATTTTGCACACCGAGACCTGTCAGCTTGTCATCTCTTCTGTCAAAAACCCCATTTGATGCAGATCCACCCGCAGTACCGTTGTCATAAAAAATATCTTCACCAGCTTGATACTTGCCATCACTATTGGCATCACTAAATGCCCATGTATTGTTAACGTTAGACATTGGTCCAAAAAGAGGACCAGATCCTAATATAAAAGACATTGCGCCACTGGTACAAGTCGTATCGTTGGAAATAAAGACTTGCTCGCCAATATTAAAAGGAGGGATTAAGCTTTTTGCACAAAGCGAGACAAGTCCGGAAGGACTTTGGCTATCCACGATATCAACAGCACCAAAAGGTACTAAAGGTGCACCCTGATATATCGCGGTAAAACTTCCACTACCGTTAGTAGTAGAACCTTGTCCGGAACTTATTCCGTCCGTATCTACCACAGTATCAGCAGTAAAAGAACTTCCATTCCACGCATCAGGAATTTTTACATCCATCACCAAGACATTCGTATCACCTCTGTGCACTGTCGCTGTCGGAGCGACGTTGTTCGTAATATTAGTCGCCAAGGAAGCACTAGCAAGAGACGGGAGTTGAGAAAAAATTAAGCCAGCAATTATAAATACACTTTTTATAACTTTATTCATCAGTAAATTATAACATAATTGCAAAAAAAAATACGCAAGAATTTATTCCCCTCTTGAGGGGTGGACTTTGTATCCAAAGGACGGGGTGGAAGAATTCATCCACCTCCCCCTGCGGGTACTCCTCAAGAGGAGAATCAAAAAAAACACCCTCTCGGGTGTTTTTTTGTTAATAACAAATTTATTATTTATTCGTTATCCCCTGCCTCCATTTTCATTTTAGCTTTTGTCTTTGGACCTACGAGACCATCAGCTACGAGATCATGAGCCTTTTGCCATTTCTTTATTACAGAAATAGTCTTTGGACCAAGCTTTCCATCAACTACCAAACCAAGATTAAGAAGTTGATTAAGAAGTTTTTGAAGTTCCATAACTGCATCACCTTTACTGCCATTCTTTAGAGTCATTGTGCCCAAATTAAATGGACCATGAGCCTTTACGCCTTCGTTGTTTACGCAAAGATCGCCAGTAGAAGTGTTGTATTTATTTCCTCCGGAACATCCTGGAGACATTGTTGTCTCAGTTACTGCAGGAGTAGTAGGAGTCGCTGCTGTAACTGTAATAGTCACAGGAGTTTCACTCTGTGCTACTGTCGAAGTAGTCGAACCGGAAGGCGTAGGAGGTGTGCAAGTTGGGTAGTCAGTCGCGCCGTTTGAACAAATAGATGTACATGCTGGATAGTCAGTAGCTCCATTATCACAAACAAAATTATTACTGCTTGGTCGGCGAGCAACATCTACTGTGCCTGTTCCGGCAGCAGCAAAGTAAAAATCACTTGTATGGTCTGGAGTTGGAGATGCACCTACATTAGTTGAACCCCAAACACCAGCGCTTTTATATCCCCCATAAACCTTCATAGTGTCAGAGCTAGAAGCCCCTACCAATACCACCGGTAATGCTGAAAGTGATGAATCAATATTGAATAACTTCGTGATAATCAAAGCGCCTCCGAAAGTTTTCACTCCGCTACCGCTCAAAGAAAGATTATAGTAAGTACCAGAAGAAGCTACATTAGTAAATTTAACTGTTTGAGCTCCACCTGTGTAATTTACATTGTTACCTGTTGCAGTAGCATCAAGGTTAAATGTAGCAGATGTTCCGCCAAGATTCAAAGTAGTAGATGCTCCTTGTGTAAGAGTTCCAGAACCTGCGAGAGCAGTTCCGACTGTTAATGTGCCATTATTTGTATATGTTCCATCAACAGTCAAACTAGGGATACTAAGAGTTCCTGTTAAAGTTTTAGTTGAACCGGACAAAGTGTGCACACCTGAACTTGCAGTAAATGTGCCGGAATTTGCCAAGCTTCCTGCGATACCCACAGTAGCTGCAGCTGTTTCAGAATATGTTCCGCCGACAGTAACGTCATCACTAAATACAAGAGTAGCAGCCGCATTAACATTCATAGTTCCACTGTCAGTAACAGCGCCAGTGAAAGTCTTTGTTCCTGTGCCGGAAATTGTCAAAGTTCCTCCGCTAGCAACATTAGTAGTATTAGAAGCAGTAAATGTGTTGCCTGCCATAGTCAATGTAGCTCCATTAGCAACACTCAATGCGCCAGTAGCAGTAAGTGTATTTGCTCCAGCAGATAATGTGCCGGAATTTACAGCCAAAGTGCCTCCGACTGTAGTTGTACCAGACAAAGAAACTGTACCAGAACCACCAACTATAACATTGTTATATGTTGTATAAGTACCCATTGCTTGTGCACCTGCACCATTAAAAGTAAGAGTGCTACCTGTTCCGTCAAAAGTTCCACCAGCACCAAAGTTACCACCTACATTAATTGCACCTGCACTAGTTGTCAAAACAGCGCTTGACCCATTAAAAGTAATATTACCACTTACTGTCAATGTTCCACCACTTACTGTCAATGTTCCACCACCAGCAGTATTATTTATAGTAATTGACGATGCGCCTGCAGAACCCGAGGCTAAAGTGACATTATCTCCTCCAACTATAGTAACTGCATCACCTTCAACTGGGACAATGCCTCCTACCCAAGTAGCCCCTGTATTCCAAGGACCTCCCCCTCCAGTAGAAGAGATTGCCGAGGCTTCAGCTTTGTTGGCTGAGAAACCAACAAGCATCAAAGCAAAAACAAAGAAAACAGAAACAAAACGAAATATTTTTTTATTTAACATAAATTTTTTAAACTTAATAATAATGAATAATAATAAAGACCTAAATAAATGCTTGCAATAAGCACTAATTATTATAACAAATAGAAAAATACAAGGATAGTAAAGGTGTGGATAAGTCAGCTTGTCTATGTCCTACTTGTCATGACTGCTTTTCTTTGCCGCGATTATTAAAAGAATAATGGCAATAGCTAGCAATGCCCCCAATATATATATATTAATCATAACATTTGTACTCATAAGTTAGTTTCATTTTTTCTACTAAGAACATACATCGACCAAAAGATTATTGACAAAATAAATCCGGAAATTACAACAGCATAATTTACCTCGACACCCATCAAGCTCGTAAGGAATACAGACGCAAAGAAAACTTGTCCTAAATCTTTACATACTTCTCCTAAGGCTTTTGGATTTGCAAGTGAATTAAACATAATCCAAGTATAACATAAAAATTAAAAAACCACTCAGTGAGAGTGGTTTTTTAATTAGAATAAATTTATTTATTCCTGCACCAAAACAGTCGCTACGTTTTGGTATTTATCACAATCCACAAGAAGAGTTTTGGATTTCAAGTAAACATCAGGCAAAACCACTATCTTGAAACTCCATGGCTTTATAGTAAATGTCGTCCCCACCTTTATTGTCCGAGTATTTGGAGACCTGTTATCCATCATAATACCAGTATTATCTTTATATGTAACGTTAAAAGGATGTGCCTGACATGTCTTATCAAGCTGAATTCTCCTGTCAGCATACTTTACTAAAGCGTTTGCGTATGACAAAGTTATAGCTGAACTTGTAACAGGACTAGGCTCAAGGTCTTGAACTGATTCCGGCTCAGTCCCTACCGTAGCTGTATTTTCAGCCGGATTTGTTACATCCGGAGCTACCGCTTGCTTATTTTTAGACATAAATAATAAAACTAATACAATAACAACAACTACTCCTGCCCAAACCCACATAGATTTATTTTTTTCCATAAAATTTTTTACCACCACAGCCTTACGCTTAGGCAGTTATGTTAATTTTTAATTAATAAAACATTTATAATACTTTAATTATATCATACATAATGCCGTATCAACAAGTAAAATATTACAGCCTCACCCCCTTAATCCCCTCTCCGGAGTACCAGAGAGGGGAAACCAAATTCAAACACAAAAAAGCACCCATTTCTGAGTGCTTTTTTGTTTGCTTGTTGAAAAATTTTCCACAGATATATTGCTTTTATTGTTAAAAAGTGTATAGTAATAATGTACTCGTGAACCGTAAGGTTTATTCGGCTAAGGAATTCCATACGCCGCAAGCGAGTACTACAAAGACGCCGTCGCTATGACGGCTTTTTTGTTTGCTTTTCTTTCTTTTTCCAAACGCTCAAGAATGTAATATTTCCATCACCTATCCTGCGCAAAACAACAGAAACAGTGGCTCCACTTTTTCCGGCGATTTCTTTTAATTCCCAAATCTCAAAATATTTACCGAGCGGTTTTGAATACTGCTGTTTTTTATAATCAAAAATACTTTTTGCGTTTTTAATTACAGGAATCACCAACGGAAGCAACCCCATTTTAAATTGTTGCTCTTTAATATTTCTTTGTTTGCCGTGGCTATCATATCTTAAATGATAAAATCCTTTAGAATTAAAAATAATCTCTTCATTTAAAATAGGGCAATGCACTTTGCCAATGGTTTTATACCAAGCCCCCTTTTCTTTCAAAAATTCTTGAAACGATTGTTTTTCCACAAAATAGATTATAGCATAATAAGAAAAATATTTTATAAAACAAAAAATCCACCTTTCGGTGGGTTCTTTGTTATGCCTGGCTTCAAGCTTAGGAATACCTTAGCTGAACGGGGCTTACGCCCACAGGCACACTTATAATCTAACATAAAATTTTTAATTTTGGAGAGGGGTCAGGGGTGAGGAAAAACCAAATACAAACACAAAAAAGCACCCATTTCTGAGTGCTTTTTTGTTTCAATTTATCCGGAATTGATAACCGCTATAACTTAACAAACTATAGACTAGCTAGTTAGGCCAACAGAATTTGTTGGGTAATTATTCAAGTATAAAGTGTTGTTTGTTGTCTCATTTCCTGTTGCACCACCTGCTGTGTCAGTCCAGACAAATGTTGCAGCTGCACCAACAGAACTTGAGATAGAGCTCGAGTGAGCACCACCAGAGTTAGGAACAGCTGAAACTGGGACAAAGATCTTGAAGGTAATAGTTGTTCCGTGTGCAATAAGGTAACCACCGTTATTAAAGGTGATTGTACTATTACCACTAGAGAACGAACCAGCTGTTGTTTCAAGAACAGCACCTGAAGCATCTTTTACAAAAATACTTGTTGTAGAAGAAGAAACTCCAGTTCCAGATGTAGAATCTGCACCATCAGCAAGAGTTGCGTCAGTTGTAGATACATGAATATCTAAGCTCTGTAGAGTGATGTCTCCTGCTTGATCAGCGCTAACTGTAACGTTCATAGCGTTTTCGTTACCAACAGCTAGGACACCACCAGCAGCAACTACTGCGACAACTGGCTTTGAACCAACAACTCTCATAGTAGGAGTTGAGACAGTGATAGTACCAGTGTCTGAACTCGCTCCTCCGATAGTGTAGTAAACCTTTGTCATAGTAAGTTGTGAAGTGCCGTTATCAGAAGTGTATGCACCGATACCAGCAGCACCGACAGATCCATAAGAAATCATTACAGGGAATGTAGCACCAGAAGAACCATTTGGAACAGCAAGGTTAAGACCTGTGATGTCAAATGTGTTGCCAGTAGTGTTAACATTACCAGTTTGTCCTCCTACAGTGATAGCAGTGATAGGATCAGTTGCGCCACTTGTAGAGAATGTGATTTCAGTAATATTTGCATTTCCGTTTGAAGATACAAATTTGAATGAACCTGTAGTTGCATTACTTACTCCTGTAGCTCCCGCTGCAACATACTGAGAAGTAGTTGAACTTGAAGTAACCAATGTAGGTGTAGCGACAGTACCAGTAGCCATTGTTATTGTTTGACCAGTAACATCTGTAAGACTAGTATTGCCATTTGCAAAGATAGAAACATTTGAACTTGAACCGATACCTTGTGGAGCAAGCTTAGTAAGTATTGTACCGTAGTTTGCACCTCCAAGATCAGCCATCAAATCAATTGTCTTTGTTGCACCTGGTGCAAGAGTAAAGTCAACTGAGAAAGTATCAGTACCAGTTGGAGCAATTGGATTTGAACCAGAACCTGAAGTTTCTGAAGTTCTCAATCCGTTTACATAAGTGATAGCTGTAGCTGTCTTACCAGCGACAGTGATAGCAGCACCTAATGCACAACCTCCAGTACCTGCTGTAGAAACAGTTGTAGTAAGTTGTGTTGAACTTGCAACTGCAGTTACTGTACCAACTAGGTCTACTGTAGGACAATCAACAGTGATCACATCACCAGCATTGAAGCTAGCAGAAGATGATACGTTGATAGCGTGACCAGCACCTGCTGTAAAGTCACTACCAGCAGCAACCAATGTAGGAGTAGCAAATGTTGTTGTAACTCTCAAGCTAGTAACACGAACAGATTCAGATGTACTCTGGTTCTGCATAGTGTAAGAGCCAAGTTTTACGTTTGCAGTATTTGCATTCATAACTTGATTACCATAGCTAGCGTTCTTTCCAACGTTAAGAGTACCAGTTTGAATGTTCAAAGTGTTACCTGTAACGCTTGGGATAGCCAAGCCATTGTGTGAGTTCATACCTTCAGCACCAGTAGAACTTCCTACTAGGCTAGCGTGAAGAGTACCAGCTGTGTAGTTGATACTTGTGCTGTTTCGGATATCTGCACGGATTTCCAAATAACTATCAACACCTGCAGGCACAATCATTTGTGAGCCTGGTGTCATATCTATTTGAGTACCGGAAGTACCAGTTGCAGTTTGAGTACCAATTTGTGAACCATTAAAGTAAGCAGTAACGTTCTGAAGAGTTGTTGTACTTCCAGAAGAAACTGTTCCACTAATAGTTGGTGTGAAAGAAAGCGTGTTTACCTTCATATCTTCACCGTAAGCATGCAATTTGAACTTAGCGATAGCTACGTTTGTAGCACCACCAGTCACTTTAGTCATAGCTTGGAAAGTAGGGTCAATAACAGCTGTCATTGAACCTGCGTTTATAGTGATTGAAGAGTAAGTTGCGTTTGTTACACCTCCGAATACAACGTTGATTCCGACTTGAGAGTCGTAAACCATCATATCAGAAGCTAATTGAACTGAAAGTTGAATAGTTCTTGCAGAACCTTTTACGACATCTGCGCGAACATCCAAAGTGTGGTTACCAGTAGTAAGTTCAACTGGCATTGCAGACAAGTCAAAGGTTACATAATTTGAACCATTAACTGTTGTCATTGTACCTGTAGAACCTAGAGCAAGTCCGTCTTTGTATAGTTTTACATTCGCTAGAGCGTCAGTAGGAGCAGAACCGATAACTCGGAAGTTTGCAGCCTTGAGCCATAGAGAGTGTGTACCTACAACATTGATAGGAGCTGACCATACTGTGTAAGCAGTAGTACCAGGGTTAACTGTAGGGTTAACAGGTAGAGTATTTGTAGTGAAGCTTACTGAAGCAGCATTTGATCCAGTAGCGACATACATAGTATTACCAACCAAGTTAACATTTGTAGCTGCACCGCCAGTAACTGTGAAAGAAGTCATATTTACGCCAAGACTGTAAGCAGTGTTACCGACATTAAGCACGTCAGCTCTTACGGAAATAGTTCTTGAACCACTAACCATAAGATTAAGACTACTCATAGTAAGATCACCGTTATTGTTGAAAGAGTAACCATCTGTCAAACGTGTTACACCATCGTATAGGTAAACGTTTGTAAGAGTACTCTGATCAGAAATACCAGTTCTCTTTAACATAACAGAGTTAACTGTTCCAGTTCCTGTGAATGTAACGTGTAACAAGTCAGCAGTAGCTTGACCGGCAACGATTGTGCCAGCAGCTGGGTTGTCTGTTGCAAGCATTACAGTAACAGGACCAGTTTGAGAAGCAGTAGAACTTGCTGCGTAGCAAGCTCCGCCAGTTACAGGACTAAATCCTGCAGCTGAAGTACAACCAGGTGGAAGGAATGTGTTTGCCATTACGCTAGCACATGACATGCCAGTTGTTGAACTGTATCCAGAAGCTGAAGTACAGCCTGCTGGGAAGTTACCTGATACTGAACCGTGAGCGACTAATGAAGCTCGTGACATTGGTCCGAATACTCCGTCAGCTGTAAGGCCGGCAGAAGCTTGGAACATTTTCACTGCAGCCTTAGTTGCGTTTCCGAAGTATGTTGTTTCCATACCTGCAGAACCAGCACTAACACCGTCAACGTGGAAACCCTTTTCATTAAGCATCTGTTGAAGACACATAACTTGAGAATTTCTCATTCCATATTTCAAAGTCATAGTGAAGCCAGTACAATTTGCTGCGTTGACTTCTGTTGCATTTACAGCAACAACACCAACGAACATAACTGCCGCCATCACAACTCCTGAAAGGAATTTTGATTTAAATAAATTACTCATAATATTAATTTTTAATTCCGCTTAAGAATTTTATAAAATGTTTAACTTTTATATAAATTCAAAATCGGGATTGTGTGGTTGTAATTTAGTTTCGACTTGTCATAATTTTTTTATTAAAAAATGACAAAACTAAAACCACACTGTTAATCTAATATCTCGCTTTTTAACGCGAGACAATTTAGACACAAACTTGATAACCATCAAAAACAGAAAACAATTTTCGTATTCTATTTTCAATGATCTTGTATCGTGTGCGCAAACTTTTTCCATAACAGAAAAAGCTTTGCCCAAGACACATAACTATTATAGTACTTGCACTATAAATAGAGCAAGTAAAATTGTGGATAAACCCCTTAATAAATAAAGAGTTCGCCACGTTTTTGATATTAGCAAATTTAGAACCTTTAAGCAAATTTAGATATTATATTTTGACCACCTCTTCTCCCCTGTTTTTTTTAACAAATTGTCCTTTACCATAGAGATGAGTTCGCGCTGTAAAGTTTTCTCTCCGCATGTCCTTAAGACACCTTGGGCGTTATCTTTGATGTCCTTTATTGTCGCTCCACCTTTGTCCTTTATAATTTTTATTATCTCTTCATGGCGTTGTTTTTTTAGATTATTGAAAGCCTCTCCCCCCGCCCTCTCCAAAGTAGAGGGAGCTTTAATTTTGTCCGATATCGCTTTCATTAAAGTGTGTCCTTTTTGAAGACCAAAATTTATAGATTGATGTCCGTTAGAAACTTCTTTCACCCTCTCCTTGATAAGGAGAGGGTTGGGGTGAGGTGAATTTTGAAATTTATTTTCTACTTCTTCTTCCCCAAAAAAATCCTCCAATAAAACAGAATTTCTTTGCGTATCCAACACCTCTGAATTTAAAAATTCTTTCATTTTTAAAAACTCTCTTTTTAAAATAGTAGAATTCATTTCTGAAATTAAATTCACGGTCAAAGCTATGTCCAATAAAGATATTATGGCAGAAATTTTTTGATCTAAATGTGTATGTAAGGAATCTGTGTCCGATATAATTTCCGTACCTAATGTCCTTAATTTATTACGTAATGGCTCTTCTTTGTCCATTATGTCCGTTACCATATAAAGAGCTATTATAAGCTTATTTGTTTTTGTGTAGGACATCAACATTCCTCCTGTATTCCCATGTCTCCTGAGCACTGAAAGAGCTGATGTCGCATAGCTGTCTTTGAGATTTTTATTTTCATCTAACATGTTGTCCATTATATATAAAAGACATAGAAATGCAAATCTTATTCCCCTCTTGAGGGGTGGACTTTGTACTCAAAGGACGGGGTGGAGGTTTTCGGGTTAATAAATTCTCCACCTCCCCCCGACAGTAGTCGGGGTACTCCTCAAGAGGAGAATTAAAAAAAATATGTTAAAATACATTTACTTATGGCAAAAAATTCAAACAGTAAAAATAATAAAAACAGCAAGGAAAAAATTAAAGATAAAAATGAAAAACCTGCACGCGGGAACAAAGAATCTTCCGGAAAAAATAATCAGCAAAAGAAATTAAAAACAGAAACAAAACACAGCATCATAGCAATAATATTTTTTGTTCTAGCGGTATTTCTTTTCATGGCGGCATTTGATTGGGCGGGCATGGCAGGAAAATTTGTTCATGATGTTTTGCATTATCTTTTGGGTTGGGGTTATGGGCTTTTGCCTGCTCTATTTGTATTGTTAGGAATTTCTTTTCTAAAATCAGAATACGAAAATGTCGGATGGTTGCGAGCAGGCAGTGGACTTTTATTTTTAATGTCCGGACTAGGCATCATAGACATAGCTTCCGCAAATCATTCAGGCGGACTTTTTGGAGAAATTTCCGCCGCTCCTTTAGTTTACTTTTTTGATCCATCTGCAAGTATTGTTTTCCTCGGAGCAATTTTAATAATTTCCATTTTAATAATGTTTGATGCTGAGCTCGCAGTCATGCCATTCTTTGAAAGAGTTTGGGTAGCGATTAAAAGAATTTTTGTAAAAAATAATACAGAAGAAAGTGAAGAGGAGGAAGAATCTACCTCACCTGAACCACAAGAAGAGGAAGAAGAAGTGCCTGAAGAAAAAGAAACGACCGGAGAAAAAATTAAAAAAGTATTAGGTGTCGGCAAAAAAGAAAAAACAAAAGAAGAAAAAGTAGAGGAAGAAGAAATGCCGGTCAGAAAAACAAGAAGCTTGTTATCAACCTATGTCCCTCCCCCACTCACACTCCTCGAAGAAGACAAAGGTAAACCAAACACTGGCGACATCAAAGCAAATGGAAATATTATCAAACGCACACTAGCGAACTTCGGCATCGAAGTCGAAATGGATGAGATAACTGTCGGCCCTAGTATCACACGTTATGCTTTGAAGCCAGCCGAGGGAGTAAAACTTTCAAAAATAGTAGCCCTCCAAAGTGACCTTGCTCTCGCATTAGCTGCTCACCCCTTGCGTATCGAAGCCCCCATCCCAGGCAAGTCACTCGTCGGTATTGAAATCCCTAACAAAGTAAAATCCACCGTCGGACTAGCTACACTTCTTTCAGATGATAAATTTAAAAATTCACCAAACCCTCTCGATGTGGCCCTCGGTCGTGGAATTTCCGGAAAAGCAGTATTCGACAACTTGGCAAAAATGCCTCATGCGCTCATCGCTGGTACAACAGGATCCGGAAAATCCGTCACCATTCACTCAGTCATTACTTCCCTTTTATATAGAAACGGCCCAGATGATTTGAAGTTAATAATGGTTGACCCAAAGCGTGTAGAATTAACTTTATACAATAAAATTCCCCACCTACTCACTCCTGTCATCACTGAAGCAAAAAAATGTATCTTGGCTTTGAAATGGGCAGCAAAAGAAATGGATAGGCGTTATGATATCCTCCAAGAAGAATCCGTACGTGATATCAATTCTTACCATGAAACTATTTATCCTAGATTATTAAAGACTTACGAAAAAGCCACAGAAAAAGGCGACGAGACGGCAAAACAACCAGAACGCATGCCATATATTGTCATTATTATAGATGAGCTCGCAGACATCATGATCGCCTACCCTCGAGAACTAGAGTCTGCAATAGTCCGCCTCGCTCAAATGTCTCGAGCTGTCGGCATACATATTATATTGTCCACTCAACGCCCGGAAGTAAATGTCATCACCGGATTGATCAAAGCAAACATCCCTGCGCGTATTGCCCTCAAAGTTTCTTCCGGTATAGATTCACGCACAATATTAGATGCCACCGGTGCAGAAAAACTTTTAGGTGCCGGAGATATGCTTTACTCTTCCGGTAAAGCTCAGCCAGAACGTCTACAATCAGCATTTATAACCGAAGCTGAAGTAAAAAGCGTCGTAAAATATCTCGCAGATGCTTACAAAGATGAAGTCATGGAAGACATTGCTATGACGACAGGCAATATTTCCGCTGACAAAAGTATTTTTGAAAGCACTCTAGATGATGCGGGTGACGATGACGAAATGTACGAAGAAGCTCGTGCTTGTGTTATAGAGGCCGGTAAAGCATCCACTTCGTATTTGCAAAGAAAATTAAAATTGGGTTATGCCAGAGCAGCACGACTCATGGATATGCTAGAAGAACGCGGAGTCATCAGTGCTGGCGACGGTGCAAAACCTAGAGAGGTTTTAGAAAAGATTGAACATACAGAATCCGGTGAAAACGTCATATAAAAAAATAATAACGGTGGGCGGGTTTTCACTTTTCTTTGTATTGATTATTTTTTATGCATTTTTTACATCAGAAAATTTAATCTTTGGTGTTAAGATAAAAAATGTAAATATAGTAGATGGTGCAAAAGTGGAAAATAACATTTTAGAAGTCAAAGGAACAGCGAAAAATGCAGTAGAATTGAGCTTAAATGGACGAGATATTTCCGTAGACCAAGGTGGCAATTTTAACGAGACAATTATATTGCTTTCGGGGTATAATATCATAGACATAAAAGCAAAGGATAAATTTGGAAATGTTGATGAGAAAAATTATAAATTAATTTATTAAAAAATATATGCAGCAAAAAAAAGCAAAAAAAGAAGACAAGACAAGCAATAATGATTTGGAAGAAACACTAAAATCAATCCAAACAAAATTCGGCGAAGGCTCTATTATTAAAATGGGTGACACTCCAAAAGTAGACTTGAATGTCATACCGACAGGTTCCCTTGGTTTGGATATGGCTCTAGGCGTCGGTGGAATACCACGTGGCAGAATCATCGAAGTTTTCGGACCGGAATCATCCGGTAAAACTACCCTAGCTTCACACATCGTCGCTGAAGCGCAAAAACTCGGAGGTATCTGCGCGTACATCGATGCCGAACACGCAATGGATCCGGAATATACCAAAAAACTCGGAGTAAAAATAAATGACCTTCTCGTTTCCCAGCCTGACACCGGCGAGCAAGCATTAGAAATAGTTGAGAGCCTCGTGCGCTCCGGAAAAATTGATGTTATCGTCATAGACTCCGTCGCAGCATTGACTCCAAAAGACGAAATCGAGGGCGATATGGGCGCGTATCACGTGGGCAAGCAGGCCCGCCTGATGTCCCAAGCTCTCCGTAAACTTACCGCAATAGTAGCCAAATCAAAAACCGTCGTCATTTTCATAAACCAAATCCGTATGCAAATAGGCGTGATGTTCGGCAATCCAGAAACGACACCGGGAGGCAAGGCTTTGAAATTCTACACTTCTATCCGCCTCGACATCCGCAAAATAGCGCAAATTAAAAAAGGCGAAGACGTCGTCGGCTCCCGCACTCGCGTGAAAGTCGTAAAAAATAAAGTCGCCGCTCCTTTCAAGCAAACAGAATTCGACATCATTTACAATGAAGGTATTTCCAAAGAAGGAGAAATAATAGCATTGGGTGAGAAATTCAAAATCGTAGAAAAATCCGGCAATTCATATTTCTATATGCCAGCCGGTGAAGGCAAGGAAAAAGTAAAGCTCGGCGTAGGCTACGACAACACTCGCACATTCTTAAAAGAAAATTCCAAAATCGCTGAACAAATCTTGAAAGAAATCAGAAAGAAGTTTGCAGAGGAGGTTTAATACCCTCACCTAGCCTCACCCCTTAACCCCCTCTCCAGAGTACTAGAGAGGGGTAAAATACTTGCATACTTTTTTGGCTATGATATAATATACTCACTAAATGTGAAAGGCATCCTATATGGGTGCTTTTCTTGTTTTTAAATCATTAAAGCTTGCATTACAGTATAGATTTGATATTATCAAGATATGTCCAAAGAATTCTCTTATAAAATAGAATACGAGGTTGATAAGAAATCCGGTCAAGTAACGGCGACTATTCCTGAGCTTAATCACATTTCTTCTTTTGGTGATTCA
The DNA here is from genome assembly GCA_040390725.1 of Patescibacteria group bacterium. Taxonomy (GTDB): domain Bacteria; phylum Patescibacteriota; class Minisyncoccia; order Phycocordibacterales; family UBA9973; genus UBA9973. The sequence goes on from JAZJXT010000006.1 coordinate 56,994, forward strand.
TTTGCCGAAGCGGAAGCCAATGTTCGTGAAGCATCATTGGGGTATTTGGAGTTGCTAGTTAAAAAACAAAAAAGAATCCCTGCTCCTGCATTTCACACTGATGGAACGTATTTAAAACTTTTTATTCCAAAGTTTGCTTAAAAAAATGAGCAAATTAAATCCTTTATCAGCTAGAAAGGTTATTCAGAAACTCAAAAAAATAGGTTTTATTAAAACGCATCAGCGCGGAAGTCATTTGTATTTAGAAAACGGTGATAAGGTCGTAACAATTCCCGTTCACGGTTCAAAGGATATTCCCGTAGGTACTCTTTACAACATTGTCGTTAAACAAGCCGAACTTTCCATAAAAGAATTTCAGAATTTATAATTTTTTTATTCCTCCCCTCTCTAAAATTTTTATTTTGGAGAGGGGTCGGGGGTGAGGAAATTTGATTTTATTTTAAAATTTGATAACATACTAAATATGGCAACATTAGAATACAGTGAAATACGCGGAGGAAAAATCATCTTACATGATGACGAGCCTTGTGAAGTTATCGACTCGCACGTCGCTCGCACCCAACAACGCAAACCTCAAAACCAGGTCAAGCTTAAAAGTCTTATTTCCGGCAAGGTCTTCCCTGCTACTTATCACGTTTCCGACAAAGCTGACGAAGCGGAAATCGAAAAACGTGAAGTGAAATTCCTTTATCACAACAAGGGCGAATATTGGTTCTGTGATCCTACTGATCCAAAAAACAGATTTAAATTAAACGAAGCGTTGCTCGGCAACACTGTAAAATTCTTGAAAGATAATGAAAACGTCACCGCGCTAGTCTGGACGACAGAAGACGATGAGGAAAAAACTATCGGACTCAAGCTCCCTATCAAAATGCAATTCAAAGTAAAAGAAGCTCCTCCTGCTGTCCGCGGAGACACTTCCAAGGGTGGCAATAAATTCATCGTCCTTGAAAATGGCTCCTCTATCACAGTGCCTATGTTTATAAACGAAGGTGACACTGTCATCATAAATACCGAAACCGGCGACTACGTCGAACGAGCCTAAAAAATAAGTAAAAAGAAAGGACACCATTGGTGTCCTTTAAAATTGTTTTTAGTCTTTTGCTATTTAATCCGCCGATGAAGCGACTTTTGGAGATTAGCTTCCTCTGCTTCATGCCTTGCTTTTTCAATGGCAATATTTAAATGTAAAATCTTACCATGATCATTTTTATATTGGATTTTTGTAAACTCCTTTAATTTTTCACAGTAAACAGAATTATTTATGTATTTAGGCAACATATTAATCCCGATGCTAAAAACCATAAGGCGTTCACGTCTATTAAAGTTTTTAATTTTAATAAAAGTATCGAGCATTTTAATTAAAACATTTTCTTCAGAAGACACCATAGTATAATGGTATTTTCCGTTCTGAAAAAATTCAATCAAAGGACCAGATACGCCCTTTTTATCTTCTGCCATGGTTTGGAATTTCGAAAATATTTCTTGGATTTTTTCTTCGGGTATTGGCACCTCTGTTTTTTTATCAAGATACTCTCTTAATATATTAACCAAACGCCTTTTTCCTGAAATTACTATTTCGTATTGAAATAATATTTTTCGCACTTCTAGTACTTTCTTTTTTGTTAAAGCTACAAATAAATCAACCTATTTTATCCGAAAAAGCAATAGCACTATTGACTATTTAATAAAAAAATGATAATCTTTTTATTCAGCCAAGGGGGCTGAGTTTTGTTTTTTGACAAAATTAAATAAAAATTTTCATCACCAAAATTTCGTAATCATGAAATCAATTTTTTCTTTCGCATGGGCTTTAGCTCTCCTTTTGTTGGTAGGAAAAACCAACGCACAAATTTCAAATTTTATTGTTAACCAGGACACAATTTGTGCTGGAGACACTGTTTTTGTTACCAACCTGTCAACAGGTTCAAACCTGAAAAGTAACTGGTACAGCGCTAACGGCTCTCCTCAGACATGGGAAGGAATAACAATCCCTATGGGTGTTACCTACTGGAATCCCGGTACGTATCAAATTGAACTGATCGTGGAAGACACGGTGTCGCATATTCAAAGTACGCCGTTTATTGTTACTATTTATGTGTATCCAATACCGCAGACATTTACTACCACGCCAAGTGGAAACATTTACCAAAATTGTAACGGCAATCCCGTGACAGTTACAGCCAACACCGCCGGAGGAGTAAATTACCTTTGGAGACACAATGGTAATACTGTTGACACAAATGCTACGGCAAACCTAAGTGGTACAGGAGCGTATTTTGTGTACGCTACTAACATTTACGGTTGTCGAAATAGCCAAGGTTGGTATGTCTATGTGAATCCAAATCCAGCACTAAACATAAGCCTGGGAGTTAATGGAAACAATAATGACACTGTTTCTATTTGCAACAACCCGCTAAATACAAACTATGCGTATGTAAACTGGAGCAGTCCGATAAGTATTCTTCCTTCGTTCCAATGGAATGATGGATCAAATGGTAATAACTTAGCTGTTACCCAATCCGGAAACTACTGGGCCATACTAACAGACTTAAATACTGGATGTAGTGATACGGACAGTGTTTATGTTTATTTACATCAACTGCCTGTACCGGTAATTACATCACCTATGCTAGAGTTTTGCGAAGGAGCAGGCACAGTCTTACTCGTAGCCACTCACTATCCTTCCTATTCATGGAGCAATAGTGCAAATACTCAAAGCACTTATGTGAATTGGGGAGGTGTCTTTACTGTAACAGTTACCGATACCTTTGGTTGCACAGGAACAGCACTGAGTGTACAAACTATTGTATGGCCAAACCCAGTTGCCGAAATAGAAACAATTGATTGTGAAATGGCTGCAGGGCTGATCACACTTGGACCGGGAGATTCCATTCAATGGTCATTAAACGGAATACCTATTCCCCAATCCAACAGTCAATTCTTGTTGGCAACTGGGACAGGTTTCTATACAGTGACAGTAACAAATTCACACGGTTGCACAGGCACATCATTGCCCATGCCTATGAATTGCACTGAAACTGGCGTAGACTTACTTGCCCAAATGAAAGGCATAAATGTTTATCCAAACCCAGTTGTAAATCAACTGACGGTTAAATTTGCAAACCAAAATACCAAATACAAAGTCCAAATCGTGGACATGGTTGGTAAAAGTTTGGCAGAGGCTGAAGGAACCGATGAAGTAATCATTCCGCGAGGAAACATTACTCCGGGTTATTATATTGTCAAAATCCGTGACAGTGAAAATAGCCAAGAAAAAACTGCACAGATTATCGTGCAGTAAAATTAAATGGTGTTAATACACCCCACCCGCTTAATACAAGCGGGTGTTTTTTTATCTAAAATCAAAATAATACCCAATAAAATATGAATATTTCAACCCTTGACTTATTGCTATAAATATGCTAGACTTGATAGATAGGCGGAGTAACCGCTATTATTTGTACCTTGTAATCAACAATTCAATATATCTTATGAAGAATTCAGTATTTTCCGTATGGGCTACTGCCCTTTTCTTTTTGTTGGCTTTTAATAAAACCAATGCGCAATTTTCCTGCATGTCTAATATCCATGTCAGTACTGGAGTCAGCTTTGTCGTTGACTGTAGCAATCAAAAAGTTGTTACTTTCACTACAGACAGCTTGTCCAGAGCTTACTCATGGATGATAGGCAGTACTCCATTGGGAGTTGCTATCTCCATGACGGTGACTATCACTACCCCGGGCGATTACAACATCACAGCAACCGACACTATGAATAGTTGGTGCTATGACGTTGTTCAGATTCACGCACTGCCACGTCCTGTGACAGTGGTGAATGTGAATGTTCCTGGATCAACGGTTATTGGGAACACTACCTTTGTCTGTTCAAACCCAAACGGCTATTCCCTGAATGGAAACACCACCGGTGTCAGCTATTACTGGGATAACGGACCAGGTCCATTGATCAGGCATGTTTTCCAAGGAGGAGTTTACATCTTTACAGGTGTAGATAGCTACGGATGCACAACATCCGATACCGTAAACTTGGTTATCTGGCAAAGCCCGACTCCTGCAATAATTGGAAACGTTCCAGTGTGCTCTGGGTCGAGCTTGGTGCTGTCGGTTGATAGTCCTACCATCTACTCTAGTGTTAATTGGAGTGGTGTCGGCACATCAGGCAACAGTCCCACTGCATCGGTGAACACAACAATCAATTACGCGAGTTATATCGTGGATATGACTGCAACTGATGCAAATGGATGCTCTGCAACAACCACTGCCCTTGTGACCGTAAAGCCTACTCCGCTGACACCTACGGTATTTAGTACCAGCCCTGTGGCATGCAAAATGTATGACATACACGGTGGTAATTTATACCAATGGATGATGGGTTCAGGAGCAGGTTCGATAATTCCGGGAGCAACGAGTTCTGTTTATTATCCTACCAGCCCAAATTATTACTGGGTGGTAGAAACAGATATCGTTTCTGGGTGTGGTAGCGCATCTCTGCCATTATGGTCAGATTGCAACATTGCGTCTGGTGTGGATGACGAACTGGATAAAAAAGATAAACTGAAAATTTCTTCAGAAGGAATAAGCATAGAATTTGCTGATGCCGAAATACACACTGTTAAAGTGATTGACGGTATTGGGCAAGTTGTAGCAACTGAAACTTCCTCAACTGAAATTTTGTTTCGGAACATCAAACCAGGAATTTATTTCCTGCGTGTTGATGAGAAGCCAGCGGTAAAAATCGCTGTACGACAATAAAATGGTGTATTACACCGACCCATATTGAACAACAATATGGGTTATTTTTTTGCCTAAATACTAAAAAATACAAAAATTTGACATAAAAGTATCCGTTAATATATACTGAAAATATAAAATTTAATTATAATTAACAGAAATAATATTATGGCAAAAACAAAAGAAAAGTTTATTTATACATACATCTGGCTCGACGGCTACAAGCCGGAGCCGAACTTAAGGGGCAAAGACAAAATCCTCGAAGGTATTAAAACATTAAAAGAACTCCCAGGCTGGTCATTTGACGGTAGCTCAACACAGCAAGCAAAAGGTCATTTCTCGGACTGCTTACTCAATCCGGTAAAAATGATTCCTGACCCAGCACGAGAAAGAAGCTTTTTGGTTTTCTGTGAAGTTTTAAATCCGGATGGCACTCCGCATATTTCAAATACTCGTGCACAACTCGCTCCATATGATTTCAAAGGAAGCTGGTTTGGAATGGAACAAGAATATGTATTTATAAAAAATGGCCGACCGATAGGTTTCCCCATAGATGCAAAAAAGTTTCCGAAACCTCAGGGCGAATATTATTGCGGAGTCGGTGCAGAAAATATTTCCGGCCGAGAATTAATGGAGGAGCACACTTTGATGTGCATCGAAGCAGGCATTCCTCTGACTGGCACAAATGCCGAAGTTCTCTTAGGTCAATGGGAATTCCAGCTTTTTGGACAAGATGGCGCACTGGATACTGCTGACCTCCTTTGGCTCACTCGCTATCTTTTAGTACGCACTGCGGAATCTTACGGCGTATCAGTTTCCTTTCACCCAAAACCGCTCACCAAAGGCGACTGGAACGGTTCCGGACTTCACACAAACTTTTCTACAAATAAAATGCGTGGCGCTGGCGGTAAAGAATTATTCCAAAGAATTTACAAAGCATTTGAAAAAAATGCAAAAATGCATATTGATCATTATGGATCAGACAATCACCTACGCCTCACGGGAAAACATGAAACACAATCTATCCACACATTCTCGACTGGTGTTTCCGACCGTGGAGCATCTATCAGAATTCCGCTTTCGACCGACAAAGAAATGCGTGGTTATCTCGAAGACCGACGCCCAGCATCAAACGGCGACCCATACAAAATCTTGCTCGCAATTTGCAAAACATTAAAAGAAGCAAAAGCGGATTAAAAGAATTTTCAAATCGCCAGGCAAGACCTAGCGATTTTTATTTATTATTGATTTTTTGTTTTGGGGGAAATTTTCTAAAATTTCACTTATTTTTTTATTTAACCCTGGATGTATAAAATTAGGAGCTATTTCATTTAAAGGTATTAAAACAAAATCACGTTCTGTTAAAAGTGGGTGCGGAATTTCGAGAATATCATTTTTGAAAACAAGGTCATCGTAAAAAAGAATATCAATATCTATCTCGCGCGGGCCCCAATAAAAAGTTTCTTTTCTGCCGACTTTTTTTTCTATTTCTTTTACGAAAGTTAAAAGCTCCAGTGGGGTAAGATTTGTTTCCGCTTCTATCGCAGTATTTAGAAAATTATTTTGCTCGGTAAAACCCACTGCCTTACTCTCATACACCGACGCGTATTTTAAAACTTTTATTTTCTCGGACAAAAATCTATACGCTTTTTTAATATTCTCTTCTCTATCTCCCGTATTTGAGCCCAATGCCAAATATATTTTATGCATATTATCTTGATTTTTCTATCTCCACACCGACGGATTCTATACCAGGGAATTTATTTGGTTTCTCTACTCGCACTTGCACTTTTTGTGCCATTTTTTCTGCCAAACAAATATCGGCAATAGTATCAGCCAAAGTTTCAATCAATACAAATTCTTTTTGCGCCACTAATTGGGTTATTTTTTCTTTAAAAATTACATAATTTACAGTATCATTTATATCTTCACTTTTTACAGATTTACTAATGTCCGCCCACACAGCTATATTTAATAAAAGGCTTTGTGTAGCATTTCGCTCTATGGTATGTTCGCCCACATTTGCAGTCACTATAAAATTTTTAATAAATATTTTTCCAATCATACTTTTATGCTAACATTTTTTGCATTATTTTTCTATTATTTTAATTCGTCTAGCAATACTAAGAATTTTTTATTTTCCAATACATCGTGTGTGCGCACTATATTTGCGCCATTTAATACAGCAAAAGCTGTCTCTGCCAATCCCGCCTCGAGCCTTTCACTCGGCCCCGGTACTTCTTTTAAATTCAATTTCTCTTGCAAAACCTTGCCTAAATGGCTCTTCCTAGAAACACCCACCAGTAAAGGCATCCCCCATTTGGTGAACTTTTTAAATTCCCTTATTATGGTTAAATTATGCTCGACTGATTTACCGAAACCAATCCCCGGGTCTAAAATAAACTGCTCTTTTTTTACGCCATTTTTTAACCCGAATTTTATTTGCTCCGCAAAAAATTTATTTATCTCTGAAATTACATTTTTATATTTTATCTCACCCTTTTGCATCGTACGTGGTTCACCTTTTATATGATAAATAATAATCGGCACTTTATATTTCGCCACAACTTTTGCCATAGCCTTGTCATATGTAAAACCGCCTAAACTGTTTATTATATTCGCACCGGCCTTCAATGCTTCTTCTGCTACTTCTGATTTATTAGTATCTACTGAAATTATTATTTTATTATTTTTTGCGCGCAGTTTTTTTATAACAGGCAAAATTCTTTTTATTTCTTCCTCAGCACTCACAGATAAAGACCCCGGCCGAGTAGACTCCCCTCCGACATCTACAATATCCGCTCCATTTTTTATCATCTCTTCCGCTTGTTTTAAAGCATCTGAAACTTTTAAAAACTTTCCGCCATCAAAAAAAGAGTCTGGTGTAACATTTAATATGCCCATCACCAGACTCTTTTTCTTTATTTTCATATTTTTTTACTCAGTAACTGTTATACCAGCTGAACGTGCAGACCCTGCGATAATTCTGATCGCGCCTTCCATGTCTTTTGCATTCAAATCAACCATTTTCTTTTCCGCTATTTCTTGCGCTTGAGCTTTTGTGATTTTGCCAACTTTTGAAGAATTCGGCTTACCAGAACCTTTTTCCACACCCGCTGCTTTTAATATCAAATCAGTAGCTGGAGGAGTTTTGACTACGAAATCATAAGAACGGTCTTCGTAAACAAAAACTTGCACGCCAACCTTTTCGCCCATCATTTTAGAAGTCGCCGCGTTGAACTTGGTAACGAAATCACCAATGTTTATACCGGCTTGACCCAATGCAGGCCCAAGAGGAGGAGCTGGAGTCGCCCTTCCACCCATAATCTGAAGCTTTATTTTTTTTGTTATTTTCTTTGCCATATATTTTTTGTATTTTTGTATACTATATTAAATCTTTTTAACTTGCAAGAAGTCTAATTCGACTGGTGTCTCGCGACCGAACATCGACACGAGCACTTTTATCTTTCCTCTTTCTTGATCAGTTGAGCTGACTTTACCTTCGAGGTCTTTAAATGGACCATCATTGATGCGAACTGTCTCGCCGATAGCCAGGTCAATATTGTGTTTTGCAGTACCGACATCCATTTTCTTGAATAAATAATCAACCTCTTCTTTTTTCAAAGGAACAGGGTTTACTCCTGCGCCGACGAAACCGGTTACTCGCGGAGTATTGCGGACAACATACCAAGAATCATCAGTCACAATCATATCCACCAACACATAACCCGGATAAATCTTTTCTTCGACTTCCACTCTCTTGCCGGCTTTGATTTTTATCTTTTTCTCGACAGGTACTATGACATTAAAAATCTTGTCGTGCATTCCGAGTGAGTCAATACGCTGTTTCAAATTGCGAAGAACCGCATTTTCATATCCGGCATAAGTATGTATCGCGTACCAATTTCTAGCTCCTTGTGTTTCTTGTTTTGACATAATTTTTTATTTAAAAAGAAATAATTTTTTCCAATCCCCTTGAGAAAAGAAAATCAAACAATCCTAAAAAGTAAGCAATTAAAACAGACACTGCCACGACGATAATAGTGTAAAAAATCGTCTGGCTCCTGGAAGGCCAAATAACATGCTTTAATTCTGCTTTCGTTTCTTTAAAATACTCGGTTATTTTTGACATAATCTTTTATATCCTTATTTTATAACATTTCTTCCCTAAATCCACTAGTGGATCGGGCGAACATTTGTATTTACAAATGTTTTAGCCTTAGAAAAAAGCCCCGCGAAGGGCTCCTTCCAATATACTCTTTTCGAGTCCAAAAGTCAATTACCGTATCTCGTACGTGATAGTCACATCAGAAGTGATAGTATTCTCCCCTTTTGGAATTTCAGATGGAACAGATGCACTGTCGGCAGACATCGTAGCTATGCCTTTCGCATACATAGGCATTGGGTAATTTCCATTTTCATTGAATGAAGTTATTTTACCTAAACTGACACCGAGTTCTTTTGCGAGTTCTTCGGCTTTAGTTTTAGCATCACTAATTGCTTTTGTTCTTGCATCTATTTTTAAAGAATCTTCATCATCAATAGTAAAATTCGGCCCGGACATATTTGTCACACCAATTTTATTTATGCCATCTATAACCTTAGAAACATCATCGACTTTACGGATTTTTACACTGACGCTTTGCGAAACTGTATATCCGATAATTTTTGATTCTGTATTCTGACAAGGAGGCATAATACCATTTGCAGGATAATACATCGGACAAGGAGCTGGATTGGAATATTTAGGATATGAATTATATCCTTCTGTTTTAATATCTTTTTGATCAACCCCGGAAGAAGCCAAGAAATCCAAAATATTTTTTGTCTTTGAATTTACTTCATCAGAAGATTCTTTTTGAGTACTCTTGCTGGATTCAATCGTAAAATAAATGCTTGCAATGTCAGGAACAGCTTTTACTTCACCATGACCGGAAAAAGACATCACTGTTGGTTCTTTATTTTCACCGAGCAAGCTAAAAGATTTTACTTCATAAAAAACTTTCACACCGAAATAAACACAAAGTATCGCCATCAACACTAACCCTGCATTTTGTATCGCTTTATTTTCAAATATTTGCATATATTTTCCCGCCAAGGCGGATATTATTTAATTGCTAAAAGTTCAACTGTGAATGTCAAAGTTGCATTTGGAGGTATTACCGGAGGGTGTCCACTTGCTCCATAAGCAAAATCAGGTGCGATTTCTAATTTCCTCTGCTCACCGACTTTCATACCGACGATGCCTGTATCCCAACCTTTTATGACTTGCCCTGCACCGAGAATAAATGGAAATGGTTCTACGTGTTGGAATTTTGGATCAACGTTAGAATCAAAAGTCGAACCATCTGCCAATGTGCCTGTGTAATTCATAGCTACAGTATCACCGGATTTTGCTACCGCGCCTGTGCCTTCTTTTAGAATTGTAATTTTTACTCCTTCGATTTGTTGTGTTTGCATGTTTGTATTTTGTTCAGCTTGGCTGACTACTTGCGCCGGAGCTGTTTGTTTTTTATTAATTGTAATATAAGCCAAAACTGCCACCACTAAAACTACTATCACTACTGAAACTATCGTCATATTATTTTTCATATTATTTTCAGCCCTAAGCTGATCCGCCTTGGGCGGGATATTTATTTTTAATACTTATATTATATTAACTTCCGGCACAATTTGCAAATTGAATTTTTCTTTAACAGAATCAATTATTTGATTTGCGAAATTAATAATCTCCTCCCCCGTTGCTCCGCCGTAATTTATGAGGACAAGCGCTTGCTTTTCATGCACTCCGACATTGCCTACTTTTTTCCCTTTCCATCCGCATTTTTCTACGAGCCAACCGGAATTTATTTTAATCTTTTCCCCTTCTTCAAAAAAAGATAAATCCGGATAAGTCGACAAAAGCTCAGCGAGCTTTTGTCGACTAACATAAACATTCTTGAAAAAACTTCCGGCATTGCCAAGAACTTTTGTATTATAAGGCAACTTACTTCTACGTATTGCAGACACTGCAATACTCACATCCTTGGAACTTTTCACTTCTATGTTATTTTCTTTTAAATAATTTTCCAGAATTTTGTAAGAAATATTTGGTTTTGAAATTTTACTTAATTTTATAGTTATCGCCGTAATGAAATATTTTCCTTTAACTTTACTTTTGAAAATACTGTCTCGATAACCAAATTCACATTCCGCATTTTTAAAAACTTTTTTTTCTCCACTTTCTATGTCATAAGCTTCAATATCTTCTAAAGTATTTTTTAATTCCACTCCATAAGCGCCGATATTTTGCATCGGCGCTGCGCCAGCTGTGCCAGGAACCAATGCCAAATTCTCAATCCCCCACAAGCCTCGTTCCACCGTAAACTGTACAAGGTCATCCCATATTTCTCCGCCCATACATTTTATAAAAACACTTTCCGTATCCTCAGAAACAACTTCAATGCCTTTTAATTTATTTAAAATGACAATACCATCAAAATCTTTTGTAAAAAGTATATTACTACCTCCACCCAAAAATAATTTTTGATTATTTTTAAATTCTGATAAATTAAAAAGCTCAGGCAAATCCTCCTCTCTCTCAAGAGTAACAAAATACTTTGCACGTGCATGCACGCCAAAAGTATTCAAATCTTTCAAGTCATAATCTTTAATTATTTCCATCCCGTTAGAAGTTATGCTAATTTTTTTATTATTTATCATATTATTTAACACCGTTAAAGAGACTTCTAACGGGATCCATATCTTCACTATACAAAAACTCCCCCATTTCCGCAATCATCAAAAATTGGCAAAAAATTAGCACAGCTTTTTATCGCTGTGCTTTTAATTACTTAGGCTGTCTTTTCTGGCCTACCATCTGGGAAGAGGATGTTTTCTCTTCTAGTAACCATTTGATCGCTGGTAAACCCATGATACGGATTTTCCTCCAGATGGAGAAAAAGTTCCTCAGCTAAAGTCTCTTCTCCGATTGTCATTTCCCTGGACTTAACCGGGGTAACTCCATCAGATTTTTTCCATGTGTGAATAGCATTTTCCCACTCTCCTTGATATGGCATTATACCACTGGGATGATTTGGGAATCTTGTTAATTCACCCTTAGTGACATGTCTTTCACCGCTAGGTTTCATGTAAAAAAAATCATTTTCTTGTTTACCATCCTTACCATTAAACACTGCGGTCCGACAAATAAACAAGTTGTTGCTTTGAGTGTCAATACACTTCCACGAAACTGTGGAGTTTTTTGATGAACTACTGCTAATTTCTGCCATAATCTGAATATTTAAACGTGTTGAAATCCGTGTAAAGCATAGCAGTTACGTGCTTGTTTGTCAAGTATGTATACTAAGGCTTAAAATGTATAATGTTTACATGCATATTTCAACCATTATCATCCCTGTCCGCCCACAACCAGATACTATTTTAGCTATCTACCTTTTGAAGCGTTTCGGCACAAAAAAATTCCCCGGAATAGAAAAAGCTATAATTACAATAGACAAATACGCTGGGTCTAAAGACAAAACTTATGAAGAATACCTAAAAAATGGAGAACTTTTGGTAGATGTAGGCGGTGGCCCTTATAATCATCACCATACTAAAATCCATACTACAGCATCGATGCTCGTCGCGGAGGACTTGAGCATCAACAAGGATCCTTCTTTGAGCAAACTTTTAAAGTATGCGGAACGAGATGACAAATTCGGCCTCGGCACCATCTCCAAAGATCCACTCGATAAAACTTTCGGACTTTCAGGATTGATATATTCAATGAATAAACAATATCCGAATGACCCGAACAAAACTATAAATGCTACCATTGAATTTTTTGAAGCACACTATTTAGAAGAAAAAAGTAGAATAGAAGAACTGCCAAAAATTTATAATGAATTAAAAAAAGAAGGAAAAGCAATAGAGGTAAAACTTACTTCATTAAAAGCTGTCCTCATAGAGTCCGACAATATCAGCATGCCAGGATATTTACGTGCCGGAGCCGGAGGCAGATACGACATAGTTGTGCAAAAAAGATCAACTGGCCATGTAAATATACTTTCTCGTTTGCAAAAAGATAAAAAAATTCCATTAGCACAACTCGCCGCAGTCCTGCGTGCAAATGAAATTTATGCGGAAACTGGAAAAGAAAGCAGTAAAAATTATGAAGAGCTTTCCGCTCCGGGCAGAATGAATGAAACGCCAAATTGGTATTATGACCCCGCTACTAACTCTATACAAAATGGCGGAGTAAACACCGACGCCACCGTCCCAACCAAAATCCCCTGGGAGCATTTCCCGGAAATTCTTCAAATGGCTTTTGGAGATAAATAAAACTATTTCTTTTCTTGATTTGGCATAGGATTCTAAAATTTTTATATCCAAAAAGAAACCATAGCAGAAATGCCGACTAGGGCCATGAGGAAAAAAGTTATTTGGCCTATAATTTTAGTCAAAGGACGATTTTTATGTTCTCCCATTACTTTTTCATTTGAACTCAAGCCTAAAATAAGAAAAATAATAATAGGGGCAACAAAGCCATTTAATACAGCTGAATAAATAAGTGCTTTGATAGGATCAAGGCCTATAAAATTCAGTAAAATACCTAAACCAACAGCAAGTATTATGACTCCATAAAAAGCCATGGCTTCGCGCCATTTCCTGTAAAGACCTTCTCTCCAATCAAAATATTCCGATACAGCATACGACACTGAACCTGCGAGCACAGGTATGGCCAAAAGCCCGGTGCCTACTATGCCTATCGCAAAAAGAGTATAAGCGAAATTCCCGGCAAGAGGCTTTAATGCAAGTGCGGCATCGGATGCTGTAGTAATATTTGTAATACCATTTTTAAATAAAATAGCCCCGCAAGTGACAATAATAAAAAACATGACCGTATTTGAAAAAAACATCCCCGACCACACGTCGGTGCGCATTTTTTTAATATCTTCTTTTATTTCAAGATCAGAAGAAATACCTTCGGTGATTTGCGGAGATAAATTATATTCTTCCACTTCTACAGAAGTCTGCCAGAAAAAAAGATATGGGGAAATAGTCGTTCCTAGAATAGCGCAAATTAAAATCAAATTATCTTTAGTAAAATGAAAACTCGGGATAACAGTATTTCTGAAAACTTCCGCCCAATCCACAGACACTACAAGTGCGCAAAGAATATAAGCTAGGAGCACAAATGTTAAGTATTTTAAATATTTAGCATATGTTTTATAAGGAATAAAAATCTGCAAAGCGAGTGAAAGAATTGCAAAAAAAATCACGAGCAGGGCAAAATAAAATTTTGGAAAAAGCAATTGTGTGCCCTGAGCCATGGCACCCAAATCCGCACCGATATTAAAAACATTTGCAAAAAGTAAAAGTGCAGCACAAATAAAAAGAACCTTTTTGGAATAATATTTTTTTATATTAGTAGCGAGCCCGGTACCAGTGACGAGCCCGATACGCGCGCACATCTCCTGCACTACAGCCATCAAAGGGTATGTAAAAAGTGAAAGCCAAACAAATCCGAAACCAGTCGATGCGCCCGCTTGCGAATATGTGGCGATGCCAGAAGGGTCATCGTCAGCAGCACCCGTGACTAGCCCGGGGCCTAAAACTTTCCAATAATTTTTTACTGTTTTAATTATTTTTTCCATTTACTTCAAAGTTGCTGAGAAAATATTATACATTGGTATCACTTCTTTCGAAATAATTTTTGCTGAAAATGGCTCTGCCCAAGTAAAAGAAACATTTTGACTTTGATTTCTATCTAAAAGATCAATGGTGGTCGAACTAGCAGAAACAGCATTGCCGGAAACATCATATAAAATAACTACAACATTCATATCAGGAATTCTAAATAAAGAATCATTTTTTATAACAGCGGACATCCCTGGACTAGTGTTTTCACCCTGAAGAGAGATCTGATCTACGGAAACTTTTACTTGATCTATTTTATCTTGCGAAACTTGCAACCAAGTCGGCATCTCAGTAAATTCAAAAGTAGTATAAACTGGAATAGAATTCCCTACATCTATGGCTGGCGCAAAAACAGCGAATTTGCCGGATGGTGGAACATAAGTATCCCCCTCGCGTGAGCCAATGTATAAATTGTCTTTATCCGCAAAACGAAATTTGTAATGAAGTTTATTCACAACAGCATTTTGATTGTGATTTTCTAAATAAGCCACTGCATTGTAACGTCCGGGAACAACCCGAAAAGATTTACTCCAGAGAATAGAAATCTGATCTACCTGCAAAGTACAAGCTTTCAAGCAAGACCCCCCGCAATCTATCCCCGTCTCAGTGCCATTTTGTAAGCCATCCAAGCAAGTCGGCGCTTTGTTAAAATGCGGATAAATTATCAAAAAACCTAACATAGAAAAAAAGGCTATAACAATAACTAAATAAATAATCTGCCGTCTTAATGCCCAAGTCATAAGTTTATTATAACACTTTTTTTGATTAGTATTATCTATGACAATAATACTCCCCCATCGACAACTATCTGCGAACCAGTCATATAACTGGAAAGATCAGAGGCGAGAAATAAAGCAACCTTGCCAATATCATCAGGGTCACCCATTCTTTTCATTGGAATTTTTTCAGAAAATTTTTTAACCATCTCTTCCATTTGCGATGTCATCGTTTTGCCCGTGCCCGTACCAGGAGTAGCTATGCCACCCGGCGCGATAGTATTTACTTGTATATTATGCGGAGCGAGTTCCAAGGCTACATTTTTTGTAAAACCCCAAAGACCATGCTTTGATGCATCATAAACAGCAAGCCCGACAGAAGAAGGATGAACAGCATCTATCGAAGTGATGTTAATTATTTTTCCACCCCTGCCTTGCTTTATCATTACTTCTGCCGTCATTTTAGTAAATAAAAATACACTTTCTAAATTTACTGCTAAAACTTTTTCAAATTGAGCAATATCCATTTGCATTACTGGAATCATAGGATAAATACCCGCGTTATTTACCAATATGTCCACACCGCCATAAATTTTCATACTAAAATCAATAGCATTTTTTACATCTACTTCTTTTGAAACATCAGCCTTTACAAAAGACGCTTTCCATCCATTCTTTTCCAGTTCTTTTGCTGAATTATTTCCAACTTCTTCATTTAAATCAACAATGACTACATTTGCTCCGGCTTCAGCTAGACGATAAGCAATGCCAAAACCAATACCCATAGCACCACCAGTCACTATCGCTGTTTTTCCATTAAGGTATATAAGTTTTTCTAAAAGTATTTGTTTCATAAAATTATTTTTTTAAAATTTATAATTTAATTCATTTTCATATTAATTTCTTTATTGTTATTATTTATTTGCGAGAAAATATCCGGATTTTTATCTCCTGAAACTTCAAGCGTTGCCCAAGCGCCTTTATTCATCCTCGCGAGAGCATGATCAACAAGTAAATATTTTCCAGGAACATTTACAGTAAATTCCACAATTGACGCTCCACCAGGCAAGACTTCTGTAGTCTGCACATTTTTCAAAATTGCCGAACCTGTACCTATCGCAGCTTCAGGATAAACTTTATCAAAAATTTCTCCTATGATATGAAAAGATGAAATAAGATTAACTCCCCCATTGCCGACATAAATGCGAATTTTGTCGCCGACTTTTGCTTGCAAACGAGGAACACTTTCTATCTTTCCATTAAAAACCACATAATTCGGATTACCAGCAAGCAATGCATCTGAATCAAAAGGTACAAGGCCTAGTTTGCCTATTTGCCCCGCAGTATAAAATTCTCCCTGCATTATATAAAATTCCTTATCGACTTTATCTAAAGCAATTTGTGAATCTTTCGGGTCTACCATTATGAGTCCGTATTGCCCGTGAGAATTATGCGTGCTGACATTCGGCATTGCGCAATGATAAACATAAAGGCCAGAGTTCAATGCTTTCCATTTAAAAGTTTTTGTTTCTCCGGGAGCAACATCGGAAAGCATAGCGCCTCCACCTTGACCCGTCACCGCATGCAAATCAATATTATGGTGATGCAAACTCGACTTGTCATTTTCAAGAGTAATCTCCATTGTATCGCCTTCTCTGACTCGCAACATAGGACCGGGAACTTGTTTATTGTAAGTCCAATAATTCAAATAAATTCCAGGTGCAATTTCGGAAATAACTTCTTGCGCTTTTAAATGTATTCTCACGATTCCGTCCGCATCAGGCTTTTGAGCTTCACTCGGCACAGAGTCAGGGCTTGCGGAAATATCAGCAACTTTTTCAAAATTATTTTTATGAATTAAAAAATCCAAAATTTTAGAAAATGGAATTGAAGGAGGAACCCCGCCCGGAGCGTCGGAATGCATAAATGCCGGCATTGCAAAATCCGGCGCATAAGTTCTGTTTGAAATAAGTCCGGCAAAAAACGCGATAACAAATAAAATTATCGGAACGTAAATACCTTTTTGTTTTACAACATTCCAAACTGCCGGCTTTTTTATTAAATAAATAAAAATTGACAAAACAGCTAAGGCACCGACTAGCGCCGAAATCATTTCAAAAATAAGATATGTGAACATCTCTTTATTATACCTCAAAAATTAGATTTTACTTAACACTATAAGTAAACATCATACCGTCTTCCATATGTTCAGCTATATGGCAATGCGCCATCCAATTCCCCGCATTTGATGCATCCAGTAAAATATCCACGTACTGCCCTGCCGGCACCAATACTGTATCTTTCCAAGCTAAGTTTTTTTCTTCGATTCCATTTTTATCAATTACGAGAAACCTATTGCCGTGAAAATGCATAGGGTGTTGCATCGGGTGCGTAATATTTCCATCGTTTGAAATACGAATTTTTACTTTATCATCTTTTTTGAAAACCCAATTTATATCCATATTTTCTTTTTTAGTTTCTTGGTCAATAATTTTCCAAGAAAAAAAATCAGTTCCTGTGTCGGACATCATATTCATCATCTTGCTGTCATTGTCCCATTCAATACCATTATCCAAACCCATTACCTCGCCCATAGTTTCATTTTGCATCATTGTACCATCCGGCATTTTATGTTGCCCGCTACTCATCATGTTGCCCATCGCCCCCCTCAGCCCTGATGTAAGCTCCAAATATTTATCCGGTGTTTTATTAAAGTAAAGTCGAAAAGAATCGATGCTGGAAATTGTTTCTGGATGTGAGCGGAGTTTTAGAAAAGTTTCTGAATAAGATTTATCAACATTTTTATCTGACACAATAATTTTCCCAAGACTATATATATTGTTCGGAGTTTTATTTTGCAATTCATAAGTGCCAGATTTATCAAAAAGAACTTCTACTATAGCGCGCTCTGAAGGGCCGAGAATTACAGAGTCCACCCACGTATCATTTTCATAAGCACCATTATCAGCACCAACGAGTTTCATTTTTACTCCATTGATGCCGATATTAAAAGGACGCGCAGTGGAAGAATTAATAATATAAAAACGAGCGACACTGCCTTTATCAACATTCAAAGAATAATTTTCTTCACCATTCACAAGCATTACATTTCCATATCTACCCATCATTATATGATCGGAAGATTTTTTATTAAATGGAACCACGCCATTTTTATCCATCAAAATATCATTCACAAACAAAGGCGCTTCCATATTAACTGAATCCCAGTAATTTATATTAGCTGGCTCTACAATATATGCTCCATATTGCCCGAGCGGTTGCGCATAATCCTCGCGAAAGTGCGGATGATACCAATATATTCCAACATCTGGGAATTTTATTTTATAAACAAAACTTTCACCAGGCTTTATCGCATCTTGGTCAATACCTATCACGCCATCGTATTTATCTTCGAGGCGCACTCCGTGCGAATGTAGCGCAGTGTCTACATCAGTATTATTTTTAAAATTTATTGTAATCTCCGAACCTTGGGAAACTTTTATCGTCGGCCCAGGTATCATGCCATTATATGCGAGCATTTTTGTCTCTTTGCCATTTACTATTTTTTTAACAATCTCCGCAGTCATATCATAGGTATCGCCATTCTTTAGCTCGACTGTCTGACTAACCTTTGTGTCCGATAAATCATCCACATCTAGAGAAAAATATTCACTTTTTTTGTGAAATCCAAAATACAATAAAACACTAACAGCAACAATAATCAAAACTATAATTATTTTAAAATTTTTCTGCATATTTTTATTATACTACTAAATTATAATTTAGCTCGTCGCAATAATATAGCATTAAATGCCACAATAATTGTAGAAAAAGACATAAATACCGCAGCGAGGACTGGTTGGAGTATTATTCCTTTCGATGCCAAGACTCCAGCTGCAAGAGGAATAGCCACGACGTTGTACCCTGTCGCCCAGAAAAGATTTTGAATCATTTTATTGTAGGTCAAACGAGATAAATTAAATATTTTTGGAATATCGCGCAAATCACTTTTTACTAAAATTATTCCCGCAGATTCTATCGCTACATTTGTACCAGCACCTATCGCTATACCTATGTCCGCTTGGGTAAGGGCCGGAGCGTCATTGATACCATCGCCCACCATAGCGACTTTCAAGCCACGACTCTGTAAATCTATTATTTTTTTAACTTTATCTTCCGGTAAAACTCGAGCAAAATATTCATCGAGGCCAATCTCATTCGCCACGCGTTTTGCTGTCTCCTCACTGTCTCCGGTAATCATCGCGACACGCATGCCAAAAGTTTTTAGTTTTGCAATTACTTCTTTTGATTCCAAACGAACAGCGTCGGCTACTGCAATTTCTCCAATTTTTTCACCATTTTTCTCAACAACAATTTCATCCCCGCCATGAGTGCCGACAAAAATTATTTCACCATTAACTTTTGCTTCTGCTCCCCGACCGGGTATTCTTTTAAAATCAGTAGATGGTTTGACTTGAAGCATACGAATTTTTGCTTCTTCAACTATTGCCTTGGCTATCGGATGCTCAGAATTAACATTCACGGAAGCCGCAAGTATAAGTGCATCATCTGAAATTGCTGACGTAACTTTAAATTTCGCTTCAGTTAGCGTGCCTGTTTTATCAAATAAAACTATATTTATATTTCGCGCTGATTCGAGAGCTCGACGTTCTTTTACTAGTAAACCATTCCGCGCGGCGAGAGTCGTGGAAATAGATGCAACCAGTGGTACTGCGAGCCCGAGCGCATGAGGACAAGTGATGACAAGAACTGCGACGAGCCTTTCTGTCGCTGTCACTATTCCCCCACCGACAAAAATCCAAATAGAAAATGTTAAAGCTCCTGCCACAATCGCAATGATAGTTAAATAAAAAGCTGCTCTATCGGAAAGCATTTGCAATCGTGATTTTGACGCTTGCGCATTAGCGACGAGCTTCATCACACCAGCAAGGAAAGTATCCTCACCTATTTTTTCAATTTCCACTTTCAAACTTCCATCACCATTTATAGAACCGGCGATAACAAATGCGCCTACAGATTTTTCAACGGGACGGGATTCACCAGTGATCACTGATTCATTTAATTCTGATTGTCCTTCAATAATTTTTCCGTCAGCCGGTATTTTTGAACCTGGTTTTATTAAAACAATATCGCCGATTTTTAATTCACTTAATGAAATAATTTCGGTTTTATCACCACGAATAACTTCTGCTTGATCCGGCAAAAGTTTTGCAAGTTCTCGCAATGCACCTTGAGCGCCCTGCACAGACTTCATTTCAATATGATGCCCTAGAAGCATAATGGCTATCAATGATGCGAGCTCAAATAAAAGATCATGACCCGTGCCGAATAAAATAGAAAAGAAACTATAAACATATGCCGAGGTTACGGCTATTGCGATAAGGGTCATCATGCCCGGCAGTTTCGCCCGCAATTCGCGATACGCACTGGTTAAAAAAATTAAACCGCAATAAAAAAATACAATACTACCTAAAATTAAAAGTAAATATTGCGAGCCGTAAAAAACAGGTGCCTTTATATGAAAAAGCATATATGCCATTTCAGAATAAAAAAAGATTGGCACAGTCAAAACTAACGCAACCCAAAACTTCGTCAAAAATGACGAAGTTTTATGACCTGCATGCTTATCAAAATCCTGATTTTTCTCGTGTTCCTTGTGTCCTAAATCATTTTTTTTCTTCATCGGGACAAGATTCATCCCGCATTCAGGGCACATCCCCGGCTTGTCAGATACAACCCTCGGATGCATTGGGCACGTGTATATTATGTTGTTTATATTATTTTGCATCATGAGAACAAGAATTCATTTCTTCTTTCTTGTGAATTATACCATCAATGAAAAATCCTATACTAATTATTCCTGTTGCTATTGCATCGTTGAATAAATGCGCCTGATCCATACCTAGCAATGTTCCCTTTGTACTTTGTGTAATCCATGCACCGATTACGGAAAGCGTTGATAAAAGTAATGCGATGCGAGCGATTGTTATAGCGAATTTTGATTTCATATATTTTATTTAAATGTTAATAATTAATAATAGAGAAAAAATTATTTATAAATTATTTATAAATTATTTGCGTTTCAAGCGGTAAACTTTTAATATTTCCTCTTTGGCTTTATTTTCTTTACCTTTTTTAATCTGGTCCACAGCGCAACAACTAAGATGATTCTCCATTAAAGCGTCTTCCACTCCAGAAAGAGCTTGTTTGACTGCCGAAGTTTGAGTAATGACATCTATGCAATATTTGTCATTTTCGACCATTTCCCGAATACCTCGAACTTGCCCCTCAATAATCTTGAGCCGTCTTTCCAACTTATTTTTAATATCTTTTCTCATAATGGATAGTATATACCCCCAGGGGGTATCTGTCAAGTAAAACAATAATGTCTACTATCCTTACATATGTAGACTTAGTAGACAAAAGAAATAATAATGATTAGTAATTTTAATTCACAACCCCTACCCCTTTCATCATAGGATGAATCTTGCAGTGATAACTATACGTACCGGAATTTGCAAAAGTAAAACTAAAGGATTCACCCGGAGCGAGTGTCGGTGAATTTAAAAGATTATCAGAATCAGATGTGACTGTGTGTGGAACTGAATCATTATTCGTCCAAGTAACCTTTATGCCAGCTTTCACTGAAAGAGTAGCTGGATTAAATGCAAAATTTTTCATGCTTACTGATGCTGTTTTTGACTCTGGAACATTATTACTGACATTATTTACAGGAACGTTACTTTCCGGTGCAGGTGCCAAGGCTTTATTTGCATTATTTTTAAAAGCTAAATCATAAATTACAAAACCAATTACTACTATTACCAAAACTATAATTATTTTTTTAGTCATAAAATTTTAAATTATTAATAATTTTACTCGACACGAGCTAAACGCTCTTTTATTTTTTCCAAAATATCTTTTAGGCTCCATTGAGACTTTACTAAATAGTATGCGGGCTCGTCTGTAGTAATTTGTTTCATTATTTTTTCTTCATCTGGCGTCAAATTAGTAAGCAATATAATGGGTACTTTTTTCCCATAATCATTAGATGCACGCAATTTATGCATCATCTCCATCCCATCCATTTTTGGCATTAAAATATCCAGCAAAATAAGATCCGGCTTTTTTTCTATAGCCATCGCTAAACCCTGCTCCCCATCCATAGCTTCCAAAGCAATAAAACCTTCGTGCAATAAATTGTCGCGCAATGCCTCTAGTAGTATATGGTCATCCTCCACTATCAAAATTGTTTTTTGTTTTATATCATCTTCCATAAATTTATTATAACATAGGTATTTTTAAATAAAATGTCGACCCTTTGCCTTCCTCAGAATCAAATGTTATTTCTGCGCCTATTTTTTTTGAAAGCATAAAAGAAACGTAAAGACCTATACCCATTCCCTCAGGCTTCACTTTCCCAGCATTTGATGCTCGATAGAATTTATCAAAAACATGTTTTGCTTCTTCTTTTGGTATACCTATACCATTATCTTTTACAAAAAACACGGCTGCACCTTTTTCTGTTTTAAAATCCAACACAACCTCCTGATCAGCCGGTGAATAAAAAATTGAATTTGATAAAAAATTAGTCAGAATACTTTTTACCACCTCCAAATCAGTTTTGACTGTAATTTTTTTACCGAAAACTGCATTATTTTTTAAAACAATATCATTTTTCTTAGCTACAGCCTCCACTAACAAAATAAGATCATCGTAAAAATTTAAAACATCAACCTCTTCTTCTTTGATGTTTGCAGTTGTACTATCTAAGCGAGTCACATTTAAAAGACTAACAACAAGCTTGATCATTTTTTCATTAGTCAAACTAATATTTTCCACATAAGATTTTTGTTTTTCATTTAGAGGCCCGAGCATGCCGTCTTGCAAAGTTTCAACTAGCCATTTAGTACCGGAAAGCGGAGTGCGAAGCTCGTGTGAAGCCAATGATAAAAATTCCATCTGTGACTTTTTTAGCTCTTGTTCATATTTTAGTGATGCTTCGGAGGAGATCAGCCTTCTTGAAATATAAAAAGTAATAATGAGCAAAAGAGAAAATGCCACAAAAATAACACCGTAAACAACCAATATTGATTTGATAGTATCTGCTTGCGCAACGAGAGACATGTTTGCCAAATTCCTTTTTATTTCAGAGATGCTAAAGATAGCCAAAAATACAAAAGGCGAAGCCAGAAGAAAAAAAACAATAGCGCGAAGCGTCCCCTTTGGAGTAAATGAATAAAAAGGCTTTGAGGTTTCTGGAATTTTTTCAGAAATATTTTCCACATTTTTACTATTTTCTTTTTTAACATAAAAAGTAGCATAGAAAAATGGTAAGCCAAAAATACCAGCCGCAACTTTAAAAATAAAACCAAAAAGCATTGCTTGCGCTAATGCCGTGCCAGAAATAATGCCATAAAAAGCTATCGAAAAGAAAATTATACTATCAATGGCTTGACCTAATATGTTTGAAAAAATATCTCTTTGCCAAAGAGGAAGTTTTTCAGACTTTTGTGCCAACCGGCCATAAAACCAAATGTTAAACTTTTGAGCAAAAAAGTAAGCCGAGATGCTAGCTAGGAAAATTCTCGGGGCAAAAGTAAAAAGAGTATTAAGGGCTTGATTAACAGTAGCTGATGCCGACGAACCTATAAACTGCACAGTCAGCTGGCCCATCAATACGAAAAATACCGTAGCACCGAGTCCAACCCAAAAACTTTTCCTTCCCTCTTTTTCGCCATAATGCTCTATCAAGATATGCGCAGCTAAAAATACCGCAGCATAAAAAATATTACCCACGTTTGTGGTAATACCAAAAACAGAAACAAGCTTGGCGCCAAATACGCTTATCAAAATCAAGTTAATAGCAATAGAAGCATGGAGCCAACGCTTGCCTAAATTGAAACAAATAAAAACGAAGCCAAAAGTAAGCAGGGCGGTAATCACAAAAATAAGCTCATTTATCATAAACTAATTATAGCAAATTTTAAGAAAAGACTATATTTTTTAAATTGGGGTCGCTTACTGGTCAAGTTCAGAACTGTTAATTGGTATAGTATATCACAAGACCTTCAGCTTAGTGGAATAAAAAACCTTGGAATATACAAAAATAACTTAACCTATAAGTAACGCCCCCCCCCACCACCACTATATTTGGGATATTTTATTTTCATAATGATAAATATCAACATCATACTTTCGTTTCTTAATAGTCTCATCCAAGCCTTTTGCTGTAGGATACAATAATCCACTAACATTTAAATATGGCGATATGTGCTCATTCATTACCCAACCTTTATTTCTAATTCTTTTTAATTTTTTGGGCTGTAATTCGTGTACCATACCAATAAACCCCGCTACAAGTTCTGCATAGGCAGACATATGTTTTACCTCACCAAAGGATATTAAATCCTTATTTGGAAGAAAAGTGTCAGTAGAATACTGACTTAAGTCTAAATCATTCAATATAGAAATATCACAACATATATTGGCACGGTATTTACTTTTTTCACTATATGATTTTGTAGCTACTCTTAACTGATGTCTTATTTGGCATTTTTTACCATCTTTTTCACAAATCACATAACTATATTTATTAGGTGCACCTTTTGTTGTAAACTTCAGCTTAAAAATTTTCTTTTTCTTAAAAACTGGGCTAATGATTTGAATTACCCATCCTTTCTTTTCGTACCATTTTATAGTGGAAGCAAAAGTATAAGCTTCAAATACTTGATTAACTATATTCCCAAAAGAATTTAAGCGAGGTTTTTCACTTTCAAAAAACTTTCTTAGTTTTAATTTTGCTTCGGCTTGGTCAAATAAATAATTATATAAGCGTTCATCATTTCTTACTTCCTTATAATGGTCAATAATTTGAGAAAAATATTTAGTATTTGATAGTAAGGCTTTTACATCATCACTAAGTAAATGTAATAATTTTTCAGCAAGTTTATCTCCCAGAACAACATTTTTATTTCTCCCTGAAAATTCTGTTTTCCCTAACCTAAATTTATCAATATTAAGTTCTTTTAGAATATCTACTGTGTCCTTAGTGGCACTAGCCCCATCTGCTAACATTTTTCTTGTATAAAACAAAAAACATAATACAGTAGCTTCTTCCGCTATAGTTTTCATCCTAGCAATCTTCTCTTTCTTCTCTTTTGAGCTATCAATTTTATTTAAAATCCTATTTATATACTCTGAAGGAAATAAATTTTGCCATACATACGAATACAAAGAACTATATCTCATAGATATATATCTGGGTGCACTTTTTATTACATCAGAAATATTCATATAAGTGATAAATTTTTAAGCCCTTGGTGTTGTATGCCACATACTTTGTAATATTGGGTAACTTATTTTTACTTCTGCAACAAGTTTTTCATATTCTGATTGGAACTCACCAACAAATACCTTTGTATTACAAAGCTCTACCATAAGCTGTGCCATTATGTACATAAACTGAACTATCCAAAAAACCTCATTGTTCGTAGCACCACTCATTTGATTTGTAAAACTTGGATGTGTGTAATTTGAATGTGACCTGTAATATTTATTATAAAAAGTCGATGGGCTATCTTTTTTCCAAAGTGCCAAAGTTTTTGATGATTGTATCGTAAAATATGGTTGATTAAAGATTTGTTCGAATCTCGGAAATGAAAAACCGTTCCTTTCTAGAAAACCATTAGAAAAAGAATTTATATCAGAAGGAAATGAAATATCCTCAGAAGAAAGTACGCCTCCCATAAGTTTTAAAAATCTGTCATATTCGTCTTTTAACTCAGTGCTCTCTATTGCAACGAAACGGAACATGTCGCTAAAATATAAAAGGTATTTACCTATAAAAATACCTAATTGGGTCTTTTCATCTTGATTAACTAAATAGAGTAATTCACCATAATTTTCCAAAAGAATCCTTGTAAGCGGTATATAAAATTGAAAGTTCTTTAAATCTTCTTCTGCTTCAACTTTTTTAATTAAAAATTCATATTGTTGCCAAAAATTCTTTAAATACAAATAAATAGCCTCGTTTTTTAAAAACTGCTTTTGTTCGTCTAGGGTTGAAAGGTTTTCAAATTTTATTAAAAACCTTTCTTCAATTTTAGTAACTATTTTTTGACCAATAGATAAAGAAAATTTTAAAGCAACTAATTGTTCTTTTATTTGAATAACCATAATTATATTATTTATTTTGTAACTTCCTTATTATCTCATATACAAACCTGTTTTAGTTTATTTTTTCAGTATATAGCTTTAAGCTTACAGAATAAACATTAAAATGCAACATATTTCCTCTCCTAAAAATTAAAAAATCTTAATACCTACCTTACCATACCCCTAAAACACAAAACTCAATAAAATAAAGGTATTTTACGAACTAGCATGTTAAGAAAAGATAAGGTTGAAGGTTAGCATACCCAACAATTTTAGATGCTTATTAAATAAAGATTTGTAGAAAAAGGGATGCTAATATTTGCTAACCTTTTCATATTATTTTTAATTTATCACTTACTTAGATTTTGTACAAGCAAAAGGGAAAATCCTAAAAATAAAAAAAGCACACTAAAAAACGACCAAATTTGAGCCTTATTTTACAAGGCTTATTTAGGACGATTTTCGACCTTTGGAGTTATAATGCGTTTTACGGCTCTTGGAATTTTAAAACTGAGAATCATGACCTAGCACTATAATTAGTGCTTAAAACCCATTATGTTTTAAACATTTATCGTATTGAATTTTTGTAGCTTCTTTCGTTTCTGTTTTTTCTGGTGATGGTGGTCTTACCGCTGTATCTTTTTCTAGCATATAACAACTAAATGAACTTAGGCGACCTTGGCTATCACTACATTCTCCATTACTTAGTTTTATTTTATTTATATCAGCTTGTTCTTTTGTTATACCAATATCAGCAGGGGTTACTTCTGTAAACCAAGAACAATTCTTTTTTATCATTACTGGACGTAATTGAAACCAATAAAAAAGGAATCCTAAAACCAATACTACGATTATTACTATTTCTTTATTTTCTTTTATTTTTTTCATATAATTTTATTTAAACCAATTAAAGATTTTTTGATACCATTTTATTTTTCTTACTGGTTCTGGGTTAACTGGAATTTCTAAAACAGGAGCTACTGAAGGCATATTAAGCGTCGTTATATCTTTTGGTGTAACAAGAAAGTTGCCTGTTGAATTTTTAGATGGAATAGAAATCTTTTTAGGTGTGATTTGATTTTGTATTTTTAACTCTACAGGAGCTACTATTGGAATTTGTACGGGTGTTTTTACTTGTGTTGGGTCGTCAACTGTTAAATTAAATGAGGTACTTCCAATTTCAACATCCTTAACCACGACCCTAGCTTTTAAAATAAAGACACCAACCTTTTTAGGAGTTAGCTTTAAAGCAAAAGCACCATTGTTGCCGTTAAAGTTTAGAAAACTAAGTTCGATACTTTCTGGTAGGTCATAGAATCTAAGCACTGGGGTCTCCTCAATAGGAGTATAATTTATGTTGGCAGAGTAAGAAGTATTTATCATCGCATTTGGTAAATAATAGGTAGAAATTTTTAATGGCTTAGTGCAAGGAGGATTATTATTATCTGAAGGTAGTGAACTATCCCAGACACTTCCCGAACCGTTATACTTAACACACAAAGCATTGAATCTTATTTGAATACTAGTCTCAGCTCTTTCTGTTTGCTGTCTAAGGGTATCTTCGTGTTCTTGTAAGCACTGGTTGCGAGAAGTTACCGTAGCATTAAAAAGTTCTATACTTCTACGACATGAATCTAATTTATCTTGTCCTAACGTTGAAGAAGTATCAAAAGAAGAACCGAGCAAGCCACTTCTAGCACTCATAGCTCTTTGTGTGGCTCTTTGAGCATCAACTTCTTGCTGAACTCTTGCATAGTCTGATTCAGTTGAGCAAGATAGACCATAAACAATTTGTGGGCAAGAATCGTAAGAGGTAGTACGACATTCGTCAGTATCAGAAAAATAAACAGAACTATTTACCCATCCATCATTACATTGAACCTTACCAGTATATGTTGCCCCCACTGAACAGTTAACACCACCATGATATGAACAAGCCCCCGAAGTTGCGAACACTGAGATAGTTGGAATAATAAAACTAAACAAAACAAATAATATAATTTTTTTCATAAGATTTTTTTAATTGATAAACCTAGTGAGTGGGTAGCAAAAATCCCACTACCAGAGGTGAAGTCTTACGACTTCCATGCAAGTTTCCCTGCACGACGCACGATACGCACCCTGATAATGGGGTTTCTAGTATCGTGCAATTTTTTCACCATGCCTCTATTTCTAAAGGTTTAGGCTACTGATTAAGTTGTAAATAAAGGATAACATATTTGTACTTTTCTTACTATGCTTACGTATTTTTTCTTGAACTAAGAAGTGTAATTTTAATGCCGTAGAAAAGTAATATAAATATGGATTAGCGGTGACAAAATTGTATTCTGATTCAGTTATTTTTAAAATTGTATTATCAACACAGTAAAAATATCTTTTCTTATGTTGAATAACTACTGCAACATATTGGAAAACTTCAACAACATTACTTTCAACAAGACTAATATTTAATTTTGTTATTTCCATAACTTTATTTAATTAATAATAAAAAAACCCTTTCCGAATACGAAGAAAGAGTTTACGACTATATATCTTTCCCCGTATGGGGCTGAATTTAGCACCGTTGCCTTTTGGCTGGTTGCTGGTAGGTCATAGAGTCAGTACTCTCGCTACACTCTCGATAATTCCCTATTTAGTTGTAAATAAATGATAACATATTTACAATTCCCTAGCCACATTTGCCAATAGTTAAATATAAGTAAAATGTTGTTTAAATTGAGTTTTTTGTCCACATTTTAATAACATATTTGCCCACTTTTTAATTTTGAGAGTTTTTTTAGTGTGCTATAATAAAAGCACAACTGACAAGAAATTGTCAAAAATATAGTAGATATAAATTATCTTTTTTCGTTATAGTTTTGAAGTAAGTTTTTTTCTGAAATAAAACCAAAAACGAATCACAAGAAACTTTCGCGGTCAGCGAAAAGGCTATTAAAAGTTGCAAATTTTACGAGAAGCACTGAAGCAAGATTTTTAAAATAAGAAAAATAAATGAATGAATTAGAAAAAAAAGAAAAAGGAAAGGGTTGGTTTAGGGTAGAAAATATCTTTATTGATAAGTACGCAGAAATAATTGGCTACACCGCTTCAATCATTTATATATGTATCAGAAGACACGAGTATTTAAACAAAAAAGTTGCTTTTCCGTCAGAAGAATTTATTGCAAAAAAACTTGGCATGAACACAAGGACAGTTATTAGACACCTAAAAATATTAAAAGCTCACAATTTAATAATCGTAAAAAAATTAAAACACAATGGGAAGCACTATAATAATACATATTTATTGACTCCAGCAAATGAATGGTTGATTAAACCAGGAGAATTTACGCAATCCCCTTACGTGACAAATAATACTCCTACACCTGACAAAAAAGACATAGACCAAGTGACAGAAAGTCACAGTAATAAGACTAATATAAAGAAGACTAATATAAAAAGTGATTCTTTAAAAGAATCAGGAGAAGATACAGAAAAAGTCTCTAGTAATTTCTTAAAAGCAATAAATGCACATAGAAAAAAACTTAATATTCAGCCTGCCATCCCCGCATGAGTACTTTAGCCGAAACATTACTAAACCTAAGTCCCGAAGAAAAACGCAACTTTGTTGGATTCTTTGAGCTACTTTTAAAGGTCGATAAAAGAGTGAACCCTCACCTGTACCCTATAAAATCTCTAGTGCTGAGTAACCCACTTTTGTGGCAAGATGCCGACTTGCAATGTAAAGTAGTGTAAAGTATACTTAATTTATATATGAAAAATAAACCTTTCTACAAAGCAGAAGACCTCGCAAAAATGTTAGAAGTAAACATAATGACAATTTACCGTTACATAAAAGCAGGTCGCTTGAAAGCGTACAAAATCGGTCGTGATTTTAGAATTGATAAAAAAGAGTTTAATAAGTTTTTAGAAAAAGTTAAGACTAAATAAATATGAAAGCTATAATTCTTGCAAGAGTATCAACAGAAGAACAAAAAGAAGCGGGTAATTCCCTGCCTGCTCAAGTTGCTCGTATAGAAAGTTATTGTAAAAAAAATAACTTTACAGTTATTGACACCTATAGTTTCGATGAAAGTGCCTACAAAGAAAAACGAGACGAATTTGATAAAATTCTATCAAAGATAAACGAACAAAAGGAAAAAATTGCAATTTGTTTTGATAAAGTTGATAGATTCTCTAGAAATGTTTTTGACCAGAGAGTATCAGCCCTATACGAATTAGCAATGAAAGATGAAGTAGAACTACACTTTGTCTCAGACAACTTAATTATCACTCCAAATATTTCCGCAACGGAGAAATTTCACTTTGGGATAAATTTAGGTCTTGCTAAATATTATTCTGATGCTATTAGTGATAGCGTAAAGCGTACTTACGAAAAAATGAGAAGAAATGGTGTTTATCCAAGCAAGCCACCACTGGGATATGTTCGGTCAAAAGATGCTTATGGTAAAAGCACAATTATTCTCGACCTTGAACGCTCTCACATAGTTACTAAAATGTTTGAATTATATGCTACTGGAAACTACTCGATTGAAACTTTACGCCAAGAAGTAATAAAAATGGGATTAAAGAGTTACGGTGGTCTTCTTCCTCCAAAAAGTTGTATTGATAATATGATTAGAAATTCTTTTTATTATGGAATTGTTACATCAAAAAAATATCCTCCGTACGCACACAAATATCAAACTATAACCACTAAAGAAATTTTTGATAAATGCCAAGAAGTTAGAGAAAAAAAACGAACCAGCCGACCAAAATTTCTTTCGAAAGACTTTATTTTTAAAGGCTTACTTACTTGTAAAAATTGCAACTGCCTACTAACCCCAGAAATGCACCAGAAAAAAAGCGGGCTGGTTTTTATCTACTACTCTTGCAAAAACACAAAAGGAATATGTAAGCGTTTTTATATACCAGAAAAAAAATTACTAGAACCAATTATTAAAGACTTGGAACTTTTTGAAAAAATACCCGAAGAAGCACAAGAATATCTTGTAAAAGAATTAAGACAAGCAACAGAATCAGAAGTTGTCTTTCATAAAAACCAAGTCAGTCGCATAAGAGCCGAATACGACAGGGTTAAGCAGAGAGACGATAATCTGCTTGAAATCTTCTTAGACAAAAGTATTGATAAGGATACTTACGATAAAAAGCATCAAGAATATCAGGACAAACTCCAGCTTTTAGGTATTGAGAGCGAAGAACACACAAGAGCTGATTTTGATTATCAAACTACCGTTGCCACAATCTTTTCTATATCACGTAGAGCAAAAAGTATTTTTGAAAGTTCTGACGCTCACGAAAAAAGAGCATTTTTAAATTACTTAATTCAGAACCCGACTGTAAGTGAAAAAAACCTAGTATATACACTACGTTCTCCATATAATCTACTGCTAGAAATGACTGGTCGTCCTTCTTGGGGTGACTACTGGGAGTTGAACCCAGACTAAGAGCTCCACAAGCTCGTGTGCTACCGCTACACCATAGCCACCATGTATATCTTACCTTTCAATAAGACTAGTTATTTATAGCATATAAGTTAACTTTTGAAAATATGTGCTGGGTGAACTGGTTTATTGTATAGATTTCTACGACGCATAAAATATTTTGCAATTTCATTGACACACATATAAATAACTAGAATTCCAAGCAGGGTCATGATTTCTGAAAACGAAAGTGGTTCAAATTTAAATACTTTTGCGAGTCCTCCCGTATAAACGAAAACAAAAGGCAAAATTGCTGAAACAAGAATCCCTAATGCAAGAGGCACAGAAAGCGCAGGAGATTTAAATAATGAACGTGAAGAACGAATAGACAATACAAGGGCAAGCTCTGCTAAAACTGAAAGGATAAACCAACCTGTTTGAAAACTCGCGACGTCATGACTTTTATATATTTGAAAATAAATAAAATCAAAGACACTCGATAACATTCCAAAAATAAAAACTCTTTTCATAATCTTGTTCGGCTCATAGTGTGGCACGTGTCGTAAAGCATAATCATCTATATTATCGGTAACGATGAGCATCAAAGGCAAATCTGTTAAAAGATTATTTAAAAGAATTTGCACTGGTAACATTGGAAGTTCTTTATAAAAAAATGAAGCGACGAGAAGAGAGAAAAATGTGCCGGCATTACCGGAAAGCGTATACATAATATATGTCAGGATATTCCTAAATGCTTTTCTTCCCATCGAAACACCGGTCAAAATCGGGCTCAAATCTTTTTCAAGTAAAATAACGTCAGCGGATTCTTTGGCAATATCAGCTGCATTGTCCACTGCCATTCCTATGTCCGCGCGTTTTAATGCAAGCGCGTCATTTATGCCATCACCTAAAAATGCAACCGGACCTAATTTAATATATCTATCTATTAATTCCAATTTATTTTCCGGCGTACATTTCGCAAACACAACAGCGCGACGAAGCTGTTTGTCGGAAAGATCTGCGACTTTTACATCCTCAAAAGAAATAACATTATCTGAAGTTTTTATTAATCCCAATTCTTCAGCGACGTTTACGGCGACTGCCTTGGAATCCCCGGTTAAAATTTTCACACCTATACCACGCTCATGCGCGATGCGTAACGATTCTGAAGCGCTAGATTTGATAGGGTCATCAAAAGCAACATATCCGGAAAAATTCCATTCACCTGCGCGCCCTTCAGCTATAGCAATAACTCTCATTCCCTTTTTTTCATATTCTAATGCGGACTTTTTTATTGATTCTTTTATGTTTTTACAAAGAGCAAAAACTTTTAAACTTTGTCCGCGGGCTACCTTGTCACCTCCTTCTAAAATATATGAAGAATAGCCGACACTACTTTTAAACGGTTCAAAACTTTTTATTTTTCTGGCGCTAGTTTTTATTTTCCCTATTGAAGAATTCAACGCATTATCAAATGCTTCATCCATCGGCGTCCTTTCGTATTCTCCTTCTGAAATAGCATTTGAGGCCTCCCAAAAATTATTTACATCATTCACAGTGGAAACTTTTAATTTATTTTCTGTTATTGTGCCTGTTTTATCTGTAAGTAAAAACTGTACAGAGCCAAGACCCTGGAGAGACGACAATCTTTTAACGATAACTTTATTTTTAGAAAGCAAAAGAGATTCACGAGTTAAAATCAAAGTAATAATGAGTGGAAGCATTTCCGGCACCACACCGACGAGCATCGCAATAGCAAAAATAAAAAATTGCACGAGCTCATATTTATGCATTACAAAAACAAGAAAGATCATCGCAATGAGCAATGTGATAATAGAAATTATAAAAATATATTTCACGACTTTTTCCGTGAAGACTGCAAAACTACTATATTTTTTTACCGATTCCAATTTTGCTCTATATTTTGAAAGTGAAGATTGATCACCGAGAGCTATCACTCGCCCGACTATTTTCCCGCCCGCGACTATCGCTCCGGCGTAAAGTTTTTCACCCATATTTATTTCTTTCGGCTCTGTCTCACCTGTACGTACTGAATCATCAATAAAAGCACTTTCAGATTCTACAACTTCCACATCTACTGGTGCCACTGACCCTGCCACAAAATGCACAATATCCCCGAGCACCAACTCACTCGCTAAAATTTGTACTAATTTTCCTTTTCGAAAAACATAAACTTTCGACTGCACAAGATGCAGTAATTTCTCTGATGCTTTTGATGCTTTGAATTCTTGGTAAAAACCCATCACAATATTTGCAAACATTATTGCGAAAATAATTATACCGTCATTTTTGTCTCCCAAATAAATAGAAAGTATCCCGGAAATTGCAAGCAACACAAAAAACAACGAAGCCACCTGGCTCCACAAAACATTCAAAGCTAATTTAATATCTTCCTGCACATATATATGATAGCATATTAACTTTTAAAGTTTTATAATATAAATATGCCGAAACATCTAATACGCAAACTCCATAAGCATTTAAAGCATAAGTACCGCCAAAAAAGGATGCGCTGGATTCCTGAAACCAAACATGGAGAGCCTGTACCTATTTTTATTAGGATTGGTCTATTGATCTTTGGTTGGGGTCTTATATTATTACCTATATTCTTAGGTATATGGCTTATCGGATCTTACGAAATAAAATACAGTTACAGATTTTACCCCGGTATTTTAGTAGGAGGTGAATCAGTCGGAGGCATGACGTACGACGAAGCATTAAACCACTTCAAAGAAAAAGCCGATGAATTAAGAAAAGAAGGACTAAATCTAAGACTGGAAAGCTCAAAAGGAATACAGCAAATAAATATCCCTATGTTAGCTACTGGGCTCACCTCTGATAATTATACAGAATATTTTTCAATTGATAATTGGGAAGATAATTTACGACAAGCTTACCAATGGGGGCATGGAATCAATATACTCGATGACATAAGAGAGCAAAGCGTATTGATATTCGGAAACAAAAATTTCAACTTTCCAGCCACTACACAAAGAGAAGCTGTAAAATCCCTGCTCGACAATGAGATAAGTGGTTCCTTTGAGACAGGTATACCGGCAAAATTTTTATCAACAAAAAATGATATATCCATATCAGAAGAAAAAACCGGAGAGATTATAAACAAAGAAGAAATAATAAATATTTTAGAAAATAAATTATCTTCATTTGATTCAGCTCCGGCTATTTTCAAAACAACCATAGATATTCCAAAAGTTACAAAAGCTGACCTAGAACCATTTTTGGATTTTGCAAAAAGTTTTTCAAAAAATGGTAGTTTAGTATTTCAATATCAAAAACATGAATGGAAAATAAAGGGACCGAAAATTGCTAATTGGCTCACTATAAAAAAAGAAAATGGTAAAGAAAATAAAATAAATATAGAAAGAAGTATGGTGGAAAATTATCTAGCAGATACCGTCGCTCAATTTATAGACAATCCCCCGCAAAATAGCCGTTTTGAAATGCGAAATGGAAAATTAGTCGAAATAACTGCGGGATTTTCAGGAAACATTATAAATGCAGATAAAGCTATGCAAGATATAGAAAATAAAATTTCCGAAGCAGAAATAAATATTAATAATACAAATAACACGATATATCTACCGATTGAGACAATACAAGTCGAACCGAAAGTCACAAAAGACACCATTGAAAAATATAAAATAAAAGATTTGGTCGGAAAAATACGCACCAATTTTACGGGTAGCACGGCCGGCCGTGAACATAATATAAAAATAGGAGTCTCTGCTGTGAATGGTGTACTCATCGCTCCGGGTGAAGAATTTTCAACTGTGTCCGCTATCGGCCCGGTAACTTCCAAAGAAGGTTATGTAAAAGAATTAGTAATCAAACAAGACAAAACAACTAAAGAGTATGGTGGAGGATTATGCCAAGTCGCCACTTCTATTTTTCGTTTGGCTCTAAATGCGGGACTGCCCGTCACCGAAAGGCAAAATCACCGTTTCGTCATCCATTACTATGAACCTGGACTCGATGCCACTATATATGGACCCCATCCGGATTTTCGTTTTGTAAATGATACTGGGCACTATCTCCTATTGCAGGGCAGAGTGGAAAATAAAGAAGTCATAATGGAACTTTATGGACAAAAAGATGGGCGTTCTGTAAAAATCTCAAAACCGAATTTATATAATAAAATTCCGGCACCACCGACAAAATATATTCAAACAGCAGAGCTCCCTATCGGTGAAACAAAGTGTTCCGAGACTCCGCATGACGGCGTCAGCGCCAGTGTTTTATATGATGTAAATTATCCAAATGGAATAACTAAAAGTAAAATTTTTAGAAGTGTGTATCAGCCTTGGCAAAAAGTCTGTCTTGTGGGTACGGCCTTATAACTATTATTTTTCTTTTCCAGCCGGACATAAATTGGGAGATGGAAACTTTTCTAATGCCATCATGTTTACCAGGATCATTATAGTAAATTAAACTATCGTCAAAACCAGTAATGACAATGAGGTGCCCGAAGGAACTTTTCGGATCAAAACTTCTATGTATCGATGCTATGACCGGACCTTCTTTTACAATATTTTGAAATTGATTAAAGGCGTTTTCTTTGTTGTATTCTGATAAATCAAAAGTCATACCTGTCATTCCATGCTTCACAGCCAGGCCAGCCAAGCCTTCATGGCTCCAGCCTACATTTTTTACATAAGCCCCGCTAGAAATTCCCTCCTTTAGCACTTCATTTACCGAAGTTGTGTGCGGTTTATAATATTCCACTATCATTGCCACATCTGCCACTCCGCAACCTTTTTGCTTCCATTCCACAGACGAAATATCAGCGATTTGCGAATATAAAGGCACATTATATGGCATATTTGGCGGTGTCATTATTGGTATCATATACCCACAATGCTAACATATCTATGCTAAAAGTCAATGTGCCCAGGACAGGACTCGAACCTGCACGCCCTTGCGGGCTTATCCACCTCAAGGATAAATGTCTACCAGTTTCAACACCTGGGCATTTTTTGAGTCTAGCACATTTTTACAAAATTAAAACCCCGTCTCCGGGGCTCTAACTTTTTTTGTTTTTATTCTTCTTTTTTAGTTTCTTCAACTTCTGCTTCCACTTCGTCTTGAGTAAGATTATTTGCAACAGAGCGGAGTTTTCGGCGGACGTCTTTGACGGCTTTTGTTCGCACATAATAGAGCTTGGACCTGCGAGCGCGAGCTTTCTTTGTAACTTCAATTTTATCAACTAATGGAGAAAATAATGGGAAAATTCTTTCTACTCCCACACCGGATGCTACTCTGCGGACAGTAAATGTCCCCCCGATTTCTGTACCGTGCTTCCTACCCAACACAATACCTTCAAAACCCTGCAAACGGTATTTCACAGTGCTCTTTTCACCCTTTTTAGTACCCTTTTTTTCTTCGGCGATTTTGGTCCAAACTCGCACTGTATCACCAGCGCTAAAATCTAGCTTCTTTCGAGCATCCATATCCACCGGACTAAGTTTTATATTGCCTATTTTGTTCCCTGTCATAATTAGCACACATTATCACAAAACTTTTTCAAAAGCAACTTACCTTTCTAATAAACCTCCTTTTGATAACACTGCTCACAGTAAATAATTTCTGGACGTTCTGGGGCATAACTTGTTTCAAATTCATTTGGGCAACTTGCCCCGCCTTGGCGTGGGATTCCGCTGTGGTCATGATTTTCTTTCTGACACATACACTGCCTGTGCCAGAGCTTAAATGGATTTCTGCGTTTTATTCTAGCAGCGTGGCGACAGTGAAAACATCTATGCGGAACTGGTATGTTCATTTTTTTATAAAAAATTAATTCATTGGGAACAATTTTATAATTCCTCTCACAATCGATACACTTTAAAACTTGCTCTAAAATATCATCACCGACATCTGAAATAGCATCCGGAATATTTTCCGGCAATAAAGTTTCTTTACCTGTCGTGCGCTGGGTATTGTCTTGCCACTTAAAACCTCTAGCTAATGCCTGTTCTTTCGTGAGTGGAAATTCTTCCATCGCTGATGTTTCATTATAACCAAACAAAGAAAGCTCAGCGGGATAAAATTCTCCGTAAGAATATTTGCATCCATTTTTATCAATATATGGAATTTCTTCCATTTGTTTTTTTATCTTTTCAACCATTATAAAATAATCTTCTTTGGAGTATTGTTTATTTAAAATACAATAATTTCCTTTTTTCATTGA
Organism: Patescibacteria group bacterium; assembly: GCA_040390725.1. Classification (GTDB taxonomy): domain Bacteria; phylum Patescibacteriota; class Minisyncoccia; order Phycocordibacterales; family UBA9973; genus UBA9973. The sequence continues at coordinate 94,968 of JAZJXT010000006.1, forward strand.
AACACAGCCAAATAAATTTTTAGAAGAATGACAATGTTGCGTATAATGCAACTCTTGGCTTTTCACAGAAAAAATTCCAAACAAATTTAACTGAGAATGATCAACGGTCACACCGTCATAGCATTCCGTCATTTCACCGGCCGTTGATAAATCATAAGAATTGGTAGGTTTTGCGCAACCATCCATAAATCTGCAATTTTCAGGTTGTTGAGTGGAAAAAACATCTTTGGAATCTTTGCCATTAAAAATCAAATCCCCTGTGCAATTTTTACTTTGAATAATATAGGCATACCGACGAGGATAACTCAAAAGAAATTCTTTAAATTCTTTTTTAGCTCTTTCCGTGCCAGCATAAGTATCAAGTTTATATTCTGCTAAAATTTTTTCATAATCTTCTTTTGTGTATCTTTGATTTTTAAAACAATACTTTTCATTGCGAAGTCCTGTGCACATAAAACAATTCGTACAACCGCGACAATCATACATAAAAGATGAATCAACACATGAAATACATAATTGCGCATATTTTAAACGATAAGAACTTTCACAATTAATACATTCATATAGCCATTCTGCTTTATCCATTATATACATGCAGTCCATCATGTCTTTTGCTCCATAAAGCATATAAGTGCTATACATTATGTTTTCAATTTGCCAAGAATAAAATACCATATAACAATTCTTTGCAAACCAGCAATCGTGCGTCCATTGGCAATTTAAACTGGCAATGCCATCATCATTTACAGTGGCGACTTGAGGAACACGTTTTAGTAATTCAAGAAATTGTGTAAAAAAGGGTTTTGAAAAATCATAATCTTGCGCATAACTTTTTGGATCCCATTTATCTCCAAACCAACATTTATTGCAGTAAACAGTAATGCCTGAATCCGGAGAATATAAAGTAATGCCTGACTTATTACACAATGCACAAGGACGACTATAAAATGAAAGATTATTGCGCCAAGTAAAACGCCTTTGCATTCTGCATCTCGGACAAAAAGTCGGTGGAGGGACTTTTACCTTTTCATAAAAACCAAAATCATTCGGCTCGATAATAAAGTCGCTGTTACAGTTCTGACATGTTTTAGTTTCACTTTGCATAACCCCATTATATCACTAATAAACCTCCTTCTGATAACACTGCTCGCAGTAAATAATCTCCGGGCGTTCGGGTGCATAACTTGTTTCAAATTCGTTTTTGCATCCATTATTCATACACTGCCTGTGCCAGAGTTCGCGTGGATTTCTTATCGCAAATCTTTCCTCCCTTCTGCAGGCCGGGCATTTTTGCGGAATAGGCATTCCTGTTGCTCGATAAAAAGAAAGTTCGAGGTTTACTATACGAAAAGCGGTGGAACAATTCGGCGATATATTTACGGTACTATTATTTTGAGAAGAACACTTTATTATTTGTCCCAAAATATCGTCTGTTGTTTCATTTATGGTTTTAGGAATTTGCGCCGTTTCCATGGTAATTTGGTAATTTCTTTCAGGGCGGTCATACCAAGCATACCCCGCTTTTAATGCTTCGTCTTTTGAAAGTGGGAAGTAATCATAAGCCACAGACTCATTGTATGCAAATGGCGCTATTATTTTTGGATCAAAAAACTCTCCCCACTCGCCTGTTTTTTTCATATGCTCTATAATTTTTTCTTTGAGCACAAAATATTCTTCTTTTGAATATTTTTTATTTAAAATACAATACTCCTTCTGACGCAAACCCATACAGCCAAAGCATTCCGACAAGGTATTGCACATATCACAATAATAAGAATCACTCATATGAAAAGAACTGCGAATTGAAATTGAATTTCTTATAAAGGCACACCCTTGAATTTGATATGATAGCTCATTGCTTAAAATTTCTGTTATATCACGGCAGTCTTCTGCTTCCCATGCATCCTGCAAATAAGCAGTATCTTTATTTCTTCTGCAATTAAAACTTTCTTTTGTGTTGGCTGTATTCTCCAAATAATCTCCTGAAAAATTAACATTATTTGACCCGTGATAATATTTTTTCGGCAAACTTAAAGAAAGTTTTTTTATTTCTTTTTTTGCCCACTCAATATTTTCATGATTCCATAAAAAACTTTTTAATTTATTTTGATATTCTTCCGGGGAAAGCTGTTTATTAAACCAGCAATTACTTTTGTTTCGCAAATTTACGCACCCAAAACAATTATTGCATCCTCTACAATCTTCGGAAAAATAACAAGAAACACAATTTGAGCAATCTTTTAAATAAGATGACTTGGAACATCTAGCGGAACTCATGCACTCATAAGAATATTCAAATTTCTCAACCATATAACAATCGGAACAAAAATAACAATCCTCTTGATACCAATTTCCATACATGCATTTTTCACTACCGTTTGTAGCAGACACCATATAGCAATCTTTATTATTTTGTAGCTGATTTGAATATTCACAATTTTCATTATTTGATCCTACTAATGCCACATGTGGCACAACATCATGTAAGTCTTTAAATTGCTCAAAAAACGGACGGGAAAAATCAAAATCCCTGCCGAAAGTAGATGCTTCCCATTTATCGCTCCACCAGCATTCATGGCAATACACCGGAAAAATTACATCATCTCGATATATTGAAATAATATTTTTTTTGCATAAATCGCAAGTCCTTTTATTTAAACTCCATTCATTTCTATTTAAAAGTCTTTTGATATAACGACACTCTGGGCAAAAAGTCGGTGGAGGGACTTTTACCTTTTCATAAAAACCAAAATCATTCGGCTCGATAACGAAATCTTTTTTACAGCTTTGGCAATTTCTGTTTTCACTTTGCATATTTTTGTAAAAATTTTAAATATAAAAATCTCTATCGGAGATAGCGGATTGCCTGATAATTGAATGCATCGTTCCAACAGGAATTTCTTTTTTATTCGCCGGAACGATAACGGTCAGAACTTTTCTTTCATATTTTCTATATTTTATATGGCTTCCGTTTTGAGAAATAAAAATAAAACCGTTCTTTTCTAAAATTTTTACTACTTGCCTTGAAGAAAAAAGTTTAGGCATATTTTAAATCCATAGAAAATATTTCCGGGCTTCTGACTTCTTGGAATTTTGGAGCTTTAACATCTTCAAAATAAAGATCAATGGCTTCGCTCAAGTTTTTCAATGCTTCTTTTTTAGTTTTTCCAAAACTTGAAACATCAACATTTAAACACTGAGAAACATAGTATTTTCCCTCTTTCCAAACTATATTTTTAAGATTAAAATTCTTCATATATTAATAATACCAAAAATCTAAAAACAAGTAAATATCTAATAAACCTCTTTCTGATAACACTGCTCACAATATATAATTTCTGGTCTTTCGGGCGCATAACTGGTTTCAAATTCATTTTGACATTTGCTTTGATGTTCATGATTTTCTTTTTCACACATACACTGCCTGTGCCAAAGTTTATTTGGTCCACGATTTTTTACTCGTCTTGTATGCCTGCATTCGGGACAATTCCTAGGAATTGGTATTTCCATTCTTTTATAAAAAGAAAGTTCATCCACAATGATACGATAATTTTTATTGCATTCTACGCAAATAAAAACTTCTTTACCAACATCAAAATCCGCCGACAAATCTTTTATTCCATCTGGAAAATTTTTCCAATCCACCGTCTCTTTGCCATAAGTCCCCCGCGGAGTATCTTCCCATTTAAAACCTTTTTCCAAAGCTTGTTCTTTTGTTAATGGAAATTGTTCCATAACACAAGCTTCATTGTAACCAAAACACGAAAGACTAGCTGGGAAAAAATCTCCGTATTCTCCTTTTTCTTTCATCTGATTTACTATTTTTTCTTTTAAAATTTTATATTCCTCCGGAGAATATTGTTTATTTAAAATACAATATTTTTTCTGACGCATGCCAATGCAACCGAAAAGTTCTTGCGAACCCAGACAGTGAAAAGAATATTCCGCAAATGAAGTCCCCCATGTGAGCAAAGTAACAATATTATTCGAAGCTTCTTGCCCTGAATTCACACATTGATAATTATTAGTAGAAACACGCCCGACTGTATCGCAATCCATATTGTCTTTTGCATTTCTCCAAGCATGCACGCAATATCTGCAATCTTCTGCTTCATAAGAGTGAAAACAGTGGTGATTATTTTTAACATTAGTCATATAATTTCCGGTAGAATTTACAACATTAAAAACTTCAGCGAATTTTCTAGGCTTGTCTTTTATAAAATTTTGAAATTCTTTTTTAAAATTTTCTACGCCGGAAAAAGTATCGAGACGAAAAGATTTTAATTTATTTTCATAATCTTCTTTGGAATATTTTACATTAAAAATACAATGTGATTGCTGGCGTAAATTGATACAACCTAGGCAACTCGTACATCCACGACAATCAAGTAAAAAAGAACTATCTATGCAACTATGACATCCTTTTGAAAAACGAAGGTTGTTACAATCAAAACAATCATCAACTTCGTAAGACAATTCAACTTTATTTGTAAAAGCGCAATCCACTAATTCTTTTGAAAGCTGAATCCAATAACAATTTGTGCAATTTTCATTATTAGAACTTTCAACAATCATATAACAATTTTTATTGTCGGCAGAAATATTTATATATTCTGAATTTACGCTGCGCACGTGCATCAACCCGATTCTCGGCACAACATTCCAAAGTTCTTCAAATTGTTCTAAAAAAGTTCTATTCAAATCATATTCTTTTGCATAGTCCTCTCCTCCCCAGCCATCGGCATTCCAACAATCATTACACCATACAGTGTAAGGTTTGTTCGGACTATACATTGAGACTTTATCTTTTTTGCATTTATCACAAGCTCTTTTATAAAAAGTTCTTTCATTTCTAAAAGACAATCGCAACTGCGCTCTGCATTCCGGACAAATTTTTGGCGGAAGCACACCCATTTTTTCATAAAATCCAAAATCATTCGGCTCGATGACAAAATCTTTTTTACAATTTTGGCATACCTTGTTTTCAGCTTGCATAAAATTATTTTATTAAACTTTTAAACTCCTTCGGCAAAGGTGATTCGATTTTTATTATTTTATTTTTTAGGTTTTTGAATTCTATAACGCGAGCATGAAGAGCTAAACGTGCAATGCCTTTCGGGCAAGGACCTTTCGGGTCATACAAAAAATCACAAGCGACAGGGTGATTTATAAATTTCATATGAACGCGTATCTGATGCGTGCGACCGGTTTTTGGATTTATTTCTAGGAAACTAAATTTTACCCCCTCTCCTTTATAAGGAGAGGGTTGGGGTGAGGTGAATCTTTTCAAAACTTTATATTCTGTAACTGCCTCGCGAAGTTCCCCCCTAGCTCCACGCCCAGCGAGGCGTCGACGGAAATCAGATGGACTTCTCCCGATTGGTTTATTTATTATGTCACGATCTTTTTTTACAAAACCGGAAACGATAGCATTGTAAGTTTTCTTCACTTCCCTTTTTTGAAATTGTTCTTTCAAGAATTCATGAGCTTTTTGGTTTTTTGCTAAAAGTAAAACTCCAGAAGTATCTTTGTCTAATCTATGCACCACACCCGAACGCTTTATTTCTACGCCTTCATATATTGCAGGCTCACCGACATCTTTCGATTTTGGATAATTTTTCGCAAACCAATCCGAAATAGTCTTTTCTTTGCTTCTACCGTCAGGGTGCACTGAAATACCTGAAGGCTTATCTATGGCCACTATGTCTTTATCTTCATACAAGACCTTTATTTTCATAATTTTAGGATTATAACATAAATATTTATGAATATTTGACTATTTAATATGTATTTATGATATAATAAATCTATTAAAAAGTTATTATTAAATTAATCTGCCCCGAAAAACTTTTTTAAGTTGGGGTAAAAAAATTATGAAAAAAATATTTAGTTTTAGTTTGGGTTTTCTAGTAGTGTTAGGACTTTTAGTTTGTACTAATTTCGCATCAGCGCAAAATACTACAAACCAAGCTCCTTTCTTTGATCAATATACAGTACAAGATGTTTGGTTTGATTCTGCAGTCGCTGCAAATGTTGATTTCCAAATACCGTCTGCATACACTGGCGCGGACAAAGTCACTCCAGTGAATGTAACTTGTGATCACACATCAGGTGCACTTTTTCAGCCAGGTAGAACTGTAGTTACTTGTACAGCAACAAACAATGACAAAACTGCAGAAGCATTCCTAAGAGTTTGGGTGCGAACAGGAACAACACCAATAATTAACCTTACTTATACTTCCCCTAGCCAAATAATAGACGGAAGAGGCGGACTTGAGGTGACAGAAACATCAAGCGGCTCAGGAATTGCTGTAAATTACACCTACGATCTTAATTTAAAAGATTACTCTGGAAACAACAGCGTAAAAGCTGACTCTATTTCTTGTACTCCAGCATCAGGAAGTGTCTTCTTTTCAGGTATTACCCCGATAACCTGTACTGCAAATAAATCAGCCCAATCTAGTGGTGCTCAAATAATCATTCAAGAACAATCCGGAGTCGTAGTAGTACATGCAGCATCAGGTGGAACTCCAAGTACAGGAAATTGTTCTGATGGGATAATGAATGGAGATGAAACTGGGGCTGATACTGGCGGTAGATGTGGAAGCCCAAGCAGTAACACTTGCCCTTCAGGATACACAGGCACATACCCTAATTGTACAGCTCCTAGTAACAACAGTCATGTAGTTGTATATGGTGCAAGTGGTTATTCTGCAATACCACTTTACAATAACAACACAAATACTGTTTGCCCTGGACAATCAATGACCATAGCTCCAAATGGAACAGTTAGATGTGTAACTATTGTAGCAGTGGCAAAATCTTGCGCAGTTGGACAATTATTCAATACAACGAATGGTTTACCTTGTTCAGGTTTAACTAACACTTTAAATAATACTACATTATCTTTAAAAGTATTCGTATTCCAGAAAAAAGTTGGCAAGCTTGCAATCGGTACTACTGCGAAGGCATATGCGCAAGAAGTTCTAGTATTACAACAATGGTTAAATATTCACGGTTTCATTCTAGCAACAACAGGTGCTGGATCACCGGGCCACGAAACAACAGTTTACGCAGTCAGAACTAAAAATGCAGTGATGGCATTCCAAAGGGCTAACCCACCACTCAACGTAGATGGAATATTCGGACCATTAACAATGGGAGTAATAAATAAAATTCTAGCAAAAGAAGGCGGACTTCAATAAATAATAATGGCACTTTTTGACGATAAAAAAAAAGATAAAGACCCATTGAAAGACCTCGATGGAGCAGATGATCAGACTTCAATCATAAAATTGGTTGATGGGCTTATTGAAAGTGCCCAGAAAAATAATGCTTCAGATATTCACCTCGACCCGCAAGAAGATGGTATATTGGTGCGCATGCGCATAGACGGAATTTTACAAGATCTTTATCATGTCCCAAAATCCATCCACTCAGAAGTAGTTTCACGTCTTAAAATCTTGACTGGCTTACGTACTGATGAACACCAGATGGCGCAAGATGGCAGATTTCGACATATTTTCAAAGATAATACTTTTGTGGATATACGTGTCTCTGTCTCGCCGACTTATCACGGAGAAAATGTAGTTCTTCGTTTACTTTCTGATAAATCACAAAATTACACACTCGATAGTTTGGGTTTTTCGGAAGCAGACCAAGAAAAAATAAAAACTGCTATCAAAAAACCAAACGGAATGGTGCTGGCTACAGGTCCGACAGGATCAGGAAAAACAACTACGCTTTATACATTGATAAAAATGTTAAATTCTAAAGAAATTTCCGTACTAACTATCGAAGACCCTATCGAATACGCTATCGAAAACGTAGAACAAATACAGGTAAATCCTCACGCAGGACTCACCTTTGCAAACGGCCTCCGCACAATTTTGCGACAAGACCCAAACATAATAATGGTAGGAGAAATCCGTGACCCGGAGACTGCAACTATCGCCGTCAACACCGCCCTTACCGGTACATTATTATTGTCTTCCCTTCACACCAATGACGCTGCGACGACGATGCCGAGACTTTTGGAAATGGGTATCGAGCCATACCTCGTAGCCTCTACTATGAACATTGCTATCGCTCAACGTCTCGTACGAAAAATCTGTGAGCATTGTAAAAAAGAAAAAAAACTTACAAAAGCAATAGTGGAAAGCCTTTCTCATGTTCAGCTTTCCACCCCGCTCAAAGCCGGAGAAGTATTTTTTGCGGGAGCAGGTTGCACTAAATGCACCGGCAGTGGATACGCAGGCAGAATCGGCATCAATGAAGTGTTGGTGGTTGACCAAGAAGTCCGCGATGCTATCTTGGCCCGAGTGCCATCCGGAGAAATAAAAAAAATAGCTATGAAAAATGGCATGACTAGCATGATAGAAGACGGCTTCAATAAAGCTCGAGCAGGACAAACAACTATCGAAGAAGTCTTGCGAGTCGTTAACGAATAAAAATTATGGAAAAAAAAGTAAAAAGTAAAATAATGCAAATTGCTGAAAGCATATCGAACTGGCTGGAAAATATTTCTTCGCCTTCATTTTCTACAGGCGACAGAGTATTTTTTGCCAAAAGACTTTCTTTTTTGGTTGGATCAGGTCTTCCTATCTTGGAAAGTTTGCGAATGCTCTCAGAGCAAACCAGATCACGCGGACAAAAGAAAGTTTTTGAAAACGTGATGAGAAACGTGGCAAACGGTGAAGAGCTTTCAAAAAGCTTAAACCGCTTCCCTAATATTTTCGGCAAATTTGCCATCAATATAATAAGAGTGGGAGAAACTGCCGGCACATTGAATCAAAATTTAGATTACCTCGCCGAAGAATTAAAAAAAAGACAATTACTTCGCAGAAAAATGGCCAGCACTTTGGTGTATCCTATATTTATCACCGGAGCGACTTTGGCCATCACGGCTTTTTTAGTGCTTTATCTTTTCCCGAAAATCATGCCGGTATTTCTGAGTATGAAAATAGCATTACCCTTTTCGACTCGTGTCGTGATGGGTCTCTCAAACTTTTTACTTCATCACGGCATCAGCTTAATTGTCGGCATCATCGTCATAGTGACGGCTTTAATTGTCACACTTAAATCAAGTGAAAAACTTAATTTTTTATTTGACCAATTTTTACTGCGCATGCCTGTCATCGGCAACATAATAAAAGAATACAATATCGCAAATGCCGGCAGAACTCTGGGCTTATTACTAAAAAGTGGAGTGCAGTTAAATGTTGCCCTTTCTATCACTGCTACAACCACCGAAAATCTAGTCTATAAAAAAGAATGGTACACAATGGAACAAGATACTAATCGCGGAGAAAATATTTCCGAGCACTTAAAACATTCTCCAAAACTTTTCTCTGAAATTTTTGGACAAATGATTTCTGTTGGAGAAAAAAGTGGAAATTTATCGGACTCATTGATTTACCTTTCTGAGTTTTATGAAAATGAAGTAGATGAATTCTCTAAAGAACTTTCTAGCTTGGTCGAACCAATCTTGATGGTGTTTATGGGAGTCATCATCGGATTTATCGCTATCTCCATCATCACGCCGATTTATGATATCACTCAACACTTGCATTAAAAAAGAAGAGCCTTTTGTCGAAAAAAATATTCCAACAAAAGGCTCAACAGAGATCAAAATAACTAACTACTAAATAAAATATGGATTTAAATGCCTGGCTAGGAATTCATTGCCTAGCCAGTGCCAAGCGAGTAGAAAATTTTTACAATTCTCTTCTTCGTCTTCTTGTACCCAAAGACAGGGTACGTAAAGGTTGCCATCGTCATGCATGGATACTGACTTCCATGCATATAAAATTTTGTCTCCAAAGAGCTGTAGGAATATATCAGTTCCCTTTTCTTTGATAGCCAAAAGATCTTGTAAGTTTAAACATTTTTTTAGAGCATCTATTTTTTTTAACTCTTTAAAAATTGTTTTTCCTTTTACGATCCTGTTTTTATTGTACCAAAAGCCCAGCAAAGACAAATCGTATGTTTCTGGCCCTGAACATTCCAGCTCTGGGTGTCTAAGCTCTCTTATAAAAAATATATAATCAGGCTTAGTGGAACGGTTAATACTTACGATAAAATTCATAACTTTCGAGTTAAACTAGACCGAAATTGGTCATAGCTAGAAAATACCCTGTAAGCAAAAGAGGATCTTTTAGCTATAACCAAAATTTTGCAAGTTAAAAATCAAAGGACAAAAGGGTGCTTCTATAAAAAGACTAATATATATATAGCCGCTTGTCAAATTTTCTTGCGGCGCATTCACTAGCTTGGACGGAATGTAATTTAGTAAAAAAAAATAAAAAAGTGATATAATAAAAAGATGGAAAAAGACTTTGACAATTGGAATACTCAAAAAAAATTAGTCGAGATAAATAACCGTGAGGTATTCGGCTATCCGCGTGAAGTGTGGTGGTGTTCTTTTGGAGTTAATGTTGGCGCCGAAGTTGACGGAAAAAATGAAAATTTTGAACGACCTGTTATAATTATGAGAGTTTACAATAAAGAAACTATGCTGGTGTTGCCGACAACAGGAAGAGAAAAGAGGGACAATTACCATATTTCAGTAGAAGTAAATAGTGTAAATGCAAGAACTGGAGAACATTTCAAGAAAACAGTGTATGTAAAATTAACTCAAGCACGAGTAATAAGCAACAAAAGATTATTAAGAAAAGTTGATGTTATTGGTGAAAAAGAATTTGAAATTATTAAAAGTGCTTTTAGAAAATTTACCTAAAACATCGATACCCCGCATTTCTGCGGGGTATCTCGGAGGCCGAAGCCCTAATACATTAAGTATATCAAACCACAAACATATGTCAAATAAAAAAATAAAAAACAAAAAAGGAGGATTTACTTTGATTGAAACCGTAATAGTCCTGGGTGTCATTACAATCGCAGCGGGGACTTTGATGTTCGTTGATTTGACGAGTTATAATGCTAGCCAATTTCAATCTGCAACAAATAATTTAATTTCTGTTTTACAAACAGCTCGAGCAAGTTCATTAAACAATGTAGACCAATCCGCGCACGGCGTGGCTATATTCCCTATCGACCACCCGACGAGCTATGTTATTTTTGAAGGTTCAAGTTATTCCGCAAGATATGCGCCAAAAGACGAAATAATTGATTCCGGTTATGCTGTTGATCTAGGAAATGGTTCCTTAAAAGAAATTGTTTTTGACCAACTAAGCGGAGACGTAGATGCAAATGGAAGTATTGTTCTGATAGACCACGTCAGAAAATTAAGTTTCACTATTTCAGTAAACTACGAAGGTAGAATTAGTTGGTAGAAAGTTACTTACTTTTTCTGACTAAATTCATTTCATATCTTTGTACCGCGTCAAGTGAAGTTTTCCAATTTCTTCCCTCCTTTACACCTGCAATTTTCCCTGTACGAACAAGAAGCCCTAAATACTCCGCATCATATTTTGTTTGTGGAGCAATTTTTGATAAAGATAATAAAGTATTTTCTTTGGTAGAATTTTTTATCGCCTTTATATATAAATCCAGAGAACGCTCCACTGCCTGAGAAATAAAAAATACAAGATCATCAATTTGACCATTATCCGCTTTTTGCAAAGCTTTGTAATATTTTATTCTGTCATTTTTAAGTATGACAACAATCGGATAACCTTCTTTCATTAAAAGAATATTTAAAAGGAGCCTGCTTGCTCGCCCGTTGCCATCACCAAAAGGATGAATATGGACAAAACGATGTTTAAATTCTGTCGCCAAAGTAATAATATCCGAAGTATCTTTATTTTTTCTGTACCAATTCATTAAATCTCTCATTTGGTGCGGCACATCAAATGCGGGTGTTGGCATATGCTTGCTTCCGGCAATTCGCACATCATATGTTCGATAAGACCCGGCGTCTACACCGTCAATATTTTGCACGATCAGATTATGTAAATTTCTTATAAGCATCTCAGAAAGTGGGATATTTTTTTTACTATCAACCACATCATATAAATAGTCTATGGCTTTTGCTTGATTTTTAACCTCCAAATGATCTTTGAGCGGTTTGCCTTTTATGGTAATGCCTTGTTGTAATACGAGCATCGTTTCTCGCAATGTAAGAGTATTCCCCTCTATTGCATTTGAATTATAATTCATTTCAATAGAAAATTGTTCACGAAGTTTTTTAACCAAATACGGCGGAAAAGGACGCGCTTTTTTTAGCACAGTTAATTTTTCAGCTATTCTTTTTAAAATAAGTGTATTTTTCATAAATACCATATTATCCATTAATATCGGATAACTTCATTTAGTATACTATCCGATATTAAGAAAAGCAAGTAAAAAACTATAAAGCATACCCCCGAACTAAATTGTAATGAATTTTTAGCGCAGGGATGTTATAATAAATGTGTGAAAAAAGGTTTTGAAATAAAAAATAAAAACGTAGCTTGCCCCGCGAAGCTGAAGCGTAGTGGGGGTTTTAGCACTCTCGAGATTATGATTTCTTTTGCCGTGATGGCGGTGGTTTTAACCGGCGTGGTCTTGGCGAATTTCGGTGCGCAGTATTGGACTATCGCTTCGCAGACTTCCAATGAGGCACTTTATAAAGCAAAAATAAATTTAGAGACTTTAAAATCAACTGCCAAACAAAACTTTTTTAATGCTGTCTCTTCTCCTTCTACTCCTGACAATGATACATCGTGTCAGAGCGGAGGGCTTTGTTATAATTTAGAAAATGCTATTACGGATATTTCTTCTTGCGTAAAATACGCGCAGGTCAATGTGGCCTGGCAAGTTCCCCGCTACCCGCAAATGAAAACTTCCCTTTTTACTTATTTAACAAATCCTTCCGAGACAGTGGCACAAGGCGGAGATTGCTTGCTGGCTTGGTTTTCAGAAAATTGGTTGAATCCGAACTATATACATCAATACAGTATGACAGGAACTCCAACATCGCTCGATACATTAAATGGAACTTCATATATAGGAGAAAGTACTGCGCCGTATTTTGAGGCAACTGATTCAAACGGACCCATTTCTTTTAATAATGGATTTACCGGAAGCGCACCTATCAATGCGATAGATGTCGCTCGCGATGAATCAACAGGTAGAACTTATGCGTACGCCGCAGCTTCCGACCCGACAGAATTGGAAACAATAGATATCACAGACCCGACAAATCCCGCTTTCGTTCCAGGAGGTTCTTATAGTCCACTCGACCCTATCACCAACCAACCAATTTTTACAGATGCTGATTCCGGCTGGCGCATAGCATACTACGGACAAAAAATTTACATAGTAACTAAATCAACTTCTCCTCAACTTCATATTTTTGATGTGAGCAATCCTCTCAGCCCGCAAGAAATAGGCACTGGCACTGCTCTCACCGGGGCTCCAAAAGTTTACGGTATAATAGTGCGCGACCAACAATCAAGCAACAGCTCATGCCCAAACAATCTTTGTCGTTTTATTTATTTGGCTGAAGAAGGCGGAACAGTAGAGATATTAAATGCCAGTCCTGCAAACAATAGCGTCACAAGTGTTGCGACGATAAATTTGCCGAATGCTTGCGGAGACGCTCGCTCATTAGCATTACTAGGCAATGTTCTATATGTAGGAGGTATGGGCACTAGTTGCAATAATTTATTTGCGCTAAATATTGCTGATCCATACACAAGTGTGCCTATCTTGTCTTCCAAGATAGTCGGAAACAATATCGTAAATATAAAAGCCACTGCGCCATTTCTATTTTTAGAAACTACTAATTCCATAACTCCGCCAGACTCCGGACTCGACCTAGACGGTGGTCAAGCATACCTCACCAATAACAATAATTCTGATTTACAAATCTGGAATTCTGACACAACAAACATGACAAAACTTTCAAGTGTAAATATTTCCGGCGGAACTAATTTTCAAGTAATTTATAGTTCAAATTAAAATTGACAAAAATAAAAGCCAGAATAATTATCCTGGCTTTTTAAAATCTAATACTCCACTACTCTGCCTTTTCAAAAAGATCAAAAGAAGTCATAAAGGAGCAAGAAGAACCGTCCCCCTTAACATTCAAGCTAAAACCCAAATAATATTCTTCACTATCGGACCAAGGAGAAACCATAAGTATTTCTTTTCTTGAACTTTTTGTTTTTGGGTCAATAAGAGTTGCAACAAGATACTGGTCCTTATTAGGCTTTAAAACAGGTCGTTCTTTAAACTCAAGGAAAAGAACATCCTCTCCCTTAAAATCAATACAATGATAAAAAGAATCTGCTAAGCCTGGAACCAAAACATTTTGATTCATTGGAACACTAAAGCGTATTCCTATTATTTTTACTTTCATAAACTTAAAATTTAATTACATGATTCAAACAACTTTTACTAAATTTAGTATATATACATATCGGTATTTGTCAAACCCAACGTATTGGTTCAATAACTTGGACGAAGTATAATTTAGTAAAGAAAAAAATAAAAAAATGATATAATAAATACCTTATGGAAATTTCTCAAGAAATTTTAAATAAATTTATAGTCAGGGAAGACTATTTGGAGTGGGTTAATAAAGAGACGTCCATAATTGTTTATTTAGATTTGACCAATATGTTTCATTGGCAAGATGTTTTAGGTTGGAAATTTAGAATTGAGGATGTCATAGGACAGCTTTTTAGTTTCCGAAACATAAAGGAAGTAAAAGTTTATTACGGATTAAACGGAAGAGATATAAATAACTCCGAAGCGTTTCATAATCGAATAAAAAAGTCCGGTGCTATTCTTAAAACCAAGCCTATGAAATTTATTCAAAAGAATATAAATCAAGGTATGTTTTTTCAGCGTCGCACACTCACTTTGTTTGATGACGGGGTAAAGGGTAAAATTAACGAACTTATAAATGAATTAAATAAATCAGAAATAATTATTGAAGAACCAAAATGTAATTTCGATGTTGAGATGGCAATGGATATGTTAGATGATGCGGATAAGGTGACGGCAGTTATTCTTTTTTCAGGAGATTCAGACATGCGAGAACCATTGGAAAGATTAAAAGTAAAAGGTAAAAATATCGGCATAGTGGGTGTGCGTGGAAAGGTCGCCAATGAATTACATGTCATTAAAAATAAATATCTTGATTTCGGTAAGTTTTATACCGGCAAAAGAGTCTATATAAAAAGCGAAAATCCCGCTTTTGGCGGGACCGCGTGATTAGTAGGATTACTCCTACATTTGGTAGTATAGCAAAAAAACGTAAAAAGTCAAAAGTTATCCACAAGTGATATAATAAAGGTATAAAAAATTAAAATGAAAAAAAATAACAGACACAATAGAGGTTTTACATTAATGGAAACGATTATTTATATCGCGCTTTTTGGATTGTTGATGACTGGCACAGTTATCGCAGCTTATAATTTATTGGATAGCGGAGCACGAAATGAAAAAGCTGTTTCTGTCCAAGAAGAAGGCACATTTTTAAATAGAAAAATAAATTGGGCATTGTTAGGGGCGACAGCCATGGCTACTCCAGACGAAAGTACTCTTTCTATAACTCGACCAGACTTGGGTGCAAATAATCCTGTTGTTATCCATGAAAATGGTGCAGACATAACTATGACGCGAGGAACCGGTCCCACTACTACATTAAATAGCGGAGCTTACCCTGTCACCAATATGACATTTCTCATTGGACACTCCGGCAATGCGACTTCTGTCACTGTCACCTACAATGTAGAAAGCACACCATTTATTTTTAAATCATATTTACGTTAAAATGTAGTAAAATATACTAAAGCATTTTAAAAAAAATTAATGCAAAATTTTAGAAAACAAAAGAATAAAAAAAACCAGCAAGGATTCATCGCGCTCTTGGCCACAGTCATCATCGGACTTACTCTTTTATCTATGGTCGCGCGTGAAGGTTATGCCGGATGGCACGCGCGTTTTAATGTCTTGGGAACAGAATCAAAAGAACAAGCGACAGCCCTAGCAGACGGATGTATTGATGAAGCTTTGCTTTCACTCTTGGGTGGTTTCCCTTATCAAGCCGGCACGACTATTGCTTCACCGATTGGTGACTGTAAAATTTTCCCGATAGACACGGCTACTTCCGGCTATGCTACTTTAAAAGCGCAATCACAAGTAAATGATTCATATTCAAATATCTCTGTGGCAATAAATACAAATGACGTTCACTTGGGCTCTATTCCTTCCAATCCAAACTCCGGTACTTTAATAATTCAAACATTGATGGGTAGCGGCGTCAGCACAAAAAATCCCAGCGATTTTACGATGCGCGTATCAGGAATTTCTCCTTCCAAAACTTCTTTTGCCGGATCGGCTGCAGGCATAGTGGTATATGTATCACCAGGATCCTATAGCATTACCGAAGATGCACTTTCCGGATACAAAGAAAATGGCACAATTGACTGTGCGGGCACAGTCAGCGGAGGAGACATAAAATCCTGCACTTTTACAAATACTCCCGTCACCACAACTTTCACTCTAGTCGCAAACGTTACAAATAAATATAATGGTTCCTTAAAACCTTCCAACTTTCCTCTTTTAATTGATGGCACTCAAGTTGTTTTAGGAAAAGCAAACACTGTCACCACTGGCGCTCACACTGCAAGCATCAGCCAAAGTTTTCTTACTCAATACAAATACAATGCTTCGACTTGGGGGTATGATTGTGCCAAAACAACATATCCAGATGGGACAAAAGGAACAGTCACTTTAAATACCGGAGACAACCTGACTTGCGTAGTAAATATTTATGACAACCCCCCGCCGGCACCTGTCTGTGCCAACACAATGATAATGATAGACCGCACCGGCAGTATGGCTACTATTAATGGCAGTCTTGTGGACTTGCAAAATGCCGGAGTGGCTGCAAGTAGCCTAAAGGATCTTTATGCTTCAGTTAATCCAAACCTTCCAAGACCATACCTGGGTATCGGTTCAAATGGTGGACTCGGAATAATAGATAGTTCAACAGCTTCTGTACCAAATAATTCCCCTGCAGGTATAAGAGGATTTTTAACCACTACTTATGGCGACCTAGCCAACGCTATAAGTGAAATGGTAAAAGATACCAGCTGCAACAACTCCGGAGGCTCAGGAGGAGATGGTTGCACTAATCTTAGTTCGGCTATAAATGTGGCTGCAAGTGAACTAAATAATCCTGTATTGGGACCAGGTATCCTTTCCGCAAATGGCAAAGCCAAACAAAAAGTTTTAATTTTACTTTCTGATGGTTACACCACGATACCTACCGGAAATTCTACAGAAGAAACTGTTTTTCTTTCTCCAACTAGTAATACAAATGATTCTACCGGTACCAACTTTGTTAATCCAACAAATGCTTATACAAATACTGATGCCGGAGCATCAGCTTCCGGTGTAATGGGTTCAGGAAATACCAGACAACGATATTCTAATTTTAATTTATCTTATCCGACAGACGCTACAAGTCTTTCCGGGATAGAAGTGGATGTAGATGCGAGAGCAGTGAGTACGACTAGCTCTGTGACTACAAACCCGAATGGCCTCGGCAATTTTACTACTTGGTCAGTGACCGGCACATCAAATAAAACTACAGCTGTCTCTGATGCTAGTAATGCAACTTTTGTAAATAAAACTTTCAGCGCGCAAACTTTCTCTGTGGCTGGTGCCGGTGTCCCATCAGATGCAAGTATTATTTCCGTCACTGTAAATGTAGTCGCTGCAGAAAATAATGGCGATGCGAGCATTCAAATGATGGAAGAAAATGGCTCAGCGCAAGCACTAGAAGGCACAGTTCATAATTTGGCAAATACATTTACGACTTATAGCTGGACCACTACGACGAATGCATCCGGCGGAGCTTGGACAGCATCAGAAGTAAATAATTGGACGAATAAATTCGGAGTTTATCAATCCAGCGCCGGAGGTGTAGCATTGGTTTCAAAATTATACGTAACCGTCAACTACCATTAAAATTAAAATGAAATTATTTAAAAAATTAAATTTAATATCACATATTACAATTCTAATAATATTAGGATTTGGCTTAATTTCATTTTCTCAAAATGCTTTAGCATCAGCTACTGTGACTGCAGGATTAGGTGGGTCTACAATATCAGCTGATACTAATATCACAAACGGCACATCGGCAACTTGGACAAATATTTCTACTACTAATCCTACCATAACAGAAGGTTCTTTCGGTGATATTGGATTAGGCACAATTATTTTAAACGCTCCAAGCGGTTTTCAATTTAATACAACAAGCTCTGTAACGGCAACCGTAACAACAAATGGTAATTGTAGTTCCGGAACTTCAGTAAAATTAAATAGTTCTTTATCTCAGACCGTTACTCCGGCAACAGGTACAATCACAATAAATGTGTCACAAGTTTCAAGTGGTTCTGGAAGTGCTTGTAAAAGTATTATTACTTACACAGGAATAAAAGTCCGCCCATCAACCGGCACTCCGCTCGCATCCGGCAACATTACTAAAAGTTCTTCTTCAACTTCTACAATATCCGGTGTCACAAACGGCTCGACAAATTTTGGAACTCTTACTGAATCTGCCGGAGCAGTTTCCGCAGTTTCTGTTTCTCCTGCAAGCCCGACTGTTGCTTCCGGATCAACTCAACAATTCACTGCGACTGCCACTGACACTTATGGAAATACATTATCAGGACAAACTTTTACTTGGTCTATAACTAGTGGCCCAGGCAGTATAAATTCAAGCGGACTTTTTTCTGCTACAACAGCAGGAACTTCTACGGTAAAAGCTTTGGACGGCGCAACTGTTTTCGGAACTGCTACCATTACAACGACTACTGCTCCTGATTTAACTGCTGGAGCAACCAGCCCGACGACTAGCACCGCAGGTGCAACACAAACTTTCAGTTCTACAATTTCAAACTCCGGTACAGCTTCTACCGGAGCTGGCTTTACAACTCTCTTTCAAAAAGCAAATGACTCTATCGGTACTGGAGCAGTTGATGTCGGAACATATGCAAATACCACAATCACCGCAGGTGGAACACAGACTGCAACTCTTTCGTATGTTTTACCAAATACTGTAGGCACTATATATATGCGAGCTTGCGCTGACAAAAGCTCAATGGCGGACACTGGAACAATTACAGAATCAAATTCCGGAGGGACAGGAGAAAGTAATAACTGCGGAGCTTGGACGGCGGTCACTTTAACAGCCGGAACTTTAGATCACTTTGCTTTTTCAAATGTCGGCACTCAAGTTGCCGGTACGCCTTTCAATGTTACTATAACAGCACAAGATGTAAACAATAATACAGTGACAAGTTATACAGGCTCTACTGCTAAAGTAAATTTCACGGTTACTAGTGGAACAATTTCACCGACGCAATCCAGCACGTTTACTTCCGGAGTACTTACCAATCAATCCATTACTTTAACCGGCACAAACTCTGCTATGATCATAACTGCGACGGATAACGGAGGTACAGGAAAAACTGGAACTTCAAATTCGTTTACAGTAAATGCTGGAGCAGTTTCTGCCATCACAGTATCTCCCTCTTCAGCCTCATTCAC
The DNA here is from genome assembly GCA_040390725.1 of Patescibacteria group bacterium. Lineage (GTDB taxonomy): Bacteria > Patescibacteriota > Minisyncoccia > Phycocordibacterales > UBA9973 > UBA9973. The sequence goes on from JAZJXT010000006.1 coordinate 114,486, forward strand.
AGCTGGCTCTTCATCTACTCAACAATTTACAGCAACAGCAAAAGATGCAAATAATAATACAAGATCAGGAGATAGTTTTACTTGGTCAATAACTGCTGGTGGAGGAAGTATTACTTCGGGAGGAGTTTACACGTCAGGAAATACTGCAGGGAATTTTACTGTAACAGCTACTGACGGAGCAGTTTCTGGAACTGCTACTGTGACAATCACAGCCGGCGCAGTCGCAAACGTTACCGTCTCCCCCGCAAGTGCGACTGTTACTGCCGGTTCTACTCAACAATTTACCGCGACAGCCAGAGACTCCGGTGGAAATACCGTCTCAGGACAAACTTTTACTTGGTCAGTCAGTGGAGGACTGGGCACAATAAGTTCAACTGGTTTATACACAGCCAAAACTGCCGGAACATTTACAGTCACAGCTACAGATAATTCTATTTCCGGAAATGCTTCAGTAACTGTAAATGCTGGAACATTTACTAAATTGCAAATACTTCTTCCTGGAGAGACAGCTTCCGCGGGAAGTTCTACGGGAAAAACTGGGACACCTTCTGCTCAAACTGCAGGCGTTTCATTTTCAGTCATAGTAAATGGAGTTGATGCAAACTGGAATGTTGTAAGTTCTGCAATAGATACCGTAAGTATTACTTCTACAGATGGTAGTGCAACACTACCGGTAACGTCTGCATTAATAGGAGGCACAAAAACTTTTTCTGTAACACTAAATACAGTCGGAACAAAAACAATTACCGCGAGTGATACTGTATCCCACAGTGGTATCACTGCAAACACTTCACCATCAATAACTGTAAATGCCGGAGTAGTCGCTACAGTAACCGTCTCCCCTGCATCAACATCTGTCACACAGGGCTCAATAACAACAACTCAATTCACCGCTACATCAAAAGATTCTGCAGGTAATACAATTTCTGGAGACACTATAAATTGGTCAGTGAGTACAAATGGAGGTTCGATTACTTCTGGAGGACTTTACACACCCAGCACCACTGCAGGCTCGTACACAATTACAGCTACTGACGGATCTGTTTCCGGAACTGCAACTGCGACAATAAATGCAGCACCTGATTTAACAATCGGCGCAATAAATCCAACTTCAGTAAATGCAGGGTCTGCTCAAACTTACACTGCAACAATCACAAACCTGGGAGGTGGTTCCACTGGAGCAACATTTACAACTCTCTTCCAAAGCGCAACTGATGCAAATGGAACAGGAGCTGTAGACTTAGGCACTGATGCCGATGCAATTTTATCCGGAGGCGGAACACAAGCAACAACATTTTCATATACAAATAATACTGCAGGAACTTTCTATATGCGTGCTTGCGCTGATAAAAGTTCCGCTGGAAATGCAGGTGTAATTTCAGAATGGAATTCCGGAGGAACAGGTGAATTAAATAACTGCGGGGCATGGACTGCTATCACAGTCAATGCTGGAGCATTTAGTAAACTACAATTACTAGTCCCAGGTGAAACTGCAAATCCTGGTAGTGCAACTGGAAAAACTGGAACCCCAACAACAGAAACTGCCGGCATACCTTTTAACGTGACAGTTAATGCAGTGGATGCAAACTGGAATGTTGTCAGTTCAACACATACAATAAAAATAACTTCGAGCGATGGTGCAGCTACTCTGCCTGTAAACTCTGCATTAATTTCCGGAACAAAAAATTTCACTATTACTTTAAATACTTACACCAGTAAAACTTGGACAATCACTGCGACAGACGTGACTGATGGCACAAAAACTGCAAACACTTCCCCAGGCATAAGTATAAACCGCGGACTTGATCACTTTTCTTTCGCAACTATCGCAGACCAAACGACCGGCGTATCTTTCCCGATTACAATCACAGCAAAAGATTCTCAAAATAATACTGTCACTGGATTTGCCGGCAGTGTAAATTTAACCACCAATGATACTTCTATCACTCCGACTGTGTCTGGAATATTTTCAAGTGGAGTAGCTACTGTTTCTGCGGTGACATTAACAGGCACAGGAGCTTCAAAAACAATCACTGCCACAGATGCAGCCGGAACAGGCATAGTGGGAACTTCAAATACTTTCAGAGTTTACTATCCTGTCACTTCCACATCCCCTCTTTCACCGACGACAACAGGTAATTTAAATAGTTGGTATCTTTCCGGTTCAGCTCCGACAAAACAATCCGCACTAGCAGACATTGACGATACGACTTTTATTTCTTTCGGACCGGACGCGCAAACTTTCACAATGACAAATAGCACAATACCACCAGGAGCAAATATCCTCGGTGTAACACTAAATGTCACCGCAGCAAAACCAACAGGAGGCGCGACTACAAGCATGCAAATGATCGCAGAAAATGGCACAGGCGCAAATCAACAAATCATAGACGGCACAGTGCGAACACTTACAAAGACTTTCACCAATTACAGCTGGAACATACCGACGATGCCGGATGGATCACCTTGGACATTAGCGGAAGTAAATAATTGGACGACAAAATTCGGAATCCTAAAATCAAATTTCACCGGCACAGCAGAGGTCAGCAAAGTCTGGGTATCAGTCGCCTACTCTACTACTTCATCCACGCCGAGCTGTAAATTGGGAGTGGATCTTTCTGGAGATGGAGGATTGACTTGGGGAAATGAACAAACAACCGCGTCCCTTTCCACCACTAATCAGACTTATGTCTTAGGTGGAAGTGGAGATACTTGGGGCAATGGTTCTGGATGGAATGCCACAAACCTTGCAAATGGAAAATTTATAGCCAGAGTCCACGCGGTAAATTATGGAAATAGTTGTTCGAGCACTGATGTTGATTACTTAGATTGGATTCGACTAAAAGCAACTTTCAAAGTAGACATAGCGAGACAGCTAGCTTTACAGGCAGCCGATGCGGCAAAAAAAGCCACGACTACTCCGATAGATATATTTAGTATTTATTTTGATTCCAGTAAATTCGCAAATGGAAATGGACTGACAAATGCAAATCTTTTAGCGTCTATCGCTTCCGGAAGTACTCCAAACGTTCCTTACCAAAATGGTTCAGCAAATAATATTGCAGGAGTAATATCCGACTCAGACATTGCTGTGCCCCTTGTCTCTGCTGTGTCTCCTAGTGAATGGACAAATCCGGACAATGCTCTCACCAGTGCCTCATATGCCACTAGTAGTACGGGTCAACAACAAGGTTATACAGGCTTTGGTTTTAATGTTCCGCCCGTAGCGACTATTACAGGAATAGAAGCAGATATGTCAGCATTCAATACAAATGGTGGTGACATTAAAGCAGAAATTTCAACAGACGGGGGAACAACTTATACTAATACTTCTGCCTTGCCAGGATACGCAACTGCGACTCTGACCGGTACGGCAAAAAGTGTATCAATAGGAGGAACAGGAAAACTTTGGGGAAGAAATAATTGGATCTCAAGTGATTTCAATACAGGCAACGTAGTTCTTAAACTTATAAATGATGCATCAGGTGGAACAATTTCAGTCAATCAAATAAAAATAAAAGTTTATTATACCGTTGACTCAGCAAATGCTGATGGTGACAATTTCTTCATTGCTCCAAATTCGAGTAACATTACAGATATTTTCAATTTCATAGGAGAACAAGTTTGCCCTGCCCTGCTTTACACAGCTCAAGCTCCCCCTCCAACCACTGCTACAATTACTACAATAGTTCGCACTATTAATTCAAATTCCGGCACTAAACAATCCAGTAATTTTTCTGTAAATGTAAATCCAACTTCACAATCAACGACTACTTTCTCAGGGTCTGATACCCCGGGCACAAGTACTGTTATAAATCCAGACACTTATACTGTCTCAGAAAGCCCAATGACTGGGTACACCGAAAGCTTTGGCGCAGGTTGCATAGCTGATGGCACTACAGATTACCCTACCCTAATCGCCGGAGAAACTCGTGTATGTATTATTACCAATAACGACATTCCTGCCCCACCCCCTCCTCCAAACCTCAACATCATCCCATCTACCTGGCAGGAAATACCGACCCAATAGACAAAAGTAAATAAAGAGTAATCCACAGCTTGCACTTATAAACTTGCATTATAATTTACTTTGCGAGATAATATATAGATATGAAAAAAAGTAGAATCAATAGCACTCAAGGATTTACATTAATTGAAATCTTGATCGTCATCGGCATCATCGCTGTTTTAGCATCGATAGTTATCGTAGCTATTAACCCTGCAAAACAATTTGCTCAAGCACGCAACACTCAAAGACAATCAAACGTCGAAACTATTTTAAATGCCATCGGTCAACGCATCGCCGACAACAAAGGAACATTTGATGGAGATTTTACTGTAGGCGCTACTCCCTATCACTGTCCGGTTCTTAGTTCTGGAAATACTTACAATATCACTACTACAAACACCTCCACTGTTGTAGCAGAAAGTTTTAGTCCTACTGTTGTTTTAGGTACGGTAGGGTTAGGGTGTCTGACTCCTACATATGTTTCTACTTTCCCTGAAGATCCAGTAACTGCTTCTGGCATCAATACCGGCTATACCCTCGGAGTAGACAGCATCAATCGCATAACTATCTGCGCCCCTGCAGCCGCAAATGAAAATTCCGTCCCAAGCCCAGCAGCTATTTGTCTAACTAGATAAGATTGAAAAATTCTTAGAAATAATATATACTTCGCAAGTAGTTTTTTATGCGCGGTTTCAGCCCAAGGCTGATCCGCCTAGGGCGGAAGCTCTTTTGTATATATAATGCGCGGTTAGCTCAGTTGGTAGAGCAACCCGTTTACACCGGGAAGGTCGCAGGTTCGAGTCCTGCACCGCGCACCAGCCAATAAAATGCCCCTGTAGTTAAATGGATATAACTACGGACTTCTAAGCCGTTATTCGAGGTTCGATTCCTCGCGGGGGCACAAAACAATTCTTGTTGGCAACATGTTGGTAACTTTTTAGCTAAATTTTTACTCTTAATGACTATGATGAAAGTGACTCAAAGCATTTTCTTCCTTTTTTAATTCTTCTTTAGATAAATTTAATTTCTCTTTTTTGATAAGCATATAAACTGACAAAAGAGTAACAATAGGCACAGCCAAGACTAAGCCAATACTGCCTATCAAAGCTCGAATTATTTCCGTAGAAAATATTTCTCTATTTACAATCATCGATATATTTACCGGCGGAGTTGAAAAAAGTAAAAGTAAAGGCAATGATGCGCCAACATAAGCGATAGCCAAGGTATTTACCAAGGCGCCTATGTGCTCTCTGCCCATTCGCATCGCTCTTTTAAAAATTGTTATTCTTGGAATATGCGGAGCTATTTTATGAAGTTCTTCCACAGAAATAGCTTGCCCTATCGCCACATCATATAAAATACCTAAAAGACCAATCATAATCCCACCAATTAGTATGCCCACCAAATCAATACTTCCGCGAGAATTTAAATTTAAGTAAACAGCTTCTTCGCTAGCATAACCACTAAATTCCGAAACATGCACGGCGACATAAGCCATAATTCCAGTCACAATAACTGTGCCTATCATTCCAATAACGGCGGCAGAAGTAGTTTTATTAAATCCGTGAGTGACATAAGAACCTAAAACAATAATTAATGAAGACACGCCTATGCTTACTAAAATCGGAGAATAGCCGTGCAAAATACTCGGCAAGAGAACATACATAATCAACACAAAACTTCCCGCTAAACTAATAAGTCCGCGAACTCCTTGCACTCCTCCGACCAGTAAAACTAGTACGATAAATAATGCGACAAAAAAATAAATTACTGGCAATCTGTCCACATCTTCAACACTAAAAAAATCTTGTCCCGTATCGGCTGAAACAGTGTAATTGAGAAAAAACACATCACCTGTTTTGAGTTGAATAAAATCATTTTTAAAGGTAACCTCTTCTCCCTTTTTATCTCCCTCTAAAATAACAGCATCTACTGTTTGAGTTTTAGTCTTTACATCATAAATAGGAATATTACTGACATCACTACCCTTTATATCTACAACCTTAGCTTTAATAATAGAAATTTGGTCAGGAACAATTTCCGCCGCGCGCGAAAAAGCTGGAACAAAAATACCAAAAACAAGCACAATAACAAAAAAATATTTTACAAAACGCATTACTTAATCTTACCATAGATTTAAAAGTTATTCACATTTCTAGTTGCAAATGATTTGCATTTAGTATAAAGTGAATTTATGAATAAAAAAATAATAATTGGTTTTGTGTTGGGAATAATATTTATCGGAATTTTAACTTTAGTTATTAAAAATAAGCATTCTGCCCTCTCTGTTTCTTCAGATAAAATTCAAGTCAGTACAAGCTTTTATCCGCTTTACTTTTTCACCAGTGAAATAGGCGCAGATAAAGCTAATGTCTCAAACATCACCCCTGCCGGCGGAGAACCGCATGATTACGAGCCGACTCCGAATGACATTGCCTCTATTGAAAACAGCAATCTTTTGATATTAAACGGCGGAGGATTGGAAGCTTGGGGAGGAGATGTAAAGAAAAATTTAGAAACTGGAAATAACAAAACCGTCATCGTTACAGCCGGAGAAAACCTGACAAATCAAACAGTTCTAGAAGACGGAAAGACAATTACCGACCCGCATGTCTGGCTCGCCCCTACCCTCGCTAGCATTATGGTAGATAAAATTTTAGCAGGATTCATACAAGCCGACGCAGTAAATAAAAATTATTACGAAACAAATGCGGAAAAATTAAAAATGGAACTTTCTGCTCTTGATACGGAATACAAAAATGGCTTGGTAAATTGTATTTCAAAAAATATAGTTACTTCACACTCAGCTTTTGGTTATCTTTCAACTGTTTACAATCTTCATCAAGTGCCAATTTCAGGACTTTCCCCTGATTCTGAACCCTCCCCAAAGCAAATTGCAGATGTCGCAGACTTTGCAAAAAAGAACAATGTAAAGTATATTTTCTTTGAGAGTCTCGTCAGCCCGAAACTTTCTGAAACAGTCGCGCGTGAAATCGGAGCGCAAACCTTAGTGCTCGACCCCATTGAAGGCATCTCCCCTGAAAACATAAGTAAGGGAGAAAATTATTTCACAGTTATGCGAGAGAATTTAAAAAATTTAGAAATAGCATTGGAATGTAAATAGTTAAAATAAATGCAAGTAAATCACGAAAAAAACATAATCGAAGTAAAAAATATTTCTTTCTCGTATGGAAAAGAAAAGGTTCTTGAGAATATCAGCTTCGATGTTCACCAAGGCGATTATCTCGGTGTTATCGGTCCAAATGGAGCGGGAAAAACTACTTTGTTAAAAATAATGCTCGGGCTATTAAAACCGGAAAACGGAGAAATAAATATTTTCGGTGTTCCCCTTTCAGAATTTAAAGACTGGCATAAAATAGGTTACGTACCCCAAAAAGCTACAAGCTTCGATGTGAATTTCCCTGTGACTGTTTACGATGTAGCGATGATGGGACGATACGGTCGTTGTTTTTGCTGTAGAATAAATGCAAATGATAAAAAAATAGTCCGAGAGAAACTGGAACAAGTCGGAATGTGGGAACACCGCGATAAACTTATTGGTGACCTTTCCGGCGGACAACAACAAAGAGTATTTATCGCGCGCGCATTATCCACAGAACCTGAAATAATTTTCCTCGATGAACCTACAACTGGAGTCGACCAAAAAATGCAAGAAGAATTTTATACACTCCTACGCGAGCTCAACCGCGATAATGGACTCACTCTTGTTTTAATTTCCCACGATATAAAAACTGTCACCGAAGAGGCAATGCACATAGCCTGCATCGACCGCACATTAGTGTGCCATATGAGCCCGCAAGAGTATTTAAAAGAAAGCTTAAAAGATATTCAGCCGAAAGATATTTTTGGACAGAAAGTAAAAATAATTACTCCTCACAAGCATAATCACGATCATTAAATTTATGTCATTATTTCATTACACATTCATAATACACGGACTCGAGGCAGGAATAATTGTCGCTATCATAGCACCATTGATAGGTATATTCTTAGTATTAAAAAGATATTCTTTGATTGCGGACACTCTATCTCATGTATCACTCGCGGGCATAGCCATCGGGCTTTTAACAGGGATATCTCCAATAATAACTAGCCTAGGCGCGACAATCCTCGCATCGTTTGGAGTGGAAAAATTACGAAATTCCAAAAAAGTATATGGAGAATCTGCTTTGTCTCTTTTTCTTTCAGGCAGTTTGGCGCTTGCAATTGTTTTACTTTCCCTAGCTCACGGATTTAATACAAATTTATTTAATTACCTTTTCGGCAGTATTGTCACAGTAACAACACAAGATGTATATGCTATTTTTGGATTAGCTCTCGTCGTCATAATCACCTTATCTTTATTTTACAAAGAATTGCTTTATGTCACTTTCGATGAAGACTCGGCGCAAGTTTCCGGCATCAACACTCGCCGAATGAATATCTTACTAATTATACTCTCTGCTCTTGTCGTGTCCCTGGCTATTCCCATAGTCGGAGTGCTGCTTATCAGCGCTTTGATAGTGGTGCCGGCAGTTTCCGCTCTACAATTCCGAACAAATTTTTTACAGACTATTTTATACGCGGAAATAATTTCTATACTTTCGGTAATTGCCGGAATTATACTTTCATTTTATTTAAACATATCCGCCGGGGGTGCTATCGTGCTTTTAATGCTTGCAGTATTTTTTACAATTTACATTTTGAAAAATAAATAATAAAAATATGAAAGAAAATAAAATACAAATAAATTTTAAAAAAATATTAAATAATGCAGGACTAAAAAACACCCTGCCAAGACTCACCGTGCTGAAAATACTTTCAGAGACAAAACATCCAAAAACAACAAAAGATATATTTAATAAACTTAAGAAAAATGATATCGACTTAGTTACTTTATACAGAACACTATCTTCTTTTGAAGAAAAGAAAATTATAAAAAGAGTGGATTTACAAAAAGATGCTGTGTATTACGAATTAAATACCGACCACCATCATCACATTATATGCACTAATTGCGATAAGGTGGCAGATTTTGTAGATGAAAACCACGAGAAACTTATCACTAAAGCCTTAGCGCAAGTTAAAAACTTCAAGTCAATAACCAGTCACTCTTTCGACCTATTCGGTATTTGCAATTCTTGCTCAGCAAAGTAAAAATATGTGAATTTATTTTAATCCTAACTCGCTCGAAATCAATAAAGTGTGAGGCAAGACCTCGCACAAATCTTTTGGTGGGACTGGCAAATGACTGGAACAAATACCCATAAAATGATAAAATCATTTTATGAATCGAGATTTGCCACAAAATTGAGAAATCTTATAACAAAATACCCAGACAAAATATTTTACTTAGATATAAATGACTGGAAAATGCGTATTAAGCAAATTGTTCTTTAAAAAATTAACAAAAGGAAAACGCCGTACAGGCCGGCGTTTTCTAAGGACACTATTAGTATAGCAAGAGGGTATTTTTTGTCAAATTTTTTAAATTCGGGAAAAGCTTATAAAATAAGGATTTTATAAGCTCATGACTTACCGAAAGTTGGTATACTTTATTTTAAAAAAACTAATTTGCCCATATTTTGTATTTTTTATATAATTAAAATATATGGATTTACTTATAAACATATACGGTACGAAAGTTAGTTGCACAAAAGAACGCATTGTATTATCTTTTCCAAAAACCAAAGGCATCTCAAGAAAAAAGGAAGAATATCCTATTAGACAAATTGAAAAAATAATTATTATTCGCGCTTCTTCTATCACAATGCATGCCGTAAAGTTAGCGCTAGACAATGACGTTGATATATCTTTTTTGGGAAGATTCGGCAAACCGATAGGAAGATTTTTATCGAGCGAGCCGAAAGGTTTGGCTTCAATACGAAGAGCTCAACTTGAAGTTGCGATTTCTCCTGAACAATCCTTTGATTTCGCAAAATTATTCATAAAAATAAAATGTGAAAACCAAATAGCTCAAATGTATAATTGGGCTGGAAAATATGGAAAAAATCTTACAAATGAAATAGGACAAGCAAAAGCGATGCTGGACAACATAGATGGCATTCCGGCGGGCAAAAAAGACAGAGACCAACTCCGAGGAATAGAAGGACGAATAGCCACACGTTATTTTTCAGCTTTAAGAAAATTTTTTATTTTCCCTGGAAGGAAACCGCAAGGCAAAGACAAATTTAATAATGCCGTAAATTATGGATATGGATTTATATATAACGAAATAGAAAAAGCATGCTTTGATGCTGGACTTGATCCGAGTGTCGGACTTCTTCATGCTGAAGGATACAGTAAATCTTCTTTGGTATATGATCTAATTGAAGAATTTAGGGTGCCTGCTGTTGATTCTGTAATATTCCCTCTTTTTATGGAACTAAAAATTGACCGCCAAAAATGTTTTGAAAGAGTTAGTAAATATGAATACAGACTTTCCACTGAAGGAAAATCCGTGATAGCTTCTGCTGTGCTTACTCGGTTAAATGAAAAATTTTTATGGAAAGGTAAAAATTTATTTCTAAAAGATATCATCAAAGAACAATCTCGCTCCATTGCTCGCGCTTTTTTAGGAAAAGAAATATACACTCCTTTCAAATTTAAACCATTATATTCGCCACTAAGATGAACAATATTTCTTCTGCAACTCTTATAAGCTGGGAAACTCGCAACATGAAAAAACATATTAAGGCAATAAGCTATTGTAAAGATTATGGACTGCACCCAATTCTTGGCAATCTTTTTATTGGTAAACTATTAGTAAAAGAGAGGAAAACAATCCTTACTAATTTAAAAAAAATCTTTACTAAAAAAACTGATAAGGTCTTTTCAGGTGTATTTTGTGAATCATGTTTTAATAACCTTGAACAACCCATAAAAAATACAGTTCCTATTTTACCGGCCTTTAAAATAATAAGCTAAATTAGAAAATTATTTTATTTGACAAAATCTACTAAAGTGGAAAATAACCTATTATTTCCTGGCTCTTCACTAACCGTGTCGCAAAAAGGATATTGTGTAACCTTACGACGTCTCACCTTACAATATCCGAGACCACAAGGGGGCACAAAACCATAAAAGCGGCGACGAGAAATTATTTGTGACTAAATTAAATAGATGGATCTAAGATAGTCGAAGGGTTGCTTAAAATATTTGCTGAGTTTTTTTCACGCATAGAGAACATGTCCAGAATTTTTTGAATACGTTTTGAGTTGAGCATATCTTTTGAAGCTTGAGTATTTGCGACATCTGCATTTATATCTTTATTATTTTGAATAAAAAGATAAAACCCAAAAGAAAATGATGCTATAAATATGGCTAGTAATATATACAAGGCCAAGCGCCAGTTTTGACTCGGGCTTATCTTGCTCCACCTGCTGTGAGAGAATTTATTTTTTGTTTTAAATAGTTTTATTTTTATATTCATATATTTTTTATTATTTTATTTATTTAAAAAAGATATAAGGGTTACTTTTAAGTTCATAGACCATATTGTACCTCTGGACAATTTTGCTTCCGCATCTGACAAGACCTTTTTCTGCAAATCTAAAAAAGAAAAATCGAATTCATATGGGGAATTTTCTAAAAGAGCTATCAATTTATGCAAAGATATAAAACTCCCTTCTGCTTTGATTTGTACTTCTAGTCCGGTGCCGTCTTTGCTCAAATCAACAGAAGAAAATTCTGCATTAGCGCCGGCTTTTTTGGCTAATGCTTGCAATGTATCTAAAAATGGCACAGGGTCTGAACTATCAGCAAAATGTCCCGCCAATAAATCTCGCTCATCTTTGATAGCTTTTGCTTCGGAATTCAAAGCACTGATCTTTGCGCGACTATTGTATTCATCTTGTGTTTGCTGATTTAATAAAATCAAATCTGCATTCTTTGCATTTAAATTGTTAAAAATATAAAAGAACGCTCCTAATGCAATAGCTATAAAAAATACTGCGAGAAATATTTGAAATATAATGTTGTTTGGTTTTTTCATATTATTTGGCTGTTAAATTTAAATCAAAATTAATATTTTCACCTTTAACAAAATTAGAAATAGGCAGGTCAACACTAGAAAAATCAGGGTCAGCTTCGAGCATCTGCCTAAACAACAAGAGTCGCTCTCTATTGGGTGCTACGCCGTTTAATTTTATATTTTTTACTCCATCTTTTTTCTCATAATTAATATCTGTTATTTTTATATCGGGCATTTTTCTAGATATAATTTCATCCACAACTTTATCCAAAATTGAGAAATTATTTTTTTCCGCATTTTCAATCAAAGAGATTTTCATATTTATGTCTTTGATTGCGCCCATGGTCTCTTTGTCCGGCACCGATACCGGTAAATTTTTCAAACTTTCCAGTTTTGCAGATGCGAAATTTTCACCCACAGAAGACATGAAATACGAAGGCAATAATGCAAATAAAGCCATCAAAAAACAAGCCCCTGCTATGTATAAATAAAACACAAACATCCGCACGTGATATTTCGATGCAATGTTTTTCTTTTCTTCAACTGGTAATAAATTAATCATATTTTAAATCCGCCAAAGCGAGCCCTATCGCCGTAGCATAACCCATTGATTCTTCAAATGATATCTCGGGTATATAATCTGCTGGAAGAGCAACATTACTCCACACATCCGCCAATTCAACCTTTTGATGCATACCTATGGAAAGATACTCAGAAAATCCAGCCAAATTCGCACCCCTTCCGCATAAAATTATTTTTTTAATAGGAGGCCTTTCTTTCCCGTCTTCCCCCCTGGTGGTGTGCCAATATATAAAGTGTTTATTTATTTCATCACGCAAAATAGAAACACCATTTAAAAGAGTTGAAAATACTTCTTGATTTTCAGTATTGCGTGTAAGCCCGTATTTTATTTTCATTTTTTCCGCCTCGGTAAAAGTAACTTTAAAATTCTTTTCAATTAATTTAGTCAACATTTCTCCACCGGTATCGAGAGTCGAAGTAAAAACAACTATCCCCCTACTTATTATGGCTATACCGGTACGATTATTACCACAATCCAAGATCATGTATGCATCCATGTCACCCTCCTTTACTACAGCACGAGCCAGTGCCTGCGCTTCAAGCTCGAAAGACGGCACCACCAACCCGCAATCTTTAAAAATATATAAATAACTTTCTATGACTGATTTTTGAATCGCCGCGACTTCAACTTCAAAATTTTGTTCGTCTTCTTGCAATAACTCATAATCAAAAACAACTTCTGCTGGTGGTATAGGCACATACTCTTCCAGAGAGAGCTCGATCATCTCACGGATATTCCCCGCCCCCTCTCTTGGTACTTTTAATTTAAAAAGATATATTTGTTCTTCCGGCAAAGAAACCCTAACAGAGCTGATACCTTCTTCTTTGGAAAGCGACAAAAGAATATCTTTCAAATGTTTCGGTTCAGCTATTTTGCCTGATTCGATAATACCTGATGGAATACTTCTTTCCCCGAAACGTCCCAAACGCACACCATCACGCGTCTCTAAAAATTCCAAAAATTTAATTGATACATCAGAAATATCAAGCCCGAAAGAAGGCTTGGAAAGATATTTCGGTGTAGGGAAAAATTTATTATGCATCTTATGCGACATGTATATATTATACCTTATTTCTCCTAAAAAATGCCAGGACAAGCGGGGTAAAGGAAATAATTATCATTAAAAGAATTATTGGCAAAATATATTGATCTATATTATTAAAACGAGTACCCAAAAAATACCCTGACAATGTCATTATGCCCGTCCAAAAAAATCCACCAAAAATATTATAAAAAAAGAAAGTTTTATATTCCATATTGCCTGCTCCTGCAAAAATAGGTGCAAAAGTACGCACTATCGGCACGAAGCGCGCCAAGGCAATAGTTTTCTTGCCATATTTTTCATAAAAGTGAGATGTCTTGTCTAAATTTTTTTTACTAAAAAAGAAAGAATCGGGTTTAGAAAATATTTTTGGGCCGGCTTTTTTGCCAAAATAATATCCGACAGAATCCCCCAGCACGGCGCACAAGAATGCGCCTAAAAAAAGAAAAGCTATATTGAAATGCCCTGCAGATGATAAAAGCCCTGCAGTAAAGAGTAGTGAATCACCCGGCAAAAAAAATCCGAAAAATAATCCGGATTCGGCAAAAATAAAAAGGAAAACCCCAAAAGGCCCTATGGTTTCTATTAATAATCTAATGTCTGAAAAATGCATAAAATGATTATACCACCTCACCCCTCCTGCCTTCGGCATTCCTCCCCCTCTCCATTACCATGGAGAGGGGTCAGGGGTGAGGATTATTTTGCCCTAGTCCCCGCCGGAATGTCAGCATTCGGCTCGAGCAAAGAAAACTTTCCATCTTCCGTCGAAACTGCAATTATCATTCCATTACTTTCAAAACCGCGAATAGTTCTAGGCTCTAGGTTTGCCACAAACATGCATTTCTTGCCGACCAATATTGAAGGATCAGGAAAATATGCAAAAATTCCAGAAACAATCTGCCTTATATCTTTTTCTTCCCCTAAAACATTCAGCTCTGCTGAATGTTCGGGCGAAAGATTTTCTTTAGAAAATCTTTTTAGCCCCAAATTCACAGAAAGTTTTAATAACTTATCCGTGTCAGGAATTTTTTCCGCACTCAAAACCTCCCCCACCGCCATCTCCACTTTTTTAAAATCTTCGAATGTAATCATAAACTTTTTATTATAACATTAAAACTTAATAATTATTTTTTTAAATTATTTCTTTTGTCTAAATATCTTTGTAAAATAAGTGCGGCAGCGGAGGCGTCTATACGTCCAGATTTTATTTGTTTCACTTTGCTGTGCGACTGCGCCTGATTAAAATCTTTTTTTTGATCTTTTGATTTTCGTGCTTCGACAGAAGTCAGGAATTCTTTTTGTTTATGAATAGGCAGATTAAATTTCTCCGCCATTTCTAAAATAAATACATCTATCCTCGCCGAGAGAGCATTTAATTTACCAGAAAAATCCACTGATTCCCCTACCACTATTTCCGCAACATTTTCTTTTTTAATTATCTCGCCGATTTTCTTATATGTATTTTCATCATTCAAAACTATCTCTTTTGGGAATGCTAAAGTGCCATTTTCGTCAGAAATAGCAACTCCTATTCGTTTTGTCCCGTAATCTATGCCTAAAAATCTCATATCAGAAATACTAGCACAAAAACATGTTTTATGATAAAGTTTTCTCATGGGATTTCATTTGGGGCAAAATTTAATAATTGCAGTAGTAGTGGCTTGGACACTGCTTTGGAAGTGTTATTCTGTCTGGCTTGCCGTAGAAAACAAACATAAAAAGTGGTTCGTGGTGCTCGTTATATTAAACACACTAGGCATCCTCGATATGATTTACGTCTTCGGCGTCCTAAAGAAAAAACAACCCGAAGTAACGCAAGCGTTTAATAGTATATTCTCTAAAAATTCAAAACAGGAAGAAGAGAAGAAATAATAATTTGGCAAATTCGCGGAGGCGTCGCATAGTGGTTTAGTGCACCTGTCTTGAAAACAGGAGTACCGCAAG
>JAZJXT010000007.1:0-10838 GCA_040390725.1 Patescibacteria group bacterium
TCATTCCGGTCAATTGCTGATCTTGGTTTAAGTAATTTCAATTCTTTCAGGAACTCATAATGCCTTTTTCCATCATGGTAAATGTCAAGCAGGAGGGAAGTTGTACCATCCATGTTCTTTCTTTTTCTTAAAATTACGCTCATTTTATTTTTGTTTATTTGTTGTTTGCCCTTACTTGCACAAATGTATAGCAATTATTTTGAAAGTAACAATAGAGTAACAAAAATTAGTAAAAGAAAGGAAAACGGTGTGTTATCAAAAATATATAAATGAGCATTTATAGGGATTATAGCGGGTGTGGTATAGTGCAGTAAGGTAGGTTATATAGCCCTACGGGCTACTTGTATTAATCCTGAAATGCTTTTATGGTAAGGCTTTCAGGATTTTTTTTGATCATAAAGTAACAATAGAGTAACAAGAATTGAACTATTCCTGCTTTTTGCCCTAAATCTAAATATAGGGGAAAGCACATATTTAGAATCAGTCGGTTATCTAAAAACTTGTATACGGGTAATTGTAAGTTATGCTAATAACCGTTATTACATCAAGTGAAAGATATTTGCGCTTCCCGGAGCAATAATTACTAAGAGTGCCTGAATTGATCTTTAAATCTTTCTGAATGCGATAAGTAGTAATGCCTTTAACCGCTTTTAGTTCAGACAGATACTTTATAAAACTGGAACGTGATAACTCATTTATTTGATCTCTTGACATAGCTGTATTAATGAAGCGAATCTTAAACCAGTTCAAATTTAGGGCATTTTAGGGTAACTTGTTTCTTTCGCTTTTTAAATAAAAATTTACCGTTGACAAGCAAGGCTAAGAACTTAAAGAAATATTTGACCGGGTGGCCTGAAAATGGCCGTACGGGCTTATTTTTGGCAATCGGTTCATCTATGTAAAGGGGGCATAATATCGGTCTTTTGCAGTACCTCACCTACGCCGAAAGCTCAAATTGTTTTTACATTGGGGTTTGTTTATCCTTAATAATGTAAATATTGTGTTTATTTTTTCGCTTTTATTTCTACTTTCAAAGGTTTATTTAATT
This sequence comes from Patescibacteria group bacterium, assembly GCA_040390725.1. Taxonomy (GTDB): domain Bacteria; phylum Patescibacteriota; class Minisyncoccia; order Phycocordibacterales; family UBA9973; genus UBA9973. Next base: position 1,049 of record JAZJXT010000007.1, read on the forward strand.
CTTTAATTGAACTATCCTGTTTAACTACTTGGTTATTTAAAGTTTCGATTTGAGTTTTTAGTTTATTAATTTCCTTGTTTTGATAAATAGTATATCCTGTCAATCCAAGGCCTGCAATGCCAATAAAAATCGTAAGTATGTTTTGTATATTTTGCCGTAGGAGATATTTTTTTGAACTTTTTCTGTGTGTTTTTTCTTTTAAATATTCGCGCACTCCTTTTTCAGTAATTTTAATAAATTCTCCTTCCTTATATGCAAATTCTCTCGAACCCCAAATAGTTCCAACCACGAAATCTACCCAATCTGTGCCATATAGTTTTTTAAAATAAGTTTCAAGTTCTTTTAATGGAATCCTATTGTTTCTTCTGTCGTACAAGTATTCTAATATTTCAAAGTATATATCTTCCATAACCAATTTTTTCTACTAAATAAAAAAGGAAATAAACTTTGGAATAAAATAGAGAAATAACCCAACTAAAAATACGGCTTTATAAAGAAAGTCATCAAGTTTCTCTTGTGGACTGTCTTGTCCCCATGTTAATATTTTCAATCCTAATAAACCAATTACACCAGTTCCAAAAAACACATTTGCAATAATCTCAATAATAAGATTTGTTGTTTCTGACAGACTCCCAAAGGAATTAACAAAGCAAAATGCGAAAATTAGAGCCATTAAAACCGCTGAGAGCGATAAAACAAATGCTTTGCCGTAGCTTTTATAAACTTCAACTTTTTTATCTTTTTCTTGATTCATAATAAATATTAATAATCCTCAATCGGTCTTGAGAGTATTTCCAATAGATTTATTACCTGTTCTAATTGGTGGCAATGTTCCTGGTCTTCGGGTTTGGTGCTAAATTTCAAATCGTCAAGTTGAGCTTTTAATAATACAATACGTGCTTTAGCATCATGTATTTCTTTTGATAACTCCTCTCTTAATGCCCTTTTATATTCTTCCTCTTTAAACATTTCAAATAAAGTTGCTTTTGAAAAAAGATTGAGCTAAGATATGGAACAATTAAAGATAATCAAATTAACATGATAGGTTGGGGCGGTTTTAAACCTTTTGAAGATTTTGACGAGGATAGGGAACCGTTTGAAGGTGCGGTGAAATTCGAGGAACAGCATTTGCAAGTATTAATAGCAAGAGGTGAATTTATTAGGGAATTGGGGGCAAGGATTAAAGGAAAGGAACATCGGCTTGTTGATGCTAATAATAAAGCCGGAAACGGATATGAGCCATTCAGGATATGGAAGCAGCGTTGGAGATATTCAAAGAAGTATATTACTTACTGGATTAAGTTTTAGGATCAGGAAGTTTTATTTTTAAAAGTAAAACTAATATTTACATTTGATTTGACATTTAATAGGCGTTAGTCCTCTTGCTTTAAAATTACCACAATTAAAAAGCATACAAGATGTACTGATGCCCACGCTCAAACTGCGTGGGCTTGGTCGTTTGTATGCGGGCTGTGGTAAGCCTTAAAGCGAATGGCTGAGTTCCACGCATTTTTTTTGAAATTTTAATCAAAAAGTTTATGAAAGATAAAATTTGGGATGTACTCCAAGTTATCGGTTATATAGCCGGAACAATTGTTTATGTTGGTGGTATGGTTCATTCTTTTAACAAACACGGAAACGGAGATGGAATACTGTCCGTGTTTATTCCTCCTTGGGCTATTTATAGGGGAGTAGAAATGTTTTGGCATGATGATTACAGGGGCGTAGACTGGATCAAAAAAATAAAAGACGATATAGAAAGCACTATTTATTTTGTAAATACAGCTCCTGCAAAAGAAACAGACACCTATAAATTAAATGAAGAAATGGATGAATTTTCAAAAAAAATATCTGAATATCCAAAAGCCAAATACGATGAACTAAAAACAGGAACTAAAGAATATATTGAATTTTCTGTTTATTTCATGGATGATTTTTTAGGATGGAAAAACAAAATGGCAAATCGAGATACAACTTTTGAATATAGTAAAAAAACTCTCGTAGCAGTAAGCGATTTGGTAAACAAGTATGGTTTAATAGAATTAAAACAGTTACCAGATTCTACATTAAAGATGTATAAACAATTCGCTACATCTTCGTATTTTGAATATCAGGATAAAATTGATGATTTTTTTAACAAAATGGCAAACAACAAAGATGTTTACACTTCATCTTATTATAGAACATTCAAAAGGATTTTCAACGATTCACTTACTTTTCAATAAAAACTATTTTCTATTTCCAATGGCTACGTATTATACAGATCATGTTTATCTTGATATTTGCATCTTAAGTATATTGACTATTCTTTTAACGCCATTATTTTTTAATATATTCACTCGGATTCAAAAGACAAATGATCTTTCAATATTGCTATTGTGGAGGGTCTTGGGTTCTGTATTGTTGAGTAATACTATTGTAAGAATAATAGTATCCAATTTAATAACAGATTTGTATCCTGAACTTGATTTCAATACAGTCGTAACACTATTGTTCTATTCTATACCTATTTCAATATTTTTGGGAACCCCAACTTTCCTAATAACTCAGGAATATTATCTCAAATTTAAGCACATCAAAAGAATTTTTAAAAAAACCCAATCAAATTTTTTTAACACTAAATTTATGAAAAAAATAATCATTGGCATTGCTATCTGTTTAATAGTTTTATTACTAACTAATCCTTCTTATAGTGATATGAAAGAGCATATACCATATAACGAGAAAGATGTGATTGTGAATCGGGAACACAATTGGTTACTTTTCAGTATTTACCATTGTAAGATTTTGATTAATAATGATAATGGATACGTGATCAGAAATGAATATTATTATGGGGTATTAAAACAATTTTATCTTAAAGATATTTTTGATGTTTCTGATAGGAACCATGAAGAACTTGAGAGGTTCAATTAATGAAAATAATAAATTCCGCAATTACAAACTTGGAATTGTATAAATTTGATTTGAAGTCAAAATAGGTATTCAGTATCTCATCTTATAAAGCACACACTTTTTATACAAAATCTATCACTATGAAAGCAATAAAGAATTTGCTGTTCCTGCTTTTCTTAGTAATAACTTTTCAAGCATCTTCTCAGGTCTATGTTGAGGGATATTATCGAAAGAACGGTACTTACGTTGCTCCACATTATAGGAGTAGTCCAAATAGCACTAAAAACGACAATTATTCTACAAAAGGAAACTATAATCCGTACACGGGAAAACCCGGAACTAAAAATGGGGATTATTATACTCCCTCTTATTCTAATTCCTCAAATAATTCTTCTTATTCAAACTGGAGCAGTTATACGGTAGATGATTATTATTTAAAAGTTGATTTGCCATACGGCAGTCTGGATAATAATGGTCATCAGATTTCATTTATTTATAAAAAGGTTGAATCTCCTAAAGTTGGAACTTATGAAGCCTCTCTTTCAGATGCGGATGGTGATTTATATGAAATTAAAGGGACTAATTATTATGTAAAATTTAGGGGGTACTTTGGATATGCCGGATATGGAAGTGAAGGCGTATTGGAAATTAGTTCTGCATATTTAAGCGTCTTTTATAAAAAGCCATGAAATATTTATTCATCTTCTTATTGTTTGTCATTAGTTGTGCACCAAACCAACAAAAAACTAATCCGGTAAACAATTCTTACCCTATAAAAGACAAACAAATTATTGAACGAAATAGGGTCTCCTCAGAAAACACAAAAAGAACCTATATTTACAAAGATAATGATGATAATAAAGAGGAGGACGGCAATGATAATAGTATTGAAGACGGCACTCATTCGGCAACAGTAGAATACTATAATTCCGAAACCGGGTTTTCAAATATATATACTCTTGATGTGGAAGTTCAAAACGGGGAGGTTGTTCAAATAAATTTCCCAAATGGGGGGTGGCTTGATGAAAGCCATATTTCCGCCGGAGAAATTGATGAAGACGGTAATGCACATATAGATGGCGAAAACGGTAAAGCTTATGAAGTTCATATTAATCCTTAAAAACCAACAAACATGAAAACAATCAAAACACTCGCAGTATTATCTGCATTCGCAATTCTTACATCATTCGTTACTCCTAAAGGAGATTCGGTTTATGTATGCGATAGCCAAACCTCTGTTGCATATCATGTTGATAAAAACTGTAAAGGACTTTCAAGATGTACTCACAAAATTATTACAGTTACCAAAGCTGATGCAGTAAATGTTTACAAAAAACGTGCTTGTAAAATTTGCGCTCAATAAAAAACCACATAAATTGGCATCAATTAAATTAATGACTAAAATAGCTGAATGAATTGTATCGATTTTTTAACTTACCTTGTTAAGAACTGGTCTCCGGCTATTGTTGGTATTGCCGCTCTATATTATAGTAACAAAAATGTGGCATCTCAAATTGAAAATAGTAATAAGAATGTTTCTCTTTCAACTCGCAAAGATTTAGCCGCAAAATGGGTCGATGATTTCAGAAAAGAGGTAACTGAATACCTTGCAAATCTAATGGTTTATTATTATACTCAATCAGGTGATCCCAATAAAGAAAGGGAACGGCATTTTTCAATTAATAAAAGTAGTTTTGCTATTGAAATATTTTTGAATCGAAAAAACGAGCAGCATGAAAAATTATATGCTTATTTATTAGAAATGAATACTGGTATAAATACTGATACACTTAAAAGAGATTCAGAATTTATTGATTTGATGGATAATATTAAAGCAGCAGCCAAAGAAATCATCGAAGCAGAGCAAGCTAAAATATAAATATAGTTGAGCAACCCTAAATCGCGAAATTTTTTGAGGGGGGGTAACTATTTTTTATTGTATTCTCAGCAAACTATTTAATCCAGTAATAAGGCTTCGTATTTAGTTCAATCCACGTTTTAAAATCTTCAAAGGCTTCCTGCTTACTTAACTCTTTAGGAATTTCCAGACGAGCATTGTAAGTCTTAACATCATTGTAAACCCTGTAAATGTTGGCATCTTTAAAATTCTGAACGTACAAATTGCCGCTTTTACCCATGAAAGCAACATTTGTTAAAATATCGGGTTTACGGGGCTTTTCAATTAGCCCGGTATTACTTTCGGAAATTTGTGGTGTTTCCTTTACTGTTTCAATTTCTTCGGGCTTTGAGGACTTTTCGGGTAGGTTAGGCTGCTTAAACGCCTTCGGTTGATGTTCGGGCTGTTCCGGTTGCTTGAACGCCCTGTAATCGAAATTTTGGGCTTTTGGTTTTAAAAGTAGTTTTGCGTGGCTGTCTGCTTGTTTTATGTATATATGGCTAACAATTTTTTTTATTTCAGCTTCCGGGAAATCTGTTTGAATAAATTGCAGGCATCCGTTTAAGGTTTCATCTTCGGGAAGTCCTTTCATATTACAGTACCGGGCAAGGTGTATAATGTAGTTATTCCTTGCGCCTTCACTGAATGAATAACTTTTATTTATCTGCTCTAAACACCAATGAAAGGTGTTATTCTGAACGGTGGCGGCTCGTTTTTTTTGATAATTGGGCTTTATTAAAGGATAAGTTCTTTCCACGGGGAGCAAATGATATGGCTTTGCATCATGGTTAAAAAAATGTGTGTTTTCATCATTCCAAGAAACAAAACGGGGCTGTGAAATCTGTTTGTGACATTCATCCCCCATCGGCAAGCCCATTCTCTCAAATGATCTTATCAATTCTTCATACTGCTTTTCATACTTATCGGGATATTTGAAAGGCACAATACAAAACAATCTTTGCCCCCTGCACGATAAACCCGCATAAGCAATGTAAGGACATTTTTTCAGTTGGTTGAGCAGGTAAATAATATCATAATCCTCCGCAGCATCTAAATCTACTGCTGCAAGTCCTGAAAGCTTAATTAGTCCCTTCTCGCACCTTCGGCTAAATGTGCCTGCGGGGGTATAACATGGCAGTTTTTCTTTCAGTTTCTTTTGTAACTCTTTTTCACTTTGGCGAAGGTTCAGTATTCTTTCTTTGTGTTTATTGCTTTGAAGCAGGTCAAGCAAATTCACCTCCACTCCTTGCGTTGTAGCGGTTACACTTGGAAAATAGCTTACTATTTTATTTAAGATACTCATTCCTTTTTAGGTATGGTATGGTATAACTTCCTTAGGGGGATTATACCAGTTATACCAGTATAATTTATACTTTATACCAGTATAGTTATACCTGTTATACCTGACCTATATTCATATTTAATCTCCAATATTTATCTTCTCCCTGGACTATTGTTTCATGCGCTTTCATTTCCTTAAACATATCTTTGGCAGTAGCAATCTGTTTGCTCGTATGCTTCATTATTTTATCAAGCGAATCCTTATAGGTCAATGCTATTGGCGGAGCGAAAATTGTTTTTGCTGTTTCTTTTATTTTCTCAATTCGCTTTAAATCTTTCACTCCTTGTTCCTCTTGGGGCTTAATACCGCAATAAACATGATAACCCTTTTCTTTGTCGAACATGAATTGAATTAATGGTATATTTCCCCTGCCTGCACTACGCAATAATTTAGGCTCTAAAAAGCTAATATCACCTTCTGTTTTTATTGACAATACGCTTTCACTCTTTCTTTGAAGCTGGCTCCCAAAATGTCCACGCTCTTTGTCGCTGTTAGGATTCACATGAACAATTACAATAACTGCTGTCTTGAATTTTATTGCTAAATCCTCAAAAAACTTTACGAGTGCATTACTTTGGTTCGGTTCGTTAACGTCCCTTATGTAATCTGCTCCCCCATCAATTATAATAAGATGTATTCCATTAAATTGTTCAAAAGCAGCATAAACAATTTCTTCTGTTATCATGCAATAATTTTCTACATCCTCCTCTCTGATATTATAGCTGAGTAAATTTTTCGGGCAGCTATTTAGCCCTGCCCTCTTGAAAATACTCTTTAGATTTTTTTGATGCTTATGTCGTGCCTGTTCGGAATCAAAGTGAAGGACTGCTTTACCATTAGCGGGGGTTACTGTGACATCGGGTAAATTGTCATATTCACTCTCTGCAATGGCTCCTGCAATTAGCACCCCGGTAAAAGCAGATTTACCACTTTTTGATGCGCCGGAAATAGTCGTTATATTCCCCTCGGTGCTGATTAACTCTCCACTAATTCTAATGATTTCTATTGGAGGGGGGATATTTGTCGAATCGGTTATTTGTAGGTAGCCATACTTTTTCAAAACAGCATTATCGCGGTCTAAAAAAGCAGAGAGGTCTAAGTCTATTTGCTTTTTATTACTATTATTTAAATCATTATATTTGTCCATTGAATTTTTTATTTTTTTAAAGCCCGCTTTCATCTACTAAAATTTGAGCGGGCTTTAATTTTGGTGACTTTAATTTATCGCTTTTTGTTAGTAACGTAAGTTGCTGCCTGAACTTCAATTTCAGCGTTTGATGCCATGCGATTGCGGGAAAGCCAATTGTCCAATTCTGCCCTATTAAAATAGAGTTTTTTACCATTGGGACAGAAATGAGGAATTTCTTTTCGGCTTGTTAATTTGTACAAATAAGAAGCACTGATTTCAAGATAAAGACAAGTTTCCTGAAAGTTGAGGATGGGCTTTTGCAGCAAGGACTGGTTTGTAATTAGCTTTTCAAGCTGTTCAAGTTTTTGAATGATGTTTTTTTCTGACATTTTACCGGGTATTTGTTATTCCCGGTGCAAAGGAAAATGCAGTGAAAAGAAGTATTGAGGGAAAAACGGAAAAAATTTAAGAAGGACATTTTTCCCTTTAATAATCCCAAATGAGATTTGTGGCTATATACTTACCGTTATTGGATTTTGCATTTTAGTCATTTGCTTCCTGCGTCCTTTTCTTTTCAGCTTTTAAATACGGAGCAAGTTTCTTTTTTATTTGATTACTTATTTCTTCCTCCTCTGTATTAGGGTTAACTTTTAGCAATTCAGACAGCATCATTAGTTTGCCAATAAATAGGAATAGCTTGCTTTTTGGATATTTTATTTTAAGAATTTGAACTTCCTTTTGGAATTTATCGGGATTGTCAAATAGTTCAAATGCAGACCTGAAAATTCGGTTAAACAGATAGTCGTAAATTTGATGTGAAAAAAAGCTTTGCCAATACTTTTCTTTATTCTTATGCCCCCAATTATGGAATGGCGGGTAATTTTCACTCACATATACATTATAGGAAGTTTCAAATGTTGAAGCAAAATCGGGAATGCTTTTGAACGTCTTTAAAGTTTTTGATATTAAATTAATTCCAATACTTCCGGCAATTTTTTCATACTTCATTTTACCTAAGTTTTGTAAACCCTTTTTGTCCCTACCCTCCAAAACATCTTTATATGCGATTTTCACTTCTCTTATGAAGATTGTACTATTTTCCAAGCTTTCTAACATTTTGAATAACTTAACAAATTCTATTTTATGGTTTTCAGATTCTTTGCGAAGTTGGTCATCTAAAAGTGCTTCACATGATGCGAAAAACATACTGAGAAATACCCAAATTAAGTCTTTGTGCAGGTCATTAGGAATTTGAAACTCATTAAACAAGGCTATTACTTTCTCATAAGTATCTTTAGGGATATAATAAAATTTAAGGTGGCCATGCTCCCCCTTAGAAGAAAATTTTCCCTCCGGTGAAACTCTAACAAAAGGGCGGGGATGTCCAAACATATTATTTAAGGGAGTTTCATCCGGGAGAATAAATTCCTGTTTCCCTTTTCCCGGAGCAATGAAGCGATATTTTCTTTGGAAATCAGCATCAATCTTTTTTTCGATTTCCTTTTTATTTGCTTTTACCCGTTTTGGTTTGTGTTCGCTTTGTTTCATTCTTAAAGTTTCAGGGATGGTAAACTGTCAACTGCTTTTTCTTTGAGAGATTCTACTACTCTAACATATCTTTGCGTATATGCCAAAGAACTATGTCCAAGCAAGGAGCTGGCGCTATTCACATCACTGCCATAAAAAATAATATTTGTTGCAAACGAGTGCCTTGCGCAATGCCAAGTTATTTTTTTCTTAACACCTGCATTTTTGCACCATACCAGTAAATTCTTTCTGCAAGCTGTATTGGAAGGGATTTTAAACACCAATTCATTGCTTTTACCAGTTTTACCCAAAATTTCAAGTCCATTTTCATTGAGGTTAATGCTTACTGGCTTACTTGTTTTTTGTTGTGTAACTTTTAAAACCTTTCCGTTAATATTCTTCCACTGCAATATTTTTATATCACAAAATCTAAGTCCGGTCAAGCAACTAAATAAAAATGCCCTTTTCATATCATCATTAGTGCAGGCTGTTTTAGCAAGTTTTTGGATTTCATCAAAGGTTAGAATTTCTTTTTTGATACCTTCATTTCTTTTTGCTGTTAGTTCCTGAGCAGGATTAACCGAAAAAATCTTTTCCCTTACACCATATTTCAAAACCTTTTTGAATTTTTTAAAATAATTTGCAGGAGTTTCACCGTTTAGGGTTTGTTCAAGGTATTCTTTAAAGTCGCTTACCAAAGCTTCATTGACCTGCTTAGTTGTTAATGAAATTAGGCTTTCTTCTTTCATAAACTCTTTCAGTTTGTTAAAGCAACCTGACATTACCCTTTTATCTTTTTTCGTATAACTATTCAGGTAATTCTGAAAGAACCGGACAAAATCAATATTCTTTTTAAAGTCCGGTGTTACCTGATATTCGTCACTCTGCAATTGTAGTTCCCTTTTGTTTTTAATCTGTTCAGCAACCTTCATTCGTTCCCGGTTTTCATTCCGGTCAATTGCTGATCTTGGTTTAAGTAATTTCAATTCTTTCAGGAACT